>DATBHX010000111.1:0-19624 GCA_036557225.1 Candidatus Angelobacter sp.
TCAGGTCACAGCCTTTGGGCTCGTGTAGGTGTTTCAGAAAGTTCCGGCTCTCGTATTCAATCTCAATCCTTAACCGCTGCATTCGGTTTTCCGCCACCACGCGCATTGCCTCGCAGTCCGGATACCCCGTTTGTATCCGCAACGCCAGAAATCCCAGCCGTTCCGCTAGTGCGCCAAAAAGAAAAAGCACGCCCGCCTCGCATGTCGGCGCAAACAGCAAAGGACAATCCCGTAGTAGTTGTCCGTACACCGGCCTGTTCGCAATGGCCTTGGTCGTGGTCGACCCTGACGTCTTTGGCCCGCGATTTTGACGTCCAGCCTGACATTCAATCATCTCCATCACGTCACTGTATTCCTCCGCTAGGCCTTCACCTTTTGCATATAACCGCATCCCCTCCGGTATCTTCGTCCATCCTCCAAAACGTTTCAGCAGCGGACGCACGCTGTATTCGCTCATCTCTTCATATTCACAGATCGTTGGCACTTTTTTTACCTCCCTCGCCACCCGTGCCCAGTCCCGGAACAGCTCTTCCACGTCCAGCCGCCGTCCGCAGCCGCTTCCCTCCAGGCCACACTCCTCAAGCGCCCTTCGATACGTGCCAAAATACCGTCTCAACTCCCGCCGGTTGACTCCTCCGTGTTTGAAGATCTCTTTGGCGCTGGGCGTATGCCCCAGTCTATTGGCACAGGCCAGGATCGCCGTCTTTACCTCTTCCTTGGTCACACTTCCTCCAAAAATGAAAAAAGCCACCGTCAGGTGGCTGGGTTCTGAGATTTTGGTTTTGCCGTTCCGATTCCGGCGATCACGCGCGATGACGGCGATCCCGGCGATTCTAGAGACACTTCAACTGTGGGGTATTATTTGCGCCAGGCAGGCGTACGATTACAAACTCCGCGGACCTGACTAAAGGGTGTGCAGTGCGTTAGGGCTTTGCCCTTCCTAAATACTAACGACTAAGTACTCAGTACTGCCCTCCTGAACAATAGGCGAAACCGTGTTTTTAGTCAATAAAAATCAGCTCAAAACAGCGCGCGAAATAGGCCATCTTGACAAACGTATGCCGTAGGAAGGGGTGGTTTTTCGGGTCCTTTTTTCCCGGATCGCAGATAGCAGATTGCAGACTGCTTCTATCGTTGCAGATTGCTTCCATCCAGGTTCGTATCAGGGCCCGGGCTTTAGCCGGGCCGTAAAGTACCCCCTCTTTAATTCTGTCATTCCGAGCGACCGCGCGGGAGCGAACGCGACTAAGCGGGAGTCGAGGAATCCCGAGAATGTTTCCTTTACCTTACCGTTTCAGGGAGTTCTACCGATACTGATGTGGCACAGCCAGGGGTCCCCGGAAGGCCCGATTTTGGCCCTCTGGGGTTGAGCCGCCCTCGGCTGTGCTGGCATTACTTTGCTCTTGAAGAGCAGAGGGACTGTCCGAACCGACGTTCCAGCGCCGGAGGCGCGAAATGAGGTTAGCCCAGGCCGTAAGGCCTGGGTACGCGTAGTAGACACGCCGAGCCCCGTAGGGGCGGCACATTCAACTGGCAACGATTGGAATAATCTCAAACCCCATGCTCCAGTCCCGCGCCAGCGGGACGCCTGATAATAGCCCGCTACGTTTCCGAGGCCGAGCGCTTCAACCATCTCTCCACCGAAAAACGTACACGCCGCTCCTGAATCTGATTTGCGTTTCAAACGGGGCGCGCCTCTTGCAAGGCGCGCCCCTCGCAACCTGCACATCTCTTTTTTATTCCCGTCTTCGCAAAAAATATTTCTGCCTCGAACCAGGGAATAATCAGCCCCCTGTTTGGATTTTACATAGCGAAGATTGCAAGGCTGGCGCAAGACGCCTTCATAAAAATTCAAACAGGAGAAGACTTCATGAAACACGCTCTCGTACGCTTGCTCACGTTAGTCACTCTGGCAGCATCTGTTTCGGCCTTTGCCGCAACCGACAACTCCAAATCGACCGGCGCGACTGCCGCCGGCAAGCAGCAGAATGGCTGCACTGATACGCAGGAAGGAAAGAAGCAAAAGAAAGACAAGAAGCAACAGGATGAAAGCCAGCAGGAGAAAGACTTTGATCGCCTGCTGATGGGCACCCATGGATGAGGCGGGTACGGAATCGGAGGCGAAACAGGCCCGCTAACGAAAAGGCATCACCTTTCGCCCCATCACGCGAAAACCAGCGCGTAAGGGGGTGGGGGCGATGCCTTTTAAATCAGATCCCAAGAACCAAGAGCCAAGAGCATCAATGCTTATAATTTGCGTTGATGAAGTCATCCACGTCTTTGTGCAGCTTGTGGCGCTCTTTTTCGTCGATATACATCATGTGCCCGCCCTCGTAGTAGGTAAAGCTGATGTTTTTACGCACTGAGGGCTCCAGGTGCATGTGTGAAACCGTGTGCTCAATGCCGTTGAACGGCGTGGCCACGTCGTAATAGCCGCAGATCACCAGGACTTTCAGGTAAGTCTGCTGCGTCATGGCCGCGCGCAGCACCTCCGCGACTTCAGTGTTTCCGGCCTGGTCCCACGGACGCACGTTCGCAGTCACCGTGTAATACATCTCGCTCTCCCACTTCAGCTCGCGGCGGACGTAGTCATGGAACGTGGCTACGTATGCGCCTTCGTACGAAGCTTCGCTGGGATCGTAGTCCGGACGCTCGCCGGCCGCGTCCTGCTCCATGCCGGTAAAGCGCGAATCCAGGCGGCCGATGGTCAGGCGCTTGTCGCGCTCGAGTTCGCGGAACCAGCGGAATGGGCTGATGCGCAGGTTTGCCTGCTCGATGTACTTCGGTGAAAGAGCCGTGTAATGGGCGATCTCGTCCACGATCTTCTTATGTTCTTCCGGAGTCAAGGCATCGCCTCTTTCCAGCGCGGCCGCATAGTCGCCATGGGCGAAGGCGCGGGCTTTCTGTGCGACCTGATCGATGGTCAAGTTCTGCAGATCGGGCTGCAACAGGTGGTGATACCACGCCGTAGTGACGTAGGTAGGCAGAAAGAATTCCGTGCGATCGTCAGCGCCCCAATTGGCGAACGCGACGGAAGAAAGCAGCACAATTCCGTTCAGATAAACTTCATGGCGCTCCTGCAGAACGCCGGCCAACTCGGCCGAGCGGGTGGTGCCATAGCTTTCGCCGATCAGGAATTTGGGCGAGAGCCAGCGCTCCGTACGGGTGATGTACTGATAGATGAAGTCGGCAAACCAGTTGGCGTCCTGAATGATGCCGTGAAATTGCGCCGGATTCTCTCCCGGAGCCGGGCGGCTGTAGCCGGTGGAAATGGCGTCGATAAAAACCAGGTCGGTGGCATCGAGGAATGAATCTTCATTGTCCACCACGGAATACGGCGCGGGCATGCCGTGGCCATCGGCGGTGAGCGTTGCCCGCTTGGGCCCCAACCCCATGTGCGTGAAGAGCGAAGCCGATCCAGGTCCGCCGTTGTAGACAAAAGACAGCGGCCGCCGGGCGGCCTCTACTCCATCCTTTGTATAGGCGACATAGAACATCGTGGCTTTGGGCGAACCGTCGTCGGCGCGGATCACATAGGTGGCGGCCGTGGCCGTGTAATTGATCTGCTGTCCGCCGATGCGCGCGCTGTGATGCGTGACAGAAGTTTTTTCTTCCGGCGCCGGTCCGCGACGCTGGCCGCCTTCACCCTGCTGCGGCTCGGAAGGGCGTGCGCGCTGCTGCTGTGGAGGCTGTTGCGCTTCGGGCACGGTCATCTGCGAAGCCGGCGGCCTTTGCGGCTCTGCCCGGCTGGGTTGTTCCGCGCGATTGGGCTGCTGTGCCGGTGGTTGCTGCGGCTGTTGTGGTGGGTTGGCCTGCGCGGTGGCTACTCCTGCCGTCGCCAGAACGGATGCTGCGATGATGAGAACGCTCCTCATCCCCATGTGTTTGGTTCTCCTTGGTGGTGAGTCATGAATATGAAATGGAGAATCATACGCTATGTTGACGGCATCGCAATAAAAAATAGGGAGGCCGCCCTGGCCTCCCTGTTTTAAGTGGTGTAGTGGAAAAGGCACATCCGTTCAATCTTGTTTGTTAGGCGCAACCTCCTTCCTGTCTGCAATGACTGAAAAATGTCTGATTGAAGAGGCTCCATCTCCCATCAAGAAGAGATGGAGCCTCTTGGTTAGTTCGTTATCGTGACCGGGAAGGCCAGACGCTGGCCGCCCTTGGTGGACTCAATGCTGATGGTGTGCGTGGCGTCAGGCACAATATTGGTACCCTTCAGCGAGAAGTCCCATGCTCCGGCGGCATCCACGGCGATGGTGCCGATCACCGGACCGCCGAGCGTCGGTCCGTTATGGATGGTGATAGTGTTGCCCGGGCCAGGAATGGTGCTGGTGCCGCGGATTCTCCAGTCGCCGCGCGTACGGAACTGGGCTTGCGTGATGGTCAGCGTGTCCGGGCTTACCACGTTCACAGTAACGGTTGCCGGATTGCTCACGCCGAGGTGGCTATCCGTGACCGTGTATTGGAACGTGACGTTGCCGCTCGTGCCCGGTGCCGGAGCAAAGGTGATGGTGCCATTGGTATTGGGAATCGCATCACCGCTGGCTGGTGGCGCAACAATCGTTACGCTCAGAGGATCAAGCGTGTCGCCGGCGTCAGGATCAGTGTCATTGGCAAGCACGTCAATGGTGACCGGCGTGGTTACGCTGGCGGAGGCGGCATCATCATTGGCCACCGGCGGATGGTTCACGAATGCCACGTTGAATGACACCAGCGCGACGTTGGAATCCAGACCGCTGCTGTTGGTGTTGATATAACTGAAGCTGTCGGGACCAGCATAGGCGTGCGCCGGTGTGTAAGTTGCCGAGCCGGTGAGAGGATCGATGCTCACGATGCCGTGCGCCGGGTTGGCCAGAATTCTGGGAGTCACGCCCATGTTGGGAGTGTCGTTGGCCAGAATGCTGATGGAGGTTGCGACGTCCGCCGGAATTTCGCCGGCGAAATCGTTCTCTGCGTGCGGCGCATTCACGTTGCGAACAAACGCGCCGATGGTTACTTTGCGGGTATCGCGCCCGCCGTGGCTGGAAATCACCGTGACCTCGGAAGGAGGCACAGCCAGCATGGTAGCGAACTGGCCGGTCATATCCAGCGGACCAAACCCCGAAACCATCAGCGCCGGCGGCGAAAGCTGATCGCCGGACATGGCGCGCACCAGCAGCGTCTGCGTGGCGGGATCGTAGTTGGCCGCGCTGATGATGACATCGTCCACCAGGTCAGCTTCGGTGAAGGTGGTGGGCGTGTCAGAGCTGTTCGTGATCAGGATAGACGCCGGAATTGAAGCCGGATTGGACAGTTGCGGTTCGCCGAAGTACGAGGTGCCGTTCCGCTGCAACACCGCGCCCCAGATTCCCGCGCCAGTCACGGAGAGTACCGGCGTCGGCCTGCCGATGGCCGGAGTTGCGGTAGCAAAAACGTCGGCTTGCGCAGAGTACGCATCGCGACGGTAAGTAGCACGCTTCACCAGGACCGGGCTCGGCACCGGAGCCAGATGCACGCGTCCCATGAGCGTGAACTGGTCGGTTTCAATGAAGTCAATGCCCGGGCCTCCGATGTTCGGACCTTCAATGCGAAAGACGTTTGTGCCAAACGGACTGCCGGTGACCGGCGTGGTCACCAGAGGATCCGTGAGGAAGGTACCTCCGCCGTTGAGCACAACAAGTGGCGAGGCGGGCCCGCCTGCCGTGGTGGAGGCATGCAGGAAGGTGGAGACAACGCCGTTCAGAGCGGTATCGAACTGTCCGGCGATGAGGCCTACGTCGCTGGTGAAGTTGATGGTCTTAATTCCCGGTGCAACGTTGGGAAATTCCTCTACGCCAAACGGATGGATGACGCGATAGTTTCCGCCCGGCGCGGGCACATCAATGCGGATGCGGAGTCGGGCGAACACCATCTGGTCGCCGGCAATCACAGGGCCGTTGAGGAAAGCTCCTTCCAGCGCCATGATGAGCAGGGCGCGTCCGCCGTTTACATCCATGTTGGAGTTGGCGTTGAAATAAAAGAATTCATCAGGAAAGTTGTTTGGGAATGAGATCGGTGAAGAGGGATTCGTCAGCTGGTCAGGAGTGACCAGGCAGGTGCCATCGGCCAACTCAGCAGCGTTGGGCAGACAGGCGTCGAGCACCAGACCGCTTTGGTCTTGATACCACTGCGGGAATCCATTGTTGTGGTCAACCGGGCCGGTGCGGGCCAGTTGTCCAGCACTGTTGACAGCAAAAAGGCAGAGCGCAAAGAGAACAGCGAGAGCGGTTTTCGCGCGGAGTATGAACTTCAATTGCAGAGGCAAATTCATAAGAACTCTCCTTCGAGATTTCGGCGACACTTCTCCCGGAAAGAGACCAGCGTGGCCGGGTTAAGGCTTGCGCCCGGGCGATGGCGACAGCGATTAAAAAGTTTTGGAGGACAGAGAAGGTCGCTGCGGAAAGGAGAATCCGGCAGACATCAGTCCGCAGCCCGGCCACACGACGAGGTCAGGAAGGGAAGAGATGAATTGCTGGAATCACGCTCGCCGCGGCGACAGCGAGGCTCGATCTAACATCGCAACGGCGGGGTGAGCGGAACAGCAGTTGCCATTTCCGAAGAATTGAGAATAATCGGGAGGTTTATGGATGATGCTATCGGTTCAGGCCGGCTGGCTGCGCCCCTGTTGATGTCGAGATCGGGCTGGCGATTGTGGCCGGCAGTCCTGGAAGCTACAAATTTGAATGAGAAAATGACAGGCGGGGTGCTGTCATCGCCGTCAGTATCGACGGGGACAAAGAGCAGATTAGCCAGGCTTGTAAGCACCAGCACGAAGAACAAAACAAATCCTCGTGCCCACCTGATAGCGGACATCGTACACCTTTAAGTCGTTTTTAGATTTTCAAAACGTAAGGTTTGCCCGGAACAGGCTTGCTTGTGTGCTTCACCTGCGCAACCGTACCTCATATCGTCCAGGAGCGAGATTAAAACGAGGTTGGAAACACATTAAAATTCCTAATAGGTTGCGGCGGTTGTCCCTCGACGGGTAATGGACCTTTCTATTATGCGGTCCCGAGACGCTGCTCCAGTTATTGCAGATTCGCCTTCGGCGGCAGGCCGCCCATCAAATGGAAAATCAGAAAATCTTCCACACGGTGCAAAGCGTGATACGGCGCCCAGCCGGAAACGTGGTTCGCGCCGGGCATATATAGAAGATCGAAGGTTTTGTCAGCTTTTTCCAGTGCTTCAACGAACTGAAGCACGCTGCCGGGAAGCACGTTTTCATCAAGCTCTCCCATGATGATCAGCAGATCGCCTTTCAGCCGTGCTGCTTGCGCCACCGTGTCCATCCTTTTCCAGTTCTGCGGGACCTCATTGGGCTTTGGGCGCCATTGCGTGCCATCGCTATAGACCGGACGTCCCTGGAAGGCATACCAATCCATTGCCGGGGACTCGCCGTGAAAGATAACGCCCGGCACATTGGCGATCCCGACTTTGTAGAAATCGGGAAATTCCAGCAGGGCGCGGATCGCGCTGTAACCGCCAAACGACGAACCTGAAATACCCACACGTGTCAGGTCAAGATAGTGTAGCCGCTCGCCTAACTGCCGGATTGCAGCCACGTGATCATCCAGGCCGTTGATGTCAAGCTTGCCATAGTTGGCATAAGAAAATTCGCGTGAACGGTACGCAGTGCCACGGGCGTCCACCGTAACGGCGGCAAATCCCAACTCATTCAGCAGGGCAGCCGTGGGAGCGGCAGCGCCCAGGACTGCTGTCGGAAAATTATGCGGCACTACCGCCACCAGCGGACTGCAGTAGTTAAGATCAACGATCGGATATCGCTTGTTCGTGTCAAGGTGGCTGGGTCTATACAGCACGCCGTAAATGTCTGTCTGCCCATCGGCTGCTTTGGCCTGGAACTCTTCCGGTGGATGATAGCCGGCAGCGAGAAGATCGCGGGCATCAGATTGTTCAAATGTGGCGATCAGCCGGCCATCGGCCGTGGAGCGAATCACACTCTCCGTCGGGCGCTGTGGGGTGGAGAAGTTATACACCGCATACTTGCCGCTGGGAGAGATCACGTCATACGACTGGCTGAGGTCAAAGCTGTAAATTGCCAGTGGGCTGACCAGCATATGGTCCGCCGGCTCCGGCGAGAGCAACTTGAGATCAGAGCCGTCAAAATTGATGCGATAGAGATAACGATAATAAGGATTGCCGCCTTCGCGTCCTGAAGCAGTAAAGAAGATGCGGCGCCGTTCTTCATCCACTTTGATCAGGTCGCGCACCAGCCAGTTGCCGCGTGTAATCTGGTTCTTCAGCTTGCCCGTCTGTCCGTCGTATAAATAAAGATGGCCCCAGCCATCGCGCTGTGAAAACCAGATTACGTCCAGGCCATGGCCGCTTACCCAGAGGTTGGGCGAGTCGTAGGCAGAAGAGCTGAACTGGACCCTCGGCTGCATGTGCTCTTCAATTACCGTGCGCAAGTCGCCGCTGGCAAGATTCACGTCAAAAAGATACGCGGCTTCCAGGCTATCGCCATAGGCTGCGACGTAGAGGTGAGATCCATCCCTGCTCCACCACTTTTTATAAATGGCCATGAGATCAGCCTCAGGAAGGAGCAGTTGGTTGTAAGGAAAATTGATGCGCCGCGATGATCCGCTGGGTATGTCAACGAGATACCACTCCACGATGTAGGGTTTCTCTCCCGTGAGCGGTATGCGGACCATGTGCAGCTTCGGCCGGAAACTGCCGTCTTCCGGAGCGCTTTCCACATACGGATAGTCGGCGATGTGGCGTTCATCGATGCGTGGCACAAGAAGGGTTCGCGAGTCCGGGGACCAGTCCGTCGCCATCGGCGGCAAACGATGGCCGGCTTCGATTGCCTGTTCGCGCGGGATTGAAGCTGATTGCCACTCGCCCATGTAAAGCCCATAGCCAAAGTGTGGTTGACCATCGTGCGTGAGGGAGCGCTCCTGGCCGTTGGTCTTATCCACCAGCCAAAGATTGTTGTCTCGCGTGAAGACTCCCCAATGTTTGTCCGGCGAGATCAGTATGCCCTCATCTGGATCGTGGGTTGGCGGAGGCGTGCGATTGAAGATGGTGATCTCGAAAGGAGCAGGCATGGGTGTTCCTGCGGAGCACTTTGCCGCTTCAATCTCGCATTGGTATTCTTTCCCGGCGACGCTAACCTTGATCGCCTTCCGGTCTTCAGCGTAGACAAAACTATCAAAGGGCAGCTTTGCAGCGACGGCCGGGGCGCCCGTGGCCTCAGTCAGAGCTTGCGCAAGTTTCCCCTGATCAAAAGCGGGTTTTGCGCGGCCGGTGGCTGCGTCCACCAGGATAAAGTCGTACCCATCGGCGCTGTCGCGCTTGTACCAGAACTCATCGCTCGATCCAACCCAATGCGGGACCACAAACCAGTTCTTCAACTTGTCCAGAAGCGGGCCGCCGCGCATCTGATAGGCGCGCGCATAATCCTCTTTGCTGAATTGCCTGCCTATTCCGAAGGCGCTGTTCTCCGCCGCCGGCGCGGTTTGACCGTATGTCCCGGAAGCAACGGCAATGGTTATGACGATCGAGAAAAGATTGCGTTTTGTCACCGATTTACTCCTTTTGCTGAACGCGCGCAAGCAGCTCGTGCGAAGCTGAATTATAGTTGCGACGTTTTGACCGTCGCTCGCTTACGTAACCGGGGATTAATGATTCGGCTGCGCATTCATCGTTTCCGGATTTGCTGGCTGCTCTGCATCGTATAATTCCCAACACCTAAACCGTACGCTTCCGAGGTCAATGATGAGAACATTCTTATCGATTAGTTTCATGCTTTGCTTCTCCGCTGCGATGATGGCACAGACCTTCCGCGGTGGAATTCAGGGAACGGTTACCGATAGCTCAGGCGCCTCGATCGTCGGGGCTGATGTGACAGTCAAAAGCACTGAAACCGGATTGGTCCGCACGGTCAAGACCAACGACGAAGGCGACTTCGTGTTCACCGAACTGCCCCTGGGCAGCTACAGCGTAACCGCCAGCAAGCAGGGTTTTGCCACCAAGGTGGTAACCGGCATCAACGTTGCAGTTTCAGCCAACACGCGAGCCGATGTGCAACTTCCCCCCGGTGAGGTGAAACAGGAAGTTGAAGTTACGGCTGAAGTCCCGGTGATCGACACAACAGGAAACACGATGGGCGGGACCATTCAGGCGCAGCAGATCGCCAATCTTCCGGTCAATGGCGGCGATTTTGCCAAACTGCTCACGCTGGTGCCGGGCTCAGCCTCAGATCCAAATGGCGACAGTGATTCACCGGGATCATTTGGCACGTTCAGCATCAATGGTAATCGCGGCCGCGCGAACAATTATCTGCTCGACGGCACGGACATGAATGACGGCTATCGCAATGACCCGGCGATCAACGAAGCGGGCGTGTTTGGTACCCCGGCAACCATTCTTCCGCTGGATTCGCTGCAGGAAGTCGCGATTCTCTCGAATATGGAACCGGAGTACGGGCGCAACGCGGGCGCTGTGGTGAATATCGTGACCAAGTCGGGAACCAACAAAATCCACGGCTCGGTGTTTGAGTATTTTCGCAACAATGCGCTCGACGCGCGCAATGCCTTTAATTCCAAGACCGATCCCAACACCGGCGCTGTCATTCCCCAGGATGTTTTCCATAACAACCAGTTCGGCGGATCGCTGGGCGGGCCGCTGGTAAAAGACAAGACATTCTGGTTTGTCGCCTATGAAGGCTGGCGCGAAAACGGAGGATTGCCGGGCGTGGCCAGCGTGCCATCGCAGGCGCGCGTGAATGCGTTTACCACGGGAGGCGGCGTGATTAACCCGGTAATCGCCAAGCTGCTTGCACGGAATCCCTGGAGCATTCCGCTGCCGGCCCTCGGCGACACCGGCGCGGACAACGCAACCGTGCAGGTGACTGATCACTTCAATAATCGCGTGGACAGCCTGATTTTCAAAATCGATCAGCACTTTGGCCATGGCGAAGGTTCTGACCTGCTCACCGCGCGCTACTTCTTTGGCGACAGCGACCAGAGCTTCCCGCTGGCGCTGGGCGGGGGTACAACCGTTCCGGGATTTAACACGGTAACGCCCACGCGCGTACAGGTGCTGTCACTCTCATACACGCATCTGATCTCGCCGAAGATGCTGCTGGAGATTCGCGGCGGCTGGAACCGTTTTGCCGAAGGATTTTTCCCCGAGGACCAGGACTTCAATCCGGCGACGATCGGCATGAACACCGGAGTGACCAATCCACAGGACTTTGGCCTGCCGCAGATCAGCTTCAGTGACGGTACCAGCGGCCTGGGCGGAAACAACTCGATTCCGCGCCATCGCTTTGACACCAACTGGCAGTACTTCACCAATGTCAGCTACAACTCGGGCAGGCATAACATCAAGTTCGGTTATGAATACCGGCGGACCACGGTCAACCAGTTCTACGATCTTGGCTATCGCGGAAGGCTGAAGTTCACCTCGTTTGAAGACTTTCTCGCCGGCGACATCACCAACGGCGGAAGCCAGTTTGCCGGCGATTCGCAGCGCACCACGCACCAGAACAACTCCGGCTTTTACGTGCAGGATAATTTCCGCTTCAGCCGCAAGCTCACCCTGAACGCCGGCCTGCGCTGGGATTACTTCGGCGTGATCTATGAAGACGGCAATCGCTTCAGCCTTTTCAACGCCGGCGCCGATTCGCTGCAGCTGGTGGGGCAGGGCGGAGGACCGTCAAGCCTGTATCCCAAGGACCTCAATAATTTTGCTCCGCGCTTGAGCGCGGCGTATGACATCTTCGGCAGCGGGAAGACCATCCTGCGCGCGGGCTGGGGACTTTATTACGACGCGTTTTCGCAGGATTTCTTTATCGGCCACTTTCCTTTCAACACCTTCAATCCCGGCCCCGCGTATAACGGCATTGGGGCTTCGGCGATCACATCGGCTGGAAGCACGGCAGCCACCATTGTGAACAACGCGCCGATCTTTACCGCCTTCGGACCGACAACAGACGTCTGGACCGTTGACCAGAAGATCCGCACGCCGTATGTCCAGAATTTCAACGTCAATATTGAGCAGGCGCTGGGCAAGCAGATGGCGCTCACTGTCGGCTATGTGGGTTCTGCCGGCACCAAGCTCTTCCGTTTCCGCGACCTCAATCAGGCTGACATCGCCACCGGCACGCTGCCGTTTGCGGGTTTCAACATCATCAATCAGTTTGAGTCCACATCCAACTCGCACTACAACAGCCTGCAGGTTACATGGAAGCTCAACAACCTGCACCGGCTGAACTCGCAGCTCTCGTGGACATGGTCGCACTCGATTGACAACGCCAGCGATGGTGAAGACTATGTCCCGAACGCGGCGCAGCCGGACAACAGCCTGAACCCCGGCGCGGAGAAGGGAAACTCAAACTTTGACTCCCGGCATCGGCTCACCTGGATGTTCGGTTATGATCTGCCGAAGTTCACGGCCGCCAAAGCGTTTACCAATGGCTGGTCGATCAACGGCCTGCTGCGCCTTGCGAGCGGTCAGCCGTTCAACCTGAATTCGTTTGAAAACTTCAACAACAGCAATGAATTCTTTGAACGTCCGGACCAGATTGGTGATCCCTTTGCCGGCACGGGCGGCTTCAGCAAGCTGCTGAACCTGGGAGCGTTTGCCGCGCCGTGCAACTGGGACCCGGTGGCCGGCGCCTGCAACGGCGGCTTCCACTTTGGCAACCTGGGCCGCAATGCCTTCGTGGGGCCGGACTTCAGGAACTTTGACTTCTCGTTGGCTAAAGATACCAAGCTGGCCGAGCGGCTGACCATGCAGTTCCGATTCGATGTGTTTAATCTCTTCAACCATCCAAACTTCTCCAACCCGACGCTGCCGAATTTCCTGGTCGATCTGGAAACCAATGGCGGCGTAGCTCCTGTACCAGGCGATCCCAAGTGCGCTGCGGGGAACGGGCCGGGGTTTGTTGGCTGCCGCGCGGTAGGGCAGGGCTTCCTTTCGGCAACGGCAACGCCGGACGTTGCGATCGGCTATCCGTTCCTGGGCGGAGGCGGCTCACGCGATATCCAGTTGGCATTGAAGTTCACGTTCTAACTTGACCTGCATAAGAAAAAAGGCATCGCCATGTGCGATGCCTTTTTACTTGGCTTGCGACTAATTTCTATTTCTTAGGTGCTTTCGCGGGCTCGTCTTTCGGCGCACTTCCGGCTCCCGCGGGTGAAGC
This sequence comes from Candidatus Angelobacter sp., assembly GCA_036557225.1. Classification (GTDB taxonomy): domain Bacteria; phylum Acidobacteriota; class Terriglobia; order Terriglobales; family Acidobacteriaceae; genus Angelobacter. The sequence goes on from DATBHX010000111.1 coordinate 13,196, forward strand.
CTGCGCCGGCGTGTTTGCTGCCGCCGTGGCTCCGGGCTGTGTTCCCGGAGGCTCCGGTTTTGCCGGCATGTCCGCCGCGGTGAAGCGCGGCAGCATTTCATTCCGCATCGCGAGTTGATAGACAGACGCCGCTACGATAATTGCATCCTTCTTGACGTCTTCTTCAATGATGCGTTCGTAGGTGTCAAGATTGGTGTGCCAGGTGTCAGTAAAATATTCGATCGGGTCCTGGCCCAATCCGATTCCGGGAAGACCAGCCTGCGAGAAGGAACTCGAGTCGGTTCCGCCGGCGCGCCGGTTCTTTGTGGCAATGGCTCCGGCAACGCCGAGATCGGAAAAGGGAAGCAGCACTTCGCGCAGGATGTCGGCGTCTTCGGGCGGACCAAAGACTCCCGCGCCGCGAATGCGTCCGGTCCCGGAATCAACATTGAAGTAGCCCACCAGCTTGCTGAACTCAGGCTTGGGTTCCTCAAAGCTGCCGAAGTGCGCTTTGACGTATGCCTGCGATCCCAGCAGGCCTTCTTCTTCTCCGCTCCACAACGCGACGCGAATGGTGCGGTGCGGCTGCACGCCGAGAGTTTTCAGGATGCGCGCCGCTTCCATCATGATGGCACAGCCAATGGCATTGTCCGTGGCGCCCGTGGCTGAATGCCATGAGTCCAGATGCCCGCCAAGCATCACCACCTCATCTTTGCGGTCTGTGCCGGGGATTTCCGCAATCGTGTTGTAAGAAGTCTTGCCTTCCGGGAAGGTCTTGTTCTGGATATTGAACTCCAGTTCGACTTTTGCGCCGTCGGCCAGGATGCGCGCAATGCGTCCGTAGTCTTCATTGCGCAGCACCACGGTGGGGACCACCTTGGCGATGTCATACGTGCGGTTCTGGAAGGCGCGAATGCGTCCGTTGCCCATGCGCGCGTCATTGGCGCGGAGCACGGCGCCGCTGGCCAGCAGAAATTCATCGATCTGCTGGTTGATCTGTGCGCCGGTCAGCGTGCCGGGCGGGTCCTGTTGCGGTGGCTGGCCGTTACGCGGACCGAATTGTCCGGCATTGGGATTCTTGGGATCGAAGCGCTCGGCTGCGGCTTTGTCGTCCATGCGGCGTGCGGGCACGTCGATTACCACCGGCACGACCTCGGCCTTGCCCACCAATACGATCTTGCCCTTCACCCGGTCTTTGACAGAATCCAGGTAGGCCGTAGGTCTTCTTTCTTGGGCTTTTCCGGCGGCACCAACTGGACGACCTGCGCCGTCACCGTGCCGTTGGTGCCCGGGGTCCAGGCCAGAACCTTGAACGTCAGCTGATCATGAATGGGGGCCACAATGTAGCCGCTGGAGCGTTCGTTCATCCAGCCCGGATGCCCGAAGTCCCAGGGTTCGAGGTGAGCATTCTCGAGGCCCCAATCCTTCATCTGCTTGATGGCCCAATCCGCCGCGGCCTTGTGGTTGGGTGAACCGGTGAGCCGTGGACCATAGATATCGGTAAGAAAATGCATGGTGTGCATGATCTGGGAGTGGTCGTTTTCTTCCGCCCTGATCTTCTTGTTTACGTCGGGATCAACGGCGGTCTGGGCTTGCGCAACGGTGAGCGCCGCACAGATAAGGAATGCGAAAAGGCGGACGAGCCTGGACATCGAGAAAGTCTCCTGTAGGTGCGATTCGGGCATCAACAATAGCCGTAAGCGGCGGGAAAGGCAACGGCGAATCGGCGGCCCTCTCGGAAACGAGGAGGGCCGTTTCTTTTATCGGATGTCTTCTATCTGATGTTGTGGATCGTTGTTTCGTGTTTGCCCAGCTTGCGCGCGATCCAATTGCCGAACGATGACTTGTCTCCACCTTTGCTTGCTGCGTCGCCGCTGTCGACGCACTTATCGCAGATATATGTTGATGGCAGTCCCGGAGCCGAGCCGATGAGACGATGGGTTTTCTCTTGTGATGTTCCACAGAACGAGCAGCTAAGCAGATCGTGTTCGTGCGATTGTGATTTGATCTTGTAATAGCTCTTCGGCGTGCGTTTCGGTGCATCAGCGATCGGCTCAGTTCCAGATTTCACCAGGATCTTCCGGCACACATTCAGGCATTCATCGCAGATGGAGGCAGAAGAACGGCCTTTGCGGGCGAGGACGAGCTTCGAAATCCTGCCTTGCGGCTTGCCACAAAACGAACAGCAAATCGTGCCTTTCATGGCTGGGATTATTCCACAGAATAGGGTTTTGGCCGCATAGCGTTTCGCCTAGAATCAGTGTAAGCCTAAGATTCAAAAGAGATTAAATCGACCACTTCTACGTCGAAAAGTTAAGGCCCGATTTCGCTTGACTGCTATTACAAATCGAAATATTATTATCGCGATTTGTGATATATGAAACTCGGAGAAAAATTACGCTACCTGAGGTTGATGGAAGGGAATCTTCGCGGCATGGGTCGCGAGCTGACGCAGCAGGAGGTTGTGCGCGCGGTCACTCGCGAACTCAAGATGAAGATCAGCCAGAGCTATCTGTCGCAGATTGAAAACGGCTCGCGTCCGCATTTGACCAACAAGACGCGGCTGCTGCTGGCGCGGTTCTTCAAGGTCCATCCCGGATACCTGGTGGACGATCCGGAAGGTTTCCATAACGAATTGCTCTCCAACGTGAGCGCTGAAGAGGACACGCTGGATTTGTGGCTGATTCAGGGCGCGGAACGGTTCCGCCGCGATCCGCAGGTCAGCCGGTCACTATTGAACCTGGCCAAGCACCAGGATTCGCGCAGCGTGCTGGTTCTGATGGATGCGATCCTGGAGACGCCGGAGCTGGCGGAGAAACTGTTGCATGTGCTGAGGCCGCAGCAATCGAAAACTGCTGCGGAGATAAGCGAGGCATAGGTCATGAACTGGGAAGTCTTTTATCTGATCTGCTTTGTCGTGGGCTTTGCCTTTACCGCGCTTTCGTTCCTGAGCGGCACGCTGCATTTGCATCTGCCCGGCCATTTTCATCTCGGACATGGCGCAGGACATCACGGCGGCGGCCATGGCTCGCACGGTTCGAGTTTTGGGTTCTTTAACCCGATGAGCATCGCGGTATTCCTGGCCTGGTTCGGCGGGACAGGTTACCTGCTGGTCCATCTGCGCCACATTTTTGTGCTGGCTGGGCTGGCGATTTCGACCGTGGCGGGGATGATTGGCGCGGGCATCGTGGTAGTGATTGCCACGAAATATTTCATGGCGCATGAGTCGAGTCTCGATCCCAGTGATTACGAGATGATTGGGGTCCTTGGCCGGGTCAGCGGGAGCATCCGTAAACAGGGCACGGGCGAGATCATTTTCGAGCAGGAAGGCGCGCGCAAATCCTGCGCTGCCCGCAGTGAACAGGGTGAAGAGATGCCGCGCGGCGAGGAAGTGGTGGTCACGCGTTTTGAAAAGGGCGTGGCTTATGTGCGTCGCTGGAACGAGCTTGCAGAGAAAGCCGGCGTAATGCCGGCAGAGGAGGAGAGGAAAGAGTTATGAAGGATCTAGGAACTATGGGGTGGCAAACAGTCGCGATTATTGCCGGTCTGATTGTTTTAGGCACGATGATCATGATCAGCATGCTGGCGCGGTTGTATCGCAAAGTTGGCCCTAACGAGGCGTTGCTGGTGTATGGCCGGGGCAAGACGCCGAGAGTCGTCAAAGGCGCCGGGACCATTATCTGGCCGCTGATTGAGAACTGCCGGCTGCTTTCGCTTGAGCTGATGTCCTTTGACGTGGCGCCGCAGCAGGACCTTTACACCAACCAGGGCGTAGCCGTTACGGTGGAAGCCGTGGCGCAGATCAAGGTGAAGTCCGACGATATCTCGATCCGCACCGGCGCGGAGCAATTTCTTTCCAAGACGCCGCCGCAGCGTGAAGGTCTGATTCGTCTGGTGATGGAAGGCCATCTGCGCGGGATTATCGGCCAGCTTACGGTAGAGCAGATTGTGAAAGAGCCGGAGATGGTGGGCGACCGCATGCGCGCCACCTGTGCCGGTGATATGAGCAAGATGGGGTTGGAGGTTGTCTCGTTCACGATCAAGGAAGTGCGCGACAAGAACGAGTACATCGCGAACATGGGCCGGCCCGACGTGGCCCGCATTAAGCGTGATGCCGACGTCGCGGCCGCAGAAGCTGAGCGCGATACCGCCATTAAGAAAGCCGAAGCGCAACGCGCGGCGGCGATCGCCCGGGCACAAGCCGATCAGGAGCGGGTGCTGGCGGAAACGCTGTCGCTGGCGAAGCAGTCGGAAGCGCAGCGCGATCTTGAGGTCAAGAAAGCCTCCTATATGGAGCTGGTCAAAAAGCAACAGGCCCAGGCCGACAAGGCGTACGAAATCCAGCAGAACATACAGCAACAGCAGGTCATCGCCGAGCAGGTGAAAGTCCAGCTGATTGAACGCGAACAGCAGACCAAGGTGCAGGAAGCTGAGATCGCGCGCCATCAGAATGAGCTGATTGCGACGGTGCTGAAGCAGGCGGAAATCGAGAAGCAGCGCGTGCTCAACCTGGCGGAAGCGGAGAAGCAGAGGCTGATCGCCGAAGCTGAAGGCCGCGCCAGCGCCACCCGCATGCAGGGTGAAGCTGAAGCCGACATCATCTTCAAGAAGGGTGAGGCCGAAGCAAAGGCTATGAACATAAAAGCGGAGGCTTACCAGGAATATAACCAGGCTGCTGTGGTCGATAAGTTGATCACCGGCCTGCCGGAAGTCGTTCGCGCGATGGCGCAGCCATTGGCGAATGTCGACAAGATCACCGTGGTCTCTACGGGCAACGGTCATTCCGCCGGCGTGAGCAAGATCACCGGCGATATGGCTGAGATCGCGGCGCAGGTGCCGGCATTGTTTGAGTCGCTCTCCGGCATGAGCATCGCCGATCTGCTGTCCAAAGTGCGTCTGATCGGTGACAAGGCGCCCAAACCTACGCCCGGGCTAACAGGCGGTGACGAGTCTGCCGGCAAGGCGAAAGGCGCAAGCAAGTAACCCCAAGCCCGCCGAAGATTTGCTTCAGCGGGCAAGCAGAGCCGGCAGGCCGGTTGAAGCTCGAGTGGCCTGCCGGCGACAAAGATGGAAGCAAAGATGGATCGCTGCGATTGGAGCAGGTGATGAAGAAGTTATCGCTGATCGGATTGGTGGTAGGCGCGATGTGTGGAGTATTGGTCGCGCTGGTCTTCGGCAAATGGTTCTTCTGGCTGGGCCTGGGACTCATGATCGGCGTAATGATCGGTGCTTCTTCGCGTCAAGCGCAAAGTGCGCGGTTACGAGAAGGAGCAAAGTTGTGAACGCAAGACTGGCAATCCCGGTGATCTGGGGTCTGGCCGGCGCTCTCCTCTTGAAGCTATGGAGCGACTGGAGCGAGCTGCCGGAGCGCGTGGCTGTGCACTTCGGACTGGCCATGCAACCCAGCGGGTGGAGCAGCCGGAACACAATGGCCGTCAGCGTCGTGCTGGTGGTGGTTGGCCAGGCTGCGCTGGCGACATGGCTGATCCTGCGCGTGGGCAGTATCGCGAACGTGATGGCAGTGATCCAGTTGGTCGTCAGCGTGGTGCTGGTCAGCGCGTTCTGGCAGATGATCAATTTCAACGCCAAAGGGCTGCCTTTCCGGGCGGCATGGATCCTGGCGCCGATGGCGCTGCTTTTTGCGGCGATCACGGTGTTCCTGGTGAGCATGTTATTTCGTTATGCACGGCCTTGACCGGTGTGCGTAGCGATTTTGAAGAGGCAACAAGACGAACAAGTTGGTTGTGGAGGAGTTATGGCACTACTAGAGAGAGTATCAACGTTGATCCGGGCGAATCTCAATGACCTCATTGATAAAGCCGAGAACCCGGAAAAACTGATCAAGCAGCTCATTCTCGACATGGAGAACCAGCTGCTCCAGGTGAAGACGCAGGTGGCCATTGCCATTGCCGACCAGCATCTTCTGGAGAAGAAGCAGAAAGAGAACGAAGAAAAAATTGCCGAGTGGAGCCGCAAAGCAGAGATGGCCGTGGGCAAGCAACAGGATGATCTGGCTCGCGCCGCCATTGAGCGCGGGCTCCACTACAAACAGTTGACGGACAGCTTCCGTCAGCAGGTGGCCGACCAGACGCTGCAGGTGGAGACGCTCAAGAACGCGCTCAACAAACTGCAGCAGAAGCTGGAAGAAGCGCGGGCGCATTGCGACCTTCTGATCGCGCAGCACCGCCGCGCCCGCACGCTCGATAAGGCCGCTGATGCGCAGACAGCCGCGAATGGTCCAAATCCCGGCGCGACTTTTGACCGCATGCGGCACAAGGTGTTGCGGCAGGAAGCGATTGGCCAGGCCAAGACCGAGCTGCTCTCTGCAGACGGCGCCAGCGTGGAAGACCGTTTTGCCGCGATGGAAAAAGAGGACGAGATCAACCGTATTCTGAGCGAGCTGAAATCCAAACGGGCGTAAGCGCGCAGCGATTCGCTCAGCAGGTGAGG
>DATBHX010000112.1:0-10406 GCA_036557225.1 Candidatus Angelobacter sp.
CCGCAGCAACACGCATACACTATCAGAAATGAGAACTAAAAGGCGGCTATCAAAACCGCAGTTGGGGCGTCTTTAATAGTTGGTCAGGGCCGAAGTAAAATCCCTTCTGGAGCAAGTCCATGAAACTGCCCTTTCGCCCACGTACACGAATCGTGTTATCCACCATAACTGTGCTACTAGGCAGCGTACTGTTCTTCACCACAAGAACGATGTGCGCTTGCGGCCCGGAAACCAGCGAGGCCATGGCGGCAAACACCATCGCTGAAGGGCAGTCAGGAAAGGCGGTCGATCTGGCGCCGGAAACTGTGCTGGCTAAACTCCAGCTGCAGGACAACCAGCCGCCGCTCGAAATCACACTCCAGCAACTGATGGAAACATACAAAGTTCCAGGGCTGAGCGTGGCGGTGATCGAGAACTATCAGATCGCGTGGGCCAAGGGCTTCGGGGTGACAGAGTTCGGCGGGGCGAAGCCGGTAACGACCAAGACTCTGTTTCAGGCGGGATCAATTTCCAAGCCGGTGGCGGCCGTGGGGGCAATGTGGCTGGTGGAGCAGGGCAAGCTCTCGCTGGATGAAGACGTCAACAAGAAGCTCAAGAGCTGGAAGGTGCCGGAGAACGATTTCACCAAAGAACAAAAAGTTACGCTGCGCCGGTTGATGAGCCACAGCGGCGGGCTGACCGTCCATGGCTTTCCCGGATACGCCGCCAATGAGCCGCGGCCTACGCTGGTGCAGATTTTCAACGGCGCCAAGCCGGCCAATACCGCGCCGATTCGCGTGGACTTTGTCCCCGGCAGCAAGATGCGCTACTCCGGCGGCGGAGTCACCATCGAACAGCAACTGATGATCGACGTAACCGGCGAGCCCTTTCCACGATTCATGCAGCAGACCGTGCTGAGCAAGGCCGGCATGACTGACAGCTCGTATGAGCAGCCGCTGCCGCCGGCGCGCGCAGCGCTCACCGCAACCGGCACCCGCGCTGACGGCAGATCTGTGGAAGGGCGGTGGCACATCTATCCGGAGATGGCGGCGGCGGGCCTGTGGACCACTCCGACCGATCTGGCGAAGTTCGCGATTGAGATTGCGCTCTCCAAACAGGGCAAAGCCAACCACGTACTCACGCAGAAGAGCGTGCAGGAGATGCTGACGCCGCAAATCAAGAGCGAGGAGAACGACGGCACTTCCGTGGGACTGGCATTCTTTCTCGGCGAAGGCCAGGACCCCAACCAGTTCGGCCATAACGGCGCCGATGAAGGCTTCCAGGCGCTGCTGACCATGAATTCCGAAAGCGGACGCGGCATCGCCATCATGGGGAACTCTGACGCGTTCTTCCACGTTGCTCCTTATGCAGTTGAGGCGGTAGAGAGGGCACGGGGGTGGAAGACCGCCGGCCAGCCCCACCCAGCGATCGACGCCGTCTCATTGCTCTACGCTACGCGGGGGATGGATACAGCGCTGAATGCTTACGCACGCTTGAAGCAGGGCGGAATTCCCGGTTATGCGAAGCCGAATGAGGCCACGCTGAACTCGCTTGGTTACATGCTCATGGGCGGCAAAAAGCTGGACGATGCAATCAAGGTCTTTGAGCGTAATGTGCAGGAGTATCCGCAGGGCTGGAACTGCTATGACAGCCTGGCTGAAGCCTACATGAACGCCGGCAAAAAAGATCTGGCTATCAAAAACTATGAAAAATCGCTGGCGCTGAACCCGGAGAACAAGAACGGAGCAGAGACGTTGAAGAAGCTTAAGGCGCAGTAGTTCGCTTTCCTGATCGGTCCATAAGAACAAGCCTAAGTCCAACCGCTTAACACCGAAGGCAGCGTCCGAGAAAAGTCCCGCATCTACTCTGGATATCTGTAGACTTCAGCAACACTGAAGTCGCCACCCGTCTAAATTCGTTAGTCCCGCCACTTGGAAAGAGTTCCCCGAAATGAGAAAACTGAATGCGGTAGTCTGCGCAGGTCTTCTGGTTTTTGCGGTTGCTCTCGTTGCCGGATGCGGCGGCCAATCGGCGGCGACAAATCTGGTAAGCTCGGACCCCAACCCAGGCCCGAGTGCCACCCCAACGCCGGGCGCCAGTCCGACTCCAACGCCCCCGGGAACGCCGCCAAGCAACGCGCAAACGATCCCGAACATACAGAAGCTCACGGGATGGGAGACCTGCGTCGGCTCCTGCTCGGGAACGGCTCCGGCGGTAATTTCCATGACACAGGGGATCGCTACGCCCTCGCTGAGCGGGTCATCCGCAGAATTCTCTTTGCTGGCGGGGACCCAGCCTTTTGGCGGCGCCATGTGGTTCGAAGCGCTGGGCGCGCACAACACAGCAACCCATTTTCTCTTTGATCTGAACTACTACGTTGACAGTCCCTCGGTGGCGCAGGCGCTTGAATTTTATGTGACGCAGAGCGCCGGTGGGCATCGCTACAACTTCGGGGCGCAGTGCGACCTGGCCGGCGGACATAGCTGGCGACTGTGGGACAACGTCGGCAACAAGTGGGTGGTCTCGGCGGCGACCTGCGCCCAACCTCCGGCTAAAACCTGGACCCATCTGGTGTTTGAGTTCGAGCGCCAGCAGGGCAGTAGCCTGACGTTTACCGCGATCACGACCAACGGCAAACGCCAGTTGGTGAACCTGAGCTCGCAGCCTACGTCGACCACCAATAGCGGGCTCGATGTTGCCTATCAGTCGGACGCCAATATCGCGGGCGCGCCGTTCTCGGTCTGGCTCGACAAGGTGAACCTGATCTACTGGTAGACGTGGACGTCAGGTCAAAAAGCAGTCCCATCCTTCGTAGAGGCGAAGGATGGGCACGCGCGGCAGCCGTTCAGGCCGGATAGCGCGAATCGGCCTTGACTTCCAATATCTGGCGCACGTGGCGTTCGTCATGCGCGAGGGCGGTAAGCACCCATTGATAGCCGTCGGCGGTAGTGCAAGCGCCGTTGGTGGTAAAACGCAAGGGCGGCGATTCCAGGACATGCTCGCGCAGATCGGGCGTGGACTCAAGAAATGCAGCCAGACGTTGATAGCTGAGGCAGATGCGGCCCAGAGCTTCTTTCGGCGTGACCAGCCCTTTGGGAATCGCAAACTCCGGCGCAGTGGCCTTCATGGACCGGTCGGGAATTTTTTCCAGGATAAGCGCGTCCACAAACTGGGGGTCGCGGCCGGGCTCGGGCGCAGGCGCCTGCGGGAATTGATTGAACACGCGGGCTTCAACACGATCATGCGCAATGGACAGATGCTCGAGAATTTCTGCGATCGACCAGCGATCCGGGGCCGGCTTGAAGTGGGCTTGCTCGTCGGTGAGGCCGGCGGTGGCTTCCTCGATGCGCTTGCGGGTAAACGCAAAATATTGGCGTGCTTGATCCAGATCAGCAGCAACCATGGTGGTCATTGTAGTTCTCCTTCGCCGGTACGACGGGCGAGGAAGGGGGAATCGACAGGGGTGGGAAGGTTCTTGGGGAATCTAGTTAAGGTGAGCCGCAGCCTTCGACCGTTCACATCTCAGGTGGTCAGCCGGTGTCCAATTCAGTGCGGCTGCCTTACTGATCTGCCAGTCCACCGTAAAAGCTTCGGCCCCGACAATGGTGTAGACAAACCGATTCGCAGCAATGCTGCTTTGTCCGGTCTGGTCCACCGGGGAGGTCATCGTCAGCACGTGGTTCTGCCATCCTTCATTGCTGGTATAGACCGACGCGCCAAAATTGTTGGCGTCATATTCCACCAGTCGTTTCTGCTGGCTGTCATACCCGATCAAGTACTTGGCGACATATCCGGTTGCGGGCTCAACGTCCTGCTCGGAAAGTTCCAGCCATTTGCCGCCGATCACCACAGCGCCCGTGAAAGTCGCTTTATGTACCCGAGTTCCTTGCATCGCCCCGCTGCAATCCCAGCTACCGGCAAAGGTGAACCCGTCTGGCGGAAGAGGGGAAAGTGGCTTGGTATCTTGCGCACTGATCAATGAGATTCCGCCTGAAAGACTGAACATTAACAGACACAGCAAAAGATCGCGCATTGGAGTCTCCTTTTAGAAGGCGAAATGAATGGACGGTACTCTGCCAGATTAGGTCAACGCTGTTTGGGAAAATTGCTGTCGTTTGTTCGGATCCTTTGGCAAAGACGCGAAAGAATGAGTCACTGTTGAACGTCGACCACCCGTCAGGCTTTCTGCAATTCGCTTTGCGATTCCCGGCGCTTCAATGCCCACGCACACCAAAAGCAAGCGAAAGCCTCTGTAATGGCGAGGAGCACGGAAGTGGCACGAAACATGCCGCCCCAGCCGGCGTTGCTCAGGCCTGCGGCGTTGTCCGGACCGGCAGCGATGAAGTGAAAATACAGCCCGAAAACGAATGATCCGGCCATCGTGAGCCCAAGCAGAACCAGGCCAAGCCGCTGCATTCGCGTCCAAAGCAGGATGGATGCCAGTATTGGTCCGGCAAAAATCACCGAGGCGATGAAGGCGGTTTGCCAGGCGTTTGTATCGATGTGCAGATGCGTATGGGCCGCACCGTGGGCGAACAAAATCGCCAGGCGTAACAGCACGATGAGTGTTCCAGTGGTCTTCATGTTCATGACTCTAGATTCCAGGGGGTGGTCCAGAGTTCCAGGAAATTTCTATTGCCGTACCTTGCCGAGCGAACGTGACTGAAGCTTCCGCAGGGACAGTCAGATCCAGAGCAGCAGCATTTTCTCCGGCGGCATTCTAATCCGTGGTCGTCTGCCTAAAGGCCCGCGATTGCACCCCATCGCGCCAAACCCGGGCCCGTCGGGGACCCCGCGACCCCGGCGTGCCGGGATTGCTAGACGCTGATACTACGTCGGAGCAGTTCTGCGGACTGACCCCGAACATGCTTAATCACCCCATGGTCCCAAAGGACTACGTTTTTGCGGCCAATTTCGCGCAGCAATTCCGCTATAATGAGCAGGCTCTGGTGTACTCTGGACTTTTGGCCCGGAACACCGCTTTTTCCGGCGGAAACGGTGGCTTGGCAAGCGAGAGAGCGCGTCTTTCATTTTTTCGGAAAGCGTGGCTTTCATCTCTTCATCTTTCGCTCCACGCCGCCCGGCAATGGCCCGTATGGGCGCAGCCGCAGGTGAAAGTGTAGGTTTCAGGCTAAGGGACAGACCCCAATGAAGTATTTTCTGCGTGCGTTCACGCCTACCAAGAACCGACGGCTCAATGAGCTGATCGGGTTCCTTCTGTTGGTCTCCGCGACCCTGCTTTTTCTGGCGCTGGCCAGTTATTCACCTTTGGACCCCTCACTGAACACTGCCGGATCGCAGGCCGGAGGGGCGCGCAACTGGATCGGCCTATTTGGCGCCGTGTTGAGCGATTTGCTGCTGCAATCGGCCGGAATATTTGCCTTCGTGTTTCCAGTGATGCTGGGTCTGCTGGGGCTGCGCTGGTTCAAGAGCCTGCGCGTGGCTTCGGCCGCGGCCAAGGTGATTGGCGCGGCCATCCTGCTGATTTTTACTCCCGCGCTGCTGGCGCTGCTGCCGGGACATCTGCGCTGGCGCCATGCCGTTCCGATCGAAGGTCTGCTGGGCCGCCTGACCGGTGATGCGCTGCTGCACTATTTCAATACGGTGGGCGCAACCATTGTCTCGGTGACGCTGGTGGCGGTCGCGCTGTATCTTTCCACGGCGTTTTCGTTTGTCGACGTGCGCATGTGGCTGAACACGCGCTTTGCCTTTGTATTTGCGCTGTGGCAGCGTTTCCAGGATTGGCGGGCTGCGCGAGCGGAAGCCGCCGCCAAAAAGAAAGCCGAGAAAGAGCTGGACCGCCGCAGTGGCGAACGTCGAGAAGACGACCGGCGGGCGGAAGACCGGCGCATTGCCGCCGCAGGCCAAGCTGCGCTTTTGCAGCGTGCACAGAGTGATGGCAGCGATCGGCGACCTGGAGTTGCCGCGGCTGCTTCAACTCCCACCAGCGCAGCGTCAGTTCCACAGAGCTTTGAGCGGACCTTCGCCGACATGGAGCCTGTGGCCGCACAACCGGCGCAGCCGCAATCGGCTCAGAGTTTGGATAGCGTAGCGGCTGACGGCACGAATGCTTCCGCGATCGAACTTGAGCCCGCCGTTTCTGCGCGTGGTGATCTTACTTCACGACGCAAGACAGTGATGCCGAAGATCGCGGCGGGCGGATACAAGCTGCCACCGAGTTCGCTGCTGCACCGTCCGGACGATCAGCAGGCGGTGAATGAGGAAGAGGTCAAGGCGCTGGCGGAGGTCCTTACGGAAAAATGCGCCGAGTTTGACGTGCTGGGCGCGGTCACGCAGATCAATCCCGGGCCGGTGGTGACCACGTATGAATTCAAGCCGGAGCCGGGCGTGAAGTACAGCCGCGTGACCAGCCTCTCAGAAGATCTGTGCCTGGCCATGCGCGCGGAGAGCATTCTGATTGAGCGCATGCCGGGTAAGTCGACTGTGGGCATTCAGGTGCCGAACCATCAGCGCGAGACGATCTGGCTGCGCGAGGTGGTGGAGTCGCAGGATTTTGTGGCCGCGCGCAGCAAGCTTACGCTGGCCATGGGCAAGGACATCAATGGGCGGATCATCACGGCCGATCTGGCAACCATGCCGCATCTGCTGATCGCCGGGTCGACGGGATCAGGAAAATCGGTGGCCATCAACGCCATGATCATGTCGATCCTGTACAAGTCGACGCCGGAGCAGGTGAGGCTGATTCTGGTAGACCCGAAACGGGTTGAGCTAGGGATTTACGAAGGCGTACCGCACCTCTATGTGCCGATCATCCGTGAGCCGAAGCTCGCAGCCAATGCGCTGCGCAATGTCGTGCGCGAAATGGAGCGCCGCCTGAAGGTGCTGGCGGAAAAAGGCGCACGCAACCTAGAGCAATACAACAAACTGTTTGATAACGACACGCCAAGCCTGTTTGAAGAGGATTCAGAGCACAAGCCGCTGCCGCAGATCGTGATTATCATCGACGAGCTGGCCGACCTGATGATGCTGGACCAGTCGAATGTGGAAGAGTCGATTACCCGTTTGGCGCAAATGGCAAGGGCTGTCGGGATTCACCTAGTCCTGGCGACGCAAAGACCTTCCGTCGATGTGATAACCGGTCTCATTAAGGCGAATTTTCCCTCGCGCCTCTCGTTCCGCGTGGCGACGAAGATTGATTCACGCACGATCCTTGACGCAAACGGCGCGGAGTCACTACTGGGCAAAGGCGACATGCTCTATCTGCCCTCAGGATCGGCGCGCGTGCACCGCCTGCATGCTCCGTACACCACGGAGAAAGAAATCAACGCGGTGGTCGAGTTCTGGCGCTCGCAAGCGCAAGCCGAGTACGAGCAGAAATTCCTGGAAGTTCCGAAAGAAGAGCGCGAAGAATTGTCAGGGAAACCCGGCTCCGCGGCAGGCGACTCCGGCGAAGGCGACTCCGAGCACGATGAGCTTTACCAGGACGCGGTGCGCCTGGTGATTGAATTTGGCAAAGCCTCCACCTCGCTTCTGCAGCGACGGCTGCGCATCGGCTATGGCCGCGCCGCGCACTTGATCGATTTAATGGAATCAGATGGGATTGTGGGAGCCGCGGACGGCCCCAAGCCGCGCGAGGTCCTGAAGAAACCCGATTGGCTCAGCGAAGTGGAAGAGGCGCTGCGGTGATTGCAGTGCCCCGAACCTGAGCTTGCGAAGGTGAGGGAACCCCCGTCGGCTTGTGAATTTGCGAGGCGCAAGGCACCTTGTCCAATAAGTCGCAGCCCTGCCTCCTTCGCTTGTTGATGCGAGACTTGAGACCATTGCGGCAATAGGGCTCCCTCGCTTCGCTCGGGATAAACCTCCGTACACCGTCCCGTTGGCCCTTGCCCACTTTGCCCAACGTAATGCTCTCCCCGGACCGAACGGTGGAACAATACTTGCTAACCAGGGTCTGGGTATAGCAAGGAGTTGTTGTATGGCAGTTGAGTACAAAGAGAAGCGGATGCATCCCCGCTATGCCTGTGATACTGGTGTGCGAATTCAAGCGGAAACGGGCGGCAACGGCTACTGGGGCACGGTTGGCGATATCTCGCTGGGCGGTTGTTACATTTTCACTTTTTCGCCACTTCCCACCGGGCAAGCTGTGACGCTCGCCATCAAGTGCAATGATAAGGAGATCAGCCTCGCCGGCAAGACGGTTAGCTTCCATCCCGGCGTGGGCATGGGAATCGCCTTTCAGGGATTTACGCAGGACGATGCGGAAGAACGGCTGAAGAGTTATCTCGCCCAGCTGGAGAAGCAGCCGAAAAAAGATTCCATGGTGGTCTTCCACTAAGAAACAGTCGCCGTCTTCATGGACCGCAGGGCCACTGCGCCCAGAATCACCACTGCGACGATAATCGCGATCCACAAGACCGCTGGATGCCGTTCTGTCCACGGGCGTTCATCCGGACGTCCCTGATACACCGCGTTTGCAGCTTCCGCCCCTAAGCTGGCCTCTGTGGCGTTGGTTTCCTGCTGAAAGAGCTTGGCGTAGTCGTAAACCGGCGGCTGGAGCTTTTCATCGCCGTAGTAGAGCGTGAGCTGCGCCTCCTGTGGCGCGTCAAAGTAGACGCGGCGTTCATACTGTTGCAACTTTGCGTTCTTCAGCTGCAGCGGCACGTCATCACCGTTATAGATGATGACGCTGAGAGTTTTGTGGCCGAGGGTAGAGAAATCTACGGTTTGGTTGTCTGTATCAATCTTCTGCCCATAACGCACCATGTGGATCCGGCTGATCTCGCCTGTGCCGATGGTTTGCCCCTGTGCATCCTGGATCTCGATGTCACGTTTGAAATTTGGCTGCGCCGGATCAACCTCAAAGACCACCCGTTCCACCGGAACTTCTTCGGGCACGGTGAAGGTCAGCAGCGTGCCTTTGGCCGGCTGATTGCGTCCCAAATCGTTGGGCGCACTCTTTCCCGGCAGCGCTCCTTGCCTGGGCGAATCGGACACGTCACGCCACACCGCTTTCTGCTCCTGGCGAAACTCCGAGCTCGCGCCCAGAACCTGCGCCGGCGAAACCGGCCCGTCGATGGTTACGCGCAGATATTTGTAGGTAGTGAGCGGGAGCTGCAACATGCTGTTCCGGCCCAGGTTCTCGCGGGAAAAATCGTAGAGAGTCTGCTGCGCCAGCGCTGCCCAATGCGCGCCGTGCGTATCGTCCTGGCCTTCCACAGTCGCGCGGGCGATAAAATTTTTGGCTGCCAGCTCCAGATCAATATGGTCATACTCCAGCACGCCAGACATATCGATCAGGAACTGCGTATTGCCTCCAACCCGGCTCTGCTGCAGTACGCGAACGCTGCGGCGATCGCGCTCCGAGCTGCCGCGTTCTGTTACCAGCGTATGCGGAACTTCGGTCTGCCCGTTGTAGAGGCGTAGATCGCCCAGGTCGGCCCGGGCGTTCTTCCACAGCGCTGCATCCACGACGAGGTAATGTTGTCCGGCGCCGCTGGCCTGTACCGGCCGCTGGTATTTGAAATACGCAACCGACGGCCCGGCCAGCACTGCTACCACCAGCAAGAGCGCTTTCATCTTCATGCCGAACTCTCCTGCTGCGCGCCGGCATTTTTCTTCGGCGCAAGCTTCAACCAGTCGCGATGATAGGCATATGAAATTCCCATCAGCACCACGCCCAGCGCGATAAAGCTCAGGATACGGTACACCTGTTGCAGCTCGCGCGAGTCGTACAAAAACACCTTCACGATGCTCACCGCCATCAGGGCCAGCGCCTGCCAGCGTATGAAGGCGGAGCGCTTCCAGAAGCCGATGATCATCAGCGCAGCGCCGTAAGCAATCCAGATGGCAGAGAAGGTAAAGTCCCGGGCAATCACCCAGTCCACAGCGCCAGAGTAACCTGGCGTTTTATAGGAGACGAGCGTCCGGCGATCAAAAAAGTCTTTTGCTTCCAGCGTCAGCGCCCACAGCGCCAGCAGGTTCAGCGCCACACCGGCGGCCTTCACAAGCGGCATCTCCCGCTCGGAGGCATAGCGCTCGCCTGCGGCGACGATGCCGGCCATGATGGCGATCGCCACCAGGTAAGTGGCAAAGCGCGCATTGAAGATCAGCGTATCGATGTGGAAGTCGTCGAAATCGAATAGCAGACGGGCCACGCCCAGGGCCAGCGTGCAGCCGGCAAAGTAGCGCAGGAAATCCGTCTTGGTTTTCACCGCCACCCAGAGCAGCACAGCCGATTCAACCAGCCAGCCAATGGTGATCCAATGCTGGTTGAGTTTGAGCGGAATGGCAATGGTGATAAAGACAATGGCGATAGCGATGTGAATCAGGTTGATGGTCTTGACCACGTCGGGTTCGCTGCCGACGCGACGCTTGAACTGGCTGCTCAGAGCCAGATACACCGCAGCCAGGGCCAGAGAATACCAGGTGAGCGTGACCGTCTCTCTGTCGTACATCGCGAACAAGGC
>DATBHX010000113.1:0-3541 GCA_036557225.1 Candidatus Angelobacter sp.
ATCGAATCCATCGAGCCTGCCCCGCTCTACAAAAAGCTCATAAGCGCGAAAGCGAATCTGCTCCACCAGCACTATTTCAACTTCCTGCGACTTTGCGTCACTTGCTCCTGAGCTGTTTCCCCTTTGGCTGATTGGGGTTACGTTGGCCTTGGGCGCAGCTGCCTTTTTACGTGAAGTGCTCTTACGGGTCTTCTCGGAAATTTTCTCCGCCATAACTGCTGGACTCTCCTATAAAACGGTCATTCGACGAAAGCGGCGTTCAGCAGATTATAGAGAATCTGCGGCGCGATTTGTGACAGACACCCACAAAAAACTGCGCAAATTTCCTGAATGCAACGGGACTAAGGCAATTGTCGCCAACCCAGAATCTCTGGATGAGCTCGCGAAACGAAAAACAACTGAGAAGAGATAAAGAGACATCGGAATTTCTACTTACGAGCGCGTGAACCTCACCAGAACCGGCCCCAGTACAACCAGGAACAGCACGTATGCAGCGGCCAGCGGACCAAGCCGCGGTTCTACCGAAACACCCAACCCGGCAATGACAATGGAGAATTCCCCTCTGGCGACCAGGGCCAGCCCGGCGCGAAGGCGGCCATTTTTGTCGGCGCCGGCTCGTCGTGCTGCCCAATAGCCGGCCAGGACCTTAGTGACGGCCGTCAGGAGTCCAAGAACCAGCGCCGGAACCAGCATTCCCGGAAGCGATGCCGGGTCAATCTCCATGCCAAAAAAGAAAAAGAATGTCGCGGCAAAGAGGTCGCGTAGCGGGGCCACCAGGCGTCGGGCTTTTTCAGCGATTGGCCCAGACAAAGCGATGCCGACCAGAAATGCCCCGATTGCCGCAGATACCTGCAGTCGCTGCGCCAGACCTCCCACCAGCAGCACCGCGCCAAAGGTCGAGAGCAGGATGATCTCGTCAGACTCATGGGCAAAGAAGCGGCTGACCTGCTTTCCCCAGCGCAAAGCGATCAACAGGATCACGGTCACGGTCGCTATCGCCACAAAGACCGCAAGCGCGATTTTGTGCGAGCTGCCCCCGGCAAGCAGCACTGCTTCGAGTGGGAGATAGACGGCCATCGCCAGGTCTTCAAGCACCAGCAGTGAGAGCACAGCGGGCGTTTCAGGATTGTTCTTCCAGCCCAGCTCCTCGATGATCTTCGCAATCACGCCGGAGGACGAGATGTAGGTGACGCCGCCGAGCAGAACGGCTACCAACGGACTGAATCCGAGAACGAAGCCGGCGATGAGTCCCGGCGGGAAGTTGAGCGCCAGATCCATGACCCCGGCTGGAAGTCCGATGCGCAGGTTATGCTTGAGCTCGTCGCCGGTGAATTCCACGCCCAGCATGAACAGGAGCAGCAGCACCCCGATCTCTGCTCCGGTATGGATAAATGACTGGCTAACATCCAGAGGCGCCAGCCCGCCATTGCCGAAGGCAAGCCCCGCCAGCAGGTAGAGCGGAATGGCGGAAAACCCCAGCCGGTTGGCGACGCGCGCCAGCACAGCCAGGCCAACGATCGCAGCGCCCAGTTCCAGAAAGATCTGCGAAACATCATGCACCGGCGCCGCCATAGATTTTCAGGATAACCTAAAGACGCTCCGGGGAAACGTTGACGGCCTTCTGCTCTATTGACCATCCTTGCCCGCCTCTGTTTTCCTAGAAGCAACATGGAATTACGTAAGGACCCGATTACACGCTCCTGGGTCATCGTTGGCGATGATGTGGAGCGCCACAACCAGCCCGGCCATTGCCCGTTCTGTCCCGGATCACAGAACGCGCCGCAGGTGATCGCCACCCTTAACTCAGCCGAGCACGGCGCCGGTCCGGTGATGGCCATGGTGCATCCGGCCCCGCTTTACCGTATTGAAGGCGAGCCGCATCGCCACGCCGAGGGCATCTATGACGCCATGAATACCGTGGGTGCGCATGAGGTGCTGGTGCAGAGTATCCGTCACGATATTGAGCTGTGGCAATCGTCTGACGCAGAGATCTCGCAGTTCCTGCTGCTTACCGCCCAGCGCATACAGGACTTGAAGGGCGACCTCCGCTTCAAGTACGTAACCATGTTTAAGAATCACGGCCCGGCGGCAGGGCAGGAGTTTGATCATCCTGTTTCTGAGCTGACGGCGACGACCTTTGTTCCCCGGCGCGTGCTCTACGAGTTGCGGGCCTCACGCGACTACTACGTGGACAAGGAGCGCTGCGTTTTCTGCGACACGTTATTGCAGGAGTTCCGGACCAACTTGCGCATTGTGGAAGCGTCCAGCCATTTTGTTTCGCTCTGCCCATTCGCCTCGCGCGTGCCTTACGAGATATGGATCATGCCGCGCAAGCACGAATCTTCCTTCGAGCGATCGGTCACATCCAGGTCAGCGCATCTGGCGGAGCTGGCCGGACTGATTCGGCGTACCCTGCAGCGGGTGATGAGCATCTCTGAGTCGTTTCACCTCGTGCTGCACACGGTGCCGAATACCTATCAGAAATCGAACATCCTGCAGTATTGGAAGACTGTAGATGAGGATTACCACTGGCACATTGAGATCATGCCGATTATCGCCAACCGCGCCAAGCCGTACTTCCTGAAAGAGGTGTACTACACGCACATCTCGTCTGAAGCGGCGGCGGAGAAATACAGGAAGCTGGCGGTCCGCTAATCCATACCTTGGCTGCCCACAGCGTGGGCCGCCGTCGCATTGGCCGTGCGTCCAGCGAGGTAGGTATCCACCATGTCAAACAGCTGTGTCCATGCAAGAGGCGAGGTTAAATCATTGCCGACGTTGTCGCCAGGACTGCTTTCGACCATCGCAGGCTCACTGGCGCTGCTTACCAGGAGAATTGGCACCCGTTGCAGGCCTTCGATCTTCCGTATCTGCCGGCTGGCGTCAATATTCGCGGGAGTTGCGTCCATCAGGATCAGGTGCGGACGCTCCGCTCTCGCCTTCTGGATGGCATCTTCGCCGTCACGCGCCGAGATAAGGCAGTAACCCGGACGCCGCGCAAACAGCACCTGTTCAATCAACACAGTGGTGCTGTGGTTGTTTACAAAAAGGATCTTGTGGTTCATAGCCCCCGTTGCCGCCATGGGCTCACGATGCGACACCCCTACCCAGCTGCAGAACACACCTGCAGCCTATTCAATGAGGCACAAATCGCGCCGGCGTGAAAAATCACAGTTGCACACCCCGGCGTTGGCTTATCACCATGCCTGCAAAAAATTGTGTCTGTCTTGTGTCACAGTCGCGGCATTTGCTTCCGTCGAGCTGTTTTGCAAAAATCGCAAAACGAAATGCCCTAGCGGCTGGCTTCCATAAATTTCCACTAATGTAGACCAACCGTAACAGCTTGCCAATGTTACGTGGGTACCCAGTCACAACACCCCCAGGTTCGCCGCGATTTCCGGCCAAACCGGCTTATAATCGAATAACTTATGCTTCCGCTGTTCTGGTTACGGGTAGCCCTGTGTCTCTACGGGGTCGGCTTAATCTACGCCCTCGCGTCTCTTTGGGGAGGCAGGAAAGTCCTGACCCGCATCACTCTGCC
>DATBHX010000114.1:0-21559 GCA_036557225.1 Candidatus Angelobacter sp.
ACGGGCTGATTCTCGCAAGCCCCACGGAAGCTGACACTCGCAGACGAAAAATGGTGACGTTCGCCTCCATAGCCCGTCTCTAACGACAGCAGCCATTTAGCGTGCGAAAAATGTCAAAGCGTGAAATGCGATTCTCAGATCGAAGAAGGCAGTATCTGTGCGGTCTGGCTTGCGTGTTTGTATTGATTACATGCACAGCATGCAACGCTGCCAACTCGAAGCGCTCTCCCAAAGTCGTCCGTGAAGAACGAGTTTATTTCTTGAGTGGCGACGTAAAACTGGCCGGCACCTTGATGATTCCTGCCGCTCCCGGGCCTTATCCGGCTGTTGTTCTTTTTCATGGCTCTGGATATGCGGAGCGAAATCTATGGATGGCACGCTGGTTTGCTGAGCAAGGTGTCGCTGCTCTTGCTTATGACAAGCGGGGTGCGGGTGAATCGTCCGGAGACTTTAACGCGGTACCGTTCATGAAGCTCGCAGATGATGGACTGGCTGCCGTGGATTTTCTTCGTGCGCGCACTGATATCGACCGGCACAGGATTGGCGTGTGGGGTCTCAGCCAGGGCGGATGGTTGGGGCCGCTGGCGGCATCACGCTCCGCGAACGTAATGTTTGTTATCTCGGTGTCTGGACCAGGCGTCTCCCCAGGTGAGCAGATGATTTTCTATTACGCCAATGACCTGCGATCGCGCGGCCTGGTTGAAAATGATGTTCGCGAGGCCTCCACTCTTCGCCGCGAGGTCTGGGA
Source organism: Candidatus Angelobacter sp. (assembly GCA_036557225.1). Classification (GTDB taxonomy): domain Bacteria; phylum Acidobacteriota; class Terriglobia; order Terriglobales; family Acidobacteriaceae; genus Angelobacter. The sequence goes on from DATBHX010000114.1 coordinate 749, forward strand.
TTCTCTCCACACCGGCAAAGCGCTAGAACAAGCGCAAGCGGATCTGGACCGGTCACGCAAAGCCGCATGGTTCAACGATCTGAAGAGCCAGCAAGACGGGCTCTTCGATCGGCTGAAAACACCGGCTGACTGGGAAAAGGCACGGTCTTCAATATGGTTCAGGGAAGAGATCGACTATGATCCGATTCCAACACTGGGCAAGCTCACCGTCCCGGCATTGTTCATCTTCGGGGCGGATGACAGCCTGGTTCCGGTGCCGGAAAGTGTGAGCGCGATCAGAGCAGTCTCGAATGCGGGCAAAAAAGACTTTGCGCTCTTTGTGGTTGCGGGCGCCGACCACACGCTGCGCATCAATGCCGCAGATGGTGGTCGCATGCTGTCGCCGGAATACTTGCAGCATATTCAGGAATGGCTTGCGCACAATGTTCTTGACGCAAAGTGATTGACGCAGTCGTCCTCCCAATTCTTCCTTAACTTCTACTAATTATTTTCCAATGTCAAAGTCTCACGCTTGCGTCTGCCCAACTTGGGAAAAGCAGCTACGCTTCGCAAGGAAAACCGGGATAGGGAAAATAAATGACAATCGTCTCCGGCTCAGAGCCTGAAAATCGTGTTCACAACGCTCCCAACGCGCGGCGTCGGCAGGCCGGAGAGGCGTTGTTGGTTGCGCTATTATTTAGGGCTTGCGCAGGTCTCGCATCCCTTCGGGAAGGAAGAAGGCGTCATGCAGTACAAACCCTCTGAGTCCATTGCGCGGCCAAGCCGCATACAGTTACGAGTCTTCGCAGACCGGCTAAGTTCGCTTCATCCTGCGGACCTGAGCCACATTCTTCAGTCACTCTCGGAATTCGGATATCAGTTCTACCCCGTCATCGACCCAGCTCGTGGTGAAACTGCAAACCTGATCGATCCTCTTCATGAGGCTACGGACCTGGCGCATACGCTCGCAGTCGTGTTCAAGGATATCTATCACCATCCGTTCTCCGACTGCCTGCCGAGGTGCGAGGCGAATGTCCACCTGTTTATGGCCGACGTTGGCCGCGTATTTGATCTCGCCATTCGCTACTTCATATCAGCCTGCAATGATGACAGGCGCAGAGAAGCTGAATTAGTCGTGGGAGAATTGCAACGCTTGCGGTCCTTGTTAAGCAACACGCCATCGGTGATGGCCCGTCAGACGGCCAATGCATCCCATCCGCTTGCCAGTCCCTTGTCAATTTTTGCCGCCATCTGCTTCGCCGGCCTGGTCTGGGACCTTGTTGCCGACCACTTTCCTCTTTGGCAATTGCTGGCCGCGCTTGTGTTAGTAGCCGCTTTCGGAGGCCTTGTCTTTCGCCTCGGACAGAAAGCCACGGCCGGTTTGACAGACGTCAGTACTGGGTTGAATCGTTAGCGGCCCGGTGGACATAGATGCGGCGGGCACGGAGGACCATCGAATAGATCTATATTCGATGCGGTTGAGACATGAAGTACCTGGTAGCTGCCATCGATCAGCAACAGCATCACGATTGCGACGATTAAGCGAGTAAACTTTGTCATGCTTGCACCCTCGTTTTTTGCGGGAAGTTACGTAGCAAAAAGCCTGGTGAGCTATTGGAGCTGGCGAGAGATAGCGGTTTTGTTCGCCACAATAGCCGTCGGCGCTGCGGTGTGGCTTTCAGGCCGAGCGCTGCGACCGCGATTGACTCTGGTACCGATCTTCGCGCTCTATGAAGCTCTGTTGAATCTGATGCTTTTCTTGATCGCGCTGTGGCCAGTGCCAAACCACGCCTATTGGCTGGCATGGTCGTACGGGGGGATCGTCGAGAACTTCCTTCTGATCCTGCTCGCGATTGAGATTACCTGTGTGATGCTGCCGGCAAAGGCAATTGCTACCGCCTGGTCGATTGGCCTCTCTCTTCTGGCCATATTCGCGATCGGCAGCTCGCTCCCGGCGCGAAGCAATGCTGCCGTTTTGAGTATCACGTTGGCCGGCGATTTCATCGCCGCCCTTGTTCTTCTAAGCCTGCTCTACTTTCGCAATCTCCATTGGCCCACAGGGTACCGCCAGATCATCGCCGGCGTGATCCTCCCCGCCGCTATTCATGCCGTCTGCGCCAGCCATTGGCAGCGCTACCAGCTGACTGCTCTCATTCAGGCAGCGTTGCCCCTGGCCAGCCTGACGGGCCTGGTTCTCTTTATGGTCGGCCAGCTCAAGGCAAAGAATGAGCGGAAAAAGCACGTCGAAGCACTATTACGCCATCTAGCCGCCAGTTCTGGTAGTGCTGAAACCACAGCTGTGTCCTGCAGTGTGTGATCAACGAGAGATCCGGTAGCGGAAAACCCGAGCGAACCATTCAGCGTTCCAAGTCAGTCTCTTGTACGATGCGAGGTATGTCGCACACAACGGACCAAAACCTGCTTGAGGTTCTGCTGGATTCGTGGGATCGCAACAACAGGATCCTGATCAACCTGCTGCACGCCGTCCCGCAAGGCGGACTGGTCGTGAGGGCGATGCCGGACAGCCCATCTGTCGGAGAGCTTTTTGGACACATCCATTACGTGCGCCTGATATTCGTTTTTGAGGGCGCGCACGAGTTTGCCAAAGAAGTACCTGCCCAAGAGTGGACGGTCGAGCGGGATCTCGATCGCATGGCGCAGCTGCTGAACCAGAGCGCCCAGGCCGTGCGTGACGCGGTAAAAAACAAAGTGGAGTCAAGGCAGGACATGGCTCTTCACTATGATCATCCAATCCTCCTGCTTCAGCACATGCTCTGGCATGAGGGCTATCACCACGGACAGATAAAGCTGGCGCTCAAGTTGGCGGGCCATCCAATCACAAATGAAGTAGCTGGCCCGATCTCATGGCGCGTCTGGATGAACAAGACGAGGTAACGCAACATGCAAATTGGGATTCCAAGATCGAGATTGATGGGCCCAAAGATCCCGCTTAAGAAGTCTGATAAAAGGAGTTCAAGAAATGGAAATCAAAAGAGCTGGCTCGCAGCCCTCCAGCAAGGGTTCAACGGACTGGTTCACCGGCACGGTACGCATCGATCCTCTGTTTCAGGCGCCCGACCCAGCGTGTGTTCAAGGCGCCAACGTTACCTTCGAACCGGGTGCGCGGACGGCATGGCACACGCATCCACTCGGCCAAACGCTGATCGTCACTGCGGGCTGCGGCCGGGCGCAGCGCTGGGGAGGTTCGATCGAAGAGATACGTCCCGGTGACGTAGTCTGGTTTTCACCTGGCGAGAAGCACTGGCACGGCGCTTCGCCAACGACGGCCATGACGCACATCGCCATCCAGGAAAAACTCGACGGAAAACTTGTTGAATGGCTGGAACAGGTCAGCGACGAGCAATACCAGAAATAGTTTCAGGCCAGTTACCTGCAGCCCTGCAGTCCTCAAGCTACTCAGTAAAGCGGCTTAGAAGAATCTCCCAAAAGCCCGTAACTCTGTCTCGGTGATTCAAAAGTGCGTCGGAGCGGGACACCCCCTCTTGTCACCTACGCTTGCTGCGTTCGATGAACGACAATAGGTGGACATCAGGGCTGCGGACTGCGCAAGACGTTTTTGCCAACGCTTTCACCGCCACGTGAAACGCACCTAAAAACAAGCATCGCCCGCCCTGCAACAGGTTCGACCGCAGTTAGCGTCTTGCACTAAATCCAATTTGTTTCAGGAACGTTCCCGTCCTCGGCGGCCGACTGAGGCGTGCGCCCAAACTCATCTTCGTCTCTTGATGGAAATCAATGAAGAAGTCTGCAATTTTTCTGGCATTTGCACTCCTACTGATATTGATGACCGCTCTGCGCCCGCAAGCCGCGCAGACAAAAACTCTGCAAGTGGGTCCCGGCAAGCCGTTCGCGACGCCGTGCGCGGCCATCGCCGCCGCGTCTTCCGGCGACAAAATTGAGATCGACTCGAGCGTTACTTATTCCGGCGACGTCTGCGCCTGGAGCACGGACAACCTGACGATTCGCGGTGTTGGCAGAACGCGCGCTCACATTGATGCTGCGAGTCAGAATTCGCAGGCCCAGGGAACGTGGGTCATCTCGGGCAGGAATACGGTCATCGAGAACATCGAACTCAGCGGCGCTGCCACTGCCAGTGGGAATGGCGCCGCAATCCGCCAACAGGGCGATAACCTCGCCATACGCAACTCCTATTTTCACGACAACCAGGAAGCGATTCTTGTGGAAGCGTCACCGGCGAGCAGTGTCTTGATCGAATTCTCAGAGTTTGCGCGCAACGGTTCCAGTGATGGACAGTCGCACGATTTCTCGGTCGGCAACGTTGCCCAGCTCGTCTTTCGCTACAACTACTCCCATGATCCCAAGGCTGGAAGTCTGGTGCAATCCCGGGCGGCGCAGAACGTAATTGAATACAACCGGCTGAGTAATGCAGGCACCGGAAGCGCAAGCAGCTTGATCGATCTGCCGAACGGCGGCGCGGCTTATGTGATCGGCAACGTGATTGAACAAGGAGCAGCAAACGGCAATCCGACGCTGTTGAGCTATCTGGAAGAAGGCGGAACGGCAGCCAATCCGGGACGGCAGCTTCTTGTTGTCAACAATACTTTTGTGAATCGCGCGGGCGCAGGAACATTCGTCTTCCTGGCCAGCCCCGCGGCCCCAGCGGTGATTAAGAACAACATCTTTACTGGTCGCGGTACGATCACCAACCAATTTGCAGCGATCCGCGCCAACAATTTTACCGGGAACCCGGGATTTGTGAACGCCTATCACCTGAAAGCCGGCTCTCCGGCAATTGATCGTGGAACAAATCCAGGAGCGAACGGTAGCTTCTCATTGACACCGGCATTTCAATACGTTCAGGCCGCGTGCGGCGAAGGCCGCGTAACTGTCGGCGCTATCGACATCGGCGCTTACGAATTCAATGGCGGAACCGGGTTGCGGCCCGCCGGCAGCTCGTGCGGCACAGCCGGCTCAACTTCAACCATCACTTCAACTCCTGACGTATCAGCGCTGCCCAGCAATACGATTGCGGCTGTAGCCTTCGCCACCGTCGCAACCCCAACTCCAACTCCCGCCAGCAACGGTCTCGTCGCCGCCTACGGATTCAACGAAGGCAGCGGGACCACAGTGCACGATGTCTCCGGCAACAATAACAACGGAACCATCTCCGGCGCGCAGTGGAACACCGGCGGACGTTTCGGTAGCGCTTTGTCCTTCAACGGCACCAGCAGCCTGGTCACTGTACCTGAGTCGGCGAGCCTCGATCTGAAAACAGCTCTGACTCTGGAAGCCTGGGTCAAGCCCACCGCGGCGCCGAACGGATTCCAGGCCATCCTGTTCAAAGAAATGCCGACCGACACGGCTTACTACCTCTATCGTTCCGGCTTCTCTGCCGCGCCGCTGGGCGGAGTCTATATCGGAGCAGAACAGACGGCGACTGCAGCCAATGGTTTAACTCTGAACAGCTGGAGCCATCTGGCGTTGACCTACAACGGCAGCGTCGAACAACTGTATGTGAATGGGGCTCTGGTCGCCAGCCGCGCCCAAACCGGAGCCATCGCAACCTCGAGCGGAGTGCTGCACATCGGCGGCGACAGCATCTGGGGCGAACACTTCCTCGGACTGATCGACGAGGTACGAATCTACAACCGTGCGCTGAGCGCGACTGAAATTCAGACAGACATGAACACGGCCGTAGCCGGTTCGCCATCTCCGACTCCAACCCCTACGCCAACGCCCACTCCCACGCCAACTCCTACACCTGGCAAGCTGGTGGTCCTGATGCAGGATGCAGGGGCCGGCAACATTCTTTCATTCCGCCTGAACGTGACGCCCGTGAGTATTACCAACGCTGGCGGAGCTACTTCCAGCCTCTCCAACACTGCTCTGCCGTCGGAGCTGACCCACCTCGATTTGGCCCCCACTCTGGGCGTTCCCGCGACCAGCCTGCCGGCCGGATCGTACAACTCAATCAATCTGGCTGTCTCCAATCCGCAGTTGGTCGTGCTTTCGAACGGTGTTCCGACGCAAGTCAGCAAGGTAACGCTCGCGCAATCGTCCATCAATGTTCCGCTCAGCGGTCTGAATTTATCGGGCGGAGGAACTCTGGGCCTCGCGCTCGACTTCGACATCCCCAACTCCGTCAGCGTTGACGCCAGCGGAAATTACACCATCACCCCTGTCGTTCACTCGGCCACTGTGACGCCATCGGCATCCTCTGGCCCGCAGCTGGTTGACGTCGTGGGTCAGGTGGTGAACCTTCCCGCGACTCCGGCGAATTCGTTCGACTTCCAGGTGCCCAACGTGACTGGGACCGTCCGCGTCGTCACCAATGCCAACACGTTTTTCGATGGCGGCATCACGCAATTCACCGGCCTGCAGAAAAACCAGTTCGTGGAGATCGAAGCCACATTGCAGCCAGATGGAACGTTTCTGGCGAAATACGTTGAGCTGAGCGCTGCAGACCAGTCGTTGCGCGTGCAAGGTGTAATGACCAGCACGCAGCAAAACGCTCAAGGACAGACCACGGGCATGAATCTGGTCCCGCAGAACTGAAGAAAGCATAACAACAATCCGAGACGAGAAGGGGCATGCAATGTCCCCTCTCGTCTTCATCCCGGCTATTTCACCTTCCGTCCCAAGCGATCACGCATATTCCTGAGATCAATCTTGGGAGTGTGGAACTACTCCGTTCCTCGCCATTAGAATGGAGTCATGCTTAGAATCCCGGCGAGACCAATATTCAAGCTTCTTATCGGCGCGGCATGGGCCGTCTTTTTCGTTGTTTCTTTTATTGCTATCTCAGCGCAGGACCAGGCCGCAAAGGCCGAAGTCCACGGTATTTCCGTTGAGAACATGGACCGCTCCGTCGTTCCCGGCGATGATTTCTATCTCTTTGCCAACGGCAGCTGGATCCAGCGCACGGAGATTCCTCCTGACCGTCCCTCGGTCGGCGTATTTACGCGCCTCTCCGACATGGCCAACAAGCGCATGGCGGACCTGATCGCGGAAGCAGCCAAGTCTCAGGCGCCGGCAGGCTCCAGTGATCGCCAGATCGCCGATCTCTACAACTCCTTCATGAAAGAGGATGTGATTGAAGCTCGCGGGCTGGCGCCGCTGCAGACACATCTCGAGCTTATACGCGCCATCAAGACCAAGCGCGATCTCGCGCGCGCCCTGGGGAGGACCCTGCGCGCCGATGTAGACGCGCTGAACAACACCAACTTCCATACATCAAATCTGTTCGGCCTTTGGACAGCACCCGGCTTCAACGATTCAGAGCACTACGCCGCCTACCTGCTGCAAGGCGGCCTGGAACTTCCCGATCGCGAGTACTACCTCTCTGACACGCCGCACATGCGCGAGGTCCGCGAGAAATATAAGACACACGTTTCCGCCATGCTTAAGCTCGCCGGCTTCACTGATACAGACGCCCGCGCCACGCGCATTTTTGACCTTGAGCACTCGATCGCGGAAAAGCATCTGAGCCTCGCCGACAACGACGATATCCACAAAGCCAACAATACCTGGAAGCAATCTGACTTCACCGCCAAGGCGCCCGGCCTGGACTGGGCAGAATATTTTCACGGCGCCGGTCTGGAGAAGCAGGCGCAATTCACGGTATGGCAGCCTACTGCGTTTGCCGGAGAGTCCGCGCTGGTGGCCTCGGTGCCACTCGATACATGGAAAGACTGGCTGGCCTATCACTTAATTGAAGACTTCGCCTCGGTTCTTCCCAAGGCGCTGGCCCAAGAGAGCTTCAACTTTTTCGGCAAGACCCTCTTCGGCACGCCGGAGCAGCGTCCACGCTGGCAGAGAGGCGTGGGCCTGGTGGATGGAATGCTCGGCGATGCCGTAGGAAAAATCTACGCGCAACGGTACTTCTCACCGGAAGCCAAAGCCCATGCCGAAGAGATGGTCAAAAATATTGTCGCGGCATTCCGCCAGCGCATCGACGCGCTCACATGGATGGCGCCCGAGACCAAGGCCGAAGCCAAAGCCAAGCTCGGAACACTTTACGTCGGCATTGGCTATCCCGAGCACTGGCATAGCTACTCCGGTCTTGAGATAAAAGCCGACGATCTCTTTGGCAATGTCTGGCGCGGTAACCTTTTCGAATACCATCGCCAGGTGAATCGCCTGGGCAGCAAGGTGGACCGGCAGGAGTGGTCGATGTCACCGCAGACAGTCAACGCTGTGAATCTACCGCTGCAGAATGCGCTCAACTTCCCTGCTGCGATTCTTGAGCCGCCGTTCTTTGATCCTAAGGCGCCCGACGCCGTCAATTATGGCGCGATCGGCGCCGTTATCGGCCATGAGATCAGCCACACGTTTGATAGTGAAGGCGCGGCCTTTGACGCCCAGGGTCGCGTGCGCAACTGGTGGACCGATGCCGACCTGGCGCATTTCAATGCCGCTACCGCCAAGCTTGCCGCCCAATACGATACCTACAAGCCGTTTCCCGATCTGGGCTTAAATGGCCGGCAAACGCTGGCTGAAAATATCGCCGACGTGGCTGGAGTTTCTGCAGCCTATGACGGCTATCGGGCGTCGCTCGGTGGAAAGCCTGCGCCGCAGCAGGAAGGCTTCTCCGGCGATCAGCAATTCTTTATCGCCTTCGGACAGAATTGGGGATCAAAGACCCGCGAAGCCGCACTCCGTCGCCAAATCACGACCGACTCGCACTCTCCGGGCCAGTATCGAGCAGCCACGGTGCGCAACATCGATGCGTGGTATCCGGCGTTTGATGTGAAGCCGGGACAGAAGCTGTTTCTCACCGAAGAGGAGCGGGTGAGGATCTGGTAAGGCTCGTCAATTCAATTTTCGGCGGCTCCTCGATGCAGCGGAGTCGATTGGGTCGTCATCCCGAGAGCCGTTAGCGAGGCGCGCGCATTCATCAGCGCGCGAGTAGGCTCGAGGGACCTTGCGCTTTATTCACGAGGCATTTGGTGCCGTTAAACCCAAGGTCCCTCAGGGCTACCCGCCCGCTGGAGAAAACGCGGGCTCGCTCACGCCCATCGGGATGACGATATGAATGGTGAGTACAAGATCAGGCAGAACCGCTGTCGGCCTCCCGCGTGCTTCGCAACGCGATATGCTAAACTATTCTTTTCAAGTACATACGTCAAAACAACAAGCATGCTCTTCTCCAAAGAATATGTCGGGTATCTGGCCCGGCACGTGGCCCAAAAACTGGTTGCTGGTCAATTTATTGAGGCTGAGAACGTCAATGAAGTCTCGGCAGCGCTGAATACTGCCTTGTTGGAAGAGCTGCAGCTGGAAGACCGCATCAATGACGAGGTGCGGCTAATCCTGGAGCAATACCAGGACGAAATGCAGCGGGCCGGCGCCAGCTACCAGGAGATGTTCAAAAAGGTGAAGAACGAGCTGGTGCGCAAATACAAGGCGGTGCTGTGAGACTCTCTCGCGACAAGGTGAACAAACTTGCCCACAGCGTGGCTGATGCCCTGACCGCCATGGACCAGGTGGAGTTCATTGAAGATCCCAACACCATTCGCATGGAAGCACGGCGCATTCTGGAAGAACTGCTGACGGCGGAAGAGAAGATCGATCAGGCCGCGCGGCAGAAAATCGAGAACCAGCGCCGCACCATCACCGAAGGCACTCAGGAATGGGACATTCTCTATCGCAAGTATTACAACGAGGAAGTCAAGAAGCTGGGAATCTAGTTTGGATTGCCAGAATTGCCAAGATTGCCAAAATTTCAAATTACCCGATTTCAAATTGCCAATTCTGTTTTAGTACCCGGCCAGCCGCCGCTCCTGCGAGGTCATCTGCGCCCATAGCTGGTCCATGTTGCGCTGGATCCATGTATTCGCCGGCTCGAGTTCATGAGCTGAGTTGAACCAGCGATACGCCATCACGCGGTCCTGTTTCACGCAGTGTCCGCTGGAATAGAGCGCCGCCATCTGGATGGCCGCTCCGGGATCATTTTTCTCCGTTGCCGCGCGCAAATAAAGCAGGCCTTGCTCGCAATTCTGTGGGACGCCACGGCCTTGCAGATATTGTTGCGCCCGCAGCAGAGCTGCACTGGGCTTGTGGTCGGGAAGATGGGTTTCATCGGCAGGTTTGGCCGTGGCGGTGGGCTTTGCGTCATCGCTTTCAGGACTCTTCTTGCTGTCGCTTTCAGGAGTTTTGTTGCTGTCGCCAGTTGCCGCAGTTGCAGCCGGCGAAGCATTTGCCTTTGGCACGACGGAGGCCATGGAACTCTCATCCAGGTTTTTCTTTTCATCGGCGGGTGCGCTGCTGGATTTGTCGTCTTCCTTGACATTCATATCTTTGGCTGGCGTGGCCGAGTCCTTGCCTGGCTGATCAGGGCTGGCCGATGGAGGCTGGTTCGCGCCCTGCGGCGGGGGGGAAGCGGACGGTTCAACCTTGGCCGGCGCGGGCTTGGGATTGGCTTTGCTGGATCGCCACTGCACAAACACCAGGCCGATGATCGCGGCCAAAATCACCAGCAGGAGCAGCTTGCGCAACCCTCCGCGCGAAGGCTCCTCTTCCAGCAGATATTCGCCGCTCCCATCCGCCGAGGAATTCAGGCCTAGAAACGATGGGCCGCTGATTTCAGAATCGGCGCCACGCGAACGAACGGCTTGTGTATCGACGCCATGCAGATGCACCGCTCGCGAATCCTCAGGTGGATCAATGACCTGTGCCGTGTCTTTCGGTAGATCGCCTCCACGCGAACCACTCCCCTGCGAGCTCTTGACCTTCGCAACACCCGCAGGTTCGTTCCGAAAGATCGCCGGCTCGCCGCGCCGCGCGCCTGGAACGGGAAGATCCACTGGCGGTTCGGCAACGGGCGCACGCACTGATCTGGCGAGTCCAGCGCCTTCGGGCGTAGGCAACTGGGCGTTGGCGACCGCTGCAGCCCGAGGTTCCTGGCTTCCGGCGCCGCGGCGCTCCTGCAACCGGCGCTCCACACGTGTCCCGCACATGCCGCAAAACTTATGGCCGCCGTCATTCATATGACCGCAGGAAGGGCATTTCATAGTGACGCCGCTTGAGCGCACACGTCTCTCCGCCTGCCGGCGCTCAAGCCTTACGCCGCACATGGCACAAAATTTGTATTCTGGCCGGTTCTCAGTCCCGCAGAAAGTACATTGCATCCGGACATGGCTCCTTGAGGCAATACCGTCTGAGACTCTCAATTCACAAACAGCAGCTCACTTACACAATAGTAGGATGATGTCTGGCCGCAAGAAGCTGCAAGCGCTTTATCACCTTAAGCCTTCCTTACGACCGCGTCGCCAGGCCCGGTCAGGAGCGCCGCTGGTCTCTCTGAGAGCCACAGGATCCAAGTTCTGGCATGGCAACGGGGGACTCTGGCGTTCTCACACTTGGATCATCAGATTTCCTGGTCCGTCCTGCTGAAAAGAGAGACCTGGCGGGACGACCGTGGTTGCGCTGTATTCGGTAATGATCGCCGGGCCGCGGTACCTGCGTCGTACAAGCATCGTCTCTCGAGGAAGAATTTGCGTCTTATGCCTCTTGCCGCCAAAAAAGACGCTCGCCGTAGCCAGCTGCAGACGGCCTTCGCCGGCCTGTATCTTCATGCGTGAGAGCGTCTCCGGCGACGCCACGCGGCCGCGCATACGGACGGTCACGATTTCCACATCGCGCTCCGGGCTGCTATAGCCATAACGGCGTTTGTGTTCCGCATGAAAGCGCTGCAGCATGTCAGCCTGGTACGGCACGTTCAACTCGTATCCCTGGCCGCGGTAGCGCAGATCGCAGGCAGCTTCATACACGGCTCTTCCCTGCCAATTCTCTTTTTTGAGTTCGACAGCAATCGAGCGCTGGAGCTCGGCGAAGATGGAGTCTAGTTTTTTCGATGGCAGATTGCTGTTTCGAGCGCGGCCCGAATGCGCTGACGGGCGCACGCGCAGCAGCACCGTGCGGGACTGGTCCTTCACCACGTCGCTGATCAGGATGCCCAAGGCTGAGAGCGCGCCCGGATACGCGGGGACAATCACGCGAGGAATGCGCAGCGCCTGCGCCAGCTCGCAGGCATGCATCGCCCCTGCTCCGCCGAAAGCGACCAGCGAAAACTGTCGCGGATCGTAACCGCGCTCAATCGAGACTACGCGAATCGCCTTCTCCATGTTGGCATTCACCACCTTTACCACTCCGACCGCAAATTCGTCGAGTGTGAGCTTGCTTCCCTGCTCTTTGAGCCAGCGCGAAACCAGATTCTGCGTGCGCGCCAGATCGAGCTGAAAATTGCCGCCAAGAAATTGATCCGCCGGTAGACGTCCGAGAAGCAGGTTTGCGTCGGTCACGGTCGGCCGCTCGCCTTTGCCGTAACAGATGGGCCCGGGATCAGCGCCGGCTGACTCCGGTCCCACACGCAGCGCTCCACCGGCATCGAACCGCGCCAGGGAGCCACCACCGGCGCCGACCGTATGGATATCGAGCACCGGAACACGCACAGGGAGTCCGGCAACATCTGCTTCATTGGTTGTGGTGGGAAGTCCGTCCACTAAAGCGACGTCGGTCGATGTTCCGCCCATATCAAAGGTGATAATGCGATCATAGCCGCTGCGGCCAGCTACTGCCGCCGCGCCTACAATGCCGCCGGCAGGCCCGGAGAGTACCGTACGCACCGGTTGCTCGGCCGCTGTGGAGAGAGCGGTGATCCCGCCGCTCGATTGCATCACAAAAATCCGCGCTGACCTGCCGGCTCCCTTTCCGGCGCGATCCTGCAGCTTTTGCAGGTAACTCTGCATCACCGGCTGCAGGTACGCATTCACCAGGACCGTGCTGGCGCGCTCATATTCGCGAAACTCCGGCAGGATCTGATGCGAGACCGAGATCGGCACGCCCGCCGTGGCCAGAGCCTCAGCCACCGCCTGCTCGTTCTGCGGATTGGCAAACGAGAACAGCAATGACAGTGCGACGGCCTGCGGCTTCTGATCGCCAACTTGCTGCACCAGCGCCTTGAGCGCCTCCGCATCGGGCGCGCGCAAGATCTCTCCTTCCGCCGATGTGCGTTCATCCACCCCGAAGCGCAGTTGCGCAGCAGCCAGCGCCGGCTCCCTCTCAAAGAAGAAATCGTAGAGCTTCGGCCGCTGCTGCCGACCAATTTCGATCGAATCTTCAAACCCTTTCGTCGTGACAAACGCAACGCGGGCGCCTTTTCGCTGCAGCAGCGTGTTGGTGCCGACCGTTGTGCCGTGCAAAACAACAATGTCCTTGGATTCACCGCTGATTCTTTGTATTGCTTCCGCAATCGCTTGCGCAGGATCAGCGGGAGTGGAGAAAACTTTCAGGATGCGGAGAGTGGAATTCTCCAGCCAGACACAATCAGTAAAAGTTCCACCGCTATCGATGGCAATTCGGAGAGGTGTGCGGTTAGGCATTAAATTCGCGATTTTAGCACGCTGACAAACGTCACAATCTCTTCCCCATCAGCAGGCCGTCAATCGAATCCAGATAATATCGAGGTAAAACTTTCAGCACCGAGTAACCGTGCTTCTTATAAAAGTTGAGTGCGGGATGATTATCGACGGCGACTTCAAGTGAGACGTAATCGCAGCCGGCCTGCTTGAGTTCATGCTCTGCGGAATTCATGAGCAGCGTACCCAGACCGATATGCTGCGCTTCCGGCGCAACGTCAACGGTGATGATCTTGCCCACGGAGCGAGAGGCGCGGCGTGGGCGGAAGCGGTCCGCGACGATAAACCCCAGGACTTTGCCATCATTCACACCCACCAGAGAGACGGCCGTAGGCATGGCAAGGAAGTAACGCAGCTCCAGCGCTGAATACGCGATGCCTTCAATGAAGCAGGCGTGATCGATCTCAAGCAAACGTTCGAAATCTTCGGGTTCATACTTGCGGACCTGGAGCACCTAAGCATTGTAATGGGAAATGTGGCGCGGGAAGGTGCGGCCAGCCCTGATCTGTCGGAGTCAGCCGGTGCGCCGGCTGCTCTTCTTGCGGCAGTCTTCACATACGCCGTAGATCTGGAAGTTGTGGCGGGTCGCGTCAAAGTGATATTTACGGCCGATGTCCTCTTCAATCTTGGTTACTTCGGGAGAAAAGAACTCGACGGAAGCGCCGCAGTCGGTGCAGACCATGTGATGGTGGTTACGCCGGTTGAACTGGTGCTCATAGCGCGCCATGCCGTCAGGAAACGGAACAGCGCTGGCCAGCCCGCACTCCGCAAACAGCTTCAGCGTGCGATAGACGGTGGTAAAGCCGATCTTCGCATCCTTTTTTCTCACCAGGCGAAAAAGCTCGTCGGTGGAAAGATGGTCACGGGTCTCCAGGAAGGTGCGCAGGATGGTGTCGCGCTGGTCGGTGTGCTTCAGGCCGACGCGCTTCAGATGCCGATAAAAGATTTCCTGCGCCTCGCGCATGGACTCGCGTGAAGGCGGAGCATGATCGTCAATCCGTCGTTGCAGCATTCCGGCCCTTGCCGGGAAGCTTGACCCGGCTAAATGAAAATGAATTTCATTTTCATTATACGCAATGGTCATTGCCCTGAGCGCCAAAAAATTGCCGGAAATCGCCGAAGACAAAGAAGCCTTAATACGACGCAGGCTCGACCCGATACCTGAAAAATAGCGGCGCTCGCGATCACCGCATTCAAGCGTGCGCCCACAAAGCCGATTTTGGCTTTGTAGGGCGGAGCTATTCCCATTAAAATCTTGGTCTCATGGCGACCACGACTCCCGTTGCTGCTCCGGCTGCGCGTCGCAGCGTTCTCGGCTTGCTTCTCAAGATTGTTCTTGGGCTGATCCTGCTGCTGATCATTGCCGGCGGCCTGGCTTTTCTCTGGTTTTATCGCACCGCCCGCGCATCGCTGCCGCAGCTTGACGGTACGATCACGCTCTACGGACTGCAGGCGCCGGTTTCCGCGGTCAGAGACGCGCACGGCGTTCCTCATCTCACCGCGGCGAACCTGCCGGACCTGTTCTTTGCTCAAGGCTACGTGACAGCGCAAGACCGGCTCTGGCAGATGGACCTGACGCGGCGCGCCGTTGGTGGCGAGATGGCCGAAATCTTCCCTGCTTCCAGCGGCCCGCCGGCGCCGGTTTCGCGCAGCACGGCGGCTGTTCGCCCGCGCAAGACCTGGGTGGACTATGACAAGCAGCAGCGCCTGCTGCGTATACGGGTTGTGGCCGAGCGCGTGGCCCAGCAGCTTTCGCCCCGCGATCGCGCCTTCTTTGAGGCCTATGCCAAAGGCGTGAACGCTTACATCAACCAGCATGAGAACAATCTTCCCATGGAGTTCCGCCTTCTTGGCTACAAGCCGCGTATCTGGACTCCGGCTGATTCATTGCTGATCGGGATTGGCATGAGCCAGCTGCTCAATCCGCAGTATGAAATGGAATACGCGCGCGAGCGCATTGCAGCCAAGCTCTCACCAGAGTTGTTGGCCGATCTCTACCCGCCAGATTCGTCGCGCGACCATCCTCCCGCCAGCGAAGCAGGGCTGCCGGCGACCGTGCCTGACGGCCCTGGCAAACGGCCCAGACCCACGCCGGCTACACAGCCTCGCGCGGCTCTGCCACTACTGCATTCCTTTCCTGCGCGCATGCCTGAGCCCGACACATGTGAAGGCTGCGTGCCTGGCTCGAACAACTGGGTTGTTTCGGGCGCGCATACGGTCTCCGGAAAGCCGTTGCTCTCGAATGATATGCATCTGCCACACCGCGTCCCTGGCGTGTGGTACGAGGTCCAGCTTCACTCGGGCGACTTCAACATTGAAGGCTTTTCGCTTCCCGGCCTTCCCTTCATCAGCGTAGGACACAACCAGCGCATCGCCTGGGGCTTTACCAACCTGAATCCTGATGTGCAGGACCTGTTCATTGAAAACTTCAATGCCGCAGGTGAATATCAGACGCCCACAGGTTGGCAGAAGCCGGAGATCGACCACCAGACGATCCACGTAAAAGGCCAGCCTGATGTATCGCTTGACGTGGTGGTCACGCGCCATGGACCCGTCATTACCAGCCTCTTCCCAGGCGAGACACGGCGGCTCGCGCTGGGCTGGCTGGTCTATGATCCGCATGCCATCAGCGTGCCGCTGTTTGATCTGAATGCCGCGCAGAATTGGGATGAGTTCCGCAAAGCGCTCTCCGTCTTTGCTACGCCTTCACAGAACGTTGTCTATGCCGATATCGACGGCAACATTGGCTACCAGCCGATGGGCTTTGTGCCCATTCGTGCTTCAGGTGATGGCACTGTGCCAGTTCCCGGCGCTGATGGCAAGCATGACTGGCTGGGATACATTCCTTTTGACAAGCTGCCCAGCCTCTACAATCCGCCTTCGGGGATTATCGCCACGGCCAACGCCAAGATCACGCCGCAAGGCTACCCGTATCTGCTGGCCACGCAATGGTTCCCGCCGTATCGCACAGAGCGTATCTATGAGTTGCTGAAATCGGACAAGAAATTTTCTCCGGCAGACATGCTCGCGATCCAAACTGATGTCACCTCGGCCTACGATCGCTTCTTTGCTGAAAAGCTTGCTTACGCGATCGACCACAGCTCCAAGGCGACCGATCGCACGCGGCAGGCTGCGGAGATCATGCGCGGCTGGGATGGACAGATGCTGGCCAGCGCGGTTGCGCCGACGATTGAAGTACGTTCGCGCCGCTACCTATGGGAGATGCTGCTTGACCCCAAGCTAGGCGACGATACCGACAACTATGAATGGTCAGAGGCGGCGGTGGCTCTCGAGAACATCATTCGCGACCAGCCGGCGCGCTGGCTGCCTCCGAACTATGACAGCTTCAATGACTTTCTGACGGCCGTCGTCGAACGGGCGCTCAAGGATGCGCCGGCCGATCTGCATTCCTGGAAATACGGTGAAGAGTATCCCGTGGTAATCACGCATCCGATCTTCAGTGGACTTCCAATCCTGCACGGCCATTCCGGCATTGCCGGGCCTGGACGGCATCCGCAATCCGGCGGCGGTTATACGGTCAAGCAGGTTGGCCGCGGCTTTGGTCCTTCTGAGCGTATGGCCGTGGACTTCTCCAATCTTGATGGCTCAACGTTCAACCTGGTTCAGGGTGAGTCCGGCCAGCCTTTCAGCCCGCATTACATGGACCACTGGGACGCCTGGTACAACAACAAGACCTTTACGCTCGCGTTCAGTGACGCGGCTGTGCAAAGCGCGAGGACGCATGAGTTGAGGCTGGAGCCAGGAAAGTAGCCGACTAAACTACTCTAACTCTTGCGCTGTAAGTGTAATAAAGATGTTCCAGTTGATCAGCCGACTGATCATTGCGATGTTGTTTTACTGCATCAACAAACTCTGAGCAACTCGCAGTGGAAAGAGTTGAACGTATGAATCCTTCAACATCAGGATCCAACGAATAACCGAGGCGATTGGCAAAATCAATTCCCCTAAATGCCTGATATAACGGAAAGAGGTTTAAATATTTTTTGCAATTAAATCGTATGGTTCGTTGCTGGATCGATTCGACAGCGGTGTGTTCATACAGTCGCTTCGTTTGCAGCTCAAACGCACAAGCATTGATGGAATATACCGTTGTAAGCGGAAGGTTACTTAGGGAAGGGGCGAAAAGACTCACCCGAAATGCATAGGTTTGCGAGAGCTCCCAGAAATCAACCTTGAGGCCATCCGAGAAAAAACGCCGGTATCCACCAAAGTGATTTTTTGATGCTTGCTTATTGCTTGCAAAAGTTCCATTGATAACCAGATCCAA
The DNA here is from genome assembly GCA_036557225.1 of Candidatus Angelobacter sp. Taxonomy (GTDB): domain Bacteria; phylum Acidobacteriota; class Terriglobia; order Terriglobales; family Acidobacteriaceae; genus Angelobacter. Next base: position 18,416 of record DATBHX010000114.1, read on the forward strand.
ATCTCTATAATCTTGCTCGCGCCCATGTACACAGTTATGTATGCAATCACGGACAAAACCGCCAAAAACGAGCACGCTCCCGAACGTGGAAAGAAAATCAATAAAAGCACGCAAATCGGTTCGCTCGCAAAGAATATTGATCAATGCATCATCAATAAATTGAGCTAATGCAAACGTCTTGGAGTCCCTGATCACCATATCCTCTACAACCAATTCTAAACATTCAGCGGCGAAGATAGATCATGCGATGTATTTCCCCCTGAAAGCGACATCACATCCTTATAAATTTCCAAATTATTCAGCTGCCCGCTATAGACAAAAACGGGTATTTTCTGCCGGTCTTTTCGATAATGATACGGAATATACCAAAGAGTCTTTTGGTCGAAGAGGTATGCCGAATAAAGAGGGTACGTGTCAACGAGATAAACACGCAATGCAGATTTTTTCTGTTCAGGCAATTCTTTGTGGATTTTTTCAATTATCCAAGTATTAAGTGTTGTCGCAATTGAAGCAGCCAAAGTTTGGACATTCAAATCTGAATAGCGTTGCGACAAGATTTTCATCAAATCAGAATTCTTGGGGTTCGGGAAAATAATTTCAAGAGTCATTCCATTTAGGATCCGCTCGCGAATGTCACGGTGATAGTCGCGGAAAAAAGCGTTACCCCGCATAATGACAATTCTCACTTGTGCCGCCGATTGCATTGCCTTGAAAGTAAGCTCGTCTGAATACCTGTCAAATACCTCGGTTAATCCATTTGATGTAATCGACTGATGGAGATGAGCAACGTTCAGCTCTTCCCTGATTGTCGCCTTCATGCGCTGCTCAAACCTGGTTTCGAGATGATGCTCGGAAATATAGGTATACGCTGTCGTAAAGATAAGGAGCCCACCAAGGTTGCTCGCAATAAACGAAAGCAGCGGATGTTCAAATTTTGGGGGGGACGCCCATACATACGCAAATAGCAGCAAAGCTGCACCGACCAATAATGCGACAATGCTTATAAAAACCCTCATGGCTTGCTCCAAAATTGGGGGAAGTCGCCGCAACTACATTGGGAAATATAGGATTAATAGACCATAAAGCTCTCCGGTCATCAAGAATTAACCACAAGTGATTCAGGGGCTAAAGCCCAAAAATTTTCATGAAGGTCCTGACGGGCGGCTGAAGCCGCCCTCTTTTCCGGTAGTGGTAGCCGTATCACTAGCCCGTGAATGCTTGCCTACGAAAACCAGAATCGCTAATGAAGCTGAAAAAAACGACTTTCCAACAGAAGCTAGGGGCGCGTATTATGGCGAACAAAAAGCGCATTAACTCGGACAGACTTGGCTTTTTTGCTTGACAACAGGGCGAACAAATGGTAAAGTGGTTTATTTTCCTCCTAGCGGGGAAATGATGTAGTGGAACGATCTTTGACAATTAGCTTTCAGCGATCAGTAGCAGCGTTCAGCCAGCACTGGATCCCTGTGTGTGGGAGAAACCTACGCCAAATTGGGATGATCTGGGATGAATGGGGAGGGTGTAGGGGTGATTGACATCGCGCGTCATCGGCGAGATCGAAAACAAAGGACACCGCCGAGGGCGGCGGTGCCACACAAATGTCCCCGGGGATAAATCATCTAAGTCCTTATTCTTCGGGGATGAGCGGATAGGGGTGGCGCATCCCTACGGATCTATCTGCAGCACATCAATCGCCTCGCCTATAACATCAAGCTGCGTAATGTTGCTGGCAATAGCGTCGGCAGTCGTGTCAAAGATATCAAGCTCGCCGGCCTGAACCACATAAATCACGCTGCGGTTGGAGATGGGCTGAAGTCCGGTCACATCAAAGTTCTGGCGGAAGCTCGACTCTTCCGGAAACTTGGTGGCGGCCGTGCTGACATTGAAGATCGACAGGCAGCCACGAACAGTATTTGGCGCTGAGCCGGGGTCCACAGTACAGCCGCTGGCGCCAATATAAATGCGGCCCGTGGTAGTCATCGCCATCTTCCCATGCACACCGTCGGTGATAGGGACGCTATTTCCGGGCGTCATCGAAGTGGTATCAATGGCCGTAAGCACGCCACAGCGCGAGAGCGGACAGCCCGCAACGGTGGCCGGGGGTTGTGGCGGGGTTCCGGCTACGAAGAGGGTACTTCCATTCAACAGACCAGCGGTCGCTCCCGCTACGGAAGCGTTGTTGCTGAAATTGGCCGGTCCAGCCGGACTGGCCAGCACATTGCTGAAGTCGACCGAGACAACGCTGGCAGTGGTCCCGCCACATTGCGGGCCACAGTTCAGCACAAAAGCCTGCGTCTCACTGGTACCGAAGACCGCGGTAAACGGCTGGTCAAAGTGAGATGAGGTAATCACCGCAATACCCTTGCTGGCCGTATCGATAACGAAGATGCTGTTGATGCCGGTGCCCGATTGCGGATCGCTGAAGACCAGCAGCTTGGTGCCTTTGGGGCTCATCACCAGACGACGAGCGGCGGGAACGTGCAGGATCGTAGGATTCAATGCACCGTCGACGGTGGTACCGAAGCGGACCTCGCCCAGATTGCGCTCGGCAGCAAACGCAACGGCGCCGTCGGAAGTAATGGCAATATCCACTGGTTGGTCATCCAGCGCTATGCTGAAGCTTACAACTTCCTTGGTGTTGTCAATGACCGTGATGTCGTTTTGTGTGCCGTCCAAAACAATGGTCTGCCCGTTTGCGGTCACCATTTTTCCTGCGCCGGGCGCGCCAAAGGTTTTGGTCGTGAACGTGTCCTTTTGCCCGTTGAGGAGATTTACGGTGCTGGAAAACTGATTGCTGAGCAGGACGCGCTTGCTCAATCCGGTTGGCGGAGGCGTGTTGGATTGTGAGCTGGATCCACAGCCGATGGCGGCGACCAGGGCCACCATCCAAACCACTGAGACATAACCGTTTGGACGCATTCTTTGTTAGACCGTTTCCTCGATACGTGAAGGCAATTGGGCTGAAATCGCGATTATAACAGAGCAACTTTTACCGGCCTTAAGCCACCGCCCGAACGCGTATCTGCCAGACAGGGTTCTCCCGTCTGTTCCAGAGAACGCTGCCACTTGCGCTTTGTGCACAAAAACTTTGCTTTGATGGATTGTTTTCGACGCTGTTGAGCCGCTCGCGTCATATTGCCTGAC
>DATBHX010000115.1:0-14177 GCA_036557225.1 Candidatus Angelobacter sp.
ATGAAGCACCGCGGCGTGATCTGCGACAAGTGCGGCGTTGAGGTCACACTCTCAAAAGTGCGCCGTGAGCGGCTGGGCCACATTGAGCTGGCTTCGCCCTGCTCGCATGTGTGGTTCTTCAAGGGGCTGCCTTCGCGCATCGGCCATCTGCTCGATATCTCGCTGCGCGATCTCGAGTCAGTGCTGTACTTCGAATCGTACGTCGTCGTTGATACCGGTGATGCTCCGGTCAAAGAGCGCGAGGTGATTAAAGAAGAGCAGCGCTTCCGCGAGCTTGACCAGCAGTTCCGCGCCACCGGCTTCAAGGCCATGATGGGCGCTGAAGCCATCAAGGAAATCCTGAAGCGGGTGGAAGTGGAAGAACTCTCCGTGGATCTGCGCGAGAAGATGAAGCATGAGACCTCGCTGCAGAAGCGGTTGAAGTATGCCAAGCGCCTCAAAGTGGTCGAGGCCTTCCGCCGCAGCCAGAACAAGCCCAACTGGATGATCCTGGACGTAATCCCGGTGATTCCACCGGAGCTGCGTCCTCTGGTTCCATTGGATGGCGGCCGCTTTGCTACGTCTGATCTGAACGATCTCTATCGTCGCGTGATCAACCGCAACAACCGCCTCAAAAAGCTGATGGACCTGCATGCACCAGAAGTGATCGTGCGCAATGAAAAGCGCATGCTGCAGGAGTCGGTCGATGCGCTGTTCGATAACGGCCGCCGCGGCCGTGTGCTGCGCGGCGCCAACAATCGCCCGCTGAAGTCACTCTCTGACACGCTGAAGGGCAAGCAGGGACGCTTCCGCCAGAACCTGCTGGGTAAGCGCGTGGACTATTCAGGCCGTTCCGTGATCGTGGTCGGTCCTGAATTGAAGCTGCACCAGTGCGGATTGCCGAAGAAGATGGCGCTGGAGTTGTTCAAGCCGTTTATCTATCACCGCCTGGAGCAGATTGGCCACTGCACCACCATCAAGCAAGCAAAAGAAATGGTGGAGCAGCAGGAACCGATTGTTTGGGACATCCTGGAAGAGGTCATCAAAGACCATCCGGTGTTGTTGAACCGCGCGCCAACGCTGCACCGCCTGGGCATCCAGGCATTTGAACCGGTGCTGGTGGAAGGCAAGGCCATCAAGATCCACCCGCTGGTTTGCACCGCGTTTAACGCCGACTTTGACGGCGACCAGATGGCGGTCCACATTCCGCTGTCACCGGAAGCGCAGGTTGAGGCCAGCGTGCTGATGTTGTCATCGCACAACATTCTTTCGCCGGCATCAGGCCAGCCGATCACCGTGCCCACGCAGGACATGGTGCTTGGTCTCTATTACCTGACCAAATCGAAGCCAGGCGCGAAGGGCGAGGGTCGTGCCTTCGCCAACATTGAAGACGTGCTGCTGGCGCTCGAAGCCGGCGAGGTCGAGACGCTTACGCCGATTCGCCTGCGCTACACCGGTGAAGTGATCGACCTGACCCAGGCTTATGACGATCAGGACATCGTGCATACGGAACCGGCCAATTTCGAACGCCAGTACATCAATACGACGGTCGGTCGCACCATTCTGAACGACCATCTGCCTGAAGGCATGCCGTTCATCAACGGTCTGCTCAAGAAGAAGGGCATTGGGCAGCTGGTGAACTACACCTACCTGCGTTTTGGTTTGGAAGTTACGGTCAAAATGCTGGACGAGGTAAAAGAAACCGGCTTCCGCTATGCCACGCGCGCTGGTCTTTCGATCGGCATCGATGACATGGTGATCCCGGAGCACAAGAAGAGTCTGGTGCGGGAAGCGGAAAAACAGGTCATCAACGTTCAACAACAATACCTTGATGGCGCCATCACCAACGGTGAACGCTATAACAAGGTGATTGAAATCTGGTCGAACGTGACGGAAAAGGTCGCGGACGAGATGTTCGGCAACATGCAGGAGCTGGACAAATCAGGCCAGATGAACCCGATTTATGTCATGGCCGACTCCGGCGCTCGCGGATCGAAACAGCAGATTCGCCAGCTTTCGGGCATGCGCGGACTCATGGCCAAGCCGTCGGGTGAAATCATTGAGACGCCTATCACGGCGAACTTCCGTGAAGGGCTGACCGTGCTGCAGTACTTCATCTCCACGCACGGCGCGCGCAAAGGACTGGCCGATACGGCGCTCAAGACCGCCGACTCCGGCTACCTGACCCGCCGCCTGGTGGACGTGGCGCAGGACGTGATCATCAGTGAGCAGGACTGCGGAACGGTGGATGGAATCTATGTAGGTTCCATCGTGGAAGCGGGCGACATCATTGAGCCGCTGCGCGACCGCATCGTAGGCCGCGTTTCGCTGGAGAAGATCAAGGACTACGAAGGCAACGTGATCGTGGATGTAAATGGTGAGATCACGGAAGATCTGGCCAGTGCGATTCAGTCGGCCGGCATCGAGCGGGTAAAGATTCGCTCCGTGCTCACCTGCGAATCCAAGCGCGGCGTGTGCATCGCTTGTTACGGACGCAACCTGGCTTCAGGCCGGATGGTCGAGCTGGGCGAGGCAACAGGCGTGATTGCGGCGCAGTCCATCGGCGAGCCCGGAACGCAGTTGACGATGCGTACCTTCCACATCGGTGGTACGGCGTCACGCGTGTCTGAGCAATCGCGGTTGGAAGCGCGCAGCAACGGCGCCGTTCGCTTCATTAACCTGCAAACCGTTAAGTCGAAGACGGGCGATCTGGTGGTGATGAACCGCGCCGGATCGATCGCCATCGTTGACGAAAAGGGCCGCGAAAAAGAGCGCTACTCGGTTGTGTACGGCGCTCGCGTCAAGGTCCAGGACGGGCAGGCAGCGAATCTAGGCCAGGTGCTGGTGGAGTGGGATCCTTACACCTTCGCCATCCTGACCGAAATTGGCGGAACGGTCCAGTTCAAGGACTTGCAGGAAGGCGTGACGCTCCACGAAGAAGTGGACGAGGTCACCGGTCTCTCCCGCCACGTGGTGGGCGAGTCGCCGGACGAGAAGCGCCAGCCGGCAATCGTGATCAAAGGGAAATCAACCCGGCGTTATCTCATGCCGTCACGCGCGCACTTGATGATCCAGGACGGCGATGAGGTGCATCCGGGTGACGTGTTGGCCAAGATCCCGCGTGAAACCACCAAGACCAAAGACATCACCGGCGGTCTGCCGCGCGTGGTCGAGCTGTTTGAAGCCCGCAAGCCGCGTGAAACCGCGATCATCAGCGAGATCGATGGCGTGGTGAAGTTCGGCGAAGTCAGCAAAGGCCAGCGCAAGATCTACGTGGTGGCCGATAACGGAACCGAAAAAGAATACTCGGTGCCCAAGGGCGTTCACATCAACGTGCAGGAAGGCGAGCGCGTGCGCGCCGGCGAGCCGCTGATGGATGGTCCGCTCAACCCGCATGACATTCTCGCCGTGCTGGGTGAGAAGGAACTGCAGGCTTACCTGGTGAACGAAATCCAGGAGGTCTATCGTCTGCAGGGCGTCACCATCAGTGACAAGCACATTGAGGTGATTGTCCGCCAGATGATGCGCTGGGTGAAGGTGGAAGACGTGGGCGACACTACGTTCCTGCTGGAACAGCAGATCGATAAGTTCCGCTTCATGGAAGAGAATAACCGGGTGATCGCCAACGGCGGCCGTCCGGCAACGGGCCGTCCGCTGCTGCTGGGCATCACCAAGGCGTCGCTCTCCACGGAGTCGTTCATCTCGGCCGCTTCATTCCAGGAGACCACCAGGGTGCTCACAGAAGCCTCAATTCAGGGCGCTGTGGACCATCTGCGCGGCCTCAAGGAGAACGTCATCGTGGGCCGCTTGATTCCGGCGGGCACGGGCATGGAGCACTATCGCAACGTGCGCCTGGCTCCGGAACTCGAACAGGCTGCCGCCAAGGTACAGGAAGAGGTCTCCCAGGCCTACGCCGAAGCCGAGCGTGCGCTGGAGCTTCTGCGCCAGGAAGGCGAAGCCGAAGAGATGGCTGCCGAGTAAACAACTATTTACTAATCAATAAACTATTGCGGGCTGGAGAAATCCAGCCCGTTTTTGTTTTAGTATCAGATTCGAGGCTTGACGCAAAATGCACTGTCCTAAATGCGGTGATGTGATGGTGGAAGAAGGAAACATATTTACGTGCGTTAAAGGCCGGATGCCCACATCGATAGACCTCGCCAGACGGCTGCGAGAGTATGCCGAAACTGGAATGAACCCAATCGTAAATAAGGCAACTCGTATCGGCATAGGCACGCATTGGTTCTGCCCTTGTTGTGGATCCCCACTGGAAGAGGGAGAAACAAGCTTACATTGCCGAGAATGTGGCAGATATCTCAGTAAGAAAGTGATCTATTTCCTGATTGAGTTCCATCCTCATTGGACGAATGGCTCATGGAGATAGTAGGTGGCCTTGGTCGAAGCTTGGCACACTTGCTCTTATATTTCCAGGGTATAATGCATGCCGCTGTAGAAAGGAACAATGTCTAAAGTTGATGGCAACCTGCTGACAGGAGAAACAGTCCTTTTTCGCACACAACATCATTGGACCATCAACAAGAATGCTTTTGTCCTGGCAACGATCCTCTGCGCCGTTGGTGTAACCCTTCTGGGCGCCTGGTGGTACACCCCAGCGGATCAACGGAGCTTCTCGGCCACGCCTGGAGAGCTTCTTCTTGTGGCCGGCATTCTGATTGGCGGATGGGCGCAATGGACAGTCACCATGGCCGAGTTTGCAGTTACTAACCAGAGGGTCCTATGCCGGACGCCGTTGAGGTCTTTTGATTTGTTTTTGTATCAGGTCCAGCAGGTATCCTTCCGCAAGTCGCCGCTAGCGGACTACGGCACCATCATGATTACAGCCGCTGGAGTCATGGAAATCTTTTCTCACATCATGCGGGTGGAGCAATTTGCCACGGCCATCGAGCAGCAGGTAGCGTTGATGCATCAGAGCGCCGGAGCTGCAGCCGCCGTACCTTCACCACCACCAAGGCCGGCGTAGTATTTCAAATGCTTGCGAACCTGCCGGACTGCCTTTAACCTATTCCACTAATGCACTTTACGCGGCTTCGTCGGGCCTTTTGGCAGGCCTTTCAACACGGGCAATTCTCGGTGGCTAAAGGCGCGGCCTACTCGTCGATCCTCACGCTCTTTCCTGCGTTTCTGGTGGTTACCTCGGTCCTGGAAGCATCGCACCAGACAGAGGGGTTTTTGCAGCAAATTGCCGACGCAGTCGGGTGGGTGTTGCCGCCCGGTTCGCGCTCGGCGGCGCTGGCGTTTTTCCAGACCAAACAGCATCACGCCACACGGATCATCTACTCGGCCTCCATTGTGACCCTGCTCGCCGCCTCCGGCGTGATGATTTCCTGGATGGACGGCTTCCGCAAAGCGTACGGCATGGCCAATACCTGGGGCTTCTGGTGGGAACGCTTGATTGCGCTCTATCTGGTCTTGCTGGCGCTGATCCCGCTTGGCTTTGCCACCATTCTGGTGGCTTTTGGCAGCGAAGTAGAGAACTGGGCACAGTCACAGACGATCCATTTGTTCAAGCCGTTGGTGCTATTGGTATGGGACGCCGCGCGCTGGGCCATTGCACTGCTTACAGCGATCGCTGTGATGGCGTTGATTTACCATCACGGCCTGCCCAAGACCCAATCCTGGCGACGTGTGCTTCCCGGCGCCGTTATGGCCGGCGTCTTCTGGTTTCCAGCCACCATGCTTTTCGGTTGGTACGTGCGTGACTATGCGACTTACAGCGTGGTCTATGGATCGCTGAGCGCCGCCATTGCGCTGCTGGTATGGCTTTATATTGTCTCGGTAATTGTTCTGCTGGGCGCTGAAATGAACGCCCAATGGTTCCCCAAGACATCCGAATCCGAGAGCAAAGAGAAGAAGGGATAAGCGATTGATGAGCCCAAACAAGGGTCCGGAACCGGGCCTGCAGGCGATCCCCGCCCCCGGCCGCAAGGCAAAGATTGTCTGCACCATCGGCCCGGCCAGCAGCTCTGAAGGGGTTTTGCGCGATCTGATGCGCTCCGGCATGGACGTGGCCCGCCTGAACTTTTCCCACGGAACGCATGAAGAGCACGCGCGGGTGATTGACCGGCTTCGCCGCGTAGCGGATAAGGAAGGGCGCAGCATCTGCATCATGCAGGACCTGCAGGGGCCAAAGATCCGTACCGGGCGGCTGAAATACCGTACGCCGATCGCCCTCAAGCGCGGCGCGCGCCTGACGATTACGCCGCGCGACATAGCCGGAACCGCCACGCTTATCGCAACCACGTTCAAATCGCTGGCGCAGGAAGTTGAACCGAATGCCCGCATTCTGCTTTCTGACGGATTGATTGAGCTCCGCGTGCTGTCCGTCAAGAGTGACGATGTTGAATGTGAGGTCATCAACGGCGGCCTGCTGGGCGAGCACAAGGGCATCAACCTGCCCGGCACCGTGGTGAATGTGCCGTCGCTCACGGAAAAAGACGAAAAAGATCTTGAATTCGGTCTGAAGCATGGTGTCGATATTGTTGCGGTATCGTTCATCCGTACGGCTGACGATGTGCGCCAGGTCAAGCGAATGATACGGACCCACAACGGCGATGCGCTGGTGATCGCCAAGCTGGAAAAGCCGCAGGCGGTCGATCCGCAGAACCTCGAGGAAATCCTGGATGTGGCCGACGGCGTAATGGTGGCGCGCGGCGACCTGGGCGTGGAGATGCCTCCGGAGAAGGTGCCGATCATCCAGAAGCATGTGATCCGCCGCGCCGCGGACTGGCGTAAGCCGGTGATCACGGCTACGCAGATGCTGGAATCGATGATTGAAAACCCCCGGCCGACCCGCGCCGAAGCCAGTGACGTAGCCAATGCGATTCTCGACGGCACGGATGCGGTGATGCTTTCAGCCGAGACCGCCAGCGGGAAATATCCGCGTGAAACGGTGGCCATCATGGCGAAGATCGTGGTGGAGGCGGAATCCGCCCGGGAGGAACCTGCGCCCCGCCGGCGCCACCACCGTCAGCTTTCGATTTCTGAGACCATCTGCGAATCCGTTGCGCACGCCGCCCAGGACCTGAATATGAAGGCGATTGCTGTATTCACGGAGACCGGCACAACCGCGCGCTTGATTTCCAAATACCGCCCCAAAGCGCCGATCTACGCCTTCGCTGCTACCTCTGCAGTCTCTGCCCGGCTGAACCTGATGTGGGGCGTCTCGCCGCTGGCGTGTGAAATGACGCCGCACGCGGAAGCGATGGTCCACAATGCGGAAAGACTCCTGTTGAAAACACATGCCGTGCAACCGGGCGACGTGATTGCCGTGGTGGCTGGAACACGCACCAGCAGCGGTTCAACCAACTTCCTGCGTCTGCACGTGGTCGCCGGAGAACATCAGAAGCCGGAGCGCGAAGAGCGCCGGCAAAGCCCGCGCTTGGGGAAAAAGGCAATTAGCAATTAGCAACTGGTTGGTCCGGCTATTTGCTCACTGCTAGTTGCTAGCTGCTTCAGTTCACCCACCCGCCCTTGCTGCCGCCATTTCCCTTGTCTTTATCGTCGGGCGGACGGAAGTTGCCGTATTCGTCGAAGTAGTCTTTGGGGTCCTGGCCGTGCTTTTTCATATAGACCTGGAATTTCCTTCCGGCACGGCGGCGCTTCCAGCGGTGATAGCTGTTGCGTAGGTCGCCCAACTGGTTTCCGAGCGCGCCAAAAACAGTGGCGCGCCGCCAGGCAAACCGGTACCAGAGATAACCGGAAACCATCCCCAGCAGCAACACCAGATAGAAAAGCGCGAAATGGTAGATAAGAAAATAGGCGCCTTGGACCGCTGCCGCAAAAATCACAATATATTTCACGGGAATAGGAATGGGTATGAACATCAGCATGATGGGAGCGTCTCGATTGAGCAAATAAAAAACCATCAAGATCGCGTTGGCAGCGGCACCTGCTCCTAACACTGCCCCTTGTCCGATCACACCTGTCAGTGAAAACGAGAAGCCCAAAACTCCTGCGCACACTAGGGAACTCAAATACAATTCGAGAAAGGCTCTCGAGCCGACGCGTTCCTGTACTGCAGATCCCAGAAAATAAACCGAGAGCATGGTGAACAGAAAACTCAGCGGCTCAAGGTCCACGAAGCCGTATGTGAGGAACTGCCAAATCCACCAATGGCGTACTGCGTCCGGCGAGAGTATGGTGAGGGCATAGATGGTTGCCGCAAGCTTAGATTGAAATGCCCTCAACAAAACCAGAGCAATGTAAATGGCCGTGGAAACAATAATCAGGTTTCGCAGCGAGCCGCGAAAAGGAGGCAGGCCGATGGAGACGGAACTGTTTTTAGGCATGGCTCATCTTTCCGGTTCAGGAATCACGATCAGGCTGCGGTGGCCTTTGGCATCGACTGATCGTACTCCGAAAATCACGTTGTCTTTGGAATCCGGCAGGTCGATTTTGGTTTCCGTAGTGCGGCTCAAATTCTCCTCAGGAAAATCTGCGTCAGTGGTTTTTCTCCACAGTACTTCATAGGCTGTGGCGCCGGCCGAAGGCTTCCACTCGATCTTCGAATCGTTTTCCAATCCTTTGGTTAGCAGGCGCACGTCTGCCGGAGGTGCTGGAGACGAAGCCAGCGCAGCCAGTGTTGCTGCGTTCAGCCGGACCACATTGGCTACGTATTCAAAGTCGACGAATTTCGGCAAATCACCATATTCGATGCCATTTTCCGTGCGCACGTTCTGATGCTGGTGGTTGAAGTCTTCGCGATATTCAGTGAAGCGAACAGCGGCAAAACCCTGGTCGTTGAAGGAGATATGGTCTCCGCCGCGCAGGTAGCGGTCGCGACGGAAGATGAGCATAGGACCGAACTTGCCAAAATCGTAGGTATCGCCAACCGATTGAACGTAACGCGCAAGTTGACGAGAAATGGAGTCATTCTCGCCGCCTGTGGCCTTGATGCGGCGTAGATCCGCGTCTGCGGCCGCTCCAGGTATACCTTCAGAGTAAACGCGCACCACATCTTTGCGCTGCGCCGTATCGCCAGGAGTTGTATTGCCGCCGACAATATCATTGTTGAGCGCGCCTTCAATCTGCCAGCCTTGTTCCCTGGCCATCTTGGCAAAATGCGTGCTGCCGTTGAGACCCTGCTCTTCTCCGGCGACGGTGAGGAAAATAATGGTGGCAGGAAAGCGATGTTTGCTGAGCACGCGCGCGCATTCAATGGAGACGCTGGTACCGCTGCCGTCATCATTAGCGCCGGGCGCGGGAGCGGTGGAGTTCAGCGGATCAGAATTGCGGGAATCGTAATGGCCTGTCACCAGATAGATGCGCTTGGCCTGCGCCGGATCTGTGCCCTTCAAGATCGCATACACATTCTGGATTTCTGTCGGCGCGGGAATACGGCTCTTGGGCTGCTCGATGAATGTGTCTGTCTTGACCTCCAAGCAGCCGTTACAATCGGACGAAATCTTTTCGAATTCAGATTTGATCCACTTGCGCGCAGCTACAATGCCTTGAGCGGAAGTGGCGGCATCAGGGTTGTTCACGGAGAGCGTTGCCCGGGTGCCGAAGCTGACCAGTTTCTCGTCAGTCTGTTGTATTCGTTGCGGAGATACGTCTTTGATAATCTGAATGATGACCGGATCACGCTCGCGCTTTGCCTTGGCCGGAGCTTTTTCCTGAGCAGCGAAGTTGCTGCGGGCCTTCGGTTGGGGCTTCTGGGCAACTGACCAGGATGCAGGCAGCATCAGAAGCGCAATCAAGACATTTAAAATACGATAAATACGGGGGTGCGGAAGTAGCATTCAGTCCCTCAATTTTTGAGAACTTGACGACAACCCTCAGAGATTCTAAATATAATCACGTGGCTTCTGCCACCTTGTAACAACGCCGAGGAGGAAAGAAATGGCAATTTGCCCGGAATGCGAAACCGACCTCGATTTGGACGAGGAAGAACTCGATGAAGGTGAAATCGTTTCCTGTCCGGAATGCGGCTCGGATTTTGAGGTGATTACCACGCATCCGCTGGAGCTGAATCCCGTCAGCGAACTTGACGAGGATGAGGAAGACGAAGACTCTGACGAAGAAGACGAAGACGGTGACTACTAAGCTCTGCCGGCGCCGCCACCATGCGGTTTGGCTCGCGGCCGTTGTCGTATTCGCTGTGCTTCAGCCCGCAGCGCAATCTAACAAGCCGTCGGACAAAAAGAAGCCGGAGAAGAAAGAAAAAAGCTACGGTTTGATCTTCGGCACCGCGTATGGCCCCGATGATCGCCCCCTTTACGGCGTTCGCGTCAATATCCGGCCCGTGGGAAAAAAGCATCCAAGCTGGGATACGTCCTCTGATCACCGGGGAGAATTTGCCGTACGCGTGCCCACGGAAGCGGCCGACTACCTGATCAAAGGCGAGGCTGAATACGCCCCGCTCGGCAAAGACGGCAAGCCGCAAATGTCTAAAAAGAAAAAGCTTAGGGGCGAAGCCAAAGTGCACATGGAAGGTGAGATACGCCAGGACGTTGGTTTGCATCTAACAGAGTAGAAGCTCAAATGAAATTTATGCGGAGATGGGTCATGAGACGATCGCTTGGCGCTGTCGCGTTAGCGCTGGCTTGCTCCCTCCTGTTTTGGCCAGCCAGGTCTTCCGCTGCGGGGCTGTTCCAGCGCCGGGGCGCAGAGAATGAATCGCGCACGATAGTTGGGCATGTCATGAGCAGGCAAGATCAGCCCGTGCAAAAAGCGATTGTCTATCTCAAGAACACCAAGACACTGGCCATCAAAACCTACATCTCTGAAGCCGACGGCAGCTACCGTTTTTCCGGGTTGACCAGCAACGTCGATTACGAAGTTTATGCCGAGCATGAAGGCGCGCGCAGCGACACAAAAACCGTAAGTAGCTTTGACAGTCGTAAGCAGGTGAACATCACGTTGCGAATTAAATAGGAATTTACAGGCTTCAAAAAAGCAAGGCCATCCGATTCAGAGATGGCCTTTTTCATTTAGGTTTCAATCTGAAGAGCTGCGCGTTTATTCCTGATCGTTGCCCGCACGCTTCCAGTTGATGATGTCGCCCAGAGTCGTCGTTGCGCTGGAGGCAGGATGCTTGTACGCTTCCACATCGGCGCGGCTGGCCTCTTCGCCCACTGCGCGCAGACTGAGCCCAACTTTCTTCTCGTCCGGGTTCATCTTGATGATCTTGAAATCGTGCTCCTGGCCAGCCTCAAGCTTGATCGGCGTGCCGTTCGAGTCTGTGGCTTCAGAGTTGTGGCAGAGGCCTTCCACGCCTTCCGCAATTTCAACGAAGGCGCCGAACTGCGCGAGACGCAGCACTTTACCGTGCACCACGTCGCCAATGCGATGGGTCTGGAAGAATGTTTCCCAGGCATCCGGTTGCAGCTGCTTCACGCCCAGCGAAAGCCGGCGCTGCTCGGGTTCAATACCCAGCACAACGGCCTTCACCTTCTCGCCTTTCTTCAAGACCTCAGAAGGATGTTTGACACGCTTGGTCCAGCTCAGATTGCTCACGTGGACCAGCCCATCGATGCCGTCTTCAATCTCGATGAAGGCTCCGAAATCGGTAAGGTTGCGTACGCGGCCTTCTACCGTGGAGCCAATCGGATACTTCTCATGCAGGCGCTCCCACGGGTTTGACTCCAGCTGCTTCAAGCCGAGCGAGATGCGGCGCTCCGTGGAATTCACGTTCAGCACCACGCACTCAATCTCATCGCCCACATTCACCAGCTTCGAGGGATGCTTCATCCGCTTCGACCATGACATCTCGCTCACGTGGACCAGGCCTTCAATACCCTGCTCCAACTCGACGAAAGCGCCGTAGTCGGTCACGCTCAGAACGCGGCCTTTCACGCGTGCGCCAATCGGATAGCGCTCAGCTGCGTCAAGCCACGGATCAGGCGTCAGCTGCTTGAAGCCCAGCGATACGCGCAGCTTGTCGCCATCAAATTTCAGCACCTTCACCTGGATCTGGTCGCCCACGTGAACCAGGTCGCGCGGATGCGTCAGGCGGCCCCATGACATATCCGTAATGTGCAGCAGGCCGTCAATGCCGCCCAGGTCGACAAATGCGCCGTAGTCGGTGAGGTTCTTGACCGTACCGGTCAGGATGGCGCCTTCTGCCAGGTTTTCCAGGGTCTTGCCGCGCTTGGCGGTGATCTCTTCATCCAGGATGGCCTTGCGCGACACCACTATGTTCCCGCGTTTCTTATTCAGCTTGATAACGCGGACCTCAATCTCATGGCCTTTCAGCGATTCCAGGTTGCGCACCGGATGCACATCCACCTGCGAACCCGGCATGAACGCCTTCACGCCGATATCCACGGAGACGCCGCCCTTCACCCGCTCCACCACCGTGCCCTTCACGGCCTCTTTGGAGTGGTAAGCCTTCTCAATGTTCTCCCATACCCTGACGCGCTGCGCCCGTTCATGCGAAAGCAGAACGGAGCCTTCTTCGTTCTCGCCGCGCTGGACCATGACCTCAATTTCCTGGCCAGGCTCAAACTTGACGTTGCCGTTGGCATCGGTGACTTCAGCAATAGGAACGAGTCCTTCTGACTTGAAGCCGATATCGACAACAACGTGGGTTGGGGTGATCTTGATGACGGTGCCTTTGAAGACATTGTCTTCACTCGGCGCCGGCTCGGTCTCAAGGGTGTACGATTCAAGAGCTGCGGCAAAGTCTTCCATGTGGGTTTCTTCTTTGTGAGCTACACCCGCGCTGGGCTGCTCAATGGATTGAGTTTGAGATTCATTCCCGGACATAGTTGTTGAATTTTCGTAGGACTGCGGGGAATCGGCTGAGCTGTTGGATTCAGCTTCGGACGCATGACGATCGCTACGGGCTGTGTGCTCGACCAACATTTCCCTTTGCTTTTTCCGGAACCCAAAACACGCTGGAACTCACACAAGGAGAGGCAGTAGTGCTGAAGGCGGACTCGGGACCCGAGTCCCACTGGCATAAATCTCTTCCAATTCTTCGGAAGGCTCGGAAACCAGCGGCCGGATCTTATGGCAGTCCCTCAAGAGCCATAAGACTCCTTCGACTATAGCAACGGCCTAAGGCACTGTCAAACGCTGAAGTGCCGGAAAATTGGCTTACAACCCTAGTCCTTCTGATATCTTTTTTAGGCCATGGACTTCCTGTTTACCCCCTGGCGTTACGCCTATATCACAGCCGGCGAAAAACCCGGCGAATGCCTGTTTTGCGCGATTTTAAAGGCCCAAAATGACACACAAAACCTGGTCGTTCACCGCGGCGACCATTGTTTTGTGATTCTCAACGCCTTTCCTTACACTTCCGGACATACCATGGTCGTGCCCTATGAGCATGTCGACCAACTTCAAAAATTAACAACTCCAGCCGCCCAGGAAATGATCGCCCTCACGCAAAAACTTGAGGGCGTTCTCCGCTCCCTCTATCACCCTGACGGTCTCAATTTGGGAATGAACCTGGGCAAGGCTGCCGGCGCCGGCGTCGCCGGCCATATCCACATGCACATTCTTCCCCGCTGGATCGCTGATGTAAATTTCATGACCTCTGTGGGCGAAACGCGCGTTCTGCCCGAAGACTTGCAGACAACCTACCAGCGGATCCGCTCGAAATTCTAAGCATCGCGAAGATCGTGTGGCGCTGCCCTCGGCGGCGGTTTTTATACAAAGCGTAAAGATCATTGCCCTTCGCAGCGCCCGCTCGTCGCATCAACTCTCGATTCCAGCTCCCAACCCGCCGCTGCTCGCATCACAACAATCAAGAACTGCGATAAAAGGAGCCTTTATGCCTCACTACGGCATTCTTCGGGAGTACAGATTTGAAGGGGAAGTCAATGACCTGCGCGGCGCTGAAGTCTACGGCGTGAACGATGAAAAGCTTGGCAAAATCGACGACGTAATCTTCGACCATTCCACCGGCGATATCCGCTACGTGGTGCTCAATACCGGCGGTTTGTTTTCGCGCAAGAAAGTGATGGTCCCGGCCAGCCGCATCGAGCCATACGGCAAGCAGGAAGACAAGTTCTATGCCGAGCTCGACAAGGACCGGCTGGAAATGCTGCCTGAGTTCGACGAGAAAATGTTGGCCGGCAACGACTGGGCCAACTACGAACGGGACTATGAAAAGCGCTGGAACGACGGCGCCGTAATGTACAACAAAGACACCGGCCGAATCATCACGCCTCCCATGGAACAGGTCGAGGGCACCCGCCGCACGCCACTCAGCGCAGCCGAGCGCGAAA
>DATBHX010000116.1:0-46228 GCA_036557225.1 Candidatus Angelobacter sp.
GAAAGCTCTCGAGCGAAGTGCGGTTGGCCTTGTCATAAGAGGCTTTGAAGATATACGGCACTTTTAGCTTGCGGGCCACGGCGCTGATAGCGTGGGCCATCTTGAGCGCGTGGGCCTCGCTTTCAATTACGCAGGGGCCGGCGATGAGGAAGAGCTTGTCCCCAACACTCAGGTTCTCCATTACAAATGACGGTCTCGGCTCCACAGAATCTTCTTTCATTGGCAATTGAGTAATCGGGTAATCCGGTAATTGAAGACCGTACACAGGACACCCTGAAAGATATTGCCCGCGATTCGGGTCAAATTACCCGATTACCAGATTACCCGATTTCCAATCGCGTTATCTCCTCACAATCCGCTCCGGCCTTAAGAACATCTCCACATCTTCCGTGGTACGAGTGTCGCGGCGCTGTTGCCGGTTTTCATAGCTGGCTTTGATGAAGCTCGAGAAGAGCGGATGCGGCTCCAAGGGCTTGGATTTGAATTCCGGATGGAACTGGCAGCCCAGGAAATATGGGTGGTCGGGAATCTCTACGATCTCGACATAGGTTCCGTCGGGCGTCGCGCCGGTGATCCGCATGCCGCCGCCGGTGAGCACAGCTTCATATTCACGGTTGAATTCGTAGCGATGGCGATGGCGTTCGCTGATCTCCATAGCGCCGTATGCTTTGGCCGCCTGGCTGTTGGGCTCCAGCTTGCACGTCCAGGCGCCCAGGCGCATGGTGCCGCCAAGCTCGTCGATACCGGTCAACTCACGCAGCTTATAAATGATGCGGTGCGGCGTGGCCTGGTCAAATTCACTGGAGTTGGCTTCATCCAGGCCGCAGACGTTGCGCGCAAACTCGATGCATGCCGTCTGCATGCCCAGGCAGATGCCGAAATACGGAACTTTCCTTTCCCGCGCGTAGCGGATGCCATTCAGCATGCCTTCAATCCCGCGTTTGCCGAAGCCGCCGGGCACCAGGATGCCGTCAAAACCTTCGAGCTGCATCTCGTAGTCGCGATTGCCGTCTTTGCTCTCCAGGCCCTCGGCTTCCACCCAGGTCAGATTGAGCTTCAGGTTGTGTGCCACCGCCCCGTGGATCAGCGCTTCTTTGAGCGATTTGTATGAGTCCTCATACTCCACATACTTGCCGACAATGCCGATATGGACTTCATCCTTCGGGTTATAGATGCGCTGCATCAGGTCTTCCCAGCGCGCCAGCTCGGGCTGCTTTGAGTCGATACGCAGGTAACGCAGCACCAGCGTGTCCACGCCTTCACGGGCAAACACCAGCGGCACTTCATAGATGGAAGCAACGTCTTTAGCGGTGATGACGGCCTCATCTTCCACGTTGCAGAAGAGAGCAATCTTGGATTTGAGGTCGCGCGAAAGGAAGCGGTCGGTGCGGCAGAGCAGAATGTCCGGCTGAATTCCAATGCTGAGCAGCTCTTTCACCGAGTGCTGTGTGGGCTTGGTCTTGAGCTCACCGGCGGCCCCGATCCACGGTACCAGCGTGACGTGGATGAACAGCGTGTTGTCGCGGCCAAGCTCCTGGCGCATCTGGCGGATGGCTTCAAGGAACGGCAACGATTCGATATCGCCGACCGTGCCGCCGATCTCCACCAGAGCCACGTCTACATCCTGCGCGACTTTTTTCATCGCGGCTTTGATTTCGTTGGTAACGTGCGGAATCACCTGCACGGTTTTTCCCAGGTAATCGCCGCGACGCTCCTTGGTGATGATCTGCTCGTAAATCCGGCCGGTGGTCCAGTTGTTATCGCGGGAGAGGCGGGCGTGAGTGAAACGCTCATAGTGGCCCAGATCGAGATCGGTTTCGGCGCCGTCGTCAGTCACAAAGACCTCGCCGTGCTGAAACGGCGACATGGTGCCCGGATCGACGTTGAGATACGGGTCAAACTTCATCAGGTTGACCTTGAGGCCGCGGCTCTCGAGCAGGCAACCGATGGAAGCTGCTGCCAGTCCCTTGCCCAGTGAAGACACAACGCCGCCGGTCACGAAAACGTATTTCGCTGCCATGAATTCCTCGCCCAGTTGGATTGTGCGCAGCCCCGTGAGAATGCAGAAGTGATTTTTGGGGGTTCGATTCCCCGGCTCGGAATTGGCTTATGCCAGTGGCCAAGGAACCTATTGGGGTGCACGATCAATTATACAAGAAGTGGGCTGTGGAAAGGTGAGGAGAATTGCCCCGGGCGGACTTTCTTGACAATTGCGAGGAGAAGGACTGAAATCGGCGCCGAGGAAGAACAAAGAATGGCCGACCCACTTGAAGAGATCATCGTGAAACAAAGAGTCGCGAGGGCTGCCAGTTTGGTAGCAGGACCCAAAAAGCTCTTTGTCTCCAACGTTTCCGCAGCCGGTGCCACATGGACCATTCACTTCATTGGCGCACCCAAAAACTATCAAGTTAGTATCGAAGCCAGCGTCGATGACAATGAAGACGCGATTGGCCGAAGAATCGAAAAGGTACTGGAACGTGAGATGGCAAGGCCGTAACGTTCTAAATGTGCAGAAGTTATTTTTCCTGATTCTCGTCAGGGTCCCAGGTGATGGAAGCCCCGGAGCCTTCCTGAACGGCTGAGCCGGTGATGCCGCCGGCCAGAGCGTCAGGGTCGCCGCCGGCGAGTTCTATTTTGCGGCGCTGGACCTCGCGGATCTCGCGCAGAATGGCCGCTTCTGCCTCAAGATATTGCTCTTCAGTGATGGAGCCGTCTTCCAGTTGGACTTGCAGAGCGAGAAGCTGTTCTTTCAGAGGGGCATCATCGGTCCATTGCTCTTCCGCGACCTTGAGCAGGGTACGCATGATGAAATTCCAGCCCTTGAACGGCGCTAAGAGCAAATCATCAATGAGCAGCAAGGTCGCCTCCACGCTGTTGGGAGATCCCTCGGCTACGCTCGGGATTTCGCCTGCGGGCTCCCGCTTCGCTCACGTCCGCAAAACGGCTCAAGTTCCAGCCTTTGAATGGGGCGAGCAATAGGTCGTCGATAAGAAGCATATTCGTCCGATGTCAGTGCACGTTGGCCGGGTTGTTGGCTTCGGCCTGTTGCAGCGCCTTTTTCTTGCGCCGGCTCAGAATAAAAGGACGACGACGGCGGCGCTCCACGCGCTTATCAATCTTCTTCCAGAAGCCCCAGAAATAATCGACCGCGGAGATGATGGAGACAGCCGCCATAAACCAGATGGCCATCTTGGCCACCAGGTCAACGGAAAGAACAAAAGAGAAGAAGCCGAAATTGAAATTCCATACGTCCCAGCGAATGGCCAGGATGGCCGCGACGACGGAGACGATCTGTACCACCATCTTGAGCTTGCCCAGCTCGCTGGCTTCAATGGTGAAGCCTTCTGAGGCAGCGATGGAACGCAGTCCGGAGATAAGAAATTCGCGGCCGATGATCAGCACCACGATCCAGACATTCACGATGTCCGGCACCAGACGCAGCAGCGTGATGTAGCAGGCGGCAATCATCAGCTTGTCCGCCAGCGGATCGAGCAGCATGCCCATGGTGGTGATCTGCCCGCGGCGGCGCGCCAGGTAGCCGTCAAGGCCGTCCGTGATTGAGGCCAGAATAAAGATGGCCGAAGCGAGGACCACACGCAGGGTATGGTTGCGCGCGCTGAAGAAAGGCGTGGTGAGAATCCACATGATCAGCGGGATGGCGGCGATCCGTGAGAGCGTGATGTAGTTGGGCAGGTTCACTGGGACCAGGGGACTCGAGAAAGTTCAGATGCCCCGATTATATCCTTGGATTTTGGCTTCTGGGCAAACGGAAACTGTTCGCTATTTCTTTCCATTAATAGTGGCCAGGCAGCGAGTATACAGTTCCATCAGGTGAGTGGCATAGTCTTCTGATTTGTTCTCCGTACCGCCGTGGAAGCCGGCGCTGGAAGCCGCCGTCTTGCCATAGTTGGTGGTGGCGGCAATGAACTTCATCATGTCCAGAGCAATATCCTCATTACGGCGCGAGCCGATCATTCCTGCAAGTGCGTCCATGGTTCCTCCAAGAGAAGACGTAAAACTCTATTTTAGCGGGTGGAAGACAAGCAGTCAGCACTCAACCATCAGCAGTCAGCAATCAGCAATTAGAATTCAGCCAAACATTCATTGCTAAGACCGCAATGAGAGCAAAGGATTTGAACCTGCTTTGCATTACCTTTGCGGCCTTCGCGCCCTTAGCGGTAAAAATTCGGGACTGCTGATTGCGGCAGTGCTGGCTACTGAGTGCTCTCACGCTACCTGCTACCATTAGATTCATGGACATGACCTGGGTGACGGACCGTATTGCCGTCGGAGGCGGAATATGGAACAGCGAGAACATGGCAACACTGGTGAAACGCGGGGTCACGCATGTCATCAACATGCAGATTGAGTTTGACGATCGCCCGCTGGCGCAAGGCTATCCGGTCCAGGTCCTGCATAATCCAACCGATGACGACTTCCTACCCAAGCCGCCGCAATTGTTCCAGAACGGCGTACAGTTCGCTCTGGAAGCACTGGAAGAGCCCGCGAGCAAAGTCTACATCCACTGCGCGGCCGGCGTACACCGCGCCCCCATGATGACCCTGGCGCTTCTGCGCGTGCTGGGCTGGCCACTCGAAGACGCAAAAGAGTTGATCGTGCAGCAGCGTTACGTAGTGGACTTTGCCGATGTATACGTGGAGAGCGTGGAGAATTTCGTGAACGCCTATAACGGCTCTCCGAAGTCCCGACCCTGAGCTTGTCGAAGGGGAGGGAACCCTGTCGGTACGTTAGCTTGAGGGCCTGGATAGAAACTACAGAGATTCTCGTCGACTGGGGCTGTCAACCCTTCTCGGCCCAGTATTCCTTTCCGGCAATAGGGATTCTCCCCTTCGGCAAGCTCAGGGTCGGAACTTCGGAAAGAAGCTGATAGCCAAATGCTAAAATCCCGCCATGCCCGTGGAGGCGGTCCAGCACGTACGGCGAATGCGCGGCGGCGCACAGGCGCACCTCATGCGGGCTGACGACGGCCACTTTTACGTGGTCAAGTTCCAAAGCAATCCGCAGCACCTGCGTGTGCTCGCCAATGAGTTGCTTGCCACAAGGCTGGCAGAGCGCACAGGGTTGCCTGTGCCGGTGACCGAGATCGTGAAAGTCGACGCCTGGCTGATTGAAAACACTCCTGAGTTGCGCACGGACATGGCCGGCTTCGCAAGACCTTGCAAATCCGGACTGCAGTTCGGAGCGCGTTATGTTTGCGATCCCGCCGAGGGCCAGGCCTTTGACTACCTGCCGGAGAACATGCTGGCCAGGGTCCGCAATCTGGCCGCCTTTGCCGGTATGCTGGTGGTGGACAAATGGCTGGGCAACGCCAACGGGCGCCAGGCCGTCTTCTGGAAGAAGACACAGGAGCGCAAATATACGGCCACGTTCATCGACCAGGGCTATTGCTTCAACGCCGGCGAGTGGAACTTCCCTGACTCGGCGCTACGCGGTGTGTATGCGCGCAATTATGTTTATCAAGAGGTACGCGGATGGGAGTCGATGGAGCCGTGGCTGTCGCGAGTAGAGAACTTTGATCCAGCCATAGTTCATGAAATCGCGGGCGATATTCCTCCGGAATGGACAGGCAATGACTGGGACGCACTGGAGAAACTGGTGCAGGCAGTGGTCGAGCGGCGCAGCAAAGTACGTGACTTGATCACGGCGTTTCGCAACTCGACTCGTCAGCCTTTTCCCGCATGGGGGCAGCCCGTAGCCAAAGTGCCCGCGCGCAAGCAGGCGGTGCAATGATGGAAGGCAAACAACAATGTCGGTTTTTCCTGCTGCGCTACGCGCCTGACGCGGTCAAGAACGAGTTTGTGAACATCGGGCTGGTGCTGCTGCCGCCGGCAGGCGGCGCAGAGGTGCGCTTCACGCATGACTGGTCGCGCGTGCGCTGTCTTGATCCACAGGCTGACGTGGAAGTCTTGGAGGCGCTGGAGACTGACCTGCGCGAAAAACTGCGGGAGATGAACGGCGACCACGAGTTCATTCTGCGGCGCATTCAAGATTCGTTTTCCAACGCGCTGCAGCCAACCGAATTCCAGGGCTGCCTGGCGGAGTCACCCGCGGCCGAGGCCGATGAGTTGGCACGGCTTTACCTGGAGCGTCCGCGAATCCGGCAGATGCGCGCCATAAGTTCACGCCAGATGATCTACCAGCGGATGCAGGAGGAATTTGAAAGCGCGGGCGTCTGGCCGTTGATGTGGCGGGCGGTGCCGGTGGCGCGCTATACACGCAGCGGCGATCCGTTGAAGATCGATTGCGGCTACAGTCCGAATGGGACGGTCAAGCTGTTTCATGCTGTGTCGCTGACAACGGATGTGAATGCGGCGAAGGTCCTGGCGTTCACCTATCCGCAGCTGCGTGAAGGGATTGAAAAAGCTGAAAGCAAGCAGACGCAGTTAACCGCGGTGGTCGAAGAAGAACTGCCTGCCGGTGATGTTGTGAGCTTTGCCCGGGAGACACTGGAAGACCACTCGATCCAGGTTGCCTCCGTTCGTGAGTTGCCGCGCATCGCGGCTGCGGCCGCGCGGGAACTGGGGATTCGTTAAAACGAGATTGACGATGGCACGATTATGCGACGGAACGTAGCCCTCGGTCCGCTTCATCTCTCTTCCCGATCACGCCAATCGCAAGAGGCACCGTAGTCAGGCCTCCCACCAGCGTCAAGGCCAATCCGGCAGCTTTCTTTTGATCGTTACTCAGTCGCCGCGAAAGCAACAGGCCGATCCCCACGCCGAGAGCAACACGAGTACCGGCAATAAGGATGATCTCTGCAATACTGAATTTTTTCTCTGTCATGTTTCCTCTTCTCTCCTTTTGCAAGCTATCGATAGTTTTGGATGTATCAGCCTGTTCTCAAGATCGCTTGCTCAAAGCAAACTCTTTACAAAATCGCATTCCGAGCAAAATAAAAATGCCCCGGCTTTCGCCGGGGCGGGCTGATTCACAACTTGGTTATCAATATGCTTTGAACTGCGTTCCAGAGAAGATCCGGGTACGCACGCCGTCAATTGTGGCCGGGATAGGCGGATGGTCCATGCCCTGAATCACGTAGACGGAGATTGCAGTTTCGGATGGGTTATCAGCGCTCACGGTTACACCTACGCCCTGGATTCCAGGCTTACCGAAAAGATCGGCAACGTGGGCTTCTTTCACCGCGGTGGCGCGATCAACCTGCACCTGGCCAATCTCCGGCTGTACGCCGTCAATGATCAAGCGCGTGCGCACGCCGTTGATCACCGGCGGAACCGAAATGCTGAGACCACGCGACGCTTTGATGATCAGAGCGCCTTCGCCCGGATTGTCAGCACTGGAACCGATAGTGAAGCTCTGGATCGCTCCATCTTTCATCGTAGCGATGGCGTGTGCCTGAACTGCTGCTACGCGCTGGCGCTCTTCGTTCGAAATCGAGACCGTGGTGGAAAGCGCGCCGGCCTGGTTTGCTCCGGCGCTGGCCGTAGGTGCACAGCTGACAGCGTGGTCTACGCCGCCGACCGGAGCCGGTACGTTCGCACCGTTCGTGAAAGCAAGAATTACATCGTGAATAGGGTTCCCCACGGTGTCTGTAGTGCTGCCGCCATAGAGCAATGCTACCGGGCGGGCCTGGGCTGAACTTACGATCAGCGAGCCTGAGTCGCCGGGTCCGCTGAAGCTACCGCCATTGACAACCACCTGGTTTGAAAAAGTGGCATTGAAGGCGGTCACGCCGGTGCCACAGGCAGTTTCATAGGCAATCTGAACGTTGGTGTTGATGGAGGTGATAGTGGAGCAGGTGAGACCGGTGGTGCGTCCGCTCTTGGCGACAGCCAGGTTCAATGCCGGCACACCGACGGTCGCCGAAGGCGGCGCAGCAGGAATGCTGGTTGGCGTTGCGGTTGCGCCGAGATCCAGAATGGTGCCGGTTGGGTCGACAGTACCGGTGATGATCTGGGCGATGGCAGCATCCACGTTGCTGGGCGCGGGCCCAGTCCGGCCCTGCTGCGTACCTGCAGGTACGAGCGCCGCTTGCGCTGTGAGATTGGCTACAGGAATATCACTGGCAAAACAGGCCGATTGTCCAGGCTGGTCGATGGCATCATTTACTTTGCCGTTCCCCGACTCCGCCAGAACGTGGTTGTTGCTGAGAATGAAAGGATTGGCTAAATCGGCGCGCGTCCACAAGCTACCCAGGGTACCGATGCAGCAGACTTTAGCCCCGACATCATTCGTGTTTGCGCCAGATGTGCCCAATTTGATGGGGGCAGCTTGAGCGCCGGAATTGTCATTCGGGTAAACGACGCTGGCCGGGGTATTGGCGGTGGTAGCGCCTGAGGTGGCTGTGACGGTGAGATTGTTCGGCGATGGAAAAGTTGATGGAGCATGGTAGAGCCCGTTGGCGTCGATGGTTCCGATTGACGGGTTGATGGTCCAGGTAATGGTTCCCGGAAACCCTGTGCCCGTAAATTGCTGAGTGCCACCGAGCGGTACTGCAGCCGACGCCGGCGTTACCGTAGCTGAACCTATTGGAGTCGGAGTTGGGGTCGGGTTACCGGAACTGCCGCCGCCACAACCCACCAGGCCCAAAAGCACAACCAATCCAAGCAGAATACCCAATTGTTTTGACATGGTGAATCAGCCTCTTAAAGAAATCTTTGGGGACATTTTGGCTAACTTGTTACAGCTAGGAATTTTACGCTTTTGCAGCATGGCTAAGCCAGAGTAGCGTTACTCTGGTAACGTTAGATGCACGGACCAGAGAGATGTGCGAGCAGCTGCCCAAGGACTTGATTTTACCGGGACTGAGATGATCCACAAGGCCTTAGCCGTGCGTCTTGGCTGTAAAATCTCGGTAAAATAAGTGAGGTGGCTGAGGGATGCGCCTGCGCCCTGTAGTCGAAGAAAGCCTCTTTTTAGGCTGCTATCTTGGAATCTTTAATAATAAATTCTTGAGCGAAGCCACAGCGCGAGAGGATTTCGCCCCCTCGCGCGGTGGCTGCATTCCAGTCTTCCCGGACCATGTCTCCTTACTGATTGATGCAGCGCGGTCGCCCAACGCATCCCCCGCCGCCGGGATCCGGTGGCGGTGGCGGATCGGGAATGGTGAGCGTCGTGCTTGCAGTTTTGGTCAAGTTCACATTCAACGAACTCGACCCTGACGTGACCAACCCACCGCCGGTGGCCGTAAATGTAAGGTTGTAGGTACCGGACGCGAGCGCCGCAGGAGTGGTAATTGTAAGCGTACCTGAATCCGGACCAAAGAATGTGCCGCCAATCTGAGTCGCGGTGGATCCTGGTGGGATGCCAGTCACATTCACCGAAGTTGATCCAACGAACCCAGTCCACGAAACCGCAAACGTATATGTAACCGTCTGTCCGGCAGCAGCTGTTTGCGGCGGACTTACGGTCAAGCTCAGGGTTGGTTGAGCCACTGTAACTGTGATCTGTAGCGAATGCACCAATCCGCCACTGGTGGCTGTGATGGTCACTGGATAGGAGCCTGCCGGAGTGGTGCTCAATACCGGGAACGTCGCGACCGAGTTGCCGGAGCTTGGAATCGTCGCTGGGCTAAACTGCGAACTCATTCCAATTCCTGCCGGCAGAGTCGCACTCAAAGTTACGTTCCCGGTAAATCCCCCGATGGATGTGACAGTAAGGTTGAAACCGTATTGAATAAACGGCGTGCTCAATCCCGTGTTTTGCGCTGCTGAAAACGCAAAATCCGGCGGAACCAGTGAAACAGTCGCAGAACTGCATTGCGTTGTGTTAACCACGCTGCAGGCAATCACGCTGACCGTTTGTGCGGTGCTAACGGCCGCCGGCGCGGTGTAAAGGCCGGCGGAGGTGATCGATCCCAAGGTAGGCGGATTGATCGACCAGGTCACGCTCTGGTTATTGCCGGGAACATTGGTCACCGTGGCTTGGAATTGTTTACTTTGTCCGGAAGCGAGCGATGCCGTAGCTGGACTGACAGCCACAGTGATCGGTACAAGATTGATCGGGAACTGCGAGCAGCGGTTTCCGAATGTGAAGCAGGCCCGCGCCTGAACTGTTGTCTGCGCCGTCAGCGATGCGGGTGCGGTATACAAACAGCCGGCGCTCATCGTGCCGGGCCCCGAGAACAGAGAGCACGTAGCTGTCTGCGGGACTGTACAAGTTTGGCCGCCGGCAGTCTGGCATCCCAGGCTGGGTGTGAACTGCTGCGACTGCGAGACGATCAGCGTGGGATTCGCTGGCGCTATCGCAGGAGTCGTTGTGACCGGGCGCACAATCACATCCTGATTGACCGGCGTACTTGGTGGCGGCAAGGAAGATGTGATTGTGACCGGAATTATTTTGAACGTAAACGGGACCGGAGGGGGAACAGGAGCCACTGTGATAGTCCCGATAACCGTGGTGACTCCATTTGCATCCGGTCCGCTGGCCGTCCCTGGAGCAAAGCTTGCAGTCGGATCGCTAAAATGGAAGATGGGCGCGGCTCCGAACCCGGTGCCTGTAATCGTGACCTGAGTGCTTTCGCCGGAGTTGATCGTCGGCGAGGCGCTTGTCATATGGACCGGAGGGACGAGGTTCAGGTTAAACGAGTCACATATTTCCTGGATCTGATCATGAAACTCGTCCTGGTGTCCTCCTACGCATGCGCTGATCTTCACGGTGACAGGTTTGGCTGGAGCAAAGCCGGGGGGAATGATGTAGTCCGTGGTATCCCCGTCCGGACCTGAGAAGTTGAAGGCACCCGGCTTGCTCGGACCCGAGACGAGGTCTTGGCCCCAGGTTACGAGTCTGTTCTCTGTATTGTGCGGTCCGGTTACTGTCGCCACAAACCTAAACGGCCTGTTCTCCCTCCCCTCAAACGGCGGTTCGTTCTGCTCTGGAAAGGGTGTCGTCGACAATACCACCTTGGTGGTGGGGATGTGGATGGCGAATGGTGCAGTGAACGCTACCGCAGGATCGACCGTACTGGTAGCCTGAATGTCCACAAAGAAATCAACATTCGGGGGAAAGTTGTCCTGGGGTTGGACCGTGACCTTCCCGCTCACCCCATCGATGGAGACCAATCCCAGACCGGAGGGATCGCTTAGTGTCCACGTGACCTTCGAAGCGGGGTCGGTGCTCGGGAGGTCTACGCTACCCTGGGTCACGATTGCTTTGTATGTAACCTGCTCGCCGCCAAGTAATTCATTCGGGTTGGTAGGGGGATTGGTAGTCTGGTCGCTGGGGGGCAGGGTTACCTTGAGCATCTCGACCGTGATTTGGGCTGAATTGCAATCGGTGCCGTGGCTGGTGTCAGCTTTGCACGCCGTAATCGTGTCCACCTGCTGGACCGGAACGGTTTTGGGCGCATTAAACGTAACTGTGTTTCCCTGCAAAGGCGCTGATAGGGTCCCGGCAGTGCCGGTTAGTGTCCAGTTGCCGATATTTTGGCTGCCGTTCAAGTTGAAAACCTTGACGTCGTTCGCCCTCGAGCGATATTGGAATGGAAGGACCTGGGCGGACTGGAATGGGGTTTCTGCAGTCGTCGCAATCAGAATGTCCTGCACAGAGGTATTCCAAAAGGACTGCGTGTTGCTGAAAGGCACTTGTCCTTTGTCGTTGAATATTCTGCCTGGAGGAATGGGGACCCCAAAGGCGAGCCCGTAGCTTAGTGGGTCCCAGTAACAGCTGGTTAAGCCAGTGCTTGCCGGACATTCGCCATTTACACCGTTTGGCTGCAGCAGTTTCATGACCACTCCGTGTCGTGCGGTGGCCTGATAGGTTCCGCCATCAACTACAGTCGCGAGCACAGGCTGACAGAAGGCGACCGGGTTTCCAAAGCACTCCGGCACAGTTTGAATTGCGCCGTTCAGGTTCGCCGTGCATACAACGGAAGCATTTATGTAAACGGCTCTGGTGGTTGTATCCACCATCACTGTTTGGCAAAGAGGAACGATGCGCTTTTGGTTGTTCAAGATCTCAATGTTCGTATGAGATGACACCGACACCTGCGCGCGGGCCGACATGGCCAGCATTGTTGCGCAGCTAGCCAGGAAGAGAGCAAAAAACGAGCGATTGATCATCGGCTCTCCTTTGGGCTCTTCTCAGTCGTAGCTATGGGCGGAGGCGCCGGCTTGGGTGTAATCACCTCTGCGTGGAATGCGGAGTGAACGTGAGTATCCAGTTTGTTGAAGGAAGCATCTCCCAGAGCTTCCCTGAGTCTTTCGATATGGTCACTGATAATCTTCTTGCGGTCCTCATCCATCTGGACCAGTTCTGATGGAATCAGCAAAGGCGCACCGGGCTTCACCTGGGCGCGAAATTTCTCAGCAGCCGCCCGAAACTTCGCATCCTGTTCCTTTAACATTCGGAGGCAATCGAGTGTGATCTCCTGCATGATCTGGCCTTCGGCGTCGTTGAGTCCGGCGGCTCTCTGGTCATGCGTACGCCACGCTACAGCCCATGCGTGATTCCCAGCCTTCTCATCGTTGGCAGCAACCTGGTTAAGCGCTGAAATGTTGTTGAAGAACAACTCAAACAATATTTCTTCAGGAACTGCGTTCTGGCCAGTAACGGTAGTTCCGGGCTGCGAATCCTGGCCGGCAGCGACCGAAGCAGCCGAAGTGACCTGGGCTCCCGGGATGGGCATGGTCGGGGTAGCCGCGGGAGCAGTACTCGCGGCATCGGGAATCGCTCCTGTTGTGGGATCCGCCCCGGAGTTGGAGGGTTTTGGTCTTGCATCCTGGCTATCGGTTGTTTCCTGCCCGGGTCGCGCGTTGCTGGTTTGGGCATGACCGGCTGCCAGTAGTGCGCAGATAGTTAGCAGAATTGACGCTACATATGCTTTTGGCACTTGCATCGGTTGTTCCTTTCTTTTCTGCAGGAATACCCTGCCGTTTGTCCGCGCGACACCTGACTGAAAGCTAGTTTATGGCCGGGATTGCTTAACTAAACCCTTGACAGGTAACAGCAACTTTCTAGCCCAGTGATATATACATGCGCCGAACTATAAGGAACAACCTAATAACTATAGGAATTGTATGTGGCCCAGAACACTAACAGATAGTGCGCTTGAAGGCAAGCATCTCGGATAGTTCGAGACTAGGCTGTTGCTTCTGGATTGCTATTCGGAGTTACTATACTTAGGAAGAGCGGGAACAAACGACGAGACCAGGGATAGGCTGCTGGGAAACAATAGAAGTTCTGGACAAAGCCGGCAACCTTCAGATTGCGCACACTCCACCGATGGGAATATAGGAAAGTTGAACGTTCCTGAAACTGGAACTTGAGCCGCAGTACCTCAATTGAATCCACTGAGCCTGTGGAGCAGCGACGGCTGGCGGGCCACCCAAAGCAAAGCCAGCCGGACAAAAACCGGCTCTGCACTGGAAGTTGACCCATGTCTTCGCTCAAGTTGAGCCGGTTTAACTGCGTGAGCAACGCGACAGCACGGGATCCCCAACACGCGCTCTCTGCGTGATGGGGTCGGAATCGAGAGGTAAAATCCTAAGCGCGCAACGCGAAGGACAGTATTCTTCGACTCTTCCTAACCAATATCTTCGTTGAAGTTCTCTAGATACTCTCGCACCGCCACCATGAATTGATCGGCATCAGCGCCGTCAATAATGCGGTGATCGTATCCGATGCTCAGCCGGATGATGTGACGCACGGCGATTGAATCATTGCCGTCCTCGTCAGTAATGACTACGGGCTCTTTGAAGATGCCGCCCATTCCCAGAATGGCAACCTGAGGCTGCAGGATGATCGGCAGTCCAAACTGCGGCCCGAAGATTCCTGGATTGGTGATGGTGATGGTGCCGCCCTGCACGTCATCAGGAACGAGCTTCTTGCTGCGGGCGCGTTCACCCAGATCACTGATGGCGCGTTGCAGTCCCACGAAGCTCAGGTTCTCCGCGCCTTTGACCACAGGAACAATCAGGCCCCAGTCAAGCGCGACGGCAATGCCGATGTTCACGGTCTTGTGATATTGAATGGCGTCGCCCACAACCGAGGCGTTGATCACCGGCTTCACGCGAATGCCGTGCAGCATGGCTTTGGCGATGAACGGCATAAACGTCAGCTTGACTCCGTTGCGTGCCTCCCACGCCTTGCGGTTTTTCTCGCGGAACTTGGCGATGCGGGTCATATCGACCTTGAAGATGGAGTGAACGTGCGCACTGGTGTGTTTGGATTCCACCATGCGCTCGGCAATCTTTTTGCGCATGGGCGTCATCGGCACCAGATCGCCCGGTACTACCTGAACTGCCGGTGCAGCGGGCGGGCGCGATGGCGTTGGTGCGGGAGCAGGTGCTGCGGCTTGCTGCTGCGGCATCTGTACTGTGCGCGACACTTGCGGAGCCGCTGCCTGCGTGCGGCCTGCGCCGTGCTGCTGAATGAAACTCTGAATGTCCTGCTTGCTGATGCGCCCGCCGAGGCCGGTGCCGGGGACGCGGCTGAGATCAACATTGTTTTCCTTGGCGATGCGGCGCACCAACGGCGAAGAGCGCACACGCTCACCTTCAGCGCGGCCGCTTTCACTGCCGGGGAAGCCAATGACTTCGTGCTGCTGTGGCTGGGCCTGCGGAGGAGGTGGAGGAGCCTGGGGTTGGGGCGCAATCTGTGCCGGTGCAGGCTTAGCGGGAGCTGCTGCCGCAGCGGGCGCGCCAGCGCCGCCGATCACGGCTACTACGCTGTTCACCTGAACCGTGGTGCCTTCCTTAACTTTAATTTCGCGCAGTACGCCGGACGTTGGAGCGGGAATCTCGGCGTCAACCTTGTCAGTGGAGATTTCAAACAGCGGTTCATCGCGCTGTACCTTGTCCCCGACCTTCTTCAGCCACTTGGTGATGGTGCCTTCAAAGATCGATTCACCCATCTGCGGCATTACCACGTCTGTGCCAGCGCCGGCGTTGGCGCCCGAAGGAGCGGTCTGAGGCGCTTCTTGTTGGGCTTCTTTTTGTACTGGTGCAGATTTTTCCGTAACCGGTGGCTGCTGGGCTGCAGGCGCGCCGTCAGCCTGGGGTGCAGCTTTGGTTTGTGCGGGCGGCGCAGGTGCAGCGGCGGCGGCGCCGCCATCGGCGTCAATCACGCCGACCACGGTGTTCACCTGCACGGTCGCGCCTTCCTTGACCTTAATCTCTTTCAGAACCCCTGCCGTGGGCGCGGGAATCTCGGCATCCACTTTGTCCGTGGAGATTTCAAACAGCGGCTCGTCGCGCTGGACCTTCTCGCCGGGCTTCTTGAGCCATTTGGTGATGGTGCCTTCAAAAATCGATTCGCCCATCTGGGGCATCAATACGTCAGTTGGCATGGAATCCTTCCCACAGGTATGAACCGGCTGGTTCGATCAACCCTTGATTATAAATCAGCGGCGAGACATTTCGCTGCGAAGCGGGCCAAAGGGAACAACTCAAGAGGATCGAGCTAAACTGCCTGGAGTGTCCGAAATGTCGATAGGTGAGTTGCCGATCTTTCTTGCGGCCAGATTAACTAGTAAAACACTCACGACAGCATACACAAATGGGATTGGGAACAAGATCAAAGGTGCAAGCGGAATCGCTCCGACTCCAGATGCAGCGGCAATGCTCCTTCTCAGCGGACCAGATTCCCAGAAAGCTCCAGGGGCAAAAACATAAAACATCAACGCGATGTAAAGCCATGTGTAGATCCTCACCGCGTTGCGTTTCAATCGTAAAAGTCCGATCGACGCAAATGCTATGGCTACGAGAAAGATTGCGTCCAGCGCTGTCATTGTCCAAAACACCTGCTGAAATAACGGTGCTCCCGGGATGTGAACTGGGTAAATGAATGCCTGCTGCACTGATTCAGCGAGATAGTCGAAACCCCACAAGGATAAGATCAGGCTGGTGGCGCCGATAACTCTAAGTAACAGCTTCATTTTAGGAGTTCATCTTCCCGTGAGCCACTCGTACTGCTCCTTATTCAATGGCACAACCGAGAGGCGTCCCTGTCGGACCAGGGGTGAGTCTTCGAATAAATCGCTGGTTTTGATCTCGGCCAGCGTGACAGGATGCGAGATCAGTTTGCCCGCCTTGATCCGAACCTTGGGGACCTTGGGATCGCTGGCATCGACTGACTCGACCGTGGCTGTGCCGGTTGCACGCTTTTCGTCCCCGGTGTGATAAATGACCAGTTTGTCGCCCTTCTGCATGTTGCGCAGGTTCTTCACCGCGACCGGGTTGGTCACGCCGTCCCAGATAGTGGATTGCTCTTTTTGGAGATCAGCAAAGCCGTAAACGGTGGGTTCGGTTTTGAGAAGGTAATTGGCCATAGCGGAAATATTATTTCATTGCCGAGCCAATTTCACCACGGAGGCACGGAGACACTGAGAAAAGCCTAGGACGAGGGGATGCGTCGTGCGGACAAAAACCGTCTATAATCGCGGGCACCATGTCTCTCATCAACCGCGTAAAAACTGTCATCGTGCCCACGATCGCGTTTTTTAGTCTGCTTTGCATTCATACGCTCGCTGCCCAGACCAAGGAACAGAGCACGCCACCAAAATATCCTAACTATCCCAGCGAGACGCCGGACAACTTTAAGCCGGCCACGGCAAGCTTTGATTACGAGCGGCGCGAAGTGACGATCCCGATGCGCGACGGCGTGAAGCTGCATACGGTAATCCTGGTTCCGCGCAGCGCGACCAAGGCGAAGCCCGCGGCCATCCTGTTGACGCGCACTCCTTACAGCGCTGACCAGCTTACCGATCACGAGCACAGCTCCCACCTGGGACCGGCGTTGTGGGGTTATGACAACGCGACGGAGGTGATTGTGGAAGACGGGTACATCCGCGTGGTGCAGGATGTGCGTGGCAAGTATGAGTCGGAAGGCGACTACGTGATGAACCGCCCGCTGCATGGGCCGCAGAACCCCACGCCCGTCGACCACTCAACGGACACGTACGACACCATTGACTGGCTGGTGAAGAACGTTCCGGAGTCGAACGGGAAGGTGGGCATTCTGGGCATTTCCTATGACGGCTTTTTGCCGCTGATGGCCCTGGTGAACCCGCATCCGGCGCTGAAAGTTGCAGTACCAATGAACCCCATGGTGGACGGCTGGCGTGGCGATGATTGGTTCCACAACGGGGCCTTCCGCCAGCAGAACATGCCGTATATCTATGAGCAGGTGGCCACGCGCAAAAACGACGCAAAATGGTGGAGCGATCACTTTGACGACTACGACCTCTATATGGCCTCAGGCTCGGCAGGCGAGCTGGGCAGGCTTCACGGGCTGGAGCAGGTTGGCTTCTGGCGCAAGGTGCTGGAGCATCCGAGTTATGACGCGTTCTGGCAAGACCAGGCCATGGACAAGATCCTGGCGGAGCAGCCGTTGAAAGTCCCGGTGATGCTGGTGGACAGCCTGTGGGACCAAGAAGATATCTACGGCGCCATGGCCGTTTATAAAGCCATCAAGCCGAAGGACACGAACAATGACAAAGTTTTCCTGGTGATCGGGCCATGGCATCACGGGCAGGAGATCGACGATGGCAGCAGGCTGGGCGCGCTCAAGTTCTCGAGCGACACCGGTCTCTATTTTCGGCAGCAGGTCCTGCGGCCGTTTCTGGCTTACTACCTGAAGGGTGATGGAGGTGGAAAGCCGGATGTCCCAGCGGTGTCGGCGTTTGAAACAGGAACCAATACCTGGCGCAAGCTGAATTCGTGGCCGGCAGGATGCAATAGCGGCTGCGCAGTGAAGCCGACGCCACTCTATCTGAATGCCGGGCTCAAGTTGAGTTTTTCCGGCCCGAAAAAGGGTGATAGGGACTACGAGGAATATGTGTCTGATCCGGCGAAGCCAGTGCCGTTCCGCTCACGGCCAGTGCGCCCGGTGGGCTATGAGATTGAAAAAGGCCTGACCTGGCCGCTATGGCTGGTGGATGATCAGCGCGAAGCTTCCGGACGTCCTGACGTCTTGGCGTTCGTTTCCGACGTGCTGACCGAACCGGTGAAGATCAGCGGGCAAGCGGTGGCGAACCTGGTGGCTTCGACCAGCGGCACCGACTCTGACTGGGTGGTGAAGTTGATTGATGTTTATCCAGATGAAGTCGCTGGACAGCCGCGCATGGGCGGTTATCAGCTGGCAGTGGCAATGGACATCTTCCGCGGACGTTATCGCGAGAGCATGGAGACACCGAAAGCAATCACCGCAGGCACGCCGCTGCTATACCGCTTTGAGCTGCCGACAGCGAATCACGTCTTTCTACCTGGTCACCGCATCATGGTGCAGGTGCAGTCAAGCTGGTTCCCGCTCTACGATCGCAATCCGCAAACCTTTGTGCCGAATATTTTTTGGGCGAAGCCTGGAGACTACAAAAAAGCCACGCAGCGGGTTTATCATGCGCCGGGACAGGCGAGTTATGTGGAGTTGCCCCTGGTGAGTGGGAAGTAATTTTTCTTCGATCTCGAGCGGAGCGAGAGATCCATATTGTCGAATGACATTCTGGGAACGCAACCGTGCGACCGGGATTGTGTTAATGCGGTCCGTAAAACAATATGGATCCCTCCGCCTTCGGCGCTCGGGATTTCTGAAAAAGGCCAATTGCCAAACGCTCACTGCTTAATAAGCGTGCAGTTTTTTTGCTTCCCGCACCACGTCTTCCACTTTCGGCAAGAAGAAATGCTCCAGCGGCGGTGAGAATGGCACCGGCGTATCGAGTGCAGTGATGCGCACGATGGGGCCATCAAGATCGTCAAAGGCCTCTTCATTGATGATCGCCGCCAGTTCGCCGGCCAGCCCGCCGGTGCGCGTGTCTTCATGCAGAAGAATGACTTTGTTGGTCTTCTTTACCGTTTGGGTGATAGCTTCGCGGTCAAGCGGGCAGAGCGTGCGCAGGTCCAGGATCTCGACTTCAATTCCCTCTTTAGCTAGCGCGTCGGCCGCCTCTTGCGCGGTGTGGACCATGGCCGCATAAGTAAT
Source organism: Candidatus Angelobacter sp. (assembly GCA_036557225.1). GTDB lineage: Bacteria > Acidobacteriota > Terriglobia > Terriglobales > Acidobacteriaceae > Angelobacter. Next base: position 18,895 of record DATBHX010000116.1, read on the forward strand.
GATGCTGAGGTCGCGCCCCTGGCGGTGCACGCGCGCTTTGCCGATCGGAACGATGTGGCCGTTCTCCGGCACATCTTCTTTAATGCGGCGATAGAGAAATTTGTGCTCGAGGAAAAGGACGGGGTTGTTGTCGCGAATGGCCGATTTGATGAGGCCCTTGGCGTCACTCGGCGTGGCCGGCGCGACAACTTTCATTCCCGGCGTGTGGACAAAGTGCATCTCCGGATTCTGCGAGTGGAAAGGGCCGCCGTGAACACCGCCGCCACAAGGGCCGCGCAGAACCAGTGGCGCAGGGGCGCCCCAGCGATAATGCGACTTGGCCACCATGTTCACGATCTGGTTGAAGGCGCAGCCGATGAAGTCCATGAACTGGAACTCGGCCACAGGGCGCATGCCGGTGAGCGCCGCGCCAAACGCCGCACCTACAATGGCGGACTCGGCGATAGGCGTATCAATCACACGCTGCGGGCCAAAGTGGTGGACAAAACCGTCGGTGACTTTGAACGCGCCGCCGTAAATGCCGATGTCTTCACCAATACAGAAGACGCTGGGGTCGGACTCCATCTCTTCCCAGAGTCCCTGCCGGATTGCTTCGAGGTATGTTGCCTGGGGCATAAAAACCTTTTGCCGCTGATTTACGCAGATGAACGCTGATCAAAAACCTTTTTATTCTGTTCTTATTCTTGGAGCTGACTGTCCGGCGAAACTCCGAATGTCTCGTGTGACCATTCGCTCCACAGCCTCTATCTCAACTGCTTTACACTTGAATTCCGCTTCAACTCCAAACGAAGGCACGAAATGAACCTCAAATTTCAGGCTTTCGAGTTGCCTTGACGAGAGATCAATAATCTCCAGCCCCCACAGCACGTTCTGGTGATTAAACGATTTGATTTGACTTTCATCAACTCCACGAAACAAGAACGTTACCAGCGTATGGTTCTTGAGAACATAGAATCCGCGATCGTCTACTTCTCTGGTCATTTCAAAAACATAAATTCGCGCTCTTAACGTCGGGTGATCAGATCCATCTTGCGCTCGCTGCAACTCGATCGAATTTACCTCGGCGTCGTGAAAGGAAGGCCAGTAACCAAAAATGTCAGTAAGCAACTGGCTTTTCTTAATCTTTCTCTCAATTGCGTCCATGGGCTACTTGAAGTGTATCGCCGCCTTGCTCTCCTTCAATTTCCCTTCACTCCGTCGCGACTTTTGCGGCATGCCGTACTTCGGCTTGATTTCGTGGCAGCCGTTTTCGCAATAGACGCCTTCGGCGGCGGTGTGCGGTTCGGGCATGGGAGAGTTTTCCGCGAACTCGCGTTCGGCGTCGACCTCTTTGTCCACGCTGGCTGAGATTTTCTCGTCTTCGGCAGCGGTCAGCCATTTTTTGTCGAACAGATACTTGCGGAAGCGGTCGATGCAGTCACGCTTGCGCCAGTACTCGTGCATCTCTTTGGGGACGTAGGCGGCAGCGTCGTGGATGGCATGACCTTTCATGCGCATCAGCTTGGCTTCGATCAAGGTTGGGCCTTCGCCGCGATGCGCGCGCTCGACCGCCTCGTACGTCGCATCGTAAACCTGGCAGGGATCGGTGCCGTCGATAATCACGCCGGGAATGCCGTAGCCGATGGCGCGGTTGGCCAGGTCTCTTACCGCGACCTGATATTCCGTGGGCGTGGAGTAGGCCCAGAGATTGCTCTCGATGATCAGCACCAGGCCGAGCTTGCGCACAGCGGCAAAGTTGATGCCTTCATAGCTGACGCCGGTGGACTGGCCGCCGTCGCCGATCCAGGTAAGGCAGGCCAGCTCTTTGCCCTGCAGGCGCGCGCCGAGAGAGACGCCGGCCATCACAGGCAGCAAGTCGCCGAGCATGGAGATGGGCGAGACCATGTGGCGCTTTTCGATGTCGCCATAGTGCGAGGTGCCGTCTTTGCCTTTGGTGGGCGAATCGGCCTTCGCCATGTACTGCATCATGATGTCGCGGGCGTGAAAGCCGCGGACCAGCTGCGCGCCCTGGTTGCGGATCATGGGTGCAAACCAGTCGTCGCGGCCGAGCGCGTAGGCCGAGGCGCAGGAGCAGGCCTCCTGTCCCAGGCCGAAATAGACACCGCCCACAACTTTGCTTTGCTTGTAGAGATTTTCCAGCGCCACTTCCATGCGCCGGTTCATCAGCATCCAGCGATAAAGCTCAAGGTGCTGGTCTTTATTTAGATACTTCGATTCGCGGACGGGCGGGACCGGAGTGGAGAGTTTGCCCTTGATCTCGTAATGGACCTCCGGGGCGCCGGTGACCTCGACGATTTCAAATTCCGGCTGCTCCAGGCGCCAGTCCGGAATGCCGTATTCGTTCACGCGTATTGCAGGTGACTTGGAAGACGGACGGCCGTTGCGGGCGCCGTTGGCGGACGGTTTTTCCAATGATTTCGGGGCCGGTGATTTGGGGCCGGAGGTTTTCTGGGATTTGGATTTCGTGGGCATACGACGTAATCAGTGTATACCCTCGCCCCGTGGATGCCGCGCATTTTGTCATGACACTGCGGCCAACTGTTCCTGTACCGCGGTGCGCGAGCACGCTACAATGTCTGCTCTTTGTCCTGTTTCGCAACAGTGTATTAAGAAGCGGGACGGACTGCCACAGCTGGCACGCGAGGAAAAACTCATGAGTCGTAATGTCATTCGTTTCGTTCAGCACTTCGCATTGATGGCGATGATCTTCGCTGCCGGCTTCTGCAACCTGATGGCGCAGCAGGCGCCCGCAGGATGGACCGACTACACAAAAAAGTTTGATGCCGCAATGGAGAATGAGCATGTGGTAGGAGCCGGCATTCTGGTCCTGCAGAACGGGAACCTGGTCTCACGCCATGAATATGGATTCGCCGACCAGGAGAAGAAGAAGCCCGTCACAGAGCGCACGATCTTTCATTACGGTTCCATTACGAAGACGCTGACTGCGGTGTCGATCATGCAGCTGCGCGATCGCGGCCGGCTATCACTGGATGACCACATCACCCGGTACATTCCCGAACTGCGGATGGTTCATGACCAGTATGGCGCCATCGACAAAATCACCATTCGCATGCTGCTCTCCCACTCTGCTGGATTTCAGGGCCCTACTTGGCCCTATGGGGAAGGCAAACCCTGGGAGCCATTCGAACCCACCACCTGGAACCAGCTGGTGGCCATGATGCCGTACCAGGAGCTGCTGTTTGAGCCGGGGTCGCGTTTCGGTTATTCGAATCCGGCATTTATCTACCTGGCCCGCATTATCGAACAACTCACGGGGGATTCCTGGGAAACCTATGTGCAGAAGAACATTTTTGCTCCGCTGGGAATGACGCACAGTTATTTTGGCGCGACCCCCTACTATCAGGAGCCTGATCGCTCACACAATTACACGCTGGCGAAGGACAAGAGCGGTAAAGAGACGATGCACGACAACGGGGCGGATTTCAATCCGGGAATCACCATCCCCAACGGCGGGTGGAACGCGCCCCTGAGCGATCTAGCAATCTGGCTCTCATTTCTGACCAACGCGACCCATGGCGACGCCGAAACCCAGAAGCGCTATGACATCGTGCTGAAGCGCGCAACCCTGCAAGAGATGTGGAAACCGCTCTATCCGACGACAGCCACGGGGCTGGTAAAAGAGCGCTCGGAGTCGATCGGTCTCTCATTCTTCATTCTGCGGCACGGAGAAGTGACCGATATTGGCCATACGGGTTCGCAGGCGGGGTTTCTCTCGTTCATGTATTTCAACCCGGCGAACGGCAAAGCGGTCGTGGCCGCGCTCAACACCATCAGCGATCCGCCGGTAACCGGAGAAAAATCGGCGTTCAATACGGTTCGTGAAGCAGTATTTCCGTTCATCGAATAGATGCGCGGCGCATGGCGGGATCATGCGGCAGGTTTGTCTTTTTGGTTTTCTTTGACGGTGGGCGACTTCCGTGCCTTGTGCGCTTCGTGGATGGCCGTATAGCGCTTTTCCAACTCGTCCAATTCTTCGTCAGAAAGCTTTTCGATGTCGATCATGTCATTGTGCGCAGGCACATGCGAGCGGATCAGTTCGTCAAGCTTGAGATGGAGCGCCTTGGCGTCACGGTTCTGGGTGTTCTGGATGAGAAAGACAACCAGAAACGTCACGATGGTGGTGCCGGTATTGATGATGAGCTGCCAGGTATCAGAGAAATGGAAGAAGAAGCCGCTGATGGCCCACACCACCAACACCGCCACGGCCAGCATAAACATATAAGGATGACCGACGAACTGCGCGGTGCGGCTGGCAAACCGGCTGAACCAGAGGCTCGTTGTGTTCGTCTGTGCTACCTGTTGACGTGCCTGGGCAAAGTGCGAGGGTGCTTTCTTGCTGCCGGAAGACGGCGGAGTAGACGTGTGTTCCACGTTTGTTTAGATGAGGAAATTAGAGCCGAGTTTGCGTTGCTCGTTCGATGTGGAGCTAAAAAACAATTACGCCAGGTAAATGTCTTCGTCCCCGGCGAGCTTGCGAAGCTCGGCGGGCGCGCGAGCGGGAATGTCCTGGTTAGCGGGCAAATCCTCCGCAGCCGAAGCATCAGCAGAATTTCCATCCGGCGATGATGAGAGCAGCACATCGAGTGAATCGAGCCACAACATCTGGGCTTCAAAGACGCGGCTGAAGTTACGCGCCACCTGCTGTGATAGCTCTTCGAGCGACGGGACCTTGCGGTCACGGCTAAGGAAGCTTCTGGCCATCTCCTGCTCCAGCGAAGCGACAGGCTTGTCTGAGATGCCGCAGGGGACGATCAGCTTGAAGTAGTCGAGATCGGTGGTCACGTTCAGGGCGAAGCCGTGCGAGGTGACGGCGCGCGAGATATGCACGCCGATTGCGGCAATCTTGCCCGGTGGATCTTCCTGGGTCCAGACGCCCGTGAGACCGGGGATGCGTCCGGTGACCACGCCCAGATCGCCACAGGTACGGATGAGCGCTTCTTCGAGTTTGCGTACGAACTCTACGGCGCCGACTCGCGGCGAGAAGGCACGGAGATCGAAAATGGGATAACCGACCAACTGGCCTGGCCCGTGAAACGTTACGTCACCGCCGCGGTCGGTCTCATGCAGCTCAACGCCGTTGGCAGCGAGAAATTCACGCGTCGCGACGATATTCTGCTCTCCGGCATTGCGGCCCAGCGTGATGACGGGCGGATGTTCGAGCAGCAGGAGCGTGTGGCTGATGCGTCCTTCCTTGACCATGCGCACGAGCGTCTGCTGCAGCTGCAGCGCGAGGGAATAATCCACGCGGCCAAGATAGAGGACGTTAATCAGTCTTTGCATTTGTCGCTTCGCTCCAAACCGCTGAAGAGACGATCTCGCCTCAAGCTCATTCAGCGCTTGTTGCTGCGCGGCTCGGCGCGCAGGCCAGCCTCGCCACTATTAGTTTAGCAGCGGCTTGGGTATGGCAACGTTGTTGGCGGTCGGTGAATCAGATGGCTGGTTCAGCGGCGAGATAGTTTTCTACCAGCCAGGCGGAGTAGTCTTCGTCAGAGGCACGGGGTAGAGCAACGCTCCAGATGCCGTTTTCCGCGGCCCGCAAACCGATCTGGCCTTCGCGCGGGCTGTCTTTTTCGCCCACCCACATCACCATGAAGCGCGCACGCATGTTGCCGCATTGCAGGCCGACAATGAAGCCGCGCTCCAGCTTGGCAGTTACTCCGAAGAGCCGCGCGCCGCTGGTGGCAATATTCAGTGTCTTTGCATTTTGCGAGAACACTTTGCCTTCGCGGTCGAGCCCCCAGAGCCTGACAGCAATCGGCATGGTCACGCGTTTTTCGCGCCGTATGGGCATGGCCGCATCATAGGCTGGCAGGAATCGCGCAGCCAGACATTTTGTTACCTAGGACCGTCACTTTGGTCACTAAGAAAGCTATTAGCTATCAGCGATCAGCTCATGTGTGAAGATTGCTGCACAGTCGGTAAGCACATGATTTTATTGCCCGGGGAACGGACGGTCCGCGGAACCTGAGGATTTTCCCAGAAACGAATTTCGGCCCCTCCATTTCGCTCTGTTCGAGAACTACGAAAACTAGCTGGCGACCTGCTCTTCGTCACTCCTATTATCCATGTAAAAGGCGGGATCGCGGTTAAATTTGCGCAGGCAGTCGAGCGAGCAGAAATAGATGGTTTCGCTGTGAAAATCCTGGCTGGCAGCGGCCTCGGCAACACTGACTTCCATTTTGCAGACAGGGTCGATCGGCATGGATTTCCCTCCTGCAAAATGGGATTCGGGGAAGACGACGAAGGATTGCCGGGGTTTTTTAGGGCGCCTCCGCTGCGCTGCGCGCCGGCCTGCGGCACATGGAGGAGGTTCTTCTCTCACTTACCCAGCACGTACATCTCAGCGCGCGGTGCACGCCTCGGTGACGTGCTGGGCTAACTCATGCCGCGCCTACTCTGCCCCACCACGCGAAAACCACGCGCACCGCCATCCCAGATTGCGCAAGATCGGCGCAAACTGGGAGCCCTGGTGCCGGGGACCCCGGTACGGCGCTGGAATTTGTTGAGGATTTCTGTGTGGTCGTCGAACGGGCTGTCTCTAGCAGAATTAACCGGGAAGTCTTAAGAGTTAGACGACGGCCCAATCAAATCGTTCAGATTGGCGGCTGGATTTACACCAGCATTTACTCCCGGCACGGGTTATTTTATGGTGACTTTCAACAAATACCTATTCCCGAGTGAATAAACCGGCTGATGATAATTCCTCGTAGCCATAGGGATCCCTCGCTCCGCTCGGGACTTCGGAAAAACCCTACGCGTTGATCGCTTTCCCTTCCACCGCACTGAAGGCATCGAGCAGGCCTTCCGAGACGGTTGGATGGGCGTGGATGGTAAACATCATATCTTCGACGGTGGCTTCGAGTTCCAGAGCGGTCACAGCTTCGGCGATCAGCTCCGTGGCGACCGGCCCAATGATGTGCACGCCGAGAATTTCTCCGAATTTGGCGTCTGACACCACTTTGATAAAGCCTTCATGATTGTTGATGATGGTGGCTTTGGAGTTGGCGGTGAAGGGGAACTTACCAACCTTTACCTGGTATCCGGCTTCTTTGGCTTTTGCTTCGGTCAGGCCCACACTGCCGATCTGCGGCTCACAATAGGTGCAGCCCGGAACACGGTTCTTGTTCACCGGCTTGGCCGGCTTGCCGGCAATGCGTGTAACCGCAACGATGCCTTCCATCGCGCCAGCGTGCGCGAGCTGCGGCAGTCCGGCAACAATGTCGCCGATCGCGTAGATGCCTTTTTCGCCGGTCTCCATCCATTCATTGGTGTTGATAAAGCCGCGTTCGACTTTGATATTCGGCGTTTTCTCCAGGCCGATGCCTTCGGTATTCGGGCCACGTCCAATGGCGACCAGCACTTTTTCTGCTTCAATCTTCTGCGTGGCTTCGCCCTGGGGAGTGCACATAACGCAGACGCCGTCTTTGGTCTTCTCCACTTTCTCAACCTTGGTGTTGAGCAGACAATGGATGCCCTTCTTCTTGAACGACCGCAGCAGCTCTTTGCTGACCTCTTCATCTTCCACCGGGACCAGGCGCGGCAGCATTTCGATGACGGTGACTTCAGCGCCGAAGGAACGGTAGATAGAGGCAAATTCCACGCCGACAGCGCCGGAGCCGATGATGACCATCGACTTGGGCAGCGAGGGCAGGCTGAGAACTTCAATGTTGGTGAGAACGCGGTCGTCGGCTTTCAGGCCGGGGAGCATCCGCGCAAACGAACCTGTCGCCAGGACGATGTTTTTGGCTTTGACCTCACTCGACCCTTTGCTGCTCTCCACCTGAACGGTGTGTACTCCCGCTTTGGCCGGACCCGTCAGCCGAGCAAAGCCGAGCACGCGGTCAACCTTATTCTTGCGCACCAGGAAATCCAGCCCCTTGGTGTGTTTGGCCACGATCTTGTTCTTGCGGTCCTGGATGTTCTTCCAGTTCAGCTTACCGGCGCCGAGGCCGTCAATCCCGTATTCTTCCGCGGCTTTCAGGTGGTCAAACACTTCGGCGTTGAAGAGCAAGGCTTTGGTAGGGATGCAGCCGACGTGCAGGCAGGTGCCGCCCAGCTTGTCCTCTTTCTCGATCAGGCAGGTCTTCAGTCCAAGCTGGCCGGCGCGGAAAGCGGCGGTATATCCGCCGGGACCGCCGCCGATAATGGCAACATCGTAGATCGTATCTGGCAAAGTAGTGCTCCCTCTCAGGTGGAAAGTCAGCGTGTAGGCAAACAAGTGATTGTAACTGACTCACGCCACTTAAATCATTACGACAAGGCAGCAGTTTGGTCTGTGTAAACGGCCACTCGCCATCTGCCCGCGCTTTTATCGCTGACGCGATAAACGTCTGCCTAAAGGCCCGCGTCCCGGCACGCCAGGACGCTCGACGCTGATACGCCGAGATCGGGTCAGCTGCCCCAATCTCAGATTAGACGAGAACAGCAGGGGCAAAGATTCGGGTCGCAAAATGTTGCAACCATTGACCTGTTTGGAAAAGGTTGAAAAAGGGAGCACTCACACAGGGAAACCAGAATGCATCAGGATTACACGCCAGGAACGCTCGATTCCTGCGGCACCGGGGCAAACACTGCAAGGAGCAGGGCCAATCTAATACTGGAGACCAGGAAGGCCCCGTTAAGGGCCTTCCAAGGGGGAAGTATGCATCTTTTGTGGTGGATTATCGTTGGTCTTATCGCGGGTTGGGCTACAGGCAAGATCATGAAGGGTTCCGGTTATGGAACTCTTTGGGACATCATTTTAGGTATCGCAGGCGCGATTGTGGGTGGCTGGATTATGCGTATGCTGGGCGGAACCGGCCAAGGCGGAATGATTTACACCATTCTGGTGGCGATTGGAGGAGCCGTTGTCCTGACCTTCCTTTTCCGGCTGGTGACCGGCAACAGGTCAAGCGGGAGCGGAGGAATCAGGCGAGCGGCATAAAAACACGGTTAAAGAAAATCGGGCCATTGGTCGCGCCGCTATTTGCGACGCGGCCGTTGCTTTGCGGAAATTGAGCGGATCACCAGTTCTCCTTCGCCGCGTGACGAGAGCGGTGTTTTTGCCTGGACTACAGCAGCGCTAATCAGCGCCTGAACGCGGGGATCGTCAAGGACCTGGATGGATGGAATGCGAATGAAGCGATTCTGACTTCCTGATCCAAGCAGCAGTTTGTGGGGATCAGGAAGGTCCGCTCCATGGTAGAAGGCCAGGCCTACTCCGCCTGCTCCCGCGGCGATGGAGACAATCGAGTCAGAAGGCCGCGCAGTGGAAGAATAGCCAATTACAAAGAAATTGTAGTTATCGTAGACCAATTCATTGGCCGCGGGCAGGCGCTTGCGCAGCTTTTGACGCAGGGCACGTATCAATCTCTGATGCGGGGGAGAAAACTTGCCGATGAAACATCTGAGCTGGGTTGCCGGGCTGGGCGAACGCGAAGCGTCTTTTTTCGCAGCCTTCATTGGCGCGCTATCCTTGATCCTGAAGGATGGCCTCCGTTGGCGTCATTCTACCGCGTGCGCCGGTTCCGCATCCCAGGAGGAGCCCAGGTACTGTAACGGTGGCATGGGAATATGCTAGCCTTCTTTCGCAATGTCTTCAGAACTGTTCATTCCAGTTCCGCCGGTGAAGCTGGCGCGCAAGGCATGGGTGCGCCTGTTCGGCTTGCTGTTGCTGGCCCTGCTGGGCGCAGTCGCGCTGGCGCTCTATGGCTATGATTTGTATCATCTGCGCGCCGCCGTAACCGCGTATCAAGCCGCGGCAGCGCAGTTCCACACACGCACCGAAGCGATTCACCGCCTGAGCAGCATGGAAGGCGCGTTCAATCGCTACCTGCTGGACGGGAACTCCGCCAATCTGGGGTTGATGCAATCCGATCAACGGCGCATCGAGCAGCTGGCCCAGCAGGACGCGTCCGCCCAACAGGACCAGCTTTTGCAAAAGATGGTGGCGGCGGAGCAGAAATGGTCAACGCAGACCGTGCCGGTGATCGAAGAACGTAAGAAGCTGACAGCCGGCCAGGGGCTGCCGGAAGATTTTCTCTCCAGGTATCGCGCCGCAAGCCAGGACCTCGGGACCATCAACTTCGAAATTGCAGCAGACAATGATCAGCGCCAGGCGCAGCAGGCATTGCAGCAAGCCGTGGACCAGCTGCGTTGGACATGGCTGCCGATTCCATTGGCCGGGTTACTGGCGATCGGAATTATCTGGCTGACAATTCATGCGACCAGGAGCGTGCACCATCTGAAGCAGGCGGCGGAGAGTGAAGACGACGAAGACGAAGATGAAGACCCAGCCGGCGACCACGGAGAGACGAAATGATTACAGGCTTGATTTGGTGGATCATTGTTGGGTTGATTGCCGGATGGCTGGCAGGCAAGATCGTGAAAAGGGCAGGCTACGGCGTCTTCGTCGACACGATTCTGGGCATGGTTGGCGCAGTTGTCGGCGGCTTGATTCTACGCACTCTCGGCTTCTATACCTCAGGCGGACTGGTCCCTTCCATCCTGGTAGCGACTCTGGGCGCGGTCATACTGGTGTGGCTGGCGCATAAGCTCAAGTAATGAGAATGCCTGAAGGAGACACTCCTCCATGGACAACGGATCGAAATCATCAGGGGGTCCAGCTTCCCTGACCCCCTATGCAAAGATACTGCAGAGTAAACAATATGGGCAGCTGCTTTAGGAGTCCTCTACGACGCGCATAGGGCCTCTTGGCAACTCTTCTGTCAAGGCGGTTTCGTAAAATCGCAGCTCGGGTCCGGCTACGAACTTCCGGACACGTTCTCCCTCCGACAAAACCAATCCGCCGACCCTTTGATTCATGGCTCTCAGGTACCAGTTTTCGACACCGCTGGCTGGACGCTCCGACAGATTGTCCCGGAAAGCACCCAGGTCACGCTTTAGCTTGAAGACTAGCTTGTGGTTCTCTCTTTCCCCGCCAGGGTGACGCGCCTCCGCTTGCATGATGGTGTAAATGGTTGAAGCCGCACACCAGGCCGAGAGCAGCTGCGCCTCAAGGAAAAGTACTTCGTCCGACTGAGCAGCCATCTCCTGTACCTCTGCAAAGTTGGACTGTGCTTTTGCGAAATGACCGAAATGCCAGTGGAGCAGACCAGCCATCACCAAAAGATCACCGTGGTTGTGTCGTTCATTCAAGTGAGCTTCAATTGTTTGGAGGTTCTCACGCAAGCCCGGCTGGGGAGGTTTGATGGCGGGATGAAGCCCAATCGGAGTCATCGCCAAACGTGCCTGCAGTAGATCGAAGCGGATGCGCCACCGTAAATCCTCCTTCTCCAGCGGCTCGAGATACGATTTCATGCGAGCAAGCACCTCTTTTGCCTGTCGCAGCGCGGTTGCCCGTTGCTGCGCCGCCGCTTCAGCGGCTTTCTCGTCTTCAAAAAACTCGGCAGCATCAAGCGAAGCACGGCATACCTCTTGCCAGCAGCGCATCGCACCGCCATAGTCGTCCAGCCGGCAGTATTCTTCCGCATTGCCTAACAGTCGCTGGATAGCGACAGCATGGGATTCATCCGCAGGCGACGCCCGCCTGAGCGAGGTGCCGTTCAGCAGAGAATCGTTCAGCAGCCTGAGAAACTCATCGCCGAAGTTTTCCAGCTGAATTTGCGCGCCCAGGAGTGATCGGAATGCATCTGTGAGCCTTCCCTTCTGCAGCAGGATCCAACCGAGACCGCATCCCTGGATACGGGCGCCGGCGACACTGGCCCAGTGCCTCTCAAACAGAAACCTGCCTTCCGGTGAAGCTTTTTGCCGAAGACGCTCCAGAGCGTGTTGGGTGGAAACCATAAAGTGATATTCCGATTTGTCAAACTCGCGCTGCCCGCGCCAGGTGTGCGCATAGTAGTATTGCCAGCAGCTTTCGGTACCATGCCATGGATCATCCGGCCTCTCTTTCCTCGCCATGGTCATGCGTTCGTGCGCTTTCTCCAGGAGCTTCGCAGCTGTGGTGAACATTCCAATACGATAAAATGCACTCCATACGTAAGTGAAGAAAAGCCATAGCCTCTGTTTGAGGACCGGACGAGCGAGTCCGGTTGTGATTTTTCGTTCCAGCCAGACTTCTGGAGACTCGCTGGCAAGTCCCAGGCCACGGGCTGCGGTGGCCGCCGCTTTGCGGTAGTGGCCACGCCGGTCGTAATACTCCGATTCAAGACTGGCGAGCAGCAAAGACTGGTCTTCGGAAAAGAATGCACCCGTCTCCTGGAGCGCTCTGAGATGAGCGATTTTCTCGGCCACGAGCAGGTGCCAAGGACGCTGGGGCGCCTTGAGGGGCAATCCCGCCCGCACCAGCGCCTCGAGTTCTCCAAGCGCAACCCTCAGATCTTCGTTCGGCCCCATTGGTTTTTCCTGGACTGCGACAACTGGCGCCTGGTCTCCGTGAAGACAGCCGGCTTCGCCGGCCAGGGAGCAAACTTCTGCCAGAGGACGCGCTTGTTTCTGATTCAGCCAATCAATGCTGTCACAAGCGGCAATCCGGACCGTGGAATCGGGGTCGTACTTCGCCGACCTCCGGAGCAGTTTCAGCACCTCAGGGCGTTCAGAAACAGGATCAAGATTGCCCAATGCCTGCGCTGCCGACCTGCGCACCAGAGCAGACTCATCCTTCCGAAGCCTGTCCATTAAAACCTGCACTTTGTCAGGAGAGACCCTGCTCAGCGCCTGCGCGGCGGCGGCGCGCACGTCGGCGAAAGGATCTTCCAGCAGCCTGACCAGTTGGCCGGCAACGTCTGTGTTGACGGCGGCGGGACCCAAATAGTTGAAAACCAGCGCAGCATAATTTCTGACACGGTTTCTCGAATCACGAAGAAGCGTAGCCAATGCAGTGGCGTGCGTGGAACGGATGTAGCCGGGGCCTAATTGGCCGATCTCCCAGGCGGCGGCAATCGCCACTTCGAGGTCTTCATGCGTCAACAGTTGAATCAGTTTGTCCATCAACGCCCATCCTTGGGGATCGTTGCGGGAAGTCGCATCCCCGGCCGCGATGCCGGAGACGCCCAGTTCAATTACAGGGACACGCTTTGCAAGCCAGGGGAGAAGCTTGTCCGAAAGATGGCGCGCAACAACCTCGCGCTGCATCTGAGCATAAAGGCTAACGGATTTCGCCTGGGTGAGTTGCGTTCGCATCATTCTGTCCTCCTTTGCTGGGTTTTAGAAAAAAACTCTTGATCTCGTCGATGACGTCTTTGAACAGCTTATTGACGGTGGGTTGGCTGATGCCGAGTTCGGCGCCGATTTCCTTTTGCGTATAACCCTTTAAATCCATATACAGGATGGCCTGCATTCGCGGAGTCAATCGCGCGTACACGGTGTTGAGGTCTATTCTCCACTCGATCGTCTCTTGTGACTCCCGGCTCCATCTCAGATTTTCCCGTTTGGAGAGCATGTCCAGTGTTTTTCCCGCGCCAGTCTCCGATTCTTCATCAACTTCGGCGGCTAACTGGACCACGGAACGCTTTTTCTCGCCGCCGTGAAAGTCACAGGCCACGTTCTGCGTGATCTTCTCAAGCCATGCCATGTGAACGTAGAGCTGAGGCCCGTCAGCCCGGCCCCGATTTTTGTAAACGCGAACTCCGACTTCTTGCCAAAGCTCTTCGCGGTCCTCACGCCGAGCGACGCCTGCTCTTACTAACCAACTTGTAATGTCGTCGCGGTGTTGGACTAACAGATCATCGACCTCTTCGCGGTCGCCGTATTTCGCCAGAACCCACGTCAGGAGCTTCTCCCAGTTGACGAGGCTGTCTTCGAAGAAGGAGTCGCCAGCCCCTTCAGCACTGAGCAGAGCTATGCTCCCCTCCTCGACGCCCTTCTTGAACTCCTCCCATATCCTTCGTTTGCCCGCGAGCTGGACATCGACCTTCTCGTCGGCTCCACTCGTCTCGAGCTTCCCTTGAACAATCATTGCCTTGGGTTGATGCCCTGATCCACCGTCATCATGCATAAGGGTCTCCTTTTCCCATCGCGAGACAGGAGGAAAGACTTGGTCCAAAACCCAGGCAGCCGAACTCACCGGCCTCCCAGAATGATGATAGTCGCGATCCTCGGATCCACAATGACCGGATCGCGGCTGGTTATGGGATTCCCGCAAGGGTCGCAGGAAATCTCGGGAATCCAGTTCTCCATGTATTCATATAGACAGCACCAGCGCCCAAAATAATCGCTAGAATCGAAAAAAATCTGAGGGCGTTCGCCATTTCAATCGCCGGCCTCGGCGCCCAGCGGGCTCTGTAGAGGTTCATAGCGATTTGCCCGATTTTGCGCCGGATTCCGAATCTGCCGCACTACTTCCACTAAGTCCTGTGCTGCCAGCACCGCCCGGGCAGCGTCCAGGGATTCTTGGAGTGATTCGCTGCCGCCAAGGTGTTTCGCCGGAAGGTGAAAGCCGTTGGCGCCGGACTCTTCATTTTGCTGCTCCGCCTGCTGCCGCGCCGCGTTCCAGGCGGAAACCAGCGTGCGCGCGACGTCGCGCAGACGCACCACTTCCAGCGCGAGGGCCTTCTTGTCACGGACCAGGAGCCATTTCTGAAGGCCATCCATACAGGTATCTCCTTCAAAGAAAAGGAAGCTGTGGGCGATAGCTGCGATCACCGCGAGGGCGGCAATCTTCAGCAGCCTCTCCAGTTCCAGGAGACTTCGCGTCTGGAACCACGAAAATGTGAAGTAGACCACGGGCGCACCGATCATCAATAGAGGAGCGACCGAGAACGCAGTAAAGGCCCAGCGCCGAAATTTGGACCCCGAATCGCGGCAAAGGTCAGAGAGCCAGCACATGATCACGAGCGAGGCGCCCAGCGTTAGCGAAGCACCAGCATCAAGCAGGGCCGCCGGTACACGCTCAGGTATCCAGGCCCGAACGAGATCATACCCTCCGACGAAGCCGAGGATGGCATCGGAGATTGCGGCCACGAAAGGCACCAGCGCGTATGCCGGATCGCTGCTTGTGTATGAAGCGGCGGTATTTGAGATTCGGTTTTTGACCTTTTCATGGATGTGGATAACAGCTTGACGAATTCGGTCGAAGTTATTTTCCAGTTCGTTTAGGCAATGATGCATGGTGATCGTTCCTTTCTCCCTGCCTCGGCGGAAAGGCCCGCCGTGCGGGAACGTCCATCCTCGCGGACGTCCTGGTATGGATAAGCTCCAACGCGAACGTGACGGGGTCACCACGGCTGCATGTCGATGATGCTTGCCTTTGCACAAGTGGTACTCACGTTGCATATGAGTAAAGACCACGAATTCAGAAATAAAATCGGCCGCGAGGCCCTGGCAGCGCCAAAAACGTGCTCCTCCAAAAGACTGGGGTGGCAAGAATGATTACCCAAAAAAAGGTTTGAAGTTCGCCAATAATTTTTCTGCGAGTCGCAGTCTTTCTCTGTAGCAAGGCCGAATGCCTTAAGAGAGCGCAATCAAAGGAGACTCATATGCGGGATCTTACTCATGACACCACAAGCAAATCGCACTCCAGTTCGACTATCCCACCGGCAGTTCATGGTGGCGATGCCGAAAACCACGAGGCTGGGCACGAGCACGGCGTCAACCATGGTCCGGAAAAGATGGAACCAAAAGAATCCGTGCACATTCACTCTCACCAGCACAGTCAGGCGCCTCATCACAGGGAAAAGCACTTGCATGTGTCCGGAGTATCTCAAGACCACAGGCATGACCACCCGGTTCATGACGATGAAATTTCAAATCACGTACACGGCGCGCAAGAGCATCATCGCAGCGCAGAAGTTCACCAGGACTGAAACACGAATCATGCATTGCGGGTGATGTTAAGGAACTGGGCGTTCTGAGCCAGGGACGGCAAGCGGTTTACGCGAGCCGGCAACGGTTGTGGAAATGAAAACGCTCCATGAACTTATCGACTAGCGTGCGGGCAAAAGACGCATGCCGGGCCCGGGAATTCAGTGCGTAAACCAGCACATGTCCCGGGCTTCCGGATTGCCAACAATTTTCTCCCCATCTGTGTGCGGTGCGTTGCGCAGCTTGGCTATCCCAGCAGCCTGGCCGCGTCTTTCGCAAAATAAGTCAGAATGAGCTGGGCTCCGGCGCGGCGGATGGACGTGAGCGACTCCAGGATCACGCGGTCGCGATCAAGCCAGCCATTACGGATCGCCGCTTGCAGCATGGAGTATTCACCGGAAACCTGGTAGGCAGCGATAGGCAGATCAAAGCGACGACGCGCCTCGCTGATCACGTCGAGATACGGCATCGCCGGCTTTACCATAATCATGTCCGCGCCTTCCCTGATGTCGAGCGAAATCTCACGCATGGCTTCGCGGAGGTTGGCGCCATCCATCTGATAGGAACGGCGGTCGCCGAACTGGGGCGCGGAATCAGCAGCTTCGCGAAAAGGACCGTAGAATCCTGAGGCAAATTTCGCCGCATAGGAAAGGATGGGTGTATTGAGGAAGCCGGACTGATCCAGAGCTTTGCGAATCGCGCTCACTCTTCCGTCCATCATGTCGCTCGGAGCAATGATGTCCATGCCAGCACGGGCCTGAGAGACGGCGGTCTTGACCAGTATCTCGAGCGTTTCATCATTCAGGATTTCGTACTCGACTTCGGCTGCGGCCTGCGTGGCGACAGCGCTGCGCCCTCCATTACCGCTGCCGCGTCCGCCGTTGCTGCCGCGGCGCGCAGTCGTTCCGGCCGGTGAATTCTTTTTCTGTACAATCCCGCAGTGGCCGTGCGACATGTATTCGCACAGGCAGACGTCGCCGATCACCACTAGGTCGCGCACCTCATTCTTGATGGCCCGCGTGGCCCGCTGTACGATCCCGTCATCAACCCAGGCGCCGGTTGCGACTTCATCTTTCTTCTCCGGCAAGCCGAAGAGAATAACGCCGCCCACACCAAGCGATTTGGCCTCATGCGCTTCATTGACCGCTTCGTCCACAGACAGATTGAAGACGCCGGGCATGGAGCCAATCTCCTTACGTACGCCTTCGCCCGGGCAGACAAACAGCGGATAGATAAAACCTGTGGGCGTGAGACGGGTCTCACGGACCAGCGACCGCAGAGAGTCGCTCTGGCGCATGCGGCGAAGACGGGTAACGGGAAACATGACAGGCTCAAGTCTAGCAGCTTTCCATTGGATGATTCATCTGATTCACGTATAAGCATTCATGCCATTGATAGTGCGACTTTATCCACTTCATTCCATAGCCGCCGCCTATGAACCTCCCTGAGGTGATAGGATGGTTGGTGCTTCACTGCGTGGGACGCACTCGAGTATGCAGTGTCAAGCAAACCCATAGGCGGCTGACGACCTGGAAATCCTTCCCCGCAGTATTCTGCGGAACGGAGGTTTCTCCGCCCGCCGCCTTCCATGCTTCTGCATGGTCCTGGCCGGTCCAGTCGATCCCTGCCCCCACCAAGGCGCAGGCTTTGCGATACCATCAATATGCATGGTTCCCTCGCCGCTCCAGCATTCTTCCGCTCGTGTCCTGGAATTCGATCACTTTCGTGACGTTCTGGGCGCCTACGTCAGCTCGCCGCTGGGCAAAGCCCGGCTGGGAGAGCTGGAGCCTTCGGCCGACCGTGCGTGGATTGATCGCCAGCAGCAGCTGGCCGATGAAGCGCGGCGCTTTTATTTTGCCGGCGGACGCTTTGATTTTTCCGCCCTATTCGATGCACAAACTCTGCTGGCCAAAGCCAAAATCCCCGGCGCAACGCTCGAAATCGAGCAGATTCGTGATCTGGTTTTGCTGGTGGACAAAGCCTCCGAATGGCGCGAGATGGCGCTGCATCCTGCTGATGCGGTGAAAGATCACTGGCGCGGCATGCTGGAGCTTGCAGGGCAGATCGATGACTTCACCCTGCTGCTGCGGCACTTCCGCAACAAGATCCAGCCGGATGGCACGCTGGATGACCGGGCTTCGCCCGAGCTGGCCCGCATCCGCCGCGATGTGGAGAAACAAAAGCGCCTCATTCAGGAGTCGCTGCGCGGCTATCTGCGGCGACTGGCCGAAGGCGGCGCCGTTCAGGACGAGCTGGTCACCATCCGCGGCGAGCGTTTTGTGATCCCGGTAAAGACCGAGCAGCGCAAGCGCGTGAATGGCGTGGTACACGGCGCCAGTTCCAGCGGCCAGACCGTCTTCATTGAGCCCCTGGAGACGATTGAGCAGAATAATGACCTGGTTCGTCTTCTGGAAGAAGAGTTGGCGGAAGTCCGTCGCATCCTGCAGGAGATGACAGAGCGGCTGGGTGAACGTGCGGATGAAATCGCGCTGGCCACCGACGTGATGGGTGAAGTGGAATTGCAGATCGGCAAAGCGCGGTTTGCCCTGGATTATGACTGCGTACGTCCGGAGCTGACGGGTTCTGACTCTACCAACGCCTTTCTGGAGCTGCGATCGGCGCGGCATCCGCTGCTGGAGCGCAACCTGAAGCTGAAGGGCCATAAGGTGGTGCCGCTCACGCTGGAGATGGATAGCGGCCATCGCCAGCTCATCATCAGCGGACCTAATACGGGAGGCAAAACCGTCGGCCTTAAAACCGTCGGCTTGCTGGCGCTGATGGCGCAGGCGGGCATTCCTGTGCCGGCCAATACGGCTCGGATGCCGGTGTTTGATTCCGTGCTTGCCGATATCGGCGACTACCAATCGATTGAGCAGAACCTTTCCACTTTCTCCGCCCATGTGACCAACATTGATTTCATCTCGCGTACCGCGACGGCGCACTCGCTGGTGCTGCTTGACGAGCTGGGTTCGGCCACCGATCCCGAAGAAGGCGCGGCGCTGGCCGTGGCCATTGCTTCGCACTTCCGTGAGAGCGGCGCACTCAGCGTGATCTCCACACACCATACGTCGCTCAAGGTCTATGCTGCCAATACCGCGGGCGTGCTGAACGCTGCCGTGGGCTTTGACGAGCACACGCTGCAACCCACGTATGAGCTACGTGTCGGCGTGCCGGGAGCCTCGGCGGGCATCAACATTGCGCAGCGGCTCGGCCTCAATCGCCGGATCACGGATGCCGCGCGCGAGCGCCTCACCACGCAGACGCAGGACGTCAGCAAGTTTCTCGACCGCCTGCATTCTGAGCTGCGCGAACTGGAACAGGAGCGCGCCGCCACGCAGAAGCGAGAGCAGGAGTTGGGCCGCGAACTCAAGCGTCTGGAAGCCGAAGGCCAGCAGGAGCAGCGGCAGAAAACGCGCGACTACGAACGCAAGATGGAGTCGCTGCTCAAAGATTTTGAATACCAGGTGCGCGAGGCGGTGAGCGCCGTGCAGGACCGCGCCGCCGCGCAAAAGCTCTCGAAGCAGGCGGAACAGCGCATTGCCCGGCTGCGCCGCGAATTCAAAGAGCAGTTTGATGCCGGTGTGGTGGCGCACAAGACAGGCGCAGATCGTGACGATCCCAACGCCCGCCCCCATGAGGTCAAGCACATCTCTGAGGGCGATACAGTGAAACTCAAGTCGCTCGGCCGGACGGCGGTGGTAAAGCGCAAGATTGACGAGAATACTTTTGAAGTCGAGATGGGCGCGATGAAGATGAAGATTCCACGGCATGACGTGGCGGAGGTCTTCTCTGTTGGCTCAAGCTCTGCCGGACAGCGCGCCGCAGTGAATCCGGTGGCGGCTGCCCGCGCGAAAGGCATTTCTGTCTCGCTGAAAGAAGAATCCAGCGCTGCTCCATCCATGGAGATCAACGTGATCGGCCAGACCGTGGACCAGGCGACGAACGAGGTGGAAAAATTTCTTGACCGCGCATTTCTGGCCGGGCTGACGCGGGTGCGAATCGTCCACGGCAGCGGCATGGGCATTCTGCGCAAGGCGCTACGTCAGTATCTGCAAAAACATCCGCACGTGGAAACCGTCTCCGAACCGCAACAGAATGAGGGCGGCGCGGGGGCGACGGTGGTGGAGCTGCGAACATGAGCCCCGAAAAAACAGACACTGCCCGGCTGATCTTTACGGAGGAATTTACTGAGGAGCTGGCCGACATTGTCGAGATGAAAGGATGGTGCGGCCTTGGCATGGTGGAATTGCCGAACGGAACACGTTTTGACGTGCTCTTTATAGAACCTACTCGTCTTCAATCAGATCTGGAGAGCCATTTAAGAAGCGGAAGGGTATGTGTTGCCGAACCCGGGATGATCGTGATTCCCAAGGTTACGCGTGACTACATGGACGCTGCCGTTCAGGAGCTGTACAAGTCGGGTTACTTTAATAGTCTAAAGTCCATTTGAATTTCCTTGATCCAATCGGAAAATGAATACCATTTGTCGCGCGTTCTGATAGACAATAACCGTTCGCTCTAAGGTCATTGTGGCCAGGAAGAATCCTCCCCAAAACCCGCAGCTCCGGCGCAGGGTTGAAGACCTGCGCAAGCTGCCGCGCTCGGCAGCACTGTCGCACGTCTTTCGCGCCAAGGAAGCAGCGACGCCGCCCGGCTTTCCGCCGGCCAAGCTCTTCGTGCCGCAGCTGTACTGGAAATTCTTTCGCAGTTATCTCGGCTATCTCTTTACGAGCAAGCACTACTTTCCTGATGAGACCGCGTCCCCCACGCGTGCCATGTTTGATATGACCGGCGACCTGGGCAGTGACCGTGTGCGCATCGCCATGGCCGGCGACTGGGCCACCGGCACCGAGGAATCGCAGAGGGTGGCGGAGAACATGCTGGACTTCGAGCCGCATTACACCATCCATCTGGGCGATGTCTATTACGTTGGCGGCGCGCCGGAGGTGAATGAAAACTTTCTCGGCATCCGCAACTCAATCAATGAGTACAAGCCGGTGACGTGGCCGGTGGGGAAGATTGGCAGCTTCGCCCTGAACGGCAACCATGAGATGTATGCCAACGGCACCGGATATTTTGAGATGGTGCTGCCCAACGTCGGCCTGCGTCGCGACGCCTGCAGAATGCAGGGCCAGCAGACCAGCTTTTTCTGCCTGCAGAACCAGTATTGGCGCGTGATCGCGATTGACACCGGCTATAACTCGGTGGGCGTTCCGGTCCTCGGCCTGCTTCCGAGCGTCAATCACATTTCCTGGATCGGCGGCGGCTGCAAGCTGCGCCCCGAGCTGATGCAATGGCTGGAGCAGACAGTGAAGCCACAGCAGGACAATCGCGGACTGGTGCTGCTGGCGCACCACCAATATTATTCGGGCTTTGAGAAGGGCTATCGCGTCCCCGCCCAGCAACTGTGGCAGGCAGGCGTGCAGCGCCATGCCGTGTGGTTCTGGGGACATGAGCACCGTATGGCCGGCTACGATCTATATGGCAGCGACGACCTGAAGGTCTTTGGCCGCTGCCTGGGCCATGGCGGCATGCCGGTGGAGATCAGGAAGCCCAAGCATGACCCCATGCCGAAGTTCTATGACAACCGGGAAAACCGGAACGTTTCCACCACGAAAGAAAAGTTTGGCATGAACGGACACGTAAATCTGGAATTCAGCGGTCCAACGCTGAAGGCCGGCTACGTTGACCTGCACGGCAAGGAACTGCTGCGCGAAGAGTGGCAGCTTGACGCCTCAGGAAACTGTCGCCAGACTGTCTACGAGCCTGTGCTGAACGACCCGGACTTTCATGTATAGATATGCTTTTTTCCAGGCGCGGCTACACGATCCAGAGTTTGTTGAGGCCGTCGAACGTGGCGGCTCTGTATGTTAATCAGTCTTTGGGAATGAGGGCCATCATCCCTGGAGATTTCGGCTATTCGTGCCGGAGCGATTTCATCGGATCGGTAGCGGCTGCACGGCGAGCTGGTATCCAGGTGGCAATCAACGCCACGGTCACGAAAACCAGGGGAATCATGGCAAAGGTCACGGGATCGAGAGGACTGGTTTCATAAAGGTAGCTCTTGAAGAGCTGTGTGGTTCCCAGCGCCAGAAGCATGCCGCACAAGACGCCGGCAGTCACCACAAGGACTGCGCGAAAGAGAATGATTCGCTTGACATCGCCGGGACTCGCGCCCAGGGCCATGCGAATGCCAATCTCACGGATTCTCCAACTGACAAGATAGACATTCATGCCATAGATGCCCATCATTCCCAGAAGCAACGCGATCGAAGAGAACAGCACGAGCAGCACAAGCACCGAATGGGTTGCCGAAGTGGAGGTTGCGACGGCTTGTTGGATCGTCTCGATGTTGCTCACCGAGGCGGAGCGGTCCAACGCAGCCACTGAGCTGCGAATCTGTTCGCTCATCGTGCCGGTGTTTCCTGACGTCCGTAGCACAAGCGTCATGACAGGGCGCGCATTCGCTTTCCCGAATGGGACATAGACTTCGAAACCGCCTTCCGTTTCAAGCGCTGCATGCCTGGTATCGCCGACAACGCCCACGATGATCCTTGTGTCACGGTCAGCAACGGACGTGATGTGCTTTCCTGTAGCGTCCAGCTCCGGCCAAAAACGCCGCGCCACAGCCGCGTTGACAATGATCACACCGTTTGTGGCAGACAGGTCGGCATCGGCAAAAGTTCGCCCGGCAATCAAGGGAATCCCCATTGCCTTGAAGTAGTCCGGCGAGACGATGTGCTCCACGCCCTGCGGCAGCGCATCACGTGGACCGCGTTGATGACCTTCCGCGTCAAAGCCGAACCAGACATTCCCCCCGTGCAAGACCGGCTGGTTGACCACCGCCGCCGCTTCCACCTGTGGTTCACCGCGCATGTTGGCGACCAGCGCATTTACAAAAGCTTCGCATCTTCCG
Organism: Candidatus Angelobacter sp.; assembly: GCA_036557225.1. Taxonomy (GTDB): domain Bacteria; phylum Acidobacteriota; class Terriglobia; order Terriglobales; family Acidobacteriaceae; genus Angelobacter. The sequence goes on from DATBHX010000116.1 coordinate 41,573, forward strand.
GGAGTCTTGCAGGCAGTCTTGTTGAGAGCTACCTTGGCGAAGACGACGCTCGTAGTCCGGTACCCGGGATCGGTTTGCAGCAACTTCCAGAAGCTGCGGGCCATGACACCCGCCCCGGCGACAATCACCACCGCCAATGCCACCTGGCCGATAACCAGCCACGATAGGAATTTCGTATTCACAGGCGCCGCGGAGGCGCTGCCCTGAGTCTCTTTGAGTCCCTTCTCTACATCCTGAGAAAGAGCGAATGCCGGTACCGGTCCCATCATCAACCCCACCAGCATTGACAGTGCGAGAGTGAACAGCAAGACGACCGGGTTGAGTTGTGCGTCTGCGAGACGCGGCGTGTCCAGGGGCAGGATCTCTTTCAGAAAACGCACGCCGAGCCATCCGACTCCTGTTCCTAAAACGCCGCCGCACAAGGCCAGCAGCACACCCTCAGTCAGGAACTGCTGCAGCAGTCTCATTCGGCTCGCGCCCATGGCACGTCGAATGGCGACTTCTTTTCGCCGCGCGGCGGCCCGGCCCAGCAACAAGCTGGCAATATTGCCGCAGGCAATAAGCAACACCAGTCCCACTGTTCCGAAGAGAAGCAGCAGGCGCGGACGAATATTGCCCTGAACCAGTTGTTGGATGGGCACGATTTCGATCTTCAGTCCGAAGTCCTTGGGCATCGACCAGGGGAACATCGTATTGAGGTGAGGCTGTAAAATCGTAAGCTCAGACAACGCGGTGGAAGGAGATACTCCCGGTTTCAATCTGCCGAAGATGGATAGATTCTGCGCCGCCCACAGGTCTATTGAATTGCCCGGCTTTACCGGGTTGGGTATCCACAATTGCGTCCGTTCGGCGGGAAAACGAAACTGGGGCGGCATGACGCCGACAACCTGCCGGGGAATATCTTCGACTTCAATTGTCTTGCCGATCACCTTTGGATCGCCGCCAAAGTTCTGTCGCCACAGGGAATCGCTGAGCACTACTTTGCGGTCCTGGCCAAAGATATCTTCACCGCTCATGAAGGTGCGGCCCAACGCCGGCTTCACGCCTAAAGTGTCAAAGAAATTCGCGGAGACATAGGTCACAGAGATGCGAGAGGATTCGTCTTGCCTGGTGAGGTTTACCTCCTCATCCCGCGTATAGCCGGCCAGGCTCTCGAATGACGATGACTGATCGCGCAAAGCGAGCAGCCAACCTTTCGGAAACACCGTCTTCGTAATCTGTACCACTTGTTGCGGCTGTCGAAAAGGCAGGGACCGCATGATCATCGCTTGAATCAAGCTGAAGACCGCAGTGTTGGGTCCGATGCCGATGGCCAGTGTCAACAACGCAAGCAGCGTCATTCCGGGCCGCTTGCTGGCTTGCTTGATTGCTACGCGAAGATCTTGCGCGATTCGATTCATGACCGACTTCTCTTGCTTGATGTTAGGCCAATGACAATCGCGAGCGATTCTAGCACAAGCAATCAACATCCTATCTTTGCTATTAGCAGTTAGACATTTAGACTTCCCAATTCGGGAAGTTGAAAGTTTTTTTTATTGATGTCACTTACTATTTCGTTGACTCGCAGCAATTCGCTCTGCTATCCCTGTCGTGGTTACCAATTGGCATCGCGAACAGACTATGTCAACAGCCTGTTCCACTATCGATGATCCACAGGACAGCTGCTCTGGGCCCTACCTTGCGGCATACCTCATTACCTAGTCTGCCGCTTTCCAACAACCGTACCTAGAACAAACAGAAAGAGACAAGACCATGAAAAACGTTATAAGACTAGCTGTATTTAGCTTTGCCCTCGTGAGCGGAGCTGGCGCCAACCTATACCTTGATTCCAATGCCCACCTCAACGGCGCGAACCAAGGCACCCAGACTGACGGCAACCAGGGCAATCAGGGCACCCAGGGTACTCAAGGTACACAGGGCACTCAAGGCACACAGGGCACACAGGGCACACAGACCGGCGGCGGCGGCATCAGCGCGGCTTAAGGTTTGGCAAATAATCTGAACGGGCCGGCGTAGATATCGCCGGCCCATGGTAAGGCACTCTTCCGTATTGCCGTAAGGTGGTAGCCATGTCTTTCTCGATCCATGACCTGCTTCGCCTCCTGTATTCCTCCGTAACATCGCTCTTCGCTCCCGGCTCTGAAACCTATTGGATCTTCCTCATCACTGGTGTGTTCGTCATGGCGTTCGCCTACGCCAAATATCACATGGAGACGTCGCGATTTTCCCTCATTGCCTTCATTCGCTTCGTTTTTCCGCTCAAGATGCTCAAGCACCGCTCGGTGCGGATTGATTTTGAGATGTGTTTTCTCAACTTTTTCTATGGCGCGCGTGTCTCCGGCGCCGTACTCAAATACGTCCCCGATCTTGGCGTGGGCTGGAAGCATGTGTTTTCCAGCATCCTGTGGCAGCACCATCTGAGCCGGCACTACTTGTACTATGTTCCCGATATCCTGTTTACGGTTGCGGTTTTCATGGTTGCCGATTTTGCCTTCTATCTGGTGCACGTGGCTTTTCACCGGATCCCAGTGCTGTGGGAGATACACAAGGTGCATCATTCCGCAGAGGCAATCAATCCCATGACGTCGTACCGTGGCCATCCTTTGAACTTGCTGTCCACGCAAATTATGACCAAGTTGTTGATTGATGTACTCAGGGGCATGTTCGGAGCCCTGTATCCCGATATGGGAGTGTCTGAGCTCGCGTTCCGAGGCGTCAATATCCTGCTCTTTAGCTATAACATTGTAGGCGGCTATTTGAGACATTCCTCCGTGTGGCTTCACTTTGGCAGAAGACTCAACTTCATTGTCTTAACCCCCGCCCATCACCAGATTCATCATAGCGAGGACCCGAAGCACTGGGGTAAGAACCTGGGAGGTGCTCTCTCAATCTGGGATTGGGCTGGGGGGACCCTCTATATACCAGACAAAAAAGAAAACCTTTCCTATGGTCTTGCTGATGCCGAGGAGAATCGCGAGTTCAACCGCTCGGTCATTGCCCTCTACTATCTGCCCTTTATCAATATCTGGAAGCGGCATTTGATGCCTTGGTTCCACAGCCTCCGGATCAAGGCCATTTGAAAGAGGGACCGTTGCCAATGCCAAATGACTTTGCACACAAAAAAGAAAAGCGCAGCTGGGGCGTCAACGTGGCCTGGATTTTTCTGTTGATTCTGATTGCGGCGTTCGTCTTCGGGCGCTCGTTCCTTTACCCGGCCTACGTCCAGGGCAACAGTATGGCTCCGGACATTCAGGCAGGCGAACGGTTGCTGGTGTATCCAGTGCATCGTCCGCAACGCGGCGATGTCGTGATCGTGCGCGAGGCGCCGCGTGACCACTACTACGTAAAGCGCGTGATCGCTACGGGCGGGGACCAGCTGCGAATCGACCGGGGGGTCGTTTTTGTCAACAGACGCGCCATCGACGAACCGTACATCGGCGCGGGGATGCGCAGCACCGATTCGTTTGCCGAGATTACAGTGCCCGCCGATAGCTGTTTCGTCATGAGCGACAACCGCTGGGTGCTCGAGGATAGCCGTGAGTTTGGCTCCATTAAGTATTCATGGATCGAAGGCAAAGTGTGGGGAGTGTACTGGCCTCTTCACAGCCGACGGCTGATGTGAAACCAAATCTTGCCACACGTACAAGTCTTACCTTTTGTGCTGCTTTTCGCAGGCTCGGGGAATGTTTCGCCACTTTAACTGGATCTCAACTGCCGGCCCCTCCTGGATCACGGCAAACCGGAAGTTATCGTCGTTTGAGGAAAGTGTTCGCTTGGTAACGTAAAAAAATATAGTACATGGCGGAGAGGGAGGGATTCTACCTACCCTCATTTTTGCAAATCTCTGATTCTCAAGGAACATAGCCTCAAATAGGCATGAATACAGGGGATTCTTTCCTTTCCGCCCTTTCCCCTGTTTTCCGCCCAGGCCGCCTAGTAGAACCAATTTCTACGTTTTATGGACAGGATGGACAGGAAGAATTATTTGCTTTTAGCAGATCGTGTGAATGGGCAAAAGACATCTTCGGATCAGCACCCGCGAGGCGTTCACGGAATTGTTCAAGTGACCTGAATCACTCGGGAGCTATGGAAGATTCTTCCGGTCATCGCACCTCGAACATGCCAATCTATCCTTTTGATGGAAGCACTATACATCGGGCCCAACGATCAAGTTCTGGGAAGAACAGCAGAGTGAAGTTCTACAACTGGCTTAATCCTGGTTCAGCATCAGCACTTTCAGCACTCAAATCTTCCGGAGGGATATAACACTTTCCAAATCGTGGAGATCTCGACCAAGCCGTACTACGTCGAGCGGTGTGCCGGATTCAATCTAAACCGACCATGTTGACGGATGCTTTCCGCCGGGAGCAATGTTTTACGTTTCTTTAGGATTCTGCGATAGGATGAAATCGAGCCGGAATTAAATGCCGCTTTGCACAAATGCGAGAATTGCCACCACCATCGAATCGCGAAGCCGATAAAAAAGATCACCTCCCCATTCCCGAACTCCGGGAACAGGTTCAGGTTTTCATTGGCAGGCTCGTCGCGGAGATGTTCCCCTCCAGTCATTTAACGGGATCAACCGAAGACGCTTTCCTAGATCTGGGACTCTTTCGATTTCACAAAAAGGATTGCGTAAGAACAACTGCTCTTGGC
>DATBHX010000117.1:0-18453 GCA_036557225.1 Candidatus Angelobacter sp.
AGAACGAGTTCGTCGCGAACGGGAATTGTCTTGATCTTGCGCATGGAGTCACGCCGGTCTTTGGGCAGATAGGCGTAGACTTCAGGCGCGAACTCTTCACCGTGCATCTGGATCCCGGTCAACGAAACCTGACTGACCACGCTGGCAATCTCCAGCGCGGTACTGTTCATGAAGACGCCAATCCGCTCAATTTCATGTGGCAACTCGTTGATGATCTGCTGGGCCTGCTCCGGCGTAATGCGGCGCTTGCTGGGCGCAAAGATAAAACCCAGAGCGTTCGCGCCAGCTTCAATCGAGCTGAGCGCGTCTTCCAGAGAGGTAGTCCCGCAGATTTTGATCCAGGTATGCATACATTTTGGAGATGTGCTTTTGTTCTTCTTACTGGACGGTGCCACGCCAATGCGGAGAAGCCGAGGTGGAAGGAGAATACCAACCTGCGTCCTGTAAGAGCTGCTGCAATTTTTTTCCGGGATCTTCAGCGCGCATGAGTGCTTCGCCGATCAGAAAAGCCTGGTAGCCGGCTGCGTGAAGCTCGCGAATCTCAGCACCGCCGTCAATACCGCTCTCCGCCACACGCAGCACGTGGTTGGGAATGCTGCCGGCCATGTCGGCCAGAGTATCCAGGCTGACCTGAAAAGTCCTGAGATTGCGGCTGTTCACGCCGATGATGTCGGCCCCGCCTTCCAGTGCCCGCTTCAACTCTTCTTCATCGTGGACTTCGCACAGGGCGTCAAGATCGAGAGCGCGGGCATAGTCGAGCAGACGGCGGAACGTGGCGTCATCCAGCGCGGCAAGAATCAGCAACACGGCATCGGCATGGTGGGCACGCGCTTCAGTGATCTGGAATTCGTCGATGATGAAATCCTTGCGCAGGCAGGGCAGATCGGTGGCAGCGGAGGCCTCCAGCAGATTGGCCAGCGATCCCTGAAAGAACTGTTCGTCTGTCAGTACGGAGAGCGCTGAGGCCCCGGCGCGCGCCAACTGGTTGGCGAGCGAACCCACGGGGAAGGTCCCGCGAATGGTGCCCTTGGAAGGCGATGCTTTCTTCAGTTCTCCAATGACCGCCGGACCCAACTGGGCCATGGCAGACAGGCGCTTGCGAAAGCCGCGCGGAGTATGCGCGGCAGCAGCTTTCTCCAGCGGACGCACCGCCGCCCGCTCTTTCGCGCGAGCAACGCGGTCACGAGTGGCGGCGAGAATTTCGTCCAGGGTGGTCATGCGAGGCGGTACGCATCAAGTATATGTGATTGCCCGGGAAAAGCGCACAAAAAGCTTGCGAGGAAGAACTGTAGCCGGTCTCCAGCGAGAGGCGCAGGTTGGTTGGTGTAACAAAAGCAGGCGCAGAGCAGTTTGGAGCAAAACAACGTGAAACAAAATGGAAAAAGCCGCAAACAATGCGCAAAACCAGCAATCGGGGCCCATTTTGGGCTTCAGATCGCAAGCCTGTGCTCATTTACGGCTCCCCTAAGGAGAGAACGCAGAAAAACAGAACCCTATTATTCTCCGCGCGAGTGGCCGCGCTCCTGAATCACGATGCCGCCATTTTCCGTCTGAGCATGCACCTGCGGGTTGGCGCCGCCCATGCGAAATAGCTTATGGCCGTTGTCCCATGTGCGCTCACCAGCGTTACAGACATCATCATCTTTGCAGATGATGGATGTGTGCTCTGAGGCGACAACTTCCAGCCCGCCGTTGAAATTTTTAGGCACAGCAACCACAAGCCCGCCATTGTGAGCATGTGCATCCAGCCCTTTGCCTTCCCACCGCTCCGGCAGAGTAATGGAGAGGCCGCCATTTTCCACCTGTGCGTTGATGTCGCCGCCGCAATCCTTGATGGAAATGCCACCGTTCTGGGCCTGGGCGGTGAGTTTTCCATTGCTGTTCTTGAACGAGATTCCACCGTTTTGGGCATGGGCCTCTGCCGTTCCGCTGAAGCCGTTCAGCGAGACACCGCCGTTATGAACGCGCAGATTCAGGTTGGCGTTCCGTGGCGCTTTGACCAGCAGAACTGTTCCCAGCGAGTGGCGGTCCTCGCCATCGTTGTCCTTCCTGTCCGGCGAGTGCACGGAGATATTTGCTCCATTGATCTCCAGATGCGTCTCCGCCAGAACGCGACGGCCTTCGTTTTCGTTTTCGGCTGCCACTTCTTTGCAAAGCTTAAGGCTGACTTCCGGCTTGTCCCAGGTGGTAACTTGAATGCCGCCGTTGTGCTCTGCGGTTATCGTGAGGGCCTGGTTGGGAATCGTCTTGATTTCTTCGTCGCGAAGATTGGCGGGATAGTCGTCGTCGTGTACGCGCAGGTGATCGCGGCAATCGTCACTCGGCACGTCGTCATTCATGGTGAAAGTGCGGCTGCGCCAGCTGTTCTCAGCGGCGTATGCCATGTTCGCGCAAAACGGCAGCAAGAGTCCCAGGATAACCAGTTTCCTCATGATCAGCCCTCCTAGTTCGAGGGGTTAGACCTCGAGAACATGCGGCTGGTTAGGTTGATTTTTATCAGTGGAATTGGGCTGGGAAAAAAGCGTGTATCTCATCCCAGCTTTCCCAATGACCAGGCAGGTAAGGTGCCCTAGGCTGTGATGACGCCACGAGGTTTGATGTTCTTGCGGATGAACTCGGCGATTTCGTCCATCGGGGTTCCAGGATTGAAGATGCCGCCGACCCCGGCTTTTTTAAGATGGTCGAAATCCTGCTCCGGGATGATTCCACCTACCAGTAGAAGCACGTCTTCCATCTTATTCTGGCGAAGCATCTCTGCCACGCGAGGAACGATGGCATTGTGCGCGCCGGAGAGAATCGAAAGGCCGATTACATCGACGTCTTCCTGCAAAGCCGAGTTAACGATCATTTCGGGCGTCTGGCGCAGACCGGTATAGATGACCTCCATTCCGGCGTCGCGCAGGGCGCGGGCGATGACTTTCGCACCGCGATCATGGCCGTCAAGGCCGGGCTTGGCAACCAGTACGCGGATTTTGCGGTTGTCGGACATCTGGTTGTTGATTTTAGCAGAACAGCAGGAACAGCAATCAGCACTCAGCAGTCAGCATTCAGCCCTGTAGGTGCAACGAAGCGATCAAAAACAGGGAATCTCTATGTAGCTTTTGCTGCGCGTGCCTTTGCCTTCCGATTCCCTCCGCGTCTCTTCGTCTCCGCGGTGGACTGGGTTTTGGGCAGTTCCAAACTACGCCACAGATACCATGCGGCATAACTGCAATAGGGATGCCAGGTCCTGGCAACCTGCTCTACCTGCTTTGGCGTGGGTGGCTTGCGCTTGCGATAGAAACGTTGGATGGCCATGCGCACGCCGAGATCGCCCGTGGGCAAGATGTTCGGCCGGCGCAGGGAAAACATGAGGAACATATGTGCGGTCCACACGCCGACGCCTTTGATATCGGTGAGCGCTGCGATTACCTCTTCGTCGGACATGTCCGGCAGTTTGGCAAAATCCACTTTACCGCTGATGGCATGCTCAGCCAGATCACGTATGTAGCCGAGCTTCTGCCGCGAGAGGCCGGCACGGCGCATTTCGCCCACGCTCAGATTCTGGATGGCCTGCGGCGTGAGCGGGCCTCCGGCAGCTTCTTCCAGGCGGCCGTAGATGGTGCGCGCCGCCTTGCCGCTGAGCTGCTGAAAGACAATGGCCCGGGCCAGCATCTCAAAGGTCGGCTCGCGATAGGCCATCTTGCATGGGCCCACACGGGCAATAATAGAGGCAAGAATTGCGTCGGACTTTTTGAGATGATCTACGGCTCTTTTCATGGATGATGCTGATTTTAACTCAAGCAGCACTGCCTCTGCCGCGCCTGAGGCTGCGTTCCACTTCCGCCGGGCGTTTGCACGTCGATGGCGGGAGAGCGTGCGCTACTTCGGCTTCTGGCGTGCAATGCGCGAACTGACAGCGGCATGCTGGCAGGCGATGCGCGAACTGTTGCCTGCGCGCCGCAAAGCGCGCTTCGGCGATCTGGACTACGACTGGGAACACGACGTTGACACCACGCGATCAAACATCGGGTTCCGCGCGCAGTTGCTGGCAGAGCTGGCGGGGCGGCCTTACTTTGCCAGCGATCCGTGGCTCTTTGAGGAGATGATGCGCGCATTGGCGCTCAGAATTCAGCAATCAGCACCCAGCATGGGAGGGGATGTTTCAGGAGGGCTGCAGGAATTTACCTTTATTGATCTCGGCTCGGGCAAAGGGCGGGCTTTGTTGATGGCAGCGCCATACGGGTTCAAGCGAATCATCGGGGTGGAGTTCATGCCAGAGTGGCATCGGGCTGCGGAGGAGAACATCCGCAAGTTTGCCGCGGCGAATCCGTCCACCCCTCCGATGGAGAGCACTTGTATCGATGCACGCGATTTCAAGTTTCCTAGCGGGCCACTGGTGGTCTATCTGTTCAATTCATTTCCGGAACCGGTGTTTGTGGCGGTCATGGAGCGCCTGCGGCGCTCATGGATGGAAAATCAAAGGCCTGTGTTTGTTGCGTATCGGTATATTGAGTTTGAGACGCTGCTCAACGAATGCGAATGGTTAGAGAACATCGCGAGTACAGAGCAGTGGGCGGTGTACAAGGCGATCGGTTGATCGCGGATGACAGACTGTGAAACATTAGCCTTAAAATTCTTCAGCGCAGCCGAGGGCGGCTGCGGTCCAACAGATGGATACGTGCGCTTGCACCGATTTCCGATCTCGGCGATTCCGCGCGATGTCGGCGATCCCGGCGATTACGTAATGCTTACTTCCTCATACGTTCCATACACTTCCCGCAGCGCTTCGCAAATCTCGCCCACGGTGGCATAGGCACGGACGCAATCGATGATGAAAGGCATGGTGTTGGCATCACTGATGCGGCCGTCGGAGCGGACAACGGGTTCCTGCGCCGCGGCGCGTTTCAGCGCGTCGAGCGTGCTGCGGACCTTGGTGTTATCGCGGCGGGCGCGCAGGGCCTTGAGCTTCTCTGTCTGGCGGAGACCCACGGACTCGTCAATGTACAAGATCTCCGGCTGGGTCTCTTCGATGGTGAAGTCATTCGAGCCGACAATGATCTTCTCCCGGGCCTCAACGGCGCGCTGATATTGGTATGAGGCCTCGGCAATTTCCTTTTGCGGGAAGCCGTTTTCAATCGCCTTGACCATACCGCCCATGGCGTCGAGACGGTCGAAGTAGTCGAATGCGCCTTTTTCCATGTCGAGCGTGAGTTTTTCCAGGAAGTAGGAGCCGGCCAACGGGTCAACCGTCTGGGCCACGCCGGATTCGTAGGCGATGATCTGCTGTGTGCGCAACGCGATGTGCGCCGCTTCCTGCGTGGGCAGGGCCAGCGCTTCGTCGTAAGAATCCGTATGCAGCGACTGCGTTCCGCCCAGCACGGCGGCCAGCGCCTGCACGGCAACGCGGGCGATATTGTTCATCGGCTGCTGCGCGGTCAGCGACACGCCGGCAGTCTGGGTATGGAAGCGCATGAGCCAGGTGCGCTGCTGCTTGGCGCTGAAGCGGTCTTTCATCAGGCGATACCAGATCTTGCGCGCAGCGCGGAACTTGGCGATCTCTTCGAAGAAGTCGCTGTGTGAATTAAAAAAGAAGCTCAGACGCGGGCCAAATTCATCGACATCGAGGCCGCGGCGGCGCGCCCATTCCACGTACTCCACGCCGTCATAGATGGTGAAAGCCAACTCCTGCAGCGCGGTCGAACCGGCTTCGCGGATGTGGTATCCGCTGATGGAGATGGAATTGAATTTGGGCGTGAATTTGGCGCCGAATTCAAAAGTATCGATCACCAGGCGCATCGATGGCGCCGGGGGATAGATGTATTCCTTCTGCGCAATGTATTCCTTGAGAATGTCGTTCTGGATGGTCCCGGAAATTTTGCTCCAGTCGGCGCCCTGCTTTTCCGCCACCACCAGATACATGGCCCACAGGACCGAGGCAGGGGAATTGATGGTCATGGAGACCGTAGTTTTTTCGAGATCAATTCCGTTGAAGAGGATCTCCATGTCTTCCAGCGAATCAATGGCCACACCGCACTTGCCGACCTCGCCTTCACTGGCGGCATGATCGGAGTCATAGCCCATCAGCGTGGGCAGATCAAAGGCAACGGAGAGTCCGCCGCCGCCGTGGGCGAGCAGATACTTGTAGCGCTCGTTGGTCTCTTCCGGCGACGCAAAGCCGGAGAACTGGCGCATGGTCCAGAGACGGCCGCGATAGCCGCTGGAGTGAATGCCGCGCGTGTAAGGCGGCTGGCCGGGATAGCCAAGGTATTTCTCATAGCTCCAGTCTTCAGGCAGATCGGCCTGTGTATACAGGCGGCGGATGGGAACACCACTGATGGTGGTGAAGCGCGCATGGCCGTTTTCGTCAAGGTTGACGCCGGATGCGGAGCCAATCGGCTTTTCCGGGGCTTTTTCAAGCGTTTTCGCCAGCGTGTTTTCGGCCCATTGTTTTTCCGATTCAGCCGGATGCCGGCCTTCGAAAACTTCAGCGACCGGGCTCTCAGCAAGGCCCTGGTCTTTCTTTTTGTTCAGATGATCTGCCATTAAGACTCCAGTATCCATCATAGAGGATGCGGAAAATAGAGGGCAAGAGCCAAGGCTGGAGATGCAGACCGAAAGGACAATACTATTTGTTTTGCGCTGAAGGCTGCTCCTGGTGCAACACAGTTTGGAGTTCGTCGCCTGTCTGGACTTTGCTAAAGAAATCTCGGATTTCCTCATAGCGGTCTACCGGAAAGTAAACTCCCACGAACTTCAGGTTGCGTTCGAAGTTCACACGCGTTCCGTGGGTGCTGGCGCTGCTGGAATAGCGGGCGAACTTGGTGCTTGCCGTCTGCGGCGCAGCCAGGGTCTCAAGGGAGTAGCCTTCGGGAAGCGCCAGTGAGATGTGGTCCTCTTCGGTGAACGCGTATTCGTAGTAGATGGGAAATTTACGCGGGCCGGTCTTGAGCGTTCTTTTGTGCTTGGGCTGAAACAGCGCGACCGGGATCAGGATGCGTTTCCCGGCGGCGGAGGCGAATTCCGGGACTTCCACTTTGAAAATCGCGGTCAGCGGTTCGCCCTCCTTGTCCCAGGCGGAGGAATCTGTCATCTCGACCTTGGCGTTGGCGGGCAACCAGGCTTTGAGTTCATCTTCCAGCTCCTTCTTGCGCCCGGCTTCGTCGGTCTCGAGAGCAGAAAGGCGGCGCTCCAGGGCCTCGCTGCCAAAGTACTCGATGCGCAGCTCGCCCTTCACGCTGCCGTCAGGAGAAAGCTTGAGATCGGCCGAGCGGGAAATAATGGCGGCGTCTTCCCCGGTGCCCGGAGTGGAGATGAACTGGCCCGGATCACTCATGTCCATGGCGGTGGTCCCGGTGCGGAACCAGCGCATACATCCGTAAGGACAGTAGCGAGTGCCAGGATCAAGGAAAACCTTCTTGGCGCCCAGCCGCACCATGGCGACCTCAGAATCCAACTGGCTGAAGGAGAGCACCTCGCGATCAAAGAGGTGGGATGAGCGGCCGGCGACGTAAACCACGGATGCGGTGAATCCGGCTCCGCGCGCCAAAGCCACAAAGAAAAGATTGATGTCCGCGCGGTCGCCATACCCGTGATGCAGGACATCCATTACGTTCTTGTCGTCTTTGAGTGCTTCGGTTTTCTGCTCTTTTTGCGAGCGCTCGCGTTCGTAGGTGAGATTGCGCACCTCCTGGGCACGGGCATAGAGCTTGCGTAATTTCTTTTCAGGATCGGTTTCCGAACCGATGGCTTCGGCTGCAGCAGCGTCAATTTCCTTGTGCTTCCCGATGTAGTATTCGATGCCTCTTGACCAGTACCTTCCCGTCTCATACCAGTACGAAGACGGAGCCGTCATGAACGGGCTGGTGTAAAAGAACTGGACCTGCCACTTGTATGCGTCCTCGGGAGGCATGTGCTCTTCGGCTTCGAACGGAGGAACGTTCTCCGCGTCCATCTGCATCACGCCGGCCTTCTGATCGTTTTCTGGGGTCTGCACCATGCCGGCCGTCGGCAGCCACTTGATGCTGTAACGCTTGTCATAGTGGAAGCGGAAATGCTCTTTCTGGGTAAACAGCTCGTGCTGCACCGTCCAGTGATGGTGGCGCAGGCCCTTGTCGCCATAGTTGAGCTTGTACTGGTACTCAATGATGTCGCCGGCAGAAACCTGGGGCAGCGTGAACGCCTGGACCTTGATTCTCAGTCCTCTGCTTTTGAACACCATCTTTTCAAACGGACGCTCGGTGAGATCGACGATTTTTCCATCGGGATGAATGGTGCGCGCGCTGAGCTCGCTGATCGACGCTTTTTCGAGCATCGGGACTTCCACGTTGGCCCAATGCTTGCCGCTGTCAGTAAGGATCTTGATGCGGTAGTAGTAAAACTCGCTGTGGCTGGTGTCATCAATGTCGTCGGTGAAGTAGAGCAAGACCCCTTCCGCGCCCGGGACCTGGGCGAGATCTTTCATATGCAGTTCTTTGGGGTCGATGGGACGCCAGCTGTGGTCCTGCGCCGCTGCAACCACGGAAAGCAACAGCCAGCAACCGAACAGGATCTTTCTCACCGGATTTCGAAACATCATAGCCACAGACTCCCAAAGCCTGGACTTCAGGCACAAAATGAAGCAGTTCTGCTCGCCTGACTGGCGCAGGTTTTCCGCTCGCCGGTGCTAGTTCCCTTTCTTGAGCACCGCCATGTTCCGCTCATCCTGGTTGATCTGGTGGAAGAATTTGCCCAGATCGCCGATCTTCTCGGCAGGCACGCGGACGGCGTTGATCTTGTATTCCCGGCTGTATTTCAGCTGGCTGCCGGCGCTTTCAATCTTGCTGTTGTATTCGCCAAAGGCAAAGGTGGCTTTGGCTGCGTCGGGAAGCTCATCAATCTTGTAGCCGTCGGGCAGGTTGAACTCAAACGTATCCGTCTGGAGCGTGGGGCCGGTGAATTCATAGGGATAATGCCGCGGCTTGGTCATATCCAGCGCGCCCAGCTTCTCACCCACCACGCGGGGACGGACCAGCAACAGCGGCCCGGCGTTCTTGGCGTAGTGTTCAGCGGAAAATTTGTAGCGGATGACCAGATCTTTATCGATGTCATCCAGGTTGTCGGCATCAACACTGTCCAGTTGAAAGTTGCCCATCATATGCCCCAGGAAGCGCTCCAGGGTCTTGCGGCGATCGGCGTTGGTCTGGTGTTCAAAGGTGTAGCGGCCGGTCGCAGCTTCTGTTCCGGTGCGCACCTCCTGCACTTCACCTTTCAGCGCGCCATCGGGCATGAGCGTGAGCTTGGCGGTGCGGGTGATCCGGTTTAGTTCCGGCATGCTTAAAGGAAGATGGATCAGCTCGCCACCCTGCTCGGCCACCAGCAAGCCATAGTTGTCCTGCTCATACGACGGAATCTGTCCCAGCGGCACAACGCGCGAAGTGGGGTCGAAAATCAGCAGATGGCCGAGTTTGGGATGCTCATACAGGGCGGGCTGCGGTCCCGTAAAACTGCCTTCCGGCATCTGGATAGCCAGAATCACGTGGTTGAAGGCCATGGTGGGCGGGGTTTTCTCGGTGTAAATCCCGCGATCTGTATGCAGAAGCACGTAGTAGGACTTGACGCCGATCTGCGCCAGCATGGAGCTCAAAACGGTGGCCTTGTCCTTACAGTCTCCGTAACGATTGCTGAACGTCGTGCTGGCGGAATGGGGCTGATAGCCGCCAATGCCGATTTCGATGGCCGCATAGCGCACGTCGCGCTGAGCAAAGCGGGTGAGGGCCCGGATGCGCTCGAGCAGCGGCAGATTCGCTGGCGCCAGTTCCTGAACTTTCTGCTGCAGCGCAGGCGAGGGATCACGCAAGCCGGCCGTCAGCTGGTTATACCAAGCGGCAAAGTCGCTCCAGGTGGAATAAGTACGGCCTTTTGTTTTCTCAGAAAAATAGGTGACGATTACCTGCCCGGCCAGGGCACGCCAGTGGGGCATTTCATATTCAGTTTCAATCCGGGGGATGTCAGAGAGCTCCCACATATACGTGCCGCCCTGGACCTGCGGATCCTGTTCAGGGTGATGAATCCACGCCGCACGAAACTCCCAGCCCGCAGGCAGGTGAAGAATCAACCGAGCTTTGGCCACAGGTTCCGATCGCTGAAAGTACCACTGGTCCTCAAAGGTATAAGGATGTCTCTTCTGCTCCCATTCCACCCCGACGACGGTGCCTACATCGACACCGGGAATTCGCATGACCTTGGCTTTGGCGTCAGAATAGATTTCATAGCCTTCGCCGACGCTGACCTCGACGATGTCATCCTTTTTGGCTTCATATTCGATGCCCCTGGCGCTGATGCTCCAGCCCTTGAAGTAGTTCAACTTCGTCTCTTCATCGAAAGGGACGCCCTGGTAGGCCGTATCACGCCCGTCAGGACGCAAGACCTTGATGACACGCCGTTCGCGTGTGATGGTCTCGCCGTTATCTTTTACCGTGGTCTCAGTCTCGCTCAGCAGGATGACCGCGTTGACATCGTCGGCATAGGTCTTGGTGGACTGCTGGGCAGCACTGCGCAACCAATCCGGCACTGAGCCATGCGCCGGCAGAGCCGGGACAGTGATCAGAAATGCAAAGAACGAAACGGCGCTAATTGCGGTTTTGCGCATCGGTACTACCCCCTTTTAAGACCACCTGTTGCTCGTCGCCGGCCTGGACCTTGTTGAAGAATTCGCGTACTTCCGGATATTGTTCCAGACGAAAGAAAATGCCATTAATCTCAAGGATTCGCTGCGTCACCAGCTGCTTGCCGTCAAACTGCGCCAGATTCTCATAGGCGGCATAACTCAGACGCGCAGACTGTTGCTGCGGCACGCTTTCCAGTGTGAATCCAGCGGGTATCTTGATACTGACACGGTCCGATTCGCCAAATGCATAGGGGAAGTAAACCGGGAATTTGCGTTCGGAGTGCTTGAATGCGTCCAGTTGCTTGGCCTGGAACAAGTACGAAGGAACCATCAGGCGCTTACCCGCCGCGGAAGCATAGGAAGGCACCTGCACGTTAAACGTAGCAATCAGATCGGCATCCGCTGTGGTCCAGTTGTCGACTTTGTCGAGCGTGACGCGGGTGCCGTTCGGGAGCCAGCGTTTCACCTCATCTTCCAGGTCTCTCTTCCTGCCGGCTTCGTCAGAGTCCATGGCGTCGATACGGTGCTCGAGCGCTTCCCCGCCCTCGAACTTGACCGTAACCTTCCCGCGCAGCGTGCCCTCGGGATCCAACTCCATTTCGGCAGTGCGCCGGGTGAGAGCCTGATCATACGGGGCGCCGGGAGCAGTGACAAAAACGCCACCCTTCTTGTCCAGCTTGAGCCCCTGGGCCGATGTGCGAATCCAGCGCAGATAGCCGTAGCTGCAATACGGCGTGGCGGGATCGAGGTAAAGGTCCTTGCCTGCGACATTCACGACCGCGATTTCGGTATCCAACTGGCGCTGGGAAAGCAAGCCTTTGTCGAAGAACTTCTCTTTGCGATTGCTCACGCGCACAATTGAGGCATCAAACCCCGCGGCCCGGGCCATGCCGACGAAGAGCCGGGTAATATCATTGCGATAGCCTGTCCCACGAGCCAGCACGTCGGCGGCGTTCTGGTTGCCCTTGAGATTTTCTTTCTTGGTCTCCTGCTCCGTGCGCTCGCGCTCATAGGTCAGGTTTCTGATCTGCTGGGCGCGCGCGTACAGCTTGCGGAGCTTCTGCCCTGGATCCGTTTCGGTCCCTATGGCGTCCGTGGCTGCCTGGCTGACCTCCTTACGGTTCCCGATAAAACGCTCGACACTGTCATTCCACTTTCGGCCCGCATCCTGCCAGAACTTTTCCGAGCTCGAAGCGTTAGGGCCGACATAGAAAAATCGCATCTGGGGCGTGAGATCTTCTTCCGGTGGCATATAGCCTTCCGCTTCAAAGGCTGGCATGTTGTCGACATCCAGTTCGTAACCACCGCCCTTTTGAACCGGCTTGATGTTATTCGGCATGTGCGAATAGAGAGCCGCTACCTGATAGCCGCTTTCAAAGCCTTCAATACCGCCCGAGTATGGCTTCATGCGGAAGCTCTCTTTCACGGTATAGAGTTCATGCTGGATCGTCCAGTAATTGTCAATAATGATGCCTTCCCGCTGGATCTTGAACTTGTATTCAATAATGCTGCCCACCGTAACTTCAGGCATAGTGAAGGTCTTGGCCATGACCTTGACACCGCGGCTCTTGACGATTGTTTTTTGGAAAGGCTTGCCGGTGAAATCGATGATCTTTCCGTCGGGATGGATGGTGCGGGCCTTCAGGGCAAACACAGAGCCTTCCACCGGAACTACGATTTCCACATCCGCGTGACGATTGCCTTTCTCGCTCAGGATCAGGATGCGATGGTAGAAAAACTCGCTTTGTTCCGTGTCATTGATATAGTTCGCGTAGTAGAGCTGAATCGCGTCTGCTCCGGGGCTGCCGGGAACCTGTTTAATCGCCAAATCGGCCTGGGTAATGGGCAGCCAGTCTTCTTTTTGCGCTGATAAAGCTAAGTTGAAAAAGAGACACACAACGAACGCAAGACACCGCACAGCTCTCATTGGCTATACCTCAGGCAAGCGATTTCCGGGGAAAGTTCCTAGCCTATACCAGGGTCTCTGGAATTAAGATATATACACCAAAGATTCCTATTAACCAAGACTTGTTTTTACATATGAGGAAAGAGCATACAAAGTTAAGGTTTTAGACCTGCAGACTGTACAGTTCCAATACCTTCCATAGCATGCGCGCCTGGCCGGGCAGGCTTACCAGGCTGGATGACCATCCGCTGTTCGTCGCCTAGCTGGACTTTGCGGAAAAAATCCTTGACCTCCGGGTAGATCTCTACACGGAAGAAGATGCCATTGACCTGCAGGACGCGGTGGGTGACCAGCCTTTTGCCATCAAATTCAGTATCGTTGAGATAGGTGGCGTAGGAAAGGCTGCTGGATTGCTGTGGGGGAACGCTTTCTGCCGTGTAGTCCGGCGGAAGCTGAATGGTGACCGTATCTGCTTCGCCAAACGCATAAGGAAAATACACGGGATATTTGCGTTCCGCGCGATTGAAAACATCCTCTTCATGGTCAAGGAACAGGCAGGTGGGCACCAACAGGCGCTTGCCTGCAACCGAGGCATAGGATGGCAACTCCGCCGCAAACGTAGCCACCAGCGGCGCGTCGCTCCCTTCCCAACCTTCCGAACTCAACAGTTTCGCAGATGCTCCGCTGGGCAGCCAGCGGACAGCTTCATCCTCCAGTTCTTTTTTGCGTCCGGCCTCATCGGTGGCCAACGCGTCAAGACGGCGTTCCAGCGCCTCACCACCTTCAAATGTTACCGTGATCGTTCCTGTGAGCACCCCTGCCGGATTGAGCGACATCTCAGCCGCCCGCCGCACCATAGCCAGGTTATAACCAGCGGCGGGGACCTTGATGAACGTTCCGCCATCCTTATTGAGCTCGAGGGCCAGCGATGAAGTGTGCATCCAGCGAACGAAGCCAAAGGGGCAGAAACGGGTTCCTGGATCAAGGAACAAGTCCTGGCCACCCACAGTCACCAGGGCAATTTCGGAGCCGAGTTGCTGCCGCGAGAGCAATCCGCGGTCAAAAAACCTCTCGCTCCGATCGCTGACACGCAATATGGCCGCCGTAAAGCCGGCCGCGCGGGCCAGGGCCACAAAGAAGCGGCCCACGTCGTCACGGTTGCCGTAGCCATGAGCGAGCACATCGCCCGCGTTCTGGTTGGGCTTCAGGTTTTCTTTCTGCTCTTCCTGTTCCGTACGCTCGCGCTCATAGGTCAGGTTCCTGATCTGCTGGGCGCGGGCATACAACTTGCGCAGCTTTTGCAGGGGATCAGCCTCGCCGCCAATCACCCGCGCGGCCTCCTCCGCGATCTCGCGGCGCTTGCCGATGAAACGGTCGGCTTCATCATTCCACTTTCGTCCCGCGTCCTGCCAGAACTTGTCCGTGCTGGCGATCTCGGTGCCGCCATAGAAGAAGCGAATCTGCGGCTTGTAGTCATCTTCCGGAGGCATGTGGCCCTCGGCTTCAAACGGAGGCATGTTCTCCACCTCCAGTTCGTAACCGTCATTTTTCTGGCGCGGCTTCAGGTTGTTGGGCATATGCGAAGAAAGCGCAGCCACCTGATGGCCCTTCTCAAACCCTTCCAGTAACCCGCCGAAAGGCTCCATGCGGAAGCTTTCCTTCACCGTGTAAAGCTCGTGCTGGATGGTCCAGGAGTTATCGAGATAGACGCCGGGCAAACTGATCTTGAATTTGTATTCGATGATGCTGCCGACGGTGACCTCAGGAAAGGTAAACGCCCGGGTCATTACTTTCAGGCCGCGCTCTTTGAGCACGATTTTCTGGAACGGCTTGCCGGTAAATTCAACAACAGCGCCGTCAGGATGAATGGTGCGAGCCTTGAGTGTGTCGAGCGAGGCATCCGGAGGAACCAGAATCTCTACGTCGGCATAACGATTCCCCTTCTCGTTCAGCACCTTGATGCGGTGATAGAAAAACTCGGTTTGCTCGCGGTCATCGATATAGTCGGCGTAGTAAAGCTGGATTGCGGGCGCGCCGGGCAAGCCCGGGACCTCTTTGGTCTCCAGGTCCTTCCGGGTGATGGGAAGCCAATCCTCTTTCTGCGCCCATGACGGCACTGTGAATAGCAAACACGCAAAGAACACAAGAAGGTTGCCGTAAGAACGCATCAAGCCTGCTCTGGAGACGGTTTCATGGCGGGGGATTGAGAACATCTTGCAGCGCGAATATAACATCAGCCGGAAATCCGAGCCATAGATGCATCCATGCGGGCGATTCTACGGCTGGGCGGCAGCGGTTTCCTGCTGCTGGAAAACGGCCTGGCCTTCATCGCCGGCCTGCACAACAGCAAAGAACTCTTTCATCTCCATTAACCTTTCCGTACCGAAGCGCACGCTATTCATGGTCAAGCTGCGATTGACAACCAGTTGGTTCCCGGTATGCGAGTTGAGTATCTGATATCTGGCATCGTAGAGCGCAGTTTTTCGTTCATGCGGCGGATGTTCCATGGCATACCCTTCCGGAAACTTCATTTTCACCGTGTCCGCCAGGGAGAACGAGTAAGGAAAGACGATGGGCGTTCTGCGATCACCGTTGGCGAAGACTTTCCGCCGGGACTGAAAGGGGAAAGCCGGCGCGATCAGGCGCTTGCCGGTTACCGCGGCAAAGGATGGGACTTGCAAGCTAAACCGGGCTACCAGCGGCGCATCCTGGTCGCTCCAACCCTGGACATCTTTCAACTTCACCAGGGCTCCGTTCGGCAGTGTGTCAGAAACTTCTTCCTCCAGCGACTTCTTGCGGCCGGCGTCATCCGCATCGATCGCCTGGATCCGGCGCTCCAGGGCTTCTTCACCGCGAAACTCAACGGTCAGGTCGCCTTGCAGATTCCCAGTGGCATCCACGGAGACGTCGATGACGCGAGAGGAAGTTGTTTCCACCGGCGACGCGGGAATCTCAATAAAACCCCCGCCATCCTTGCCCAGCCTGAGCGCCGGTACGGCGGTGCGCGTCCAACGCAGCAACCCGAACGGGCAGAACCTGGTTCCGGGATCAAGGAAGAGCGTTTTTCCGCTCATCTCCACGGCCGCGATTTCCAAGTCCAGTTGCCGGAGGGAAAGAATGTCTTTACTGAAGGTGAAGACGTCACGGTTTGCGACCCTCATCACCGCCGCATCAAAGCCCGCAGCGCGCGCCAGAGCGATGAACAGACGATTGATCTCCAGGTGCGTACCGTATTGACGCCTCAGGACCTCCGCGGCGTTGTCCGGAAGCTTCAGTCCTTCCTTCTTTATTTCCTCCGCCGAGCGCGTACGCTCGAAAGACAGGTTCCTGATCTGTTGTACACGAGCGTAGAGCTTACGCAGTTTCTTTTCCGGATCAGTTTCGCTGCCGATGGTGGCAGCAGCATCAGCCTGCACTTCACTGAAATGCCCGATGAATTTTTCGGTCAGGTTGGTCCCAACCTTGGTCACTTCACGCCAAAAAGCGTCGGGTGAGGCAATTTCATTGCCGCCATAATAGAAAATCACCAGGGGCTGGTACTCGTTTTCCGGCGGGGCGTATTCTTCTTCCGCCAGGCCAGGCACATTTTCCAGGTCCAGACGCCAGTACTCGCCTTTTAGTTGCGGATCTGTAGCGCTGAGTTGATTCAGGTAGGCGTATGCGATCCGGCCAATGACCCTGTAGGCACGAAAACGAAACTCCTCTTTCGACGTAAACAGGTTATGTTGTAAGAACCAGAGCGTATAGGGCAGCGTATCGCTCTTCCAGGTAAGCCGGTATTTGTATTCCAGAATGCTGCCTACGGTCACGTCAGCAAAGCTGAAGCTTTTGCCGGAGATTTTGAAA
This sequence comes from Candidatus Angelobacter sp., assembly GCA_036557225.1. Lineage (GTDB taxonomy): Bacteria > Acidobacteriota > Terriglobia > Terriglobales > Acidobacteriaceae > Angelobacter. Next base: position 16,380 of record DATBHX010000117.1, read on the forward strand.
CCACGAGCTTTCACGATGGTCTTATCGAAAACGTGGCCGCCAAAGTCGATGATTTTTCCATCAGGATGGATGGTTCGCGCCTTTAAGTCGGCAAGCTGAATGTCAGGCCACAGCTCAATCTGAACGTCAGAATATTCTCTGTCCTTGCCTTTCTCGTTCAAGATCTTGATGCGCTTGTAGACAAACTCAAATTGGGCGGGATCATCCCGCGTAAGGCCGTAGTAAAGCTGGATGGCGGGCGCTCCGGGGTTGCCGGGAACGTCTTTGATTTGAGTTTCCCACGGCTCCACCGGACGCCAATCGTCAAATTTTTCATTGTCTTTGCCGGCAAAGCAGGCCAACGGGACCAGCCAAAATGCGAGGAAAAGCAGTAATCGAACACGCGACATCCATAACCTCCGGCGGTCGTGCGTGGGAAAAGTGAAAAACGGCGACAGATATATATCACAATTCAGCAAGAAACCGGTCACGAGATTTGCGCCACGATTATTTTGAAAAAAAGAAGCCCGGCTGAGACCAGCCGGGCGGACGTAGAAACAAAATCATGGTTACTTAGGAGGCTGTTGTGGTTGAGGCTGCTGCGCAGGAGCGTTCGTGTCCTGCAGCGCGGTCTTGCTTGGAGCGATGCCGGGAACGTTTGGCTGCGTCTTGATATTTCCAGTGACAGCCTCGTCAATCTTGATGTTGTAGCGGTCCAGCGTCTGCGCCGTGTCGCGATCAAGCTGCACGCGGGCTTTGGCGTAGTTGGTCTGGGCGCTCACCAGCGTAGATTCGGCCTGGGCAAGATCGCGCTCGTCCGAAAGCACGTTCAGGTAGGTCGAAGCGCCGAGATTGTATTTTTTCTGTTCAGCGTCCAAAGTCTGGGCTGCCAGATCGCGGGCCTTTTGCGCTGCGACTACGCTAGCCCGGTTGTTTTGCACGGTGAAAACATCATTGCGGATACCGATGGTGATCACGTTCTCCACCGTTCTCAGTGAAAGCTGAGACTGGCGGTATTCCAGCATGGAGCGGACCTGGAGCGCCTGGTTGACGCGGTTTCCCAGCGGAATCTGGATGTTGATGGCTACACCCTTGTCAGGCGCCGTGGAATTGAAGAGGCCACCGAAGGTATCAGTAAACCCGGTCGTGGGAATGGCCCCGGGCGGTGTACAGTTCGTGGTGATTCCCGGCGGGCAGGTGTTGATGGGGTTCTGCACTCCGGCGAGCGATGACGCCCCGTAAAAGCCGACGATGTCCACAACCGGAAGCAATCCGTTATTCACGCCTTTGATGCTGATCTCGTTATTCAGCAGCGTGATCTTCTGTATTTTATAGTCGGGACGGTTATCGAGCGCCAACTTCACCAGTTGCTCGACTGGCGGGAGATTCTCCTCGTCGGGAATGACCACGGTATCGGTCGGAATCACGTCGACCTGGAGCGCAAGCGAGTTATTGGGTAAAGTTCTGGTCAACGCGTTTTTGATCGTCAACTGCTGAAGCTGAAGGTTGGTCTTGGATGCGATCAACGCCTGCTCGGCGGTGGCCACGGTGCTTTGCGCGCGAACGACGTCAAGCGGAGCCAGCGTGCCGATTTCGACCTGCTTTTGATTGTCGGAAAGCGTCTTCTGGGCCAGCGCCAGCGAGCGCTCATTCACTTTGTAAGCCTCGTAGGCGTTGACCAGGTCCCAATAGATGTTTTCAATCTGGCTGACTGTGGAGATGACCTGCTGCCGGAAGGCTTCTTCTGTAGTCTTCTTGTTGTTTAGAGCGGTGCGATACAAACGCAGGTTCAGGCCGCGTCCGAAGCCCTGCAACAGATGCTGCCTGACCGAGGCGGAAAAATTCGATTGCAATGCAGGATTCAAAGAACTGAATGGGCTGTTCGACGAGGTGCGAACGTTGTTGTAAGACACCGAGAGAAGAGTACCCGGAGAGAATCCCTGGGAATAGGTAAAGTCTCCCAAATTAGTGTTTTGGTTTGCAATGGCCGTGCCGCTCACAATGGTGTTCACCTGTGGCGACTTTGTGCGCTCAAACTGGAAGCGGGCAGAGAGAACCGGATCAAAGCTGTCTGGCTGAGGGCCTTGACCGCTGG
>DATBHX010000118.1:0-17853 GCA_036557225.1 Candidatus Angelobacter sp.
CTATGCCCGGTACTCGCATTCACTTCTGGAATGCTGGAAGTTACGAAGCATGGCGGCAATCGGCATGAAAGAACGTGAGCAGGAAAAGTTTCTTCAGGAACTGCAAAATTGGCTACTGCCCCATTGCCTGACCACGCCGGCCGGCGAGATGCAAGAAAGCCTCTTCGCAGCTGCGCGCTCCCATTACCAGCGTGGGCTGCAAATAGCGGCACTGCTGGGGCTCCACACGTTGATGCTGGAAGCCGGATTTCAGTTTGGTGATTTGCTCCTGCGTTTCACTTCGCAGGAGGAAAAAAAGAGCCATCCTTTCTGGTGGAAGGAGTGGTTTGGCTTATTCGAGGGCTGTTTGGTCATTGAAGGGCAGTCTGGCTGGAACGTGCACGCTCCCGACATTCATCGTTTGTGCTGGAATTTCTTCCAGGAAGAAGGGCGCACCACGAGCGTATCAGACGCATACAACGTACTGCAGTCGGCCAAGCGAAGCGGTTTCCCGGATACAGTAATTCTGGAATGGCATGAGAAGGTCAGTGGCCTATTGACGAATTACGGCAACAGTAGAGAGGACAGGAAGCGCAGCGCTCAGCTTCATGAGATGTGGGCCGACCAACTCGCACACCTGGATGCAGCGGCCAGCCACCGTAAATTTCATCACTCATTGCTCTTGGAAAAGGCTAGTTCTCTGCAATTTGCAGCGCAGGATGAGCGTTTACTTGAGGACTTTTCTCGCGCCGAGGAACTGTTGGATCGCGCTGACTCTCTTTACCAGGACGCACTGGCATCAGAACATGGAGAGGATCCTGAGGAAGTGCGCGACCTCGGCATCAGCTTGCGCATGCAGCGCGCATGGCTTGCCAACGATCGCGATGATGATCCAGGGAAGACAAGACAACTCATCCTCGATCTGTGGCACGACCTTTGGCCGGAATGCCAGCATTTTGCAAATGTGCTTGGGACGTTCGTCGGCTTGGAGGAACGGGAAAAAATTCTTGACGAGCCGTGGCCTCCAGCTGGGGGCCGGATGCACCTTGATCCTGACAACCAGAGCCTTTCCCTTCCTGAAGAATGGTTCTATCAGCCTTCGGCGGTACATTTAGAAAATCGATTTGAATTTCGCCTTCACCAGTTGCTGCACATGGTAAGCGAAAACCCGGAACCGTCATATGCCGAGTTGGCCTTTGTTGCAAGCCGTTTGGGATGGCATGGACAGGAGCATTTTGGTGAAACGGTAATTGCTTTGGCAGAGATTGATCTTAGAAGACAGTATTCAAATAAATCCCGTAAATTATGCGTGACCTTGCTGCAGGCTGTCGCTTTCGATTTTCACAATATTAAAAATGAAGAAAAAGAGATGACGAGTTACCGTCTGCTAATGAAATATGACCCCAAAGCAGACGAGTTCCGTATTAAATACATTGAAGTACTGATGAAATACAAAGAATTACTTCAGCGGGAACTACGTGTACTCGGCTTTGAACGTACCGACTGGCTGGGCACAGTTCAACACTTGAATTATTACTTCAGTGTTCTGGTTGATGAAGATCTGTTGAACACAAAAATGAGTGAACGTATCGGCCGTACCCGCGAGACATTGGAACGCTACAGGATCTCCATGCAACTGTTGCAGGAGAAGCTCACAAATGCCCGCGCACAATGGACGCACGGCGAATATGCTGTGTGCCTCAACGAACTGGAAGGAACATTCGCGTTGCCGCAAGACTGGATATCGCTCAGCCATCTGGAAGCCCTCGATCTTTGGCTGAAGTGTGCTTCCATTGTTCCACAAGCTGCGGATCTAATCGGTAAGCGAGCCGCCAATTTACGCAGTTTGGCCATGCAATATGTCGCACAAATCGCTGCGACCATTAAGGACTCACAGGCACAACAGCTGGCGGTTGAACTAATGCAGGCGCTGGAACAGCCTCACACGGCTCAACTTTCTACTATGGCTGCAGTTTCCTAGCCACAAATTTCGCACTTGGCCTCCCTCCCTATTATCTTAGAGGCTCAGGAGTGAAATCGTTCCTCTCCGGAGGCCTCTGCGGAAGACCTGGTTGCTAATCGGTCTGGCGTATCCGGTGACCTTCTAAAATGCCTCGCAAGAAAACAAAATCTCCGGCGCGCAAACAGGCAGCACTTCGGCCCACTCTGCGCCCGATCGGCGTAATACGCTCCACGCTTAAAGACCGCAGCACGGCGCCGATGCAGGGCTATGAAGGCGCTCCTGACGCGTGGCTCGAAATCAACACCGCGGCCGTGCCGGGGCTCGAGCGTCTTCGCGCCGGCGACGAAATCATTGTCCTCACCTGGTTGCATCGCGCCAGGCGTGACGTGCTGAAGGTCTATCCGCGCTCAAATCGTCGTCTTGGTCTGCATGGCGTCTTTGCCACGCGATCCCCAGACCGTCCGAACCCAATCGGCCTGCATCGCGTCACCATCCGGGAAATCGACGGAAACCGCCTGTTGGTCGGCCCCATGGAAGCCATTGACGGAACGCCGGTCATCGACATCAAACCCGTACTCTCAAAGATCGGCGATGCCTGATTCTGGATCGTCCCCGGTAATTTTTGGCCCTGTCTACAAATTTCGTCCTAAATTCATGAAACGCCTCCCCAATCCGGATCACAATCTAGTGACAGTCTCCCGCAAAAACTGATTCCGGCAGTAAAGGAGAGTTCTGATGCCACGTACCCGCCAGGATATTTGGAAGATCAAGGATGACACCCTCAAGTGGTATGCCCGCGCGGTTGGTGTCATGCAGAAGCGGCTTGTAACCGATCCCACAAGCTGGCGCTATCAGGGCGCCATTCACGGATATGATCCGGCGCAGGACCCTTTCGCCAAGCGCGGAGAGAAGCTTCCCCCCACCGCTGAACAGGACAAATACTGGTCCCGCTGCCAGCACGGCTCATGGTTCTTTCTTTCCTGGCATCGCGGCTACCTGCATTACTTCGAGCAGATGATCCTCAAGGCGATCAAAGACCTGAAAGGCCCGGCTGATTGGGCGCTGCCGTACTGGAACTATAGCGATCCCACCAACCCCAAGGCCCGCTGCCTGCCGCCCGCGTTCTGGGACCCCAAGTTTCCTGACGGTGGCCCGAATCCGCTGCTGGTGCAAGAGCGCGCCACCGGAGCCGATAAAGGCAAGCCCCTGGGCAGCAGCCGAAGCGCCGATATTACCGAGTGTCTGGGGAAGATTGGCTTCATCAATTCGAGCGGCGGCGCCGGAACCAACTTTGGCGGCGGCCGCACCGGTTTCGCCCATCGCGGAGGCGTGCCCGGCGCGCTTGAGTTGGTGCCGCACGGCTCCATGCATGACGCCGTCGGCGGTGATGACGGCTGGATGGGATCTTTTGAAACCGCGGCGCTCGACCCCATCTTCTGGTGCCATCACGCCAACATCGACCGGCTCTGGGAGGTATGGCTCCGCAGCGACCCCAGGCATACCAACCCGACTCTGGCCGCCTGGCTCTCCAGCATTGAGTTCGACTTCCACGACGCCAAGGGAAAGCCGGTCACGCTGAAGAGCGAACAGGTACTTGATACTGCCAGCCCAATGTTGGACTATGTGTATCAGGACGTCTCTGACCCGCTGGGGCCTCATCGCCTGGCGATGGCCGCATCGAATGTTCCTATGGAAATCGAACGCATTCCCGAGATGGTAGGCGCAACCGACAGCAAAGGGATCAGCCTGGGCGCCAAGCCTAACTCCGTTGAATTTGCCGTGAAGCCCCCTGCGGGTCCGGCCCTGCAAGCGCGACTGCTCGCCGGGGCCGCGTCGAAACCTGAGATTCACCTCAACCTGGAGAACGTCACCGCGGAAGGCCGCCCGATTCACAGCTACGTTGTGTACGTCAACCTGCCCGAAGGGGCAAACGCAGAGAACTATCCGCAGCTTGCCGCCGGACTTCTACCCAAGTTCGGCATTGTGGAAGCTTCGCGCGAGAGCAAAGACCATCCGGGCGACGGCATGAACTATAGTTTTGACATAACTCAAATCGTCTCCACGCTCGAGCAGAGCAAATCATGGGACCCCAAGAAACTTCGCGTCACCTTTGTGCCCCATGAGCCCGACACCAAACGCGCTGTGGCTCCCAAGACGAATCCGGTCAAGGTCGGCCGTATCAGCCTTTACTACGCCTAATGAACGCTGCCTTAACGCTTGCTTATCCCCGATGGCGCCAATTTTTCTGGCGCCATCCGGAATCTCCGGTACTCCTGCTCAGCGCAGGATCATGGCTCCTTCTTGCCGCTGGCGCGATGGAAGCCGCGCCATCCCTCGGGCTTCACCCGCATCATGTTGATGGCGGCGCTGCTTTCCACTCATCGCTGACCCTCTGGTCTCCCGATCATTGGCCTGTCATTCTATTGCGCTGGTCTGCCATGATTACAGCCATGATGTTCCCCACGCTCGTCCCCCAGATCCGCGTGCTCGCCGCCCGTAGTTTCTGGTCACGACGCACCCGCGCCATTCTGCTTTTCCTTGCCGGATACTCGGCCCTATGGCTGATATATGGCGCGATAGCAGAAGCCGCAATGGGCCTGCTGCGCGGCTCTGCACCCGCAATGTTCAGCTTTCTACTTCCTATGAGCCTGGTGCTGGCAGGACTTTGGCAGCTGACGCGGCAAAAACAGCGCAGCCTGGTCGCCTGCCATTTCACCATGCCGATTGCGCCCTCTGGTTGGCAGGCCGATCTTGATTGTTGCCGATTCGGTTTGCGCACTGCTGCTTACTGCTGTGTAAGCTGCTGGGCCCTGATGCTGGTCTGTGCTGCGGCTGGTCACGCTGTGTGGGTCATGCTGGTTGTAGCAGCTGTTTCCCTGGCGGAGCGGGTGTTCGCTCGTCCGCGCCAGCTGTGGTTTGGCGTTGCTCTCTTTCTGTTCGCAATCCTTGCGATCAAAACCGGCGCACACTGACGCTCTAAGCAAATTGACTCGGGCGGCACTCCAGCCAGCGTAGCAAGGGGCCTTGTTTTGAAGGCCCCTGCCATGTTGATTCTTTAGAAGATGATTTTCGCTCCCAGTTGCATTGTCCGGCTGCCGCCAGTGAACTGTCCGTTGTTCAGGAACAGGTCAGAAGCGACATTCGAATACGTCGTGCTCAGAGCATTGTTGACCGTGCCAATCAGCACGCCGCTCTGGAAGACGCTTGGCTGGGCCAGCGAGAAGTTGCGATGGTTGAAGACATTGAAAGCGTCCACACGGAATTGCAGCTGTGTGTTTTCAGACAGCTTCGTGTTCTTGTACATCGACATGTTCCAGATGTTGCTGCCATCGGTGGTAAAGCTGTTGCGGCCGACCGTGGGCAGAGAGCCGACTTCAGCCTGGATATAGCGCGCTCCCGGGTTCGTGGCCACGTAACCTGCCACAGCGGCGCTGCCTCCGGCACAGCCCGTCGCAAATGGCGCGACGCTGGTGGTCCCGCCGGCCCCGGCACAGACAAAGTCGACTGCCGATCCGGTGTTCGCAATGCCGGCAGGGTTCAGAATGGCTCGATCACCCGCGGCATCCCCGTTGGCATTCGAGTCTGAACCTGTGAGCAGCGAGACCGGCTGCCCGGATTGCAAAAGGAAAGTTCCTGAGTACTGCCATCCGTGCATGACCGTCTTCAGGAAGCCATTGTCAGTGTTGTATTTGGGAATCTCATACATCCACGAAAGCGCAAACTTATGACGCACGTCGAGGGTGGAGTTGGCCCGGTCCAGCCCGAGGTTCATCCAGTCGAAAGGCCGGCGAGGATTAACGACGCTGCTGAAAAGCTCGTTCGTAGAATCGTCAATCGTGTGGGCGTATGTGTAATTGGCGCGAACCATGATTCCCTTCGACATGCGCCGGTTCACGTCGATCGAACCTGCGTGGTAGATACTGCCACCAAACGGTTCGAACGCCGTCAGCGTGCTGAATTCGGGGACAATGAACGGGTCAAAGGCCTCAAAGTCAGCCAACCGGGGTCCGCCGACAATCGTGGCCGGAATCTGGGCCTGAGTGAAGAACGTTGGCAAGGGTTGCAAGCCGGCAGTGAAAGCGCTTTGCGTGTTGATGCGGGCCTGGACTGGCAACTGTGTTGCACGCGTGCCCAGATACCGCACCTCAACACTGGTGTCTTTCATGATTTCCCGCTGTACACCCACCGTCCACGTCAAGACCTTTGGCTGCACCTGGTCCAGAATGATGCCTTGCGTTGCCGCCTGGGCCTCTTCTTTGGTCGCCGGTGGCACATTCACTTGCAGCAGTCCGCCGCCAGACAGGAATCCAGTACCCGGGCCGCCGGACAGGAAGTTTGCGCACCATGCCGGAGATCCCGGCAGCGTGCAGGTTATGTCAGGGTTCTGCTCTGTCTGCAATTGCGGTGGCAGCTGCAGCAGGGAGAAGTTTTGCGGTGATACGTCAAAGGAAACGCCAAAGCCGCCGCGTACCGCCCACTTGCCGGTGCCCGAGGGGTCCCAGGCAAAGCCGATGCGCGGCGCGAAATTGTTGGTGTCGGTCGACGGGTCCTTGAATTCGTAGACTCCGGGTATCGTGGAGATGGAGTTGAGAAGCTGCTTCTTTACATCTTTCGGGTTGCTGGTCCACTCATAGCGCAGCCCAAGGTTCAAGGTCAGATTCGGCGTGATCTTCCAGTCGTCCTGGGCGAAACCATACCAGGCCAACTGATTGCCGTCGAAAATTCCGGTACCGGCGCCGCGCAACGCTCCGTTAAACCCGGTTGGCACAACGTCATTCACCAGTTCCGAAAGATTGGAATAATCCCACTCGCCGCGTGCACGAGGCAGAAAATCCGACGGAGCAATCCATTTGCGGAATTCTGCCCCGAACTTTAGCGAGTGCGCTCCCTTGACAATGCTTACGTTGTCCAGGACCTGATAGTTATTTTGGATATAGCTTTGTGGTGAATTGGGCTCCGGGCCAATATTCAAACCAAGCACATCGATCTTGGCGTTGGGGAAGTTGGCAAACTGTTCAGGAACCGTAAAGCCTTGCACAAAGCGCGAATAGGCAAGGCGGAAGTCATTCACAAGGTTCGGGCTGATGGCCCAGGCATCCGTGACAATTGCCTTTCGGCTGTCCGCAGTGAGACTGCCTGTAAACTGCGAGAGCGGGGTCTCCGCGTTCACATTTGGAGATCGCTGCCGGTCATAGAGGAAGCGCATGCGCACGGAGTGGTTGCCTTGGCGCAGGTCACCGTTGATGTTGAAATCGTTCTGGTTCAGGTAGCTTGGCGCAGCCGGCTGAAAGGTTCCAACGGCAACAGGCACGCCGTTTACCACTTGCGGCGGCACATCCGCTGCGGGCGCCGTGGGAAGTTGATTGATGATGTCGAGCACCTGCGGATTGGCAGCGAGTGCCTTCAATTGCTGCAGGCCCTCAGCTGTCGGAGCAAGCTGTTGCACTGCCGCGGACGACAGGCCGACGCTGAAAAATTGATATGCGCCATAGATGAAGAGCTTGTCCTTAATGATAGGACCGCCTAGCTCGCCTCCGGCACGGTTACGGTCAACACGGCGAGGCTCGGTCAACCCGGAATCTTTCTCCAGGTTATCCATGGCGTTGAAGTCACGATTGTTGTTGAACATCCACGCCGAACCGTGCCAGTTGTTGGTTCCGGACTTGGTGACAACGTTGAATTGCCCGCCCGCCGAATGGCCGACTTCAGCGCTGAACATATTGGTGACCAGATTGAAATCGGCAACAGCTTCAGGAATGACTTCTGACGTATGGCCGGTTACATCGACCCGATTGTCATCTACCCCATCAATGTTGAAGCTGTTCAGGCGCGGACGCGCTCCGCCAATGGAACCGCCCTCGCCCAGTACGCCGGCGCCCTGCGTCGTGGTATTCGGCGCGAGCAAGGCCAGGTTCAACGGGCCGCCTCCAAGCCCGGGGCTGGGCAGATCGGACACAGCGCGCGAGTCGAAATCGTTGGAGAGTTGTGAGGTTGCGGTCTGCACGATCTCGCCGCCCGTTGTGACCTCCACCGTGGTGGATGCGGCCGCAACCGCCATGCTGGCATTCGCATTGGTTACCTGGTTGGGAAGCACGGCAACATCTTTGCGGGTAAAGTCTGTAAAGCCCTTGGCTTTAACTTCTACTGAATAAGTACCCACCTGCAGGTTGGGAAACACGTACTGTCCGGTTGAAGTCGATTTCGTGGTCTGTTGGACTGCAGTTTTTTGGTTGGTGACGGTAACGTCAGCGTTGGGGATCACGGCCCCCGAGGGATCCTCTACCGTGCCGCGCAAGGTTCCATCCAGGCGCTGGCCATAAGCAGAGATACACAATAGTACGGAAAGAAATGATGCTATGGCTAAGTAAGTTCTGCGATTCACTTGACCCTCCGTGAAACGTGCCGCTGGTGCCCCAGACGGCAGATTGAGTCGGCGGAGGGAAGACGCATCGCTCCACCGCGTGTCAGTGGTCAGAGGCTTTCAACTGTTTTTGCAATCGGTAACACGGAGCGGCCTAGCACAGACGACAGCACGTGAGGTCAATAAGGTCGGCGAAGGAATCCCCTTTAGCGTGTGGCGCAGTGCGTCGCGGCAATGTCGAAGAAACCAGCAGCGGGAGCATGACAACGATTGGTTTAATCGCGTGGGCAATGGCGATGCCGGGTTTCTGCAGGGCGCGAGAGACGCGCGTGACGGTAGGTTGCAGATCAACGTCGGGCGCAACAACAATGACCACGATTGCGGTAACTACGACTAACCAGACGACCTTGGCCCAACAGCTCACCCTGGGATCCCGACCTGCTCAATTCTAGTCCCCGCATCTGCGCGCTTGTCAAATTGCGAGTAGCTGCTGAACCGCTGCCCTCAGTGCGATTCGTCCCTATTTTCCTGAAGCTGACAGTTTGGTAACAATTTCACGGAAGCCGTCATCCTGGCGAATGCGATCAAAAGCGTTGTCATCAAGCGCCTTGGCATTGGTCATACCCTTGTCCAGAGCGCGCTTGAGCGCCTGCAGAGCCTGTTTCTTGTCGCCCAGTTGAGCGTCAGCGGTGGCAAGCAGGTAGCTGGCCCATGCGCTATCAGGCTGTATGATCTCGCCGGCGCGGAACATCTCTCTCGCGGTTAGATAGTCTTTTTTGAGCAAGGCCTGCTGCCCGGTCTCGGCGGCATACGCAAACGCTGAAGCCAGCCCGCGCGCAACCGCATGTTTGTGCGCCACATTGGAATTTCTCTTCTGGTCGCGATTCGCATCATCCGCCGCTGATTGCAGTTGATCAAAGAATGCGGCACGGTTCTCCGGCTGTTCGTTGATGCCCGCCACCAGGTTCCCCACTTTTTTCGCGATCGTGTCCTGCAGCTCGAGCGCGGCGTTCTCGTCCTTCCTGGCCCGGCGATATTCTTCTGAAGCAGCCAGGTTCCTGGCTGCGGCTTCCTGCTCTTTCACGTCGCGAAAGGTGCGGAAATCCACCGCGATCTCGCGATACGCCCGCGTCGCCGCCAGAGTATCGCCGCCCTTCTGCTCGACCTGTGCCTCGGCCAGGCGAAGGTCGAACTGCTGGCTGACGAAATTTTTGTCGACCGGGGCCAGCTCTTTCACCATCGCGCGCAGTTGCAACCAGGCCAGCGCACGCTCGGCAAAGTCCGGCGGCATCCAGTTGTGTGGGCCGTCATAGACCACGAACCGGCTTACTGCGCCACGCGCATCCAGAGCTTCTTTTAAATGCAGCTGTTCGGGATAGTTGAAATCCGTGCTACCCGCGACCAGAAGCCACTCTGAAACCTCGGGGCCAGGAACGGCTGCCCCACTCGGCAGGCCGGCGCCGTTGGCGATCACACCCGCAACGCAGCTCTTGCATGCGAGCGCGATCGACGACGCCACGCGCGCCCCTCCGGACAATCCCGCTACATAGATCCGGCGCGGATCAACCGCATAGCGGTCTTTGATGTCGCCCCACAACAGGCGAATCGCGTTGGACGGGTCTTGAAAGTTTCGCGAGTTGTTGCTGCCGATCACGATAAAGCCGTACTTCTCTGCCGCGTCATGAAACAGCTTGACGGAAACTTCCCCCCGGGCAAAGGGATCGAAGACCAGGAGCAGCGGCCAGCGCTTATTCGCGCTGTAAGCAGAGGGCAGATAGAGAGCGTAGCTGTTGGTGGGATCGGCGGCCACCGTAACTGAAGCTTGTACTGTCCCCGGCGCCGGGGTTTGCGGCTGCGCCGCCAGAGCCAGCGCAAACGCCATCAGGATTAGAGGAATACAGAAGACACGCCGCATCACTTCTCATTCTGACGGATGGAGAGAGCGGTTGTCACCCACGCGAACCAGGATTAAGGGAGCAAAATCAGGAGAAACTCGCGAGTCTTCGGCTGCTATTTTCGTTGCATCACGCTGGTACACGTACTCTCGAGTGCCATTTCCGAAAACCGGACAGGCCAGCAGAATTCTCCTGGCTTTAATAGTTCAGAAATTATAGTGGCCATGGTTTACCTCCCCGCCAAAAGTCCAATCCATTTCCTTAGATAGTTTGGAGGCACGCAATGTACACCCGAAAGCTTCACCATAGTCTGCCGCTAGCAGTCCAAGTAGTTCTGACGCTGGCGGTCATGGTTACCCTCCTCCCTATTACCGCACGAGCTGACGACAATACCGTCACCTTTCTGCGTACCGATGACCCTGGAAGCTGGTTCCGAAACACGGCCGGTCCAATCGCCGGCACGCAATCACTGGCGGTGGCGGCTCCCGGAGTTCAGGTCAGGTTCAAAGGCGATTCGAACGCGGTCCATACCGTAACCAGCCTGATCTTTCCCACGGGCGCGCAGAACATGCCGTTTGACTCCGGCACCCTGCAAAATGACGACCAGGTGCGGATCACGCTGAAGACGCCCGGCCTGTACGTCTTCACCTGTAAGATCCATCCCTACATGTTCGCTGCCGTGATCGTTGACGATCCGGCGACCCCGGGATTGGATCTGGGTGAAAGCATTACCCTGGTGAACGGCATCACGGTGCCTACCAGCAGCGATCTGGCTACGCGCCTGCTGCGTACCTTCTTTATCGCGACCAATCCGGCCAACTGGCAGGACCACAGCTTAACTACCTGGCACATTACCTATCCCGACGTAAACGTCAGAATCACCGGCGGAGCAGTCGTCAATCTGCCTGCCGTGTTGAACGCGCGCTATGGGAATGACAGCCCGATGGCCGCACCTTTCAATCCCGCAACACCTGGCGTAGGCGAAGTCTGGGTGGATACGCAGTTTGAATTGACCAGGCAGAAAGACAAGCCCGGAACCGCCACCAACGTCAACGCAACCTCATGGCTGCCGGTCCGCAAAGTGGCGCTGCCGCAGGTCGACATGAACAATCCCCATAATATGTGGACGGACCGGAACCAAACCAATATCTTCCAGACGCAGTGGTTTGATTTCCGCATGAGCGTCTTCAACCGCACAACGGGAAGACTGGTGCGCGATATCCGTGTCGGCCCCGATCCTTCCCACGTGATGACCCGCACCGATACGGATCATCTGCACGTGGCGCTCGACGGCTCAGACAGCCCCTTCGCCGTGGTTCAGCTCACGCCCGGCAGCTTCAACATCGAGCGGCTGATCAACATCGAAGAAGGTCATCCTCACGCTCACTGGATGGGCCATGACGGCAAGACCATGGTCACGCCCAACACGTTTAGCGATACTTCCACCATCTTCGATTTCAACACTGACTCGGTGCGCGCGCTGGTCCATACCACCGGAGCTCTGCCCATCGCTACCGGCATGATGCCTGACGACAGCAAGTACTACGTCGATAATTTCCTCGACAGCACCATCGACGTGATCAACACGCAGACCGGCGCGGTCACAAAAACCATCAACCTGCTGGCCAACTATGATCCCATCACCGGCGCCATCGCCGGCCCTGTGGGCGCCTTGCCCATTCAGACTCCGGTAAGCCCTGACGGCAAAGTCATGGTAACGGCCAATATCCTTACCGATACCATCACCCTGATCGATACCAAAACTGACACGCTGGTAGCCATGCTGCTCTGCGATGCAGGCTGCCACGGTGTTCAGTGGGGCGCCAAGAAAGGCGGCGGATACTACGCCTATGTCAGCAGCCAGTTCTCCAACACGCTGGAAGTTGTCGATCCCAACCCCGACGGCAGCGGTGATCTGACACATGCGCAGGTTGTCGGAAGAATCCTGCTGAAGACCTTGCCCTCAACCGCGGTCGACGACAAGAATGTCGGTCTCGACGGCATGGGCGGCCAGGGGCTGCTGCCTGTTCCGGTGGTTTACAACGGCTGGGTGCAGAACCTGCCCGCGGCCTTCAAACAACTACTCACTCCTGATCAACTGAACCCCTTCCCGACCAAACCGTAACGTATCAGGACAAAAGAATGGCTGGCCGCAATGGCCAGCCATTTAACGCTTCACGCAATTACTCGCGAAATCATCTCACCGCAGCGCACCTGCCGCCTGCTCCGGTTTTACTCCCGGGTGGCGCCGTGCGGTTTCCACCTGCACCGTCACCACACAAGCCGGATCGCCCTGGAGCATGCAGCGTGTCTCCAGAACACTCACTTCTTCCTTGTAGTGCTTGGCCGCGCCTTTCACGATTCCCTTGAGCAGGGCGCACATTTTGCGCGCTGAATCATAGGAAATCATTACCTTGTCGTCGGCCAGGCGCGTCACGGCCAGTCGTGGAGGCGTTACGCCCTGGTGAAAACGCACAACTTTGTGAATCGTTTCTTCCGTGTTACACAGAAAATCCAGGAAACTCCATTCCGGCTTGATCAGGAAACTGTATTGCCCCACCAGTTGCGGCGCAATGAATGCGCCAAAGTCTTCCAGAACCGCGTTCGCCGTCAGCCCCGTCACGTTGCAGGCTGTAGTGACCAGGGCCAGGATGTCGCTGTCCGGATACACCGCGGCCGCGATATACATGTTTCCTTTCAGTCCGGCTTTTTCCATCAGAGTGTCCCACGTTTTTGCGTCAAACTTGGTTTCAACGTATCGCTTGAGTTCCGCGAATATCAACCCGTGCATGCAGTCTTTCCTCTCTTGGCTAGCTGATTGGACGTCGTTGTCACCGCATCATACCCAGCTATCACGCCGCTATAACTACAACATGTTCTGTTTTCGGATTTCAGAAATACCGCACCGATAGGACAAGTACTTCTGCGAATCGCACCTTTCAAACCCATCTTTTCCGGAGAACTCGAACGGATGTGAAATCAGAAATGGATGTGAAATAGAAAGACCGCGAGGGTCACGTAATTTTCCTGTCATGAATCGTATGCGGGTAGACGGGATTAACTGGCTGGTCGGTAGAAAGGTGCGCCTGGAAGGCCGGTTTGGCCGGGTCCCAAATCTTAGAGAATTTAATTACCCTTGTTACTGGCGGACCTGGACCGGCTACGGCTACGCTTTACCCGTATGATAGTCGGCACGTGGCTGCGCGATCACGAATCTCTCGCGGCTTTGGTCTTCACCGCACTTTCCCTTGCGCTCGTCGGGGCGTTTACCTGGGTTGAGCGCCGCTTTTTACGCAAACAAGCTCACCATTCAAATGAGACCTGATCGGACTGGCTTTGCTGGCTCACCGTCTTCGTTACGGAAAAAGATTTAAGAAACATGTCTTCTGCCTGTGGCCGATCGGTATCGCCCGGAAACATAGTCATTACAGCGTAGGCATAACTCTTGCCCCAATATAGATTGCCTTCGACAATCACTTTGTTCGGCATATTGCAGCTCAGGCGATACCAATGCCCGACATAACCGTTGAGCGCCGGAGCCGGCGCCTCCTCAGTCTTAACCTCACATTTGGGTAGCTCTTTAAAGACAGCATTTTTGAAAATCTGGAAGGTATCGTCGTCGACCTTTTGCTCCGAGGTCATCACCGTGTAAACAACCGTGTAAATCGTTTTGCCGTCTCTGGCCAGCAATGTATGGGACTTAACCTCAGGGGATTCGGCGTTGACACTGTCCTGGGGCTGGCTGGGGAACAGCACGGAAAAATTTCCCGGACCGTCCGTGTATATGTTCCAATTCGCGCTTTGTCCGGCCAGCGGCAAAGCCAGAAGGAACAATAAGCTGCACGCAAAGATAGAAATCTTCGTCATCGACGTACTCCGTTTGTCTCTGGAATTCACTCAGGGGAGAATGCAGCGATTCTTGCATGCATTCAGAGGCGAACGAAAGCTCTGAAACAGCCGCAATGATTACCGAGGTAAGGTTACCGGCCTGTTCCCAACAGTCGATTCAGCCAGCGCAGGAGGTCGCCTGTAACCTCTTCGCGATTGACTTCATTGAATAATTCATGCCGGGCTTCCGGATAAAAGTGATGTTCGAGCTTTGAAAACCCTGCGGCACGATAGTCGGCCAGCCAGGCTTCAATCTGGCGGGTGTTGCCGCTTACCGGGTCACGACCGCCGGCAATCACGTAGATCGGAAGGTCCCTGGGCACGCGCTCACGGTGATTACGAGTGGAAACTTCAGCCCACGCGTCCAGCAGGTCGACCCAAAGCTGCGTGGTTGCCGCGAATCCGCAGTGTGGATCGGCGACGTACTTGTCCACTTCCGCGGGATCGCGTGAAAGCCAGTCAAACGCAGTCCGGGCCGGCGCAAACTTTTTGTTGAACGCATCAAAGGTAAGCGACTGCACCAGCTTGCTCTTCCCTCGAGCTCCCATGCGCACGCGCTCAGCGCGCACTATGCCGCGCCCCACGGCAGCCACAGACGTAGGATTACCATTAAGCCCGGAGAGCGCCACGCCGGCCAGTACGTCTCCATGGTCGCCCATGAACTGCTCCGCCAAAGTTGATCCCATGGAGTGGCCCAGCAGGACCATGGGGAACCGGGGATGCGCCATCGCAATGTGCCGGTTCAACCGCCAAAGATCGTCTACGCATTTTTGCCAGCCGCCTTG
Source organism: Candidatus Angelobacter sp. (assembly GCA_036557225.1). Taxonomy (GTDB): domain Bacteria; phylum Acidobacteriota; class Terriglobia; order Terriglobales; family Acidobacteriaceae; genus Angelobacter. Next base: position 14,872 of record DATBHX010000118.1, read on the forward strand.
TTTGGCGAAGAGCCCAAGATCGCTCGCCGATTTGGCTGTCCGTCCGTGGCCGCGATGATCATTGGCATAGACGGCATATCCGGCGGCGGTAAGCGACTCTGCCAGGCGCGCATAGCGTCCGGCATGCTCGGCCAGCCCATGCGCAATCTGTATCACAGCGATCACCGGCCGCTCCGGCAACCAGCGATAGATAAATACTTCCAGGCCGTCGGCAGCAGTCAGCGTGAAATTTTCCGTCTTCATCGGTTATTGGCTGGAGCTCATGCGGCTGGATTTCCAGCCGGAACGCGGCGGATTCTAGCACACAAATCCAATTTCTCGGACAGCCTCATAGTCCCTGTTCACTGTTCCCCAAGCTGCTCAGCATCACAAAACCCTCCGATCGAAACGGTATAATCGATCCCTGGCTCGAATCTTCTTCAGCAACCCGAGGAGACCCATGTTCAGGCGCTTCCGTATCCCGGCGGTCTTATCGCTTTTTCTGGCCCTTTTGGGCGCAGCCCAGGCCCAGACGGCCGCTCAACCGCAGCCCAAGCCGCGCCGGTTTCTGATGTGGAAGGCCACTTCGCCCACGGTCACGGTTTATCTGGTCGGATCAATCCACGTTGGTAATAGCGCCATGTACCCGTTGCCGAAGGAAGTCGAGTCGGCATTCTTGGCGGCCAAAGTTTTGGCGGTAGAGATCAACATCAAAAACGCCGACCAGACCAAGATGATGGGGCTGGTGCAGAAATACGGAATGTACACCGGTGACGATTCCCTCTCCAAGCATCTCAGCAAAGAAACATCGGCTGCGTTGGATGATTTTTGTACCAAACATGGCTTGCCTCGCTCCGCGATCGAGCAGTTCAAGCCCTGGGTGGTGGCCGTGACCATCGCCGCTCTTGCCTGGAAGGAGGCCGGCGAAGATCCTCAGCTCGGCATCGACATGCACTTCCTCAATGAGAGCAAAGAACCACAGCGCATCGATGAGTTGGAAACGATGGAATCGCAGCTCTCACTCTTCGCCGATGCCACCGAAGAGGAACAACTCGGCCTGCTGCAGTCAACACTGAAGCAGGGAGACAAGATCAAGGACATGATCAAGCGCATCGAGAGTGCGTATCTCTCCGGCGACCCTGCAGCTCTGCAAAAGGTCATGGATGAAGAATCTGACGCAGGAACCAAAAGCCTGAACAAGAAACTTTTGGATGATCGCAACGTAACCATGGCGGCCCGGCTGGACGAATACCTGAAGGGCAAGGAGCCGGCTTTTGTCGTAGTGGGAGCGGCCCACATCGTCGGCGACAAGGGTGTGGCCAGGCTTCTTCGCGATAAAGGCTACAAGGTGGAGCAGGTCACGCTGCAGGCACAATAGTTTCGCGGCCGCTCTTACTTGCGCATCGCCAGATCAGGCCGCGCCGCTTCCGTCTGCGGCTCATACTCCACGATGTATCCCGCCACGGCGCTGGCAGCCACCGTATAAGGGCTGGCCAGGTACATCAATCCCGGGCCGCTGCGTCCGGGGAAGTTGCGGTTCTGCGCGCTGATCACAACCTGGTCCGGCCGGGTGGAGACGCCGGGCCCGGCGTTGATGCAGGCGCCGCAACTCGGCTCAATCACCGTAGCGCCCACGCGTTTGAAGATATCGAGATACCCTTTGCGCACGCAGTATTCACGCGTCTCCTGCGATCCGAACTGGATATAGAACTTGCACGAATCGGCCACGCGTTTCCCCTGCTGCAAGGCTTCTGCCAGCACCTGTGCGTACATATCCATATCAGCATTTTTGCCCGCTGTGCAGGTGCCGCCGTAGGCGATCTCAACCGGGACCGGCGTGTTCAGGTCGCGGATAAACTTGCCATTGCCCGGATCGCCCGGCGTAGCCACCATCGGCGTGATATCGTCGGCGTTGATTTCAATTACGTGCGTGTATTGTGCGTCTGGATCGCTGAAAAGGCCTTCGCAGAGCCTTTCTGCTTCGACCTTGGACATGCCGCGGCGTTCCATCAGGAACTCAACCGTCTTCTGGTCCGGCGCAACAATCCCGGTAAAACCGCCGATCTCCGCCGCCATGTTGGTCATCGTGGCGCGCTCGTCCACGCTTAGCTCTTCAATCGCCTCGCCGGAATACTCCATCACCTTGGCCAGCGCTTTGCCGCTGCGAATGTAGTCCATGCTCAGCAGAAGCAGGATGTAATCTTTCGCGGTCACGTTGGGCCGCCGCTTGCCGCGAACAATCACCTTCACTGATTCGGGCACCTTCACGCGGACGTCTTTGGTGATCCAGGAATTGAAGACGTCCGTGGTGCCGATGCCGAACGCCACGCAGCCCACTGCGCCTACGTGCGGCGTATGCGAATCCGAGCCGACATTCAGCTGCCCAGGGAGCGCATAGGTCTCAGCCACAATCGAGTGGCAGATTCCTTCCGAGCCTTTGCGATCTTTCAATTCGCCATGCAGCTTGATGCCTTGCTTGGCCGCAAAATCTTCCTGCTTGTACTTGAGCTGACCGGCCAGGTCCAGCAACCCCATCTTTTTCTTCTCTTCCGAGATCACCTCGTCAAGAAACGTCAGGTGGTCGCGGAAAAAGAGGATAGTCGCAGGATCATTGACCTTGGCATCCTTGCCGACAAAGTGCTCAAAGAAGATCGCCGACATCGGCGTCACATACTCGTGACTGAAACGAAGATCGGTGCGGGCAAACCCTGAGTCACCCGGCTTCACGTAGCCGACGCCCGGCTCGTTCTCCGCGTTCAGCATGTGCCGGGCAAAGATCTTCTCGGCGATCGCCATGGGCCGCCGGCCGGTCCCAATGCCCGGCAGAAATACCTTCTTTTGCATCCTTGCCACGTTGAACGGGAACAGCCCGCCGTATTCGATCACCTGCCGCGTGATGTCGTCTTCCCCTTCAGTAAACTTGGCTAAAGGAATCTCTTCGCCGGCGCGGACTTTATCGATCAGGCTGAAATCGGTGGAGGTCAGCACGCCCAGGTTCTGGCA
>DATBHX010000119.1:0-38745 GCA_036557225.1 Candidatus Angelobacter sp.
GCGCGCCTCGGGCACAGGCACCTGGCTTACCTGCGGACGGCCGCTGCTGATGAGAAAATCCAGAAACCAACGTGTTTTGGGATCGAGCACGATTGTTGCGTCAGTCATAGCGAGATGCTCCTGCCATCTTCGGGAAGCTCAAGGACAAAAGGATTCCGTTTCGTTTCTTGACAGCCTACCTTGCCGCCAGGCTTTTCGCCTTTGTCAACTCCGGTCGATCAGAGTTTGAGCCCGCGCAGTTCTTGATCAGTTGCGCGTAAAAGCCCGCAGCCTTCTCTTTTTGCTGCGCCGCTTCCGCCGCACGGGCCGCCCCGTACAGGCCATTGAAGCGGTTGGGATCAGTCTTGAGCGATACCTCGAATTCCGCAAGGGCCTCCCGTGGGCGGTTCATCTCGAGAAGCATATCTGCCAGCATTTCACGGGCGGGTGTCTCGGTCTCGCCTTTTCCCACCCTATCCTGCTTATCGGCCACGGTCCGCAGCAGGAGCAGCGCATCTTCATTCTTGCCCTGCGCGAAGGCCAGCCACGCATGGGCTTCGTCGTGACTATTAGCCAGGCTCTTGGCCTGTTGCGGTTTATCTGATTTCCTGGTCGCTTCCAGCAGGGCGTCAAACTGGTCGGCGGCAGACTGTGCGGCGCCCGCGTCGTGCAGATGTCCCGCAGCTACCGCATGCGCCCAAAAGGTGAGTGCCTGAACAGAAGGGCGCGCGCCCTGCGTTGGCTGAAGGGCCAGAGCTTCCTGCCATTGGCGGCGCTCCAGCGCGTAACGCGCGGCGAAGCCCGCCTGCATGGAGTCGTAGTAGTCCTTGAATTCCTCTTGCACGTCTTCTTTTTTCACGGTCTGCAGCTCATCCCATTCAGCCTTTGCTTTCTGATCGTCGCCAATCTGCAGATAAGCGTATTCAAGGTAGTCGAGCGAATGCATTTTGTGATGCATCACATGCAAATGCATGGCGGCCATCTTCTCCGCGGCGAGGAGGGCTGTTTCGTTGGACTGAATATCATCCTGCCACAGGCCCAGGCGGGCAAAGATGTGAGACGGCATATGCGCTGCATGCGGTGAGGAAGGCGCGATGCCGGCATATTTGCGTGCCGCCGCCAGCCCCAGGTTCGCCATGGCTGGATTGTCACAAGCATGAATAATGTAGTGCGCAATACCGGGGTGGTCGGGGTCCAGCTCGAACAGCTCGCTCAGGATCGCGACTGCCTTTCTTGCACTTGCCAGGGTTGAATCATTGCTCGAGCTGAGCAATGCGAGCGCGTAGAAGACTTGAGCCTCGCGGTCTTTCGGATTGTGCTTATACACCTTTTTCATCGCTGCCGTATACGCTTCAGCGCGTTTGGAATGTCCCAGTTTGTCAGAGTCGCGATAGAACACCGCCAGTGCGCTGATGTATTCGCTCTCGCGTTTCGTTTTCGTCTTCAATTCCTGGGCTTGGGCCAGCAGTTCGCGGCCGCGCTGCAGGTCCGCTTTTGTCGGCATGTTCCAAAGCTGGTGATACAGGGTCATGGCCTGGCCCCAGGCGGCCATCGCGCAGCCTGGGTCTTGCTTTGCCACTTCCTTAAATTGATCGTCCGCCTCTTCGTATTCAAAGGAGTGGAGCAACGCGACGCCGCGTTCAAAAGGCTTCTGTACGCCGGATGCACAGGAGATCGGAAAGGAGACGCTCCCCAGCTTTTCGCCAGGCGCCAGGTGAGAATGGCTATCGTCCGCGAACAGAGCCAACGAGCATACCGCGAACATCATAAGAGAAAGAATGCGCAATCGCATGAGTAACCCGCAGAGCGCAGGTTACCCAGCATGCCCAACTCGTGTCAAACGCCCCGGACGAGCTTGTTAATCTTCGTCCTTTGACGATACACGTGCCCGTGCCGGCGCGACCGCAGCTTCCAGCTTCAGCTCAGGTAAATTCGCTGCCTTCAGCTGCTTGTTCAATGCAGGAACATCCTGCGACTGCAGCTCTTTCCAGCGACTCATGAGCGGAGGCAGCTGCCTCTGCAACTCCGCTACGCCCTCTGATGCTTGTGTGCTCGGCATGACATCTGCCTCCTGCAGCGCTCCAAACAGCGCGAGATAGCGCGTGCGCATGCCGCCCAGGGTTGGCTGCTCCATTCCAGCACCCGGTCTGCGTGCAACGCCACCTGCCAGAGCTTGCAGCTTCTGGTCCAGCGCTTTCACTGCCGTCAGCGTTTCACCGTCGGCTTTCGACTGCAGCTCTTTGAGCTGCTTGCGCAGATCGCCCGCCTGCTCCACCGCAGGCGAAAGCGTCAGCAACGACGCATAGAGATCGTTGGATAGCTTGAACTGCTGTTGCAGTCCCGCCACCGGGGTTTTCACCCGAGGATCCATCTCCAGGGTCAAAGGCTGGGAATAGCTTTTGCCATTTGCAGTCAACACAACGGTATATTTTCCCGGCAAGGCCCATGGCCCGGTTGGTTGCGGCGCAGTATCGTGCGGGATCGCCGCGATCGGATACTCCGACTCAACGCCCGGAACATTCGGATAATGCATATCCCATAGCCAGCGATGCATGCCTGCTTCGGCTGACAGCACCCGCGACGGCCGCACCCAGTAGGTCGGTATGTTGAGCATGGGATCAACCGGCTCAGGTTTGTCCGCGCTCGAATACTTGCGGACAGTTTTTCCCGCGCTGTCTTTGATCTCCATCGTCACCGGGCCATTGGCGGTCGACTGCAGGTAGTAATCAATCACTGCGCCGTCCGGTGGGTTTTCTCCGGCAGGGAAGTCCGGCGGCAGCGGCGTGTCAGTGTTCATGTTCCAACGCACGCGAATCGCGGGTTGCGGCTTGAACAGGAACGCTTCTGCTGACGTGACTTTCGCATCGATCTGCCGTAGCGGGGTGATGTCGTCGAGAATCCAGAAGCCGCGTCCATGCGTTCCCGCTGCCAGATCATCTCCCTTAACGATGATGTCGCGCACCGAGCTCGGCGCCATGTTCAGCCGCAATGACTGCCAATGGTCGCCGTCGTCAAACGAAACGTAGACCGCGCGCTCCGTGCCCGCGAAGAGCAGGCCACGCCGCACCGGGTCTTCGCGCACCGCGTTGACGTTCTCATTGCTGGGAATGCCGTTGACGATCTCTGTCCAGCTCTTGCCGCCATCGCGCGTGCGCAGAATGTGCGGGCGAAGATCGTCCAGCCGCAGCGTGTTGATGGCCGCGTAGGCCGTCTGCGCGTCAAAATGGCTGGCATCGATGATGGAAACTTTCTGGAACGGCGTCATGGTGGACGGTGTGATCTCGGTCCAGTGCGCGCCACCGTCCGTGGTCAAGTGAATGCGCCCGTCGTCGGTGCCCGCCCAAATGCGGTTGATGTCCAGTGGCGAAGGCGCAACGCTGTAAATCACGCCACGCTGAATTGCCTTGGCCGATTCCTGGTCCCGATACTTGCCTATACTTGCCGGCACTTCAAACGTCGCCCGCGTCAGGTCAGGCGATATCTGCTGCCAGCTCTGGCCGCCGTTCATCGTCTTCCACAACGTATTGGTGGCGAAGTAGAAAATGTGCGGATTGATGGGGGAAGAAACAATCGGCTCGGTGCGCAGCACGCGGAAATCGGCGCCACGAAATGGCTTGGGCATGATGTTCTGTGCCTGGCCGGTGCGACGGTCATAGCGTGTGAGCTTGCCGCCGTAGACAATGTCAGGATCGAGCGGGTCCGGTACCACGTATCCGTACTCCTCCGCTGCCACCGGATGCCACTCACGCATGGTCACTTCGCCGTCATTGCCGCGGCTGGAAATGCACGCCGATCCGCTCTCCTGCTGGCCGCTGCAGAGCCGGTAGGGAAATGCGTTGTCGGCGTTCACGTGATACATCTGCGCCGTCGGCTGGTTGTACCAGGAACTCCAGCTCTCGCCGCCGTTCACGGTAACGATCGCGCCCTGGTCGCTCACGATAATGATCGTTTGCGGATTGTTGGGGTTGATCCACAAATTCTGGTAGTCATCGCCGCCGGGCGCGCCGCGAAAGCCTGTCCACGTCTTGCCGCCGTCGGTCGACTTCCACGTAACCGTGCTGGTCACGATTACCATGTCAGGATCTTTGGGATTGAAACGCGGTACCGAGAGATCACCGCCCCCGATCCTTCCCGCCGGACGCGGGTCCGTCGTGATCTGCGCCCAATTTGCGCCGGCGTCATCCGAGCGATAAATCGCCACGGTGTTCGGCTTCGACGCAACCGTGGCCATCAGCCGGTTCGGATTGCTCTCTGCAATCGCGATATGCGACTGGATAATGTCCTTGGGCAGGCCGCCCGCAAGCTGATGAAATGTCTGGCCACCGTCGGTCGATTTGAAGATGCCGGCGCCAAAGCCGTTCCAAGAGCCGTTCTCCCATGGGCCCTCGCGCGCCTCCCACAATGTGGCGTAAACAGTTTCAGGGTTCGTGGGATCGATCAATACATCGTCGCCGCCGACATTGTCCTCTTGGTCTGTATTGTCTTGGCCGCCACTTGCTAGCGGCAGAACTTTCTGCCAGCTCTTACCGCCATCGGTTGAGCGAAAAATGCCACGTTCTTTATTCGGCCCATACGGATGCCCCGCCACCGCGGCGAACACCTTGTTGGGGTCACGCGGATCAACCGCCAGCTGCGGTATCTGCTGCCCATCGCGCAGGCCAAGATGCGTCCAGGTCTTGCCTGCGTCATTCGACCGATAGATCCCGTCGCCCACCGATAAATCCGGCCGGTGCAACCCCTCGCCGCTCCCGACGTAAACCACGTTGGGGTCTGACGGCGCTACAGCAATCGCACCGATCGATCCCGTTGGCTGATCATCAAAAATCGGCCGCCAGGTCCGCCCGTAGTCGTTGGTCTTCCACACTCCGCCATTGCACACGCCGATGTAAAACACATTCGGCTGGCTCGGCACCCCGGCGACAGCCCGGGTGCGTCCGCCTCGATACGGGCCGATGGAGCGCCAGTGGAGGGAGGAAAGGAGGGTGGGAGGAACGGATTGCAATTGTGGCTGCTGGCCCGGCTTTTGGGCAAGAACCTCGATCGAAATTGCGGCAAGCACAATCAGCAGGGGCCAGCGTGAAAATGAAAGCACGGTATCCTCCAGAAGGAAAGAGGAGGATACCGCAAAGGCAAGAATAGACCAAGGGTGTACGGATCTCAGGGCGTGAGAATGAAAGACGCACACATTGGCAAATGGATAGAGCTTGTCCCCCAATCAAAGACCTGAGCATGAGGACGGGCAGCGGTTATTTCATGACCCACCCCCGCAACGCAAGGGAAAATCTCGGCCAGGGATGCTTCTTCTTTTTTGTCTATTTTTAAGCTAACTGGAGGATCATCTAGGTCCTGTGCTTTGCACTTCCAATCTTTGGGTTGCAATTTGAATTTTGGTGGGACATCAAAGCAATCCTTAATGCATTGAATTATTTGGTCGGCGTGTGTTTTTAGTGGAATACAAGGATCGTCTGTACATGTTGCCGGGTCGCAGATTTTGCATCTAGGTTCACAGAAAATATGAAAGTTATCATCTTTTGACCAGTCAGTATTATCGATTGGCGGCATATCTTGAGGCACCCCACAGGCATAGGTGAGAGCAAGAACCAAGGGAAATGATGCCAAGTTCCCCAGATCGCCATAATCGACAGTAGATTGGTTAACCTGTCGTAGAGGCGTTATGACATCCGGCCACGGCAGATCAAGTACATGGTGAATCTTACTAGGCCGGATCCTACCTGCATATCCGTCCATTGTAGGAAGTCCTGAAAAATCTGGCGGAATCGTCCTTTTCGTTTGCCAACCCGGCGAGCTTGTGCCCGAAATATCACTGAATTTTTTGCTTTTCCAGGAGCCAGCTTTGTGCTCGTGCGGAGGTGTCACTCCGTTACATTTTGGGCTGATCACGCGAATGCGTTGCTCATTGGCAGCTCTTATATCCAGGACTTCCACGAAAAAGAGACCATGAAGAATAATGCTGAACGGCTGTGTGCCTGGCGGGCATGGTGTCGGAGTGGCTACAGCTTGCGCCTGGTTTCTGGGCATTGTCGTGCCAGTTGTTCCCGGTTTCTTGCATCCTGTGCTGAACCCACCGAGCGCTGAAGCAGCGCACAATCTGGCGGTTCCCTTGAGCATAGTGCGTCGTGTGATTTTCATACTCTGACTCCCATTTCAAAGTAGGGTGCCTGCCTGAAAGACTCGGATGCTGCCGGTTACTGCACGATGAAATTCGCGCACAAGGGTAGGTGCACGCTCAGTCCGGGCGTTCTTTCTTCCAGCAACAACTCCGATAGGCCGTACTCTTCGTATTTGGTCAAGCAAGGTGACCCAGCATCAGGATCAGGGTCCTTTGCGCATTTGTTCGGGTTCTTAGGAAGTGGAATGCTCCCCGGTTGATGAGGCAACATCTGCCAAAGTTTTTTGATTGCCTCCGTTCCATGTTTGATGGCAGTCGGGCAGTCCATATCAGAGGGTGATTCAGCGAAGACATGGTAGTTTTTGTTTCGGTCGAGCGATGTATTCTCGATAGGTGGAAGATTTGGTAGATAGGTGTACTCGAGAGCCAGAACCAGAGGAAACTTCTTCGCCCTAATGTAGTCTTTGGGATAATCAACCTCCGACTCGTCAAAAGTGCGAAATGAATGTATCTTGTCGGGAAAAGGGACGAGAAAAGAAAGAAAGGCGTTCTTATGGATGGGATCGCCTACCTTCGGCAGGAGGACCGGCATGTCACCGGGATCAGGTGGGTCGTAAATGCGAGAATCCCATCGTTGGTCATGGAAGCCGGTGACCGGCGTGTAGTCTGTTATCTTTTTGCTAAATGGGCCTGCAAAATATGTGTGCCCACACACCTGTGGCGTGGAAATTTGAATGTAATCAGCGAAGACATCCAGCAGAAAGAGCCCATGCAGCACAATGCTAAAGGGGTGGCAGGCTGGCGTAGCTGAGGCAACTCGGGCCAAAGGGGACATTGCCAGCGCCGACATAGCGCCCAATTTACCCAGTTTCTTCATTGCGTCACGACGCGTCAAAGGCATAGTTATCCAATCCTCCCATCTCAACTTCCTCCGGCTGCGGTAAAGGCCGCCCAATAATACGGATGGGGACTCTTCCGGGACCAGACAAAAACCTGCGCCCGCTGAAGCGCCTCTGCCACTGATTTTCCGGTGGAAAGCTCAGAATAGAATTTCTCCATCAAGATCCTTGTTGCTTCCGAATCAACGTCCCACTGCGCCGCCACGACATGCGCAACTCCGGCCCGCAAAAATGCCTGTACCAGGCTCCGGCGGGAATAAAGATCATCCTCGCCGGGAGCAGCTGTGGAACAAGCCGCCAATATCACTAAACGAAGATCGGATGAGATTCCCTTTTTGATATCCTCAGACGAAAAAAGCTCGCCGTCAGCCTGCGCCTTGTCGTCTTGGCTTACTGCGGCAAGCACCAGGCCAAGCCGGTCATTTTTGAAGACGGCATGTCCGGCAAAATGGAAAGTAGAGCTGTGCAGGAGGGCCTCGAGCAGCGCATCGCGCGTGGCTTTCTTCCCCAGCAAGAGCGTATGTCTGGGATAGTAACTGGCAACTGACTGGGCTTCTTTTATCGCATCCTCGAGCGGGAGAGGGTCGTTGACCAGATGGTATGGAGCGATGGGCGCCAGGATAGCAGCTTCTTCTTCGAAGAGCTGGGCTTCATTCCGATGCCCACGTTCCAGTTCAAAGAACAATCCGCGAGAGTGGATGATTGGGGTTGTTTGGCCAAGATAATGACCTTCCCCATCCATGAGCGCCTGAAAAGGCAGATTACTTAGAGAGTCGTCGGCGTCAATCAGCAGCACCCTGCGAGGGTCCAGACTTCCTGCTATGGGGGCAATCACCAAACCGTAAAGCTCTTTGCCATAGTTGCGAATTTCCCTTTCATCTGATTCAGGGCGCGAACACAGACTATGAAAATGATGAATTTTGTGCTCCAGATCTGCAACATTCAGAGGAACCTTTCGGAAAGAAATCCCCCTGTCATCGCTGAGCCAAATTCCTATTCCATCAGGAAAGGGCACAAGCGTAAGAAGACTGCGATCGTGAAATGCCCTGATATTGTCGACAAAGACGGTGGAAGAGGTGGGGCCGTTTTCACCTGTTTTCCCCTGGTGCGGTGCATCCAGGCTTTTCCCTTCTGTGAGAGCGCGGAATTCCTGCCACAGACCGAGTGCTCTCTCGGGCCGGGAATGACTTGATATTTCGATAATCATTAAATCGCGGTAAATGTTTTCAGCGAAGGTCTGGACGGCGGTGCGATCACTGGTATCACGCAGGTGAAGAAACCAACCTCTACAGATTTGCAGGGCCGCACGAAATGACTTTTCGGCTTCTTCAAATTGTCGATCCTTCAATTGCAACTCGCCACTCGTCTGGTAGTAGCTGAGCTGGATAATGAAGTCATCGATGTTGGCTATGCTCACTGCTGATTGGTCCAAAAGGCTGCGCGACCGGTTCCATTGGTCTCTATGAGTTTCCAGGCCGGCCAGGACCGTTTCACTATATGCCTTGTAGGTCCTCCAAGCCTCGCTTTGGGGTAAACCCGCAAACAGAGCGTTTGCACGTTGAAATTGCGTAGCAGCCAGGGAGGAGTCCCGAGCCATCAGAGCATCTCCCGCAAGACGGTAGCGAGCCATGGCTTCAACTAACCTGTCATCGGTTTCGGCTGCGAGCATGGCCCCTTGCAAGTTCAGAGCGGTAGCGAGCTGCCACTGCTTTGCGTCTTCCGCGATATAGCCCAGGCTGCCGTAGAACTGGTACCCACGCATGGCCGGAAATCCGCCTTGCCAAAACTGCTCCAGGCCCGCGCGCGCGAGCCTCCACGCAGCATCATCGTCGCGAACGGTGGCCCTTAATTCGGTCAGGGCGCCCATCGCTCTCAACTCAAGGATGCTGTACTTTGCATTTCGGGCAACTACAATGGCCTGCTGGGCTAAGCTGACTGCCTGGCTCAGATCATCCCGGCGGCCCGCGCATGCGGATTTTTCAAGCAACATCTGGCCCTTTAACCACGGGAAGCGGGAGACGATCCCCCTTTTTTCTGTCCGGCCGATCAACGTCAGACATTCTTTCGAATGATCCAATCTCTGCAGCGCATAGATTTCTTCCCACAAGGCCCTTCCTTCGCCGGCAGGATTATGCATTCGATGAAACGCAATTTTGGCTCTGCGGGAAATTATCAGTACTTCATTGGGATTGCCGTCCCGATGTTCCTTGATGGCCCGAGCGAGCAAGGTTACAGCGGATGGAAATTGCGCATGATCTTTATACCGCAGAAACTCACTGAGCCATGGATCGTCGTGTCCGACCAGCAGAAGTCCGGATAATTTTTCAAGATATTGTTTGATTTCCGTTGCCTTGTCGTCCGCTTGGTCGCGGGATGTGTGACCATATGCGATCGGGAGCCAGTTTGTGAGCGTGGTTTCAACTGCTATTTCGTCCCGTGTGCCAGCCGAAGGAATAGAGAATTCCTCCCGCGGGTCATTCATCAGGATACTTTTTTTTTAATTCGCTCCAGCTGGGATTTTCGGTCCTGGGCTTCGCCATGCCAGGGCCCCTTCTGATCAAGAACGAGGTAGCGGTTCCAATCCTCAATTGCTAAGTCGTACAATGGTGGCGACATCTCTTCATATAAGACGGCACGATTAAAAAGGGCAATGGCATTGTTAGGCTCTGCCTCTAAGACTTTGCTCAGAAGCTCAACTGCGTGGGCGTAATCAGCGCTGTTTTGCATTGCCCGGCCACGTTGAAAGTGTGCGCTGGCCAGATCAAGCATGATGCTTGTGGAATCGGGTCGAATTTGCAATGCATGTTCTAAGTCTGCAACAGCTTCGTCCAGACGGTGCTCGAGCAATTCCTCAGCGCCAAGTTCATGCAACCAGCGCCAATCTTCCGGGTTTTTCTCGAGGGCTCTAAGAATGCTGCTTTTTGCATTAAACAATGAGGGTGGCTGTTTTGTTGCCCCGCCGCGTTCTTGGGGCACGCGGTGGGCCCACTCCGCGCCCGGCCACCGCAGCTCCATTGTTCTCTGCTCCGTGTAGGCTTCCGCTAGGTACTTTTCGGCCTTTTCCGGGGTGTCGCGCTGGAGGTACCAGAAACCCACGGCAATGAGCGCGACGGTGGCTAGAGCCGGAGTCATAATCCACTTCCATGAGAACAGTTGTCTGCCCTTCGTTACTACCCCGACGGCATGATCCTGCCGAGCCACTTTCAGCATCTCGCGAGCCTTTTTCCGCTGCCATGCCGGCGAAGCGCTCTGGAGTTGATCCAGCACGGCTTGCTCTTCGGGAGTGAAGTTGTCGGAAAAGTCCTCCATATACTCACGCACCAGCGGACCGCAGTGGTCGCACGTGGCGGCGTGAGCTTTGAGTTTCCGGGCAATCGGGTCAGAGCAGAGCCCAGCGGCCAGGTTGCGAAGGTCGTCTTCGCTGGGACAATTCGAAGTGGGCACCGTGTTCACATTTGCGTCCACAAAGAGCGCCAAACGCGTGCGCTGGGATTCCAGCACGCGGCTGCGGCAGGAAGGACAATCAGCAAGGTGGCGTTCTATCCACTCTTCTGTTTCCGGTTCCGTCCCGGAGGCTTGACTCCCGTATTCCTCAACTTGAGCACTGCTCAAATGCTCAGATTGCTGGTTCACCGCACCCGTATCTCCCTATAATTAAACGTGAGAGGACCCTACCGTCCTTTGAATGAATCTCAATTTGTCCCAAGCGCTTGAAATATCATAGCGAAACCGTCCGCCTTATGAATAACGTTAACTGACGCTAGCCGTGCCGCTTGCAGATTTATTGGCTTTTCCATGCTGCACACATTGCAGCACCCACCGGTTGAGCCGCAGCAGCGCGCTCTCGACTCCTTTCACCGTTTTGAACCCCATTTCGGGAAGCGCGAAAATCTCTTCGGCCGTGAGGCCTTCGCGGTTACGGAGCCAGAACATCTTGTGATCGCGTGCAAAATTTGGCTTGCCTGCTAATTGTTGTAGACAGTTCTCAACCTTCTGAATCTGAGCTCGCTGTTCGACGTCGTGACTCAAATTGGATCGGTCGGGCTGGAACGGGTCCAAGGGTACTATTACAACCTTCTCCCCACGAAAATGATCTTCTACGACATTGGCCGCTATCACCTTCAAAAAGAAACGCAGGGCATGTTCGTATCGAAACTCAAAGTTGCGCAGCACTTTGAAGTCATCCTTGCAGATCTTCATAAACGTGTTCTGACCCAGGTCGTCCACAAGCGCGTGATCGGCCCACCTACGGCGAGAGATACGCCTTCTAATCGTGACTGCAATTATCGGTCGGAAGCGGCGCCAGAATTCGACCCACAATTCCGCCCGCAAGGCTTCATCTTTCGTGGCGAGAAGAAGCCGCACCAACTCCTCGTCGGTATAGTGCTCGTGAGGGTCCATTGCTTGAATTGAGTTGGTGCATTCTAACCTATTTACATTCAGTGATAAGCACTTTATTTATTGATTCTGGGCATGAAGGTTCGACTTTGGTTAAAAGGTTTAAGGATCTCTAACTTTTACGCGAACGGGCTCTTTTCGCATGTGCTTGATTCGCGTTCCACGGAAACCTTTGGCGTAGTGTCCTGGTGATCTCCCGGTTTGCGGTTTTGGAAAGCAGTTCCACTGGCGACGTCTGGAATTTCCACGTGATCCATAAAGTAGTCACCAGCAACAGCGCCGTGATGACAAAGTTCTGCCAGCCATTCAGCATCCACTGTCCATGCCAGGTAAGCTGTGCGACGCTGGAAAAAGGCTTTAGATAAGGAATCGGCCACTGATATCCGTCAGGACCGCGAGCTCCAACAAGGTCACACAACAAGTGCAGATGGAAGCTTATGAAGACGAGCAATGCAGTTGTCCACCGATGTCGTTGCGGGGCAAGACGCCCTGGCGAACTTCGCTGCTCCGTTGACGGGCCAGATCCATCGTCTAACACGCTTCTCTTTCCCCACGGGCGAGCCACCAGAAATGCCGCAATCGTACAGACCAGAGCGAAAGCAAGTGTATGCAGCGCGTGGTGGTATTCGGAAAACCACAGCAGCGGATGAGCAGAATTCCGGGTCAGTAGCTCAGGGATGGCTCCCAGCCCATCGAAATCCGGCGCAACTGCGGCAGCCACTACCAAAGCTTTTTCACGTCGCGTGAGCGCAACAGGAGATGCGCAGGCAAGCACCCATCCGGCAAAAAAATGTGTAACAGGACTCATCGAGTGCACAAACCTTACCATTAAAATGCCGGTGCAGAAGCGCAAAAGCTACCCGCCGAATTAATTTGCACAGGGTTCTATCGTCAGGAATGTAGGGCTTGGCGGCGGCGGAAATGCCGAATCACCTCCGTCCCGATCCAAAAGTCCTCGTCAACAAGTTTGAGGGACACCCGGCTTCGCGTACCTTTGTTCTAAGGTAAATGGCTGGGCGGGGATGAAAGAAATCCGTGGAGGCGTAGTAACATTTTGTTAGAAGCGGAGATGGCGGTAGGACCGCATCGTAAATTCACAGTTGGCGCACCGGAACCACGCGCACAGCATTGGAGATCCGATCTTGGCAATCAACGGCAATGAAAACGAATCGATCAGGACTGTCTCTGTAGTCCGGCATTACAAGCTGGGCCGGTCGATCATTCCTGCAGTCGATGGCGTGAGCCTGGCCGCCGGACGCGGAGAGTTTATTGCGTTGCTGGGCGCTTCGGGCTCCGGCAAATCCACGCTTTTGAACCTGATTGCCGGGCTTGATCGTCCAAACTCAGGCGCCATCGTTGCTGAAGGCTCAGACCTGGCGACCATGACTTCAGAGCAGCTGGCGCAGTATCGCCGGCACGTTGTGGGCATGGTGTTTCAGTCGTTCAATCTGGTTCCGACCATGACGCTCTATGAAAACGTTGAACTGCCGATGCGTTTCGCCGAGGTAAAGCGGCGCGAACGGCGGACACGCGTGCAGGAAGCACTGGAGCGCGTGGGCTTGTCCGGCCGCATTGAGCATCGGCCCAGTGAAATGTCCGGCGGAGAGCAGCAGCGTGCCGCCCTGGCCCGGGCGTTGGTGAATCGCCCCAAGATTTTGTTGGCAGATGAGCCTACGGGCAATCTCGACAGCAAAACCGGTACCGAGATTATGGACCTGATCCAGGAGTTGAATCGCACCCTGGAGATGACGGTCATTATGGTCACGCACGAGCGCTCTCTGGCGGAGCGATACGCCAACCGCCTGGTATTTCTGGCCGACGGCAAGCTCGAAGGCGAGCTGGAAAATGCCCGCGTGAACCGAACGGAAAAAGAGAAGATTGGAGCAGGACGGTGAGAGCTTACGACCTGATCGAGCTTGCCGGCCGCAACCTGCGTGAAGCCGGTTTGCGCAATTCACTCACGACCCTCGGCATTGGCGTGGGCGTGGCTTCGCTGGTAGCCATGCTGTCCCTTGGTGTCGGACTGCAGAAGCTGGCCACCCGACAGTTGGGGCGCTCCGGCCTGTTTGACACCATCATTGTTACCTCGCGGCAGGATTCGCGCGGCCCGCGTTTCGCGCAGGCAGCGCCGGCTACCGGCCAACCCAAACCGCTGGACGATGACGCTCGCCACAACTTTGAGCACCTGACGGATGTCGCCGAGGTCTATCCCAATTTCAGTGCAGTGGGCGATGTGCGACTGGAGACCACCAAAGGTGACGGCCACTTTACCGTGGTTGGAACGCTACCGCAGTCGGCTCGTAATAGTGAAGCGTTTGACGAGGTTCAGGGCTCGTTTTTCTCTGCCTCAGACGCTCAGGAGACAATCATCCTTGCCGATTTCGGCCGCCTTTTGCTTGATCTGCCGCCAGAGCCGCGGAACTCTGACGTGAAGTTGACCAATGATCAGGCCAGCCAGCTTCTGGGCAAGTATCTGCTGGTGCGGTATCACACGCGTGAAACCGTGGACACCACGCAGACGCCCAAGGTCGCGAAAAAGAAGCCGCAGCCCAACCCTGATGAACTCGATGACGGCAATGATTCCCAACTCGATGACGATACGCAGTCGGTCAATCTGGTGCCGCGGCAGATCAGACTCAAGGTTGTCGGCATCGTAACCAGTGAACCGAACCGCGGCTTCCGCCAGGGAAGAACGCCCATGTTCCTGCCTCTGGGGCTGGCAGAATCATTGAACATGGTCCAGGCCGGCGAGCTGTGGAACACGTTACGCCCTTCAGCAACCAAGACCTACATCGCTCTCATGGTTCGAGCGGGCAAGAGCAAAGCCGTCCCCCAGATAGAGGATGAGATCAAGAAGCAGGGCTTCAACACCTTCTCGATCGTCGACGCTTCCAAAGGCATCACGCGCTTCTTTAAATTTCTTGACGCGTTTCTGTTCATCTTTGGCAGCATGGCCCTGGCGGTGGCGACGCTGGGAATTGTGAACACGCTGGTGATGGCGATCCTGGAGCGGCGGCGCGAGATCGGCGTCATGAAGGCTCTGGGCGCCAGCGATGGTGATGTGAAGCGCATCTTCTTTTTTGAGGCAGGCGCCATGGGAATGCTTGGCGGGTTATTAGGCACTGGACTTGGCTGGGCCGTCGGTCGCGCCATTAACGTGGTAACTAATGTCTGGTTGCAGCGCCAGGATCTGCGTCCGGAAAACTTCTGGTACGTTTCACCGGCATTGGTAGCGTGGGCGCTCCTGTTCTCTGTGGGCGTGAGCCTGTTTGCTGGGCTCTATCCAGCCTCGCGCGCAGCCCGCCTGGATCCAGTGCAGGCCCTGCGGCATGATTAGGCAGGGAGCACTCAGCAGTCAGCATTCAGCCCTGAAACAGTGTGCAAAAGGCTTGTCATGAGAGTTTCTCTGCAATTTCGTGCAGACGCCTGTGTCTGACTGTTTTCCTCCCCGCCGGCAATATTTCGGAGCTGAATGCTGACTGCTGAGTGCTGATTGCTATTTCGCCAGTGCTATCCTTAATCATCAATGTTCCGATATTGGACTTTATTCTTCTTACTGCTCTGTAGTCTGAGTTGCATTTCCGAATCGCGCGTACAATGCGGCGCGATGAAGAGCAAGTATGTCCCCGGCCGGATCGGATTCTGCGCGATGCTACCCCCCAGCTATGACGCTAGTCCGGGCAAACGCTATCCCGTTCTCTATTTTCTGCACGGTTTGGGCGGAGACCAGAGCTTTCTGGCCTCAAGCGGCGCTTCCAGCGTGATTGAAGAGGCCTGGGAGCAGAAGCGCTTGGGCGAGTTCGTCATCATCACTCCGCAGGCTGAAAACTCTTTCTACCTCAACTCCCGCGACGGCCACATTCTTTATGAAGACTTCTTTGTCCGCGAATTCATGCCGCAGATGGAAAAGCGCTTTCGCTTGACCGGAGGACGGGCAGCTCGCGCGATCGGCGGGGTTTCCATGGGCGGCTACGGAGCTCTGCGCTTCGCGTTCAAGTATCCCCAGATGTTTGCCTCGGTCGCGGTCCACATGCCGGCGCTGCTCGACCAGTTGCCGCGCGGTACGGCTGAGTCAGGTCTCGGGATCTTCCTGGGAAATGCCTTTGGCTCACCGCTGAATGAGCGCTTCTGGCAGGAGAATACGCCGTTCGTCTTTGCCCGCAGCGGGCATCTGCAGGGGTTGAAGATTTACTTTGATTGCGGCGACCACGATAATTACGGCTTTGCCGCAGGCGTGCGCCAGATGGACCGGTTGCTCACCGATCGACACATCGCGCATGAGGCGCATATTTATCCTGGCGGACATGACTGGCAATTCGTCGCCCAGCATTTGGATGCGTCGATGGAATTTCAATCGCGTGCACTGGGCCTAACGAAGTAAAGCCTGAACTAAAGGAATGCTATGAGATGGTTGATTATGCTGGTGGCTCTAGCGGGCATGGTAGCTGCCTTATTGGCGCGGCACGAACACTACCGCACCGATACCTCGCCCTGCAGCATCAATGAAAAATGGGACTGCGGCACCGTGAATAAGAGTCCCTATGCTGTGTTTCACGGAGTCCTGGTTGCCGACATCGGCATTGCCGGTTACATTCTGCTGTTCGTGCTCGCTTTCAAACGCTGGTGGCCGGCGCTGGCCGCAGCTTCTGTGGTGGGGCTCGCCTTCTCGCTATATCTCGCGCACATTGAAAAAGATATCTTGTACGTGTGGTGTATTTACTGCGTAATCTCTCTATCGATGATCACCCTCATCACGCTGCTGTCTTTGGGAACGGCGGTGGCGTCGTTCCTCAGGAGGCCACGGCCGGCGCAGTAGTTACGGCGCAGCAAGTTCTCATCGCGTGAGTGAGATGAATGTTTGCTCCACCTGCTTCCAGACGTTTGAGCCGGGATCGACAATTTCAAAATGCCCGATGTTGGGCAGTGTGATCAGCTCGACCTTTTCACCCGCCGCCTTCTTGCGGTCAGCATAGCTTTTGCTGATCTCGTAAGGAACTGAGTCGTCAACCGTGCCGTGAATCAGCTTTTGCGTCGCGCGTATCGAGCGCTCGGCCGGCGAAGCTTCATGATAGTGTTCCGGAACCTGGGCGGGAGTTCCGCCCAGAAACTCAACGACAGCATCATTGCTCAGGTGCAACTCCCAGGCGCGTCGCAGATCAAGAACCCCTGCCAGTGACAGCACGCGCGTGATGGATGGCTCAAAAGCCGCCAGGCACACGGCCAGGTGTCCGCCCGCCGAGTGCCCAGCCACGCAGACACGTTTCAGGTCGAGCTTCGCCAGGCTGTCCTTCTGATGTCCGTAGAGTAGGCGGTAGGCGCTGCGAAGGTCTTCAAACGTCCCTGGCCATCCGCCACCGGGGTTTCCCACGCGCCGATATTCCACGTTCCACGTTGCCATGCCGATTTTCCTGAGTGCCTCGCAAAGGTGCCCCGCGTAAGTGAGGTCATACTTCGCGCGCCAATAGCCGCCATGTATGAAGAAGACAACCGGATGAGGCCCTTTTCCCGAAGGCAAACGCACACCAATGAATTGGCTGGGGTCCTGCCCGTAAGGCAGGCGCAGATCAGGCTCGTGCGGCTTCTTGCTTAGAATGGATTCGCTTTGCACTGCGCAGCAGTATAGACGATCGCGCGCTCGTTGCCGATCAGCAGAAGGCCGCGAAGACCGAGCCTGGCAACGCAGGCCCGATCTTCGTGGAGTGAGGGTCTATTTGGGACGTCCGCCTGAGTTTGATGACGAAGAACTGGAACTGGAGGAAGAACTGGAACTTGAGGCGCTCGACGATCCGGAACTGCTTCCACCAGAGCTGTGTGAAGACGAACCTGAGCTGCCGCCACTGTATCCGCCGCCGGACGCACCAGAGCCGCCGCTCGAATGCGAAGAGTACGACCCGGAGCTTCCACCCGAGCTGCCCGAACTCGAGCCTGCTGAGTGCGAAGATCCTGATCCGGAACCGCCGGAATGCGCGGAGCCTGATCCGGAGCCACCAGAATGTGAGGAACTGGATCCGGAGTTGCCGGCGTTTCTTGTTGGATCCGCGTCGTGATCGTGATGGTGCTTGTCGCCATCATGGTACTTGCCACCCGGCGGGTCCTTGTAGGGATCTTTCGGGGGATGCTTGTAGGTCGGTGGCGGGTATTTGTCTTTGGGGTACTGATCGTGGGGATAATGATCGTGATTGTTGTTGTAGGTGTCGCATGACTCGCGGCTTGCTGTTGTTGTCCCGACCGCGGTTACGCGACTTGCACGCGGATCGCAGCGGTCCATCTGTAGCTGCCGCTGGTCGCGCATCCGTTGTAGTTCAATCCTTTGCTGCTGTTTCAGATCGCGGCAGATGTCAGAGTTCTTACCGTTTTCGTGCCGGCATGAGTTAAGTTCGTCGTCCTGTTGTCTGTGCAGGCTGTTGACCTGGTTATCCAGATCGTTCTGCAGGTCGTGACAGGGGTTGGAAAGTCTAGGCTCGCGCGCGGCCAGCGTGCCCGGCGCCGAAAGCAGGAGGGACCCGACTACCAGGGAATAACCTATCCAGGCGCTTTTCATTGGAGTTTGCCTCCTTAGTGCAGTACCTCTATTTGGCTCCCCGGAGAAAACGGTTGCAACTTTTGATTTGTGAAGATTGGTATAGAAGCATTGCTGCTGCTCTGATAGGGCCGACTCTATTCAAGAATAGGATCATTCAAAGTAGCATCCCGGTTTTCCCGCGTAATGTGAAATTGCCCTTGTCTCGAAACAGCGAAGCTCGGCATAGGAGCACATCCGTACCGCAGAGGTCGAGCTCGCATTAAATAGTTGTCAATTGACCCAGTTCCGGGAGAGCGCACCGGCACATATTCAAAGCGATAGTATCGTACTGGCAAATCGCCCTTGTCCAACGCAAGAACAGACGGGTACTGGCCGCCAGAGGCACGGTACTCTTCCAGCTTTAGGGTGCTGCTTCTCAGAATCGCCGCAGCCCCTGATTCCGCGGCAGCAACTATGTTCCGTTCAGAAGAGGGTATTAGGATGGCCATCACCAGGGAAGCTAATAGAAGTAGAATTCGGCCTCCCCATCGCAGGGCGAACAGAAAGAACAACCAAGCAAATGTAATGCCTCCGAAAACAACCACGAATCTGGTTCCATTCCTGAAAAGCCAGCAATCATCTGTAAGTAAATGGGCCAACGCCCACATACTGACCAAGCCCAAGCTGCCAAAAGCAGATATCCAAAAGCGTCGGGGCGTCATATGCTAGGAACGTGCCTAGCCTCTTGGTTATGCATTTACTTTGCCACGAAACATTCTATAGACAAAGACAAAGTAGCCTATCGCCAGCAACATGCCCAGGCTCCACCAGATCAGCCCGATCGAGAGGGCGTACATCCCGGCTGCAGCATTGTATACAGTAATGTTCCAGGCGGAATCGGTCGTCGATACCAGTAGATTTGGATATACCGCGCAAGCTGCTCCTACCATCATGAAAACCAGATAAGCCGCTGAGGCCAGAAACGCTCCTTTGTCATTGCCCCTGCGCCGGTGCAGAAACATGGCCATCAGGCTGAGCGCGACGGCCACAGGAATCACAAAAAGAAACGGATAGCGGCGATAGTTTGTGAGCAACTCGGAACGGATGGAAAGCGTAGCCCACAAGCTGACCAAGGTTACCAGGACAAGCGCCGGCCACAGCGCGGCAGCTATTCGTCGCGATCGGAGATTCAACGCGCCGGCAGTTTTCACGGCCACATAGTGTGCACCGTGAATCGTCAGCGCCACCAGTGCAACCATGCCGGCGATTACCGTGTACCAGTCCAGAATGCCCGGTTCTGCGCCTGGCTGCCAATTGGTCCACAAAGGAAGGAAGAAGAACCCTTCCTTATTGAGCGGAACGCCGCGAATCACGTTGCCCAGCGCAGCGCCGTAGAAGATCGTGAGCAGCAGGCTGGAAAAGGCAAAGCAGCCGTCGAAGAAGCCGCGCCATACCGGCGAATCAAGGTGCGTACGCAGCTCAACTCCAATGCCGCGGAGGACCAGCAACCACAGCACAATACTTAAAGGAAGATAGAAGCCGCTGAAGCCGGAGGCATAGAGCAGAGGGAAAGCAAAGAACAACGTGCCGCCGCCGGCCAGCAGCCAGACCTCATTTCCGTCCCATACCGGCCCAATCGTGCGGATGATGGCGCGCCGTTCCTCGTCAGTTCGGGCAATCAGGAGATGCAGCACGCCCGCTCCCAGATCGAACCCGTCCAGCACTACGTAGGCGGTGATCATCACGGCCACAAGCCAGAACCAG
Organism: Candidatus Angelobacter sp.; assembly: GCA_036557225.1. Classification (GTDB taxonomy): domain Bacteria; phylum Acidobacteriota; class Terriglobia; order Terriglobales; family Acidobacteriaceae; genus Angelobacter. Next base: position 19,673 of record DATBHX010000119.1, read on the forward strand.
ATAAAGTGCATCCCTTGATTTCTCCTATGCGACCGTAATTGGCTTTCCAGCCGTCACGCTTGCTGCAGCCTCCGGCGCCGGACCATGCGCGATCTCGCGATTCATCAGCATCAGGAAGAGAATGGCCAGCACAGTGTAGAGCCCCATGAATCCCAGCAGTGTGAACAAGCCGTTGCCGGCGTGTACGTATTTCGAATATCCCTCGGTTGTGCGCATCAGCCCATAGACCAGCCAGGGCTGACGTCCGATTTCCGCAGTCATCCAGCCGGCTGTGTTGGCGATATAGGGCAGCGGCAGGCAGAGCATGATGATCCACAGCATCCAGCGCGATTGATAAAGCTTCTTGCGCCAGAGCAGCAAGGTCGCTACGCCCATGGCGGCGATAAAGATCGTGCCCAGCCCGGCCATGATGTGATAGCTGAAATAGAGCAGCGGAATATTGGTCGGCCACTGATCTCTGGGAAACTCATTCAGCCCCTTCACTTCCGCGGTGGTGGTGCCGTAGATCAGAAAGCTCAAGACTTTGTTCACCACCAGCGGATTGTCAATCCGCTGATGCTCTTCGTCCGGCTGGCCCAGAATGACCATCGGCGCGCCGGCTTCTGTCTTAAACAGGCCCTCCATCGCTGCTGTAGTGACAGGCTGGCGCTTGGCCATGAAGCGGCCCTGAAGGTCTCCGGTAGGGAAGATTTGCAGCGTGCAGAAGATCACACCGGCAATCACGCCGACGCGGACAAAGACGCGCGCATGCTCGGCGAACTTTCCTTCCAACAGGTAATAGGCTCCCACTGCCGCCATCACAAAAGCCCCAGTGATCACGGCGCCGCTCATGTTGTGGGCATATTGCATGAGCGCCCACGGATTCATCAGCAGCCCCCAGAAGCTGGTGACCTGAAAGCTGCCATCCGCCGCGCGCGCGTAAGCGACGGGATGCTGCATCCAGGCGTCGGTCACGATGATGAAATATCCGGAGAGCCACGAGCCCAGAAAAACCAGAAACGCGGCCCACCAGTGTCCGCGCGGGCTTAGCCGTTTTTCGCCGTAGAGGAACAGCCCCAGGAACGCCGACTCCAGAAAAAAGGAAAACACACCTTCCATCACCAGCGGCTGTCCGATCACTCCGCCCGTCAGGCGTGAAAAATGCGACCAGTTTGTTCCAAATTGGAACTCCATGGGGATTCCCGTCACCACGCCCATGATGAAGTTGATGCCGAAGATTTTTGCCCAGAAGCGAGCGGAGTCGTTATAGATCTCCTTGCCGGTGCGCAGCGCCAGTGTCTTGAGCGCCACAATCAGCAGCGCCAACCCCATGGTGAGTTGGGGGAACAGGTAATGGAACGTAATTGTGAAAGCAAAATGGAGCCGGTGAATCAGAAGCGCGCTGTCCATTCATGTCTCCGCATTCAATCGTATGCCTGGCTGCCGAACAGTGACAACTGTCGTTCACTGTGGATCATGCCCAACGCGCTTGCGTTGAGCGCAAAAACTTGCACATCCTACGCGTGTATTTTCATCGTGTGACAAACTGCATAGAAAAAAAAGTGATCGCGATCACAAAAGTGCTGGAATTTTTTTTGCTCGCGATTACAATGGCGTCACCTCTGCGGGACTTCCGGGATCTCAAATGTGGCTTTCTCCTCCGTTGTAAGTGATAGTTCCCGTCGAGCGAGGGAGGAAGACGTGGCAACTTCTCATCTGGCGGTGCGGCCGGAGGTTTCTGTCCGTGAAACCATTCTGGCTGCGGGGAAACACCTGTTTCATATTGTCGGCTATGACGCGGTAGGCGTTGACGCGATCTGTCGCGAAGCCAAAACCACTGAACTGGAATTTGTTGTTCATTTCGGCCGCAAAGAAGGCCTGCTTGAGGCCATCTTTGAAGACGGCTGGTACCGCTTGCTGTCATGCCTGCCAAAGGCGCAGACCGTGGTCTCTGCACGCGAACGGATCAAAGAGCTTCTTCGCCTGGCAGTGGAGTTCTTCAACCAGGACCAGGTGTTCAGCGAACTCTTCATCTTTGAGGGCCGCCGTCTGCGCGATGGACAGATGGCCTTGCTGACGCCAGGCTATACCGACTTCACCGCGCTGCTGGATTCCCTGGTGCGGATTGAGCTCCCCGAAGAAGAGGCTGCTGTCGTGCGCTCAGCGCTGATGGGAGCTTGTGAAGGCCTGGTTCGCGACCTGCTATTGCGCGAGCGCTTTGGCTATCCAGCGGACTTTTCCCGGCGTCAGGCAGAGCAGTTTGTATCGCATCTGGTGGATGACCTGATGCCGCACCAAGCTTAAGCAGTCGACTCGATTGCTGATTGCCGGTTGAACATCAAACCTATGTCTCTGCCCCGCGAGCGCCCTCAACGCGTGCTGGGGCAGAGCTATTTTGCTCCCTGGCTCAACATCGCTAAGCCCAACGCCAGGATCAACAGCGCTACCACCTGGCGAAAGATTTTCTCTGGGATTCGTGTCAGCACGCGCGCGCCGGCCAGCGTGCCAATCGCTACGCCCAAGACCATCACACCAATCAGGAATGCGAGCCGCTCGACAACATCGGGTCGGGTAAAGAAATAGACGGGCATACGAGAGCCGTCGACGATGAGGGCGATCGCCGTCGCCGTGGCGACAAAAGGTTTGGCCTCAAGGTTGAAGCCTTGCAGCGCTGCCGAGCGGATTCCACCCTGGTTCCCGACCAGTCCACCGAGCAGACCCGAAGCAGCGCCGCCGAGCCAGGCGATGGCTGTTCCAAAGCGCATCTTCTGCGCCAGCCCAGTCAATCCAGTTATGCCGGCAAAGACCAGCAGCGCGCCCAGAATGTATGCCAGCACAGGACTGCCGAAGCGTGAGCCAAGAAGCGCGCCCAGCAAGCCTCCGGCAGCGCTCGAGATGCCGAAGTTCCTGAGCACGCGGACATCGATATTGCGCCGCAAAGCCCACAAGCGAATGGCCGTCGCGATCAAATGCGGAATGGAGACGGCAATCACCGCCTCTTTCGTACCCACGCTGAGAGCCAAGAGCGGTGTAAGAACGCTGCCAATGCCGAAGCCGGCGAGCGATGCAATCGCGCCGGCCACAATCGCGGCCAGGAAGAGCAGAGCCGCCGTCATTTCTCGGGCGTGAACTGCGAAATATCGTAGATGCCAAACTGTTTTTCCAGCTCAGTCACCTGGTCAACCGCCATATCAAAGCCGTCGCCGCCAAAAGTCTTGCGCTCAATGCGCTCGAACTCTTCGCCCATGGCGTCGTACTCGTGCTTGCTGACCACGCTGTGCAGAGCAGGGAAGAGCACGGTATCTTCACGCGCCTCATGCGGGCGATACATGCGGATGAATGCCGCCAGTGAGGACTGCAAGGTTGCCGTGTCGCCGCTTTTTGCCGTAGCAATGATTCGTTCAGTGACGCGACGTCCCATGGCATGCTGCGCGCGCAGATTCACTGTGAGTTCCACCAGCTTGCCCGATTGCTCAAAACGCGGAAAGATGTGGTCTTCTTCCAGCTTCTCATGATAGTCCTCAATGAAACTCTTGATCAGCCCAGCCGACTTGGTGAGTACCGTGGGATCAAATTTCTCTTTGCCTTGAATGCGGCGCAGAGCTTCGTCGTAGATCAACAGGATGCGGTTCAGCACTCCATGCTCGCGCATCAGGTCTTCATTCGTGGAAACGTCTTCTTCAGCCTCTTCTTTTTTTGGAGCGGCTTTGGCTGGGGTTTTGGTTTGCGCCGCTAGTGCGTCCAACGGCAGGGCCAGTGAGGAAGTAACAATGGAAGCAGTTCCAACAAGAAAAGTGCGGCGTGGTGTTTTCATTTCGGCTCCCTTAGTGATGATGATCGCTACCAATGGGACGAATACGCATAAACAATATAACTCCGGCCGGATGCTCTCCGTAAATTGGATTGAGAAACGCAGGCTTGCCATAGAGCGTCACTTGCGCACCAAGTGCCGTAGCAATGCCGGGAATCATGTGGAAGTCGTGATCGTATCCGGCGGTGTAAGCCTGGATGCGGGCCAGAAACGCTTCTTCGAAGCCCGGCGGCTCAGGCTGTTTGCCCAGGAGCAGCTCATTGGTGCGATCAACGTTTTCAACGCGTCCCCACACCCGATTGCTGGTCGCGAACTGGAGGGTCGATTCAGCCAGGTAACCGTTGAACACCTGTCCGCTCTCGAGCACGTGGTTGCGTCCCCACAGCAAGGTTGATGCCCAACTTCCATGCGTTAGAGGACGGTTGTACATGACAGAGGCGGTCATGCGCTGAACGTCCTCTGTTGGATGCAAGTCTTCGGGACTGGTGAGATGAGCGAAGGAATATTGCGCGCTCCAGTTCTGTCCCGGTTGGACCGTCAGCCGCGTGGACCATGAGTCAATGGCGCCGTGGTCGATGTTCCAGCGAAATTCATCCGGCTCACGGCCGTGGAAGCCGGAGAATTCGATTCGGACCGACTTATACGTGAGACCGCCGGTCAGCACATCGTCGGCAATGTGCGTTGAATCCTGCAGATGATGCCCCAGCGACGCTACGGGATTCTCCGCGGCCGAAGCGCGATGCGCATAAGCGCTTGGTCCCATCGCGGGGTCGCCGACGGGAGCAGCATAGAACGACAGCAGCGCATGCTCGCCCAGCCGTAGATCATAGAGCGCGGCCAGTTCCATGAAGAAGTCATGCGGGTGCTGGCCGTCATTGATTGGCTTGCCGAAGGCGGTTTCACCCTGCTGAAACAGCAACGGGTAAAAACGATTCGTGACTGTCGCCGGCTCCAGGCTGATCATGGTACGCAGCGTGAGTTCAGAGCGCCCAAAGCGCCTCTGCGCCATGGGCATAAACCAGTTGGTGGAAAAAAATTTGTCATAGCCGCGCGGACCACTCTGTTGCAGCACGTTAATGAAGGCTTCGCCGTGAAACATGAACCGCCAATGGCCCTTCGGCAGCATGATCATCGGTTCCGCCGTTGAGTTTGGCTGGGCCGAGGTGCCTGAAGTCGAGTGATGCAGGATCTCATCGATGAAACTTGCCGGCTGCTCGTGAGTTCCGTGATGCATGCCGGCCATGCCATTCATTCCATCGTGTCCAGCCTGCGCGCCGGTCTGGTCCGGTTGCGTCGCGCAAGATCCATGCTGGTGTTGGGCGGTCTGCTCCTGCGCCGAGACGCGAGCCTGCAGAGAGAGGACAACGTATAAAAATAGTGCGAATAAAACTTGCTTCTTCATTGAACCCATTTGCCTGCTGCTATGAGCAGCGCTGTGATCGGCAAACTACTTGCTTGCCGTTGTGTGCGATTGCGACGACGATATGCGGGTTCGAAGAATCAGATACGAAGCGGACATGGGCCGGGAGGGCTGATGACCAAGCTTGCGAAGCATGGCAAATGCTCTGGCCCAGGTAACGCGCAGGAAACCTGATAGCCCAGATAAGCTGCCGCGGGCGAGAGTACAGGCACAACGGCAGCGGAGTTCAGCAAGGCCTCAGGACAATGTGCGAGAGAACAGCACTTCTGCTGCGAAGCCGGCGCCGCCGGAGTAGCGGGCGTCGACTCGTGACAGGGAGTGTCAGCGGGCTGGGCAGTTCGGCTAGAGACCGCAGGCAGCGAGTGAGCGCGACATAAGCCCGGCAACAGGATCGCCGTCAACGTCAGCACTGCGGTGATGGCTCGAAAACGAAGCATCAATTTTAGGTTCGCTGGAATTCGCGCTCTCCTGCGCTCTCAATTCTAGCGTATTCACAGATGTCCGGCGGTGAGCCGTCTTTCAGGATATCGGCGCCTGTAACCTGCTGCCGGCTCAACACTCTAGAATAGTAAGGGAAACGTTTTGCAGCGTATTGGTCTTTCGTGACCAGGGTAATTAGCTAATTTAATCTTCAGTCCCCTGGTTTCCGATTGCGTTTGCTGCGACAATGAAGGTATAGTGCGCTTGTAATATGCGGCGGATTTTGTCCATCACGGCGATTCTGGCCCTGCTTTCCACCATCTTGTCACCGATGGCGGCAGCATGCACTGGAACAGCTCAGGCTGTTTCCTGTCACTCCATGGAAGCAACGCACTGTGATCGGACCATGCATGGCCACCATCACCATGCCGCCGAAGCATCGCCGGCAACGCCATCCGTAACTGCCGGCCGGAGCGATGAAAAGTGCCCCATGGATTGCTGCACTCCCGGGCACCGGCAGAGCGGCTCGGTAACCTATTCAACTTCACTCCTTCCCCCGATCGCGGTGAGCGAACCGAACGTTCATATTGTTCCGGTTCATTTCATCAGCGCCGGCTTTTCTTCACACACTGATCGCGGACCACCCAACGCCTAGCTTGCGGCGTCAAGGCGGAGAGCTGGAACCAAGGCTTTTCTAAGCTCATGGCTTTGCAGATCTCCTGCTTCAATTCCTCATTCAAGGTTTTTGCTGACGCCACGCATTCGCTCCTTGCTCTATGCGTGTGCAGCGAAAGCTGCTTCGACTGAGGAGATGGTCGATCAAGTTTTTGTGCTGATTCAAGCTGGACCAGAACAGTCCTTTGGGGAAGATCAAAAAAATGTCAAAACGATTCATCGCATTCATACTTCTGCCGGCAATGCTGGCATCCTTACCGGTTTTTGCTTCAGTTTTTGGGACGGTGAAGGCTATTGTTCATGATCCGCAGCATCGCCCGGTGCAAGGGGCGCAGGTAGAGGTGCGGAGCCGCACCTCCGATTTCAAGACCTCCGCCATCACCAACGAAGACGGCATTGCTACGGTGTTGAACGTCCCGGTGGGGCAATATGAGGTCAAGATCAATACACCTGGATTCGCCGCAACGGAGCAGTCAGCCATCGTCAGTTCGGGCAATGTGCTGGAACTGCATTTCGCGCTGGCTGTTGCCAGGCACGAAGAGACGGTCGACGTTTCAGGAATGCCCGAGACGGTGAATCCTGCGTCGGCCACAACGGAGACGCTGGTCAGCCGGAATGACATCGCGCAGACACCGGGCGCCGACCGCACCAACGCCATGTCAATGATCACGGATTTTGTTCCCGGCGCGGCCATGGTGCATGACCAGCTGCACGTGCGTGGAGGGCATCAGGTTACATGGGCCATTGATGGCGTGCCTGTGCCCAACACCAACATCGCCACCAACGTGGGTCCGCAGTTTGACCCCAAAGACGTGGATTACATGGAGGTGCAGCGCGGCAGCCTTTCTTCCGAGTCGGGCGACCGCACCTACGGCGTCTTCAACGTGATTACTCGCTCCGGTTTTGAGCGCTCGCGCCAGGGTGAGCTGGTGACCAGCTATGGCAGCTACAACACCACCGACAACCAGTTAAGTTTTGGTGATCACAATGATCGCTCCGCTTATTACTTCAGCCTGAGCGGCAATCGCACTGACCATGGCCTGGAAACGCCAACCACCGACAACCTGCACAACCAGGAGGCCGGCGGAGGAGCGTTTACCTCGTTGATCTTCAATATCACGCCTACTGACCAGCTGCGCTTCGTCGGCTCAGCGCGGACAGATTATTTCCAGGTGCCTAACGATCCCGGCCAGCAGCTGGATGGAGTGCGCGATCGCGAGCGCGAGCAGGACGTCTTCGGCAGCTTCTCCTGGGTGCATACCATTGGTTCCGGCATTGTGTTCACGCTTGCTCCGTCGTATCACTTCAACCGCGCGGCCTATGAGGGCCTGGGTTCGCCGGACAATCGGATCGTCACCACGGACAACCGCGCTTCGTCCTATATTGGCGGCCAGGCTTCGTTGAGCGTGGTGAAAGGCCGCCACAATGCCAAGGCCGGCGCCTACGGCTTCTACCAGCATGACAACACGCTGATCGCGCTGACCGGCAACAACGTTGACGATACCACCAATCCGCCAACTCTCACTCTTGTCAACGTTCCCGCAACGCGAAGCCTCGCAGGCGCACAGTTGAGCGCAGTCTGGGTGGAAGACCAATACAAGGCCGCATCGTGGCTGTCGCTGACCGGCGGCGTGCGCTTGACGCACTTTTCCGGCCTGCTGACGGAGACCGCGGCCAGCCCGCGTTTGGGCGTCGCAATCCAGATACCGCATCTGAACTGGGTGCTGCGCGCCGCATACAGCCGCTACTATCAGGCGCCGCCGCTGGATACGGTATCGAGCGACATCTTTACCGCGGTGGATCCCGAGTCTGCTTTCCTGCCGCTGCATGGCGAACGAGATGAACAGCACGAGTTCGGCTTGACCATCCCGGTCCGGGGCTGGACGCTCGACTTTGCCCAGTTCCGTACCGGCGCGCACAACTACTTTGACCACGATGCACTGGGCAACTCCAGCCTCTTTATTCCTTTGACGATTCAGGCCGCGCGCATTGTGGGCTATGAAGCCACGGTGCGCTCTCCGAAATTGTTCAAAAGGATTGACCTGCACGTTGCCTATTCGCACCAGTCCGTGGAAGGTTCCGGAGCAGTCACCGGCGGCCTCACAGAGTTTGAGCCTCCCCCGGCAGGCTTCTTTTATCTTGACCACGACCAGCGCCAAACTCTGAGCACAGGCTTCACCTCGACGCTGCCGTACAAACTTTGGCTCTCAGGCAACGTGTATGCAGGCTCTGGTTTCCTTAATGGCGACGGCCCCGGGCACCTTCCGGCCTACGCAACCGTGGACCTGGCGCTGGGGCGCTCATTCGGCGAGAACTGGTCAGCGAAAATTACGGCTACGAATCTGGCCGACAAGCGCTACTTCATCGACCTGACCAACAGCTTCGGCGGGTCACACGTAAGCGATCCGCGAATGGTGGCGGTGCAGCTGCGTTACAGGTTTCATTACTAATCAAGCCAGGTGGGCGGCGAGATTACTGCGCCCTGCTTCGTAGCTTGATGGATGCGGCCGGGCGCCGCCTTGAATCTTGCTTGAGCGGCGCTCGGACAAGAATGGTGTTGCATCCAGCTATCCGGCGAAGGAGATGAATTCGCCTAGAGCCGAAGCCAGTTTCGGAGTAAAGGGATCAAAATCAAAACTGCGGCTGGTATCGAAGCCTGCCGCTGCGGCAGCATTAATGTCCACAAAAGGCGTGAGCGCAGCAACCGCCTGCTCGATGCGGGTCCATTGCAAAGTACGTTCGTATCCATTGTTGTTGGGCGGGTCCACGGATTCGGCCACACCCTGGATCCCGGTGATAGTCTCGATCGGACCGCCATCCTGCGCCGCAACGCCGGGTGCGACAACGCGCGCCAGGGTACGATGGTCGCTCTCAATGCCCATGATCCGGGCGGCCGTTACACGAAGGTCCGCCGTGCTGAAACGCCGTACACCCACCAGATAGGCGGCGATGAAGGCATCTTCCAATGTAACCAGGGTGTTGAGCGTGGTTTGCATCGTCAAACATGCGCGGAGGATAGAAGAATCTCGTGAAGGGTGATGGTTGCGCTGTCACCGATTGCTCGAGCAGGTAGTGGGACATTTCCTCCTCCCGTGCAGCCCGCAAATAACCCTGATCGTCATCCGCCAGGCGGCCAAAGAAGGGCGCCGCATGAATGATGTTGGTGTACGTGGTAACGGCCAACGCTTCGGCAATCTCCGCGGCAATCAGGATCTTGCGATCACCCTTGCGCAGTCCGTCTTCAACATGGTCGTCGTCACCGCGCTTCTCTTCTCCCAGCAGCGAGAGAGGCAGCACGGCAGAGACGCCGGTTATGGTTGCGGCCGTCAGGAAAGACCTGCGGCTGAGGCCAGACTCTCTACTGACTGAAGCAGGGGCGGGTGTGTCCTTTTCCATTCTCTTATCTCCTTAGACTGTTTCCAGCTCGTGAATCATTACCGTTACGAGCCGGATTGAAGAATGGATTTCAATTTCGCGAAAAAGAAAATCGGCTGCACCGGCAATCCGTGCCCGGCCTCTCCCGCGTAATCCAGTTGACAGGCGAAACAATCGCTGACGGAAGGAAAGGAATGAAAAACAAGTTCTCTTTATTTGCAGGCTTGATGGCTCTGACGGTGACGGCGCTGTTCGCCGCGTCCAGGAACCCAATCGTGGGCGGGCAGGAAATGTTCCCCACAAAAAACATCATCCAGAACGCGGTCAATTCCGCAGATCACACCACGCTGGTGGCAGCGGTCAAGGCGGCCGGCCTGGTGGACACGCTGCAAGGCCCTGGCCCGTTCACGGTATTTGCTCCTACCAATGAAGCCTTCAACAAACTCCCGGCCGGCGCCGTGGACAACTTGCTTAAACCGGAAAACCTTGACGCTCTCAAGAAGGTGCTGACCTATCATGTGGTGGCGGAGAAGCTGAGTGCATCTGATCTGAGACGCAGGATCAAAGAGGGAAACGGCGCGGCTGAGTTCGCCACGGTTGAAGGCGGCAAGCTGTGGTTCTCCCTGCATGACGGGAAGCACATCATGCTGAAGGACGAAAAAGGGGGCACGGCAATGGTTACGATTCCTGACGTGTTCCAATCAAACGGAGTGATCCACGTGATCGATTCGGTGGTGATGCCGAACTAATTCTTCCGCTCCCCCTTGATGGACGAGGCGCTTCGCACGGAGCGCCTCTTTTTCAATTGGCCTGATGATTGGCTGGAGATGAAGGCGATGCCGGTGAGGCCATGGCTTTGCGAATGTTGGCTTCGGGCGCCTTGTCATTAAATGTGACAACTCTGTCTTTGAGCTCAACGCCAAGCTTCTTCCACAGCGCATCTAGATCAGCCGGCGCCGGCTTATCACTCATCTCTCTGTAGAGGTCGCGCAGAACGGTTGTGCCTGTGGCCTTGTCGCCCAGTGTCAGGGCTTTTTCGATTTCCCAGTCTTTGGTGATGTTGCCGCCGCCGTTCAGAATTCCGCGCAGCGCATCCTGCAGGCTTTTGCGATTGCCGGTATGTTCGCGAATGCGCACGTCGGCCAGCATGCAGAAGATCGCGCCACCCCAGTAGGTGCGTCCCCAGGTGTGAGTATTGTCGAGACCTTCGTCGCCGGCAGCCGGCTGTCCTTTGGGCATGTCGCGGACAAACGTCCGCCAGAACTCGTCCAAAGACATTAGCCCGACGCGCACGCGGGCCACCGGCTCAACGTAAGTCGAGATGCCTTCCTCAATCCAATGCTGATCGTCGGGCATCGAGGGAAACGCCAGGTGGATCATCTCGTGCACCAGGACCCAGTCATCTTTGGTGTCATCAATCTCGGTGTCACGGCCAACACTGATCAGAATGAGGCCGCCGTCAGTGGCGTAGGTGACGCCGTGACGAATGCCGGAACGGTTGCTGCCGCGGATTTTCAACGTGAGATGCGGGACAGGGAAGCGTCCGTAGTAGGTTGCAACCGCGTTGGCCGACGCTTTTACCCAGTTCAGCAGATCCTGGCGCTTGAGCTTCATGGTTTCGTCGGGGAGGCTTACGTCGATGACGCCGCCAGGAACGCGGACAGTTACTGCGTCGGGATCGCGTTCGTCAGCCCGTGCGTGCTGGAGCAGGCCCAACAAAAGAAAAACCAGAGGGATCGGCAAGAGGAGATAGCTGGAACGGCCACCACGCATAGAAAAAGACTAACACTTCCTTTTACGTCGCAGAAGTCCTGGGGAGTTTCTTTCGCATCGTTGCAATCAGGTGATCAAGTGAGATCTTTCCGGGTCCAAATGTCAGGAGAAGGAGCGCGATAAACAAGAACGTGTGCGGTGAAGCGTTGAAGAACTTGTCGGGGTCGGAAAAGATCGATTTTAGAGCATCTCTCTCGGCGGTAATGAAGGCCACAAACATGTCTCCCGCCAGCAGCAAGGAGATCACGCGCGTACCCAATCCCAGGATCAGCAGAATACCGCCGCCGGCTTCAAGGATGGCGATGAAGTGAGCGTTCAGTGATGGCAGGGGAATGCCCAGGCCTTCAAACATCTTGATGAAGTCGGGCATATTGTTCCAGTGCGCCCAGCCGCTTTCCCAAAACTGGTATCCCCAGTCGAGCCGGATCAGCAACAGAACGGGCGATTGCAGCGCAGTGACAATTTTCAGAAACTGCGTATAAAGAGCGTCAATTTTTGCGATCATTGCGCTGAGTCTTCTTTCGCCGGGCGGCAGAACCATCCCAGGCCTGACCAGTTGGCGAACCAGTCATGCAGCTGCTCCATGACGCGCTCCAGCCTCTTTCCTGACCAATCGACCGATGATTCAATGGCCTGCGAAAGTGGTTTGCCCTGTTGTAAGGCGAGCAGCAAAGCGAATGCTTCCGGTTTCAGGCGCTTGAAGTAGACCATGTTCTCCTGCCGGTGCAGAGCCAGATACGTCTTCCTGGCTTTGGGCAGCTTGTAGTGCTTTTCCGGCTGGGAATCGTGTTCCATGATGACTACGTTGCTGGCGATATCGGTTTCAGGCGCTTCAGTCTCGCGGATGGTCAAAAGCAGCTCATCCACGGGATATCCAAGGTCAAGAAGGAAGAGGTTCGGCTGCAGGTGGAAGGCCGGATCTTCGCCCAGCGACTGCAGTTCTTCCTGCGTCAATTTGGGCAGCTCGGCAGCGTCGAATGCTTCAATGTCGGCCCATTCCAGACGCACCATGTCGAGCGCGATCTGCTCCTGCCCGGGAGTGAACTCGGGATGTTGACGCAACCACGCTTCCAGGCGCGAGCCCAGGTCGCGCAACGTGTACGACACGGAGGGGAGTTCCGTCAGGTAGGCGAGAATGATCTTGTCGAACTTTTCCTGTCCGACCACGGCGCGAAGACCGGGAAAATCGTCGGCCAGCGAAGAACGAATGCGGAACCAGTAAACGCGATTGTAGATTTCCAGGCGTTCAACCGAGGTCAGCCGGTCATTGGGCTTGACGATCGCATCAGCGATTTGCCGGGTCGAGCGGCCGTCGAGAGTCTGGTCGCGCATACGCTCGTCTTCGGTCAGGGGCTGACGAATCACGTCGAAGACAGCGCGCTGGAGCTGGTCTAAGTTCATGACCTCACTCATGATGCCACCGCCGCGTTCGCGGGAATATATTTCTTGGCTTTGAGCGCTTCGCGGTGCACTTCTTCGAAGGACGGAATATGGTCATCCCATTCGAGCAGCGTGGCGGTCGGGCCAATCAGCTCAATGGCTTTGGCATAAAGCTGCCATACCGGATCGATCACCGGGTGATCGTGCGTATCGAGAATATATTTCTCATAGTTGGAGTGGCCGGCGATGTGAATCTGAGCTACGCGCTCCGCGGGCACGCTGCGCAGGTATTCGAACGGATCAAAACTATGATTGCGGGACGAAACGTAGATATTGTTGACGTCGAGCAGAATGCCGCAATCAGCGCCTTCCACGACTTCGTTCAAGAACTCCCATTCGGTCATCTCGGAAACGTGGAATTCGGCATAGCTGCTGACGTTTTCCACGGCAATGGGAACTTCCAGGAAATCGCGCGCCTCGCGCACCTTCTGTGCGGTTCGCTTGGCGGCTTCAAACGTGTACGGCATGGGAAGCAGATCGTGCGAGTAGCGCCCGTCGACGCTGCCCCAGCAGAGGTGATCGGTGAGCCAGGGAGTATTGGTGCGGCGGACCAGCCGTTTCAGGCGGCGCAGGTGCTCACGGTTCAGCGGTTCCGCCGAGCCAAAGTACATCGATACGCCATGCTGCACCACGCGATAGCGTTCCAGAATCTGGTCCAGAACGTGGAGGGCACGGCCGCCCTCGACCATGAAGTTCTCTGAGATGATTTCGAACCAGTCGACGACCGGCTTCTTTTCGAAAATATGATTGTAGTGCGGGATGCGCAGCCCAATGCCTACGCCGTAATCCTGATTTCCGTTGAAACGATTTGCGGGCATATACCTTTGTGATGAAAGACGGGGACAAAAGGAAAATAGAGGACCAGCGGCATTCCACCGGTCCTCTGAACAACTGAGGACCCGTGGTGGTTAGGACTTTTCCATGGGCTTGCCGTCAGTGCGGCATTCGCCTTTGCCTTTACAGTCGTTCTTACCTTTGGTTGAGCCGCAGCCACCCTTGCCTTTGCAGGAGTTCTGGCCCTTGCAGGCATGCTTTTCTTTTTTGCTCTTAGTGGCTTTTTTGCCGCTGTCGGAGGAGGTCTGGTCTTTCTTGTCTCCACCGGTGTTCTGAGCGAGAGCGCTCTGGCCGGCAACAAAACCGGTGAGGGCAGCGCCCATGAGCAATAAACGCACGGACTTCGTCATGTGTAAGTCTCCCTTCCTTTTTATCGGTGATTGCCGAGGGCATCAGCCATAAGAATCAGCCAGCCTCGACAAGTCTTTTGAAGTACGGACAGCACAACAATACGGATTGGTTCTATTGCTAGCTTTGTGCGGCGGTACGCACCGCCGGTAACGGGTGAATATTTGCACACAATTAGGGACAAATATGCGTGGGAATACTATCATGGCGATGCAGTAGGAATGAAGTGATTTTCACATCCAGGGGGTGTGTCGCCTAAGATACATCTTATTTTTTACGCTCCACCAGAAAATGCGCCAGTTCCTTAAGCGTTTGTGCTCGCTGGGCAAAAGAATCGAGAGCGGCACAGCCAGAACTGACGAGGGCGTCAGCCCGGCGAAGCGATTCGTCAATCCCGTAGAGGGAAGGATACGTAGCCTTCTCTGAAGCAGTATCTTTGCCTGCAGTCTTACCCAGTTGTTCTGACGATTGCGTCACATCCAGCACATCATCAACAATCTGAAATGCCAATCCCACAGCGCGGCCAAAGTCACGCAGGCGCTGGATCTCCGCGTGTGTGCCGCCGGCATAGAGACCGCCGCTAACCAGGCTGGCTGTGATCAACGCTCCGGTCTTGGAGCGATGAATGTATTCCAAAGTAGATGCGTCCGGTTTCTGCCTCTCGGCTTCAAGATCTTTCACCTGACCGCCGATCATGCCGTCCACGGTTCCAGTACCGCGGGCGATTTCTTCAATGATCTTCACCCGGGCCTCCGCCGAACACTTGAGCCGCGACATGACTTCATAAGCCTGAGTTTGCAGGGCGTCGCCGGCCAGGATGGCCAATGCTTCGCCGAAGACGACGTGGCAGGTAGGCTTGCCCCGGCGAAGGTCATCATTATCAAGGGCGGGGAGATCGTCATGGATGAGCGAATACGTGTGCAGCATTTCCAGAGCGCTGCCCAGCTCTTCAATTCCTTCGGGAAGCTTGCCGGCGATCATGCGACCGGCTTCCATGCACAGGACAGGGCGCAGGCGCTTGCCTCCGGCAAACACGCTGTGGCGCATGGCCCGATGAATCGAGTCGGGGCGAACGTTCTCGCCAGGTAAAAGATTGTCCAGGGCGGCATCGATCGTGCGCTGGCCCTGCTCCAGGATCTCTTTGAGCATGAATGATGAGTATAAAACATGAGTCGAGCAATCCTTGGAAGGGAAGCGTTGAGTGTTGATATCGATGCCGGCCGCAAAACGGTTTTTCGCTGTGCTCATTGCCTGGTCAGGAGCAACTATTTTTTTGCTCGCGAGTAGAGTAGTCTTGTCAACCCTGGTCCAGGTGGCAAACATGAGGAGATTTGGAGCATGATCACCGCCGAACAACTCAAGCAGTTTTGTGAAGCAGCCCAGGAGATATTTCGCGAAGGCACCGCACTGGCCAAGGAACTGAAGGACCTGCTGCATAAAGGCGCGAAAGGCCGAAACGACGTTTGTGAACTGCTCCAATCCGCTGAACACGATAGTTCTGAGCCGGAACAAAAGAAGTTTTACCTGGGCACGATGGAAACCCACAAGAAATTGTTTGAACGAATTCTTGACGTAGCCACGACGGTGGGGGAGTTACCGGTCGAAGCGGCCAAAGCATCCGGACCGGTAAGAAATCAGATTGCTGCAATCCAGTCTCATCTGTCTGGTCCCACCACCGGTAAGCCGTTGCTTGAGAGCGAAGCGCTCATTCTGAGCGAGGCCACGACAACCGTACAGCTCGAGCCATGTTTGCAACGGTTCTATGCAGGAATGGTCCCCCTTGCGCTGTATCCCGTGCTCGAGGAATATGTGGAGGCCTGTGAAGCTTTTCTCGGTCACAAAGTAGGTTCCATCGAAATCGGTGATCGGGTGCACAAGATTGCGAAAGCTGTGGGCGAAGGGGCTGTTGAGGCGGTTGTCCCCTTTGTTGGCGCGATGCGCGAAACCTGGGAACAGTTGACGACCAGCCAGAGCAAAAAGGACAAAGAAGAGTTGATTGCTGCGACGAACACAACGGGGCGCACTTACGCCTTGCGGCGGTTGGATGCGGCGTTGGATGCCAAACTGGGGCTATCGCGCCAGTTCATTCAGCTGTCCTCGGAATCTGTGGTCGAGTCGTTTCGCTCTTTAGGGCAGGAGCTTTCCAAAGTGCTGGCGACCATCGCACAAGTTCAGGCGAGGGCCACCAATTCTTAAATAATGAGGGCATCGTGCGATGCCCCATGGCGCAGGAGGAGCGAGGATCTTCTACGCCGCGTGGGCGTGCGGAACCGTCTTTGTCTCGCTGGCGGCCAGGACAATCGCGCGCACATCAGAGGTATAGCAGCAATCGCACGCGCCCGCGGCGAGCGCATCGGACCACATTCTTTCGTCCGCCAGACGATGGGTGCAGATCACTCGCGTTGCGGCAAATTCACGCGTGAGTTGCTGTACCTGGTGGAGAGGAGCCAGTTCAAGGTCAACAATGGCTACGTCAGCGCGATGCCGGGGAATGGCGTATCGCAGCTCTTCCAGATTGCCGGCCACGTTGACCACGCGGAAATGATTGTAGAGAGACTTTGCCAGCACTTCCGCTGTTTGGCCGTTGCTTTGGGCGACAACTACACTAAGCGGTTTCATCGAGCTCTACCTCAATTTTGGCTGGAGGGTGACACGCACGCTGCGGACTGCCGCAGGCTGTGACGGACTACTTCTTTACCGAGTGCTGGGCCTTTTCGACGACGGCCTCATAAGGCTCGGGCTGTAGCTTTCCGTTTTGGCGCAGGAGAATTTCAACTTTGCCTTCCGCCTCTTCCAATTCTTTGCGGCATGAAGACGAAAGTTTCAGCCCTTCTTCAAAGAGCTTCAAGGCCTGCTCAAGCGGCACGTTACCTTTCTCAAGTTCGTCGACGATTTGTTCCAGGCGTTGAAGACAATCTTCAAATTTGGGCACAGAGCCGAAACTCCATGGTTCATTCTACTCCCGGCTTGAGAACCAGTTCTGGATATTTTGCTAAATTTTTCCTGAGCAGAGGATTTCTGATCGCGAAAAGTGAACCGGAGTTCAGCAAGCAGCTACTTCCTTATGTCCCGACTGCAGCTGAACCGATGTCGCCATCCAATACCTCGATGGCAGAGCTGTAGCGCCCCAACGGCGCCGCCACCTGTGCACCCTGAACCAGGCCTCGTACCTGCTGCAGCATCTCGCGCGCGATCAGAATGCCTTCCGCCCGTGCCGCTTCAGCATTTGGGGCCCGCGACATCCGCTCAATGATGGAATCAGGAACTGAGACGCGCAGCTCGTTCTTCATGAACTCGGCGTTACGGACACTGGTGAGCGGCCATATGCCCGCCAGTACGGGAATTCGGTGATGATCGATGCGCCGCAAAAACTGCTCCAACAGCGCAATATCAAAAACAGGCTGAGTGACGGCGTACTCTGCTCCGGCCTCAACCTTGTATTCGAAACGGCGGACCTCTTCGTCAATGTTCACGATCCCCGGGTTCGCGCCCACGCCGATCAGGAACTTAGTTCCGGAACCTATCGGGTTTCCACCCAGGTCGCGCCCATAGTTCAAGTTATGGACGAGGTTCACGAGGCCAATGGCATCCACGTCAAACACCGCGGTAGCGTCAGGATAGTTGCCGAGCTTCGGCGGATCGCCGGTTATGCAGATCAGGTTCTGGATTCCAGTGGAATATGCCCCCAGCAGCTCTGACTGCATGCTGAGCACGTTGCGATCACGGCAGGTGAAATGCAGCACCGTTTCAATCCCGGCCTGTTGCTGGATCAGCATGCATAGCGCCATGTTGCTCATGCGCGCCGAGGCACGTGGGCTATCAGGGATATTGATGGCATCGATGCCTGCGGCTTTTAGAAACTTTGCCCCTTCAACTTCCTTGCGATAGTCGACGCCCTTGGGAGGGACGATCTCCACCAGTGCGGCAAACTCACCCGCTGCCAGTTTCCGGCCAAGGTTGGAGCGCTGCGCCAGTGGAGGCGGCGTGGTGCTGGATTCGCGGTTCGCCTCAGTGACTACACGAAATCCGCCCGCCTTGCCTTTGGCATCCGTCATGCGCAGGGCAGACTTCATGGCCTTGATGTGATCAGGAGTCGTCCCGCAGCAACCGCCGACCAGGTTCACCCCGGCATTCACAAATTTTCGCGCATAGCTGGCCATGTATTCCGGCGAGCACAGATAAATGTTCCGGCCTTCAATGCTGCGGGGAATGCCGGCGTTGGGCTGCGCGGAAAGCGGCTTATCGGTCAGCCGCCGGATTCGCTCCACTGCTTCCAGCATCGCCACGGGACCAACGCTGCAGTTGCAGCCGATCACATCCGGTCCCCAATCGTTCAGCTTGGCTGTGAAGGTTTCCGGGCTGGC
This sequence comes from Candidatus Angelobacter sp., assembly GCA_036557225.1. Taxonomy (GTDB): domain Bacteria; phylum Acidobacteriota; class Terriglobia; order Terriglobales; family Acidobacteriaceae; genus Angelobacter. Next base: position 38,112 of record DATBHX010000119.1, read on the forward strand.
GCCATCCAGGCAGTTTCCGTCTTCGTCGATGGTGACCTGCGCTACCAGCGGCGTGGAAGGCGAGACATCGCGGGCAGCCAGAATCGCCTGGTGCAGCTCTTCCAGGTAGCCGAAGGTCTCAAGCATGATCAGATCAACGCCGCCATCGATCAGCGCGGCAATCTGTTCGCGAAACGATTCGCGGGCTTCCTCCCGCGCGGTCTTGCCCAGAGGCTCAATCTTGATCCCCAGCGGGCCAACCGAGCCGGCCACCAGGACGCCGGCGGCTTTTTTCAGGTTGTAAGCGTCAGCCGCTTCGCGTGCCAGGGCCGCCCCCTGGCGGTTAATTTCGGTTACCTTTTCCGCCAATCCGTGCCGGGCCAGGCGGAAAGAATTGCCGCCAAAGGTATTGGTCTCAATTACCTCGGCGCCTGCATTCAGGTATTCCTGGTGGATACTGCGCACCATGTCCGGCTGGGTAAGATTGAGTTCGTCGTAACACTTATTAATAAAGACGCCTTTGGCGTAGAGCAGCGTACCCATGGCGCCATCGCAAAGAATGGGGCCTTGTTTCAGCCGGGCTAGCAGATTGGCAGACATAATCTCATTTTTAGAATATCAGCAGCCGTGCTGCTTTCGCCATTTTGTCAGGCAA
>DATBHX010000120.1:0-6475 GCA_036557225.1 Candidatus Angelobacter sp.
GCCGGATTGGAGAGAAGGCGGCTGATCGGCCGCAAGTCAGATTGCCATCTTTACCAATCTGAGTATCATCCAAAATCTGGCACACAATTCGTCCACCAATCGAACTAAAGATTTTCCAACTTCCGAGTAGCCGACCATACAAGTTGTTGGAAGATGACAGTAGATATTCCCCGTTTCCGTACCGCCGGCACACTGATCTTCGAGTTTGAAACGAACAGGGGCATACCAGGAGAAAAGGAAAAACCCTTGGGATTTCATGCCGCACTTGGCGCCCGCAACAAAAGTGCTCTCCAGATCACACCGCCAATGCTATAATCCGCGCCGCTCGAACCCTTCATCCCGTGAGCACACTCGCCCGCAGGCTGCGCGCCACCGACTACTTCACCCTGGGATGGGGCACCATGGTCGGCGTCGGCTGGCTAGTGGTAATGGACGACTGGTTGCTACGCGGTGGCGCCCTGGGTACCGTCCTCGGATTCGTGATCGGCGGTGCGCTCCTGCTTCCCATTGGATGGGTTTACGGGAAGCTCGTCATCGCCATGCCCGATGCTGCGGGAGAAATCGCCTACACGTCCGCTGTATTTCCGCCGGCGGTCAGCTTCGCTACCGGCTGGATGATGACTCTCGCCTACTTCATCGTTTGCCCGTGGGAAGCGGTTGCGGTGGGTCGCATCGCAGCCTATATTCTGCCAGGTCTCGACTCGGTCGAACTTTATCGCGTTGCGGGAAGCCCAGTATATCTGCCGCATCTCGCTGCAGGACTGGTGCTGACGGCCCTTCTCACAATCCTGAACTACCGCGGTGTGCGCCTCAGTGCTACGTTTCAGAACTGGACCAGCTTCGGCACCCTCGCCCTTTTCGTGCTCTTCGTAGGGTTGGGCGTCAGCCGCGGCTCTCCGCAGAATTTCCCTCCGCTTTTCACCCGCGCGCCATTTATTTCTATTCTGCTGGTGATCCAGATTGTTCCTTATTTCATGACCGGCTTCGAATCAGTAGGCAAGGCGGCTGAGGAAGCCAGCCCCGACTTCCGCGCCCGCGGGTTTTATCGCGCCATCTGTATGGCGATCTTCATTGGAATTCTTTTCTATGCCAGCATCGTCGCCGCTGTGGGATTCGTCGCGCCGTGGCATCAACTGACCGGCGAGAAATTCATGACTGCGGTAGCCTTTCAGCGCGCCGTTGGCTCGCGATGGATCGCCAACATCATTCTCGCCGCCGCGCTGCTCTCGCTTTTCAAATGCTTCAACGGAAACTTCGTAGCCGCCAGCCGTTTGTTCTTCGCGCTGGGACGCCGCAGCATGGTGCACCCGGGCGTCGGGACAATTCACAGTCGCTTTCAGACTCCGTCAATCGCGGTTCTTTGCGTCGGCATTGCGACAGCCGTTTGCATGCTGCTGGGAGATGCGATTCTGATTCCGATCACCGAAGTAGGATCGGTAGCTTGTGCCATTGGCTGGGCAGCCGCCTGCGCCTCGTGCCTCGCGCTGGCGCGTTCCCGGCGGGAGGTCATCACGCTTTCAACTCCCGAACTCGCCGTAGCGGCGTTCGCCCTCCTGGTCGCGATTGCCATGGCGTCGATGAAGTTGGTCCCGCAAGTCCCTGGCCACTTCACCATCTACGAGTGGATTGCCTTGGGAATCTGGATTTTATTAGGAGTAATCGCATCGCGAACGAAGCGTACCGCCGCCGTTCCAGCGGCCGTCCCGAGGGCGTCTCGCCCGCTCTCCTGAAAGCGAGGAGAACACAGAATGTCCATCGAACAGAGGAACAGGAGAAAGTGGGGTACTCAGCATCTACGCCGATGGAACGCTTCCGCTGTCGGATTCAGGTTGCGAGAGTCCACGGCGAGCCCTTTTGGCAGCGGGCGCCGGGCGAACACTCAATTCGCGTCGCAGAATTCTGGGGCGGGTCACATCCGGCGATTTGTTGAAAAGACCTCCGGCAGCAACGATTTCTTGAGCCTTTCAGGATCACGAACAAATCGCAAAATTAAAAATGACTGATCGGCCGCCAGCCACAAGTTTTAGCTTGTTGAATTCTCAGGTCTACAACTTCGACTCCATTTGAGACGGAAACGTCATGTGGTCGGCAGAGCCGCTGCAAGTTACTGGATTGGGAAACAATTTGTCGGCCCTAGCAGACGACTTTCAAACTCAAAATTTCTCCTACCAACCCCGGCCGGGCAGATGCGGGAAATTCATTGTGTACTGCTTCAAAGATTCGACCGATGTGCCGCCTAGCTTGCGCAGTTCGGCGATGGTCATGTTGTAGGTGAATGAACTACCGATGGGCTTGCGAGCGGCTTCGTAACGAATAATTCCAAACATCGCATTGCGCGACTCGCCAGGGTCAAGCTGAAACTGTGTGTCCGCCTTGCGGCCCTCAAGGAGTCCGATGCCTGCTGTGCTCGCATCATGCGTTCCTGCACGCCCCCAGTAATAGGCGTTGCCAAGATTGTCCACACCTGAGGAACTTCCGGTGACATAAGCAAGAATGATCGGATGGTCGGATAGATTGTGAAAACGGATATTCATCTTCACGTAATGATGGCGCCCCCCCACAATCGTGCCAGAGAGCCCAATTACTTCGGCCGAGAAAAGCTTGTTGCTGTCGCAGTGCTGCTTCCCGGCACATGCGTCAACCGCGGCTGCAGCGGCTCCACACAAAAGTTCCCAGTTGGCTGCCAGATCTAACCCGCCGCTGGCATCGTCACGCCCGACAATCGCGCCGTCGGCGCCGCGGAATTTTGGGCGTCCCTGACCAATATCACTGGCATCCCAAACTTCGTTGGTATGTGTGTATACGACGTCATCAGGTGAGGTGAATTTCCCTGCGGGGCAGTTGGCGGAGATTTTGTAAATCTGGCCCTTCTCATTGGCAAGTTGTTCTTTCGGACAAGATTGATTGTCCGGTTCCCAGCTGCCGCACCACATTTGGGCATCTTTTAGCGTGACCTTACCCACCGCGACAGCGTTAGTGGTACCCGTGCCCGATTTTGAAGTGACGCTGGGCGAAAGGCACTTCGAGCAAAGGGATATCCACTCTCCTTGGTTCTGTTGCGCTCCAACCATCAGCGCGAACATAGGAATGAGCAAAAACGCGACACGTAAGTAGCGGAATATTTTCATCGAATGGCTCCTGCTCTGGTTCTTGTCAGCTCAAAACTGGACATTCAAAGCATCTGCGAACTTATTCGGCGATGCAGCGGCCCCCTAACTCTCCACCATCCAAAGTCTTGTCCTTGTAAATGAATGGCGTGGGGCTGCCGTCGACAGTGATGGTGACAACATCGCCTTTCACGCTGTACGTACCATTCTTCTGCTGGGTCGAGCCAAACACATTCCCCGTAACAAGAGCTTTGTCGTCGGAATCCAGCGTGATGCTCTTCAAAAATATTCCGCCACTGCACGCGTATGTTCCCTTGACTCCCTTTGAACAACTCACCAGTAGAAGAGCCGTGCTGACTGTGAGGCCGAGCAAGCCGATATTTTGGATTTTCATGCTGCCATCCTCTTTTTAAGTTGCAGATTTACGCTGCCGCTTTCTTTACGGCTACCGGTCCCTCAGAGGCCTTCGCTCCGAGATAGTTCTTCAGCCCAACCCCCGCAAAGTAAAGACTAACCAGCGCCGAGAGATAAATACCCGTGCCATACGAAATTGCCTTTGACATCTCTTCCTGCGCCTGTTTCTGCATGTCCGTAAACATTCCTCCAGTTGGCGCGGGGCCCATTGCATTGCTGATGCTGTTGTGTACCATGATGGCGACAATCACCAGGAATGCCAGCGGCAGCAGGCCACCGAGTGCGGCACGCTTGTCTTTCCAGAAATACTGAACGAAAGGAGCAGCTATGCACACCAGTGCCAGGAAGCCATAAAGTCCTGTGCTTCCATGCATGTTGTTTCCCAGTACTGCGAGAATGTTGCTGGCATTGAGTACACCCAGGACCTGCCAGAAGGTGACTTCAATTTTTCCCGCGAAGGGTACCTGGACCACTACGGCATTGAGCCAAATCCACGAGACAAACAGCACTAGTCCCGCGATCAGATTAGGCAGTCCCACCTTGGCAACGATTTGCCCAAAAATCTGGCTACCTTTTTCTTTTGCTGCCTTAAGTGCGAGATCAGCCTGCTCTTTGGCAACCTGCGACTCGGGTACGGCCGCAATCGCAATAATTTGACCGGTGGTGTCAAAATCAACGTCCACGACTAGCCCGGCCTTTGGCGCTACCTCTGATTTCCACAAACCTTCCAGTGCAAACGGATATTGCTGGCCTTCCACGATGAGCAGGCCGGGTCCGGCGCTGGTGTCGCGCAAAACTTTTCCTCTTTTTTTCATATTGCCTCCCTGCAAGTTATGGACATATAAAGCAGTTGTTATGTGTCAGGATTGGGTGTTAGCATTCCGCAGCTACGGATTCGCTTTCCTTCTCCTCCAGATCCGTTCCAGTAGATGGGCCCGCAGCGGCCTCACTACGCATTGCGCAAACAGAATGGAAAAACTGTCATGCCCCTTCGAAATTTTCGAATGGCAATCGGAACTGAGACTGATCTGCCTGGAAATTCCGAGGAACGCCTCGCGCTCGACAATCTTTTCAGCGTGACCTACGAGGAGTTGCGGCGTCTGGCCTCAAGCGTGAAGCGTGGAGACGGTGGCCAAACCCTGAACCCGACCGCATTGGTGAACGAGGCATGGGTGAAGCTGGCCAAGTCGCCGAATTTCGAAGCGGCTTCGCGCATGCATTTCAAGCGGATTGCGGCGCGCGCCATGCGGCAGGTCCTGGTTGAAGCGGCGCGGCGGAGGAACTCGCACAAGCGCGGAGGAGAGGACGATATTGCCATCGTCACGTTCGATGAATCCATGATGGCTGCCGTGGAGAGCGCGAAAGACTTGCTCGCCTTAGACAACGCATTGGAAGAACTGGCACAGTTGAACCCGCGGCAGGCGCTTATGGTGGAAAGCCGCTTCTTTGGCGGATGTGAAATCACGGAAATTGCCGAGTTGCTCAACGTGTCGGAAGCGACGGTGATGCGGGATTGGAGAGCAGCGAAAGCCTGGCTTTCGAATGAACTCCGGCAAGACGGAAACGGTAAGCGGCGCCGAGCCTAGTGCCCAATGGACAACGAACGCTGGGAGAACATTCAAAGAATATTTCATGAGGCGGCGGACCTGCCGCTTGCAGAGCAACATGCTTTTTTGACCGTCGCCTGTGGAAGCGATGATGCGCTTCTTGCAGACGTATTGGCGTTGTTAAAGGAAGATGCGCGAGCCGACAGCCTGTTGGACCATGCCGTGGCGCAGGTTGCGCAAAACGTGCTGATTGTCTCCGCTTCGCCATCGCTCCTTCCTGGAGAACTGGGCCCCTACAAAATAAAGAAAGTGCTTGGCGAAGGCGGCATGGGGGTGGTCTATCTCGCCGAACGCGAAGACCTGAAGAGCCTGGTTGCAATCAAAATATTGCGTGATGCATGGCTCTCGCCCGCCCGTCGCGAACGCTTCGCCAGTGAACAACGCATGCTGGCGCAACTCAATCACCCCTCTATTGCGCGGCTCTATGATGCCGACACTCTCGCGGATGGAACGCCATGCTTCATCATGGAATATGTGGAAGGAATTCCGCTTACCGACTATTGCAACAAATATCAGTGTTCCATTGAGCGACGCATGCAACTATTTCGTGCTGTCTGTGAAGCCGTGCAGTACGCTCACCAGCACGCTGTGATCCACCGCGACCTTAAGCCTTCCAACATTCTCGTCAAGAATGATGGCAGTGTCAGGCTGCTGGACTTCGGAATCGCGAAGCAAATCGACAGCTTGGACGCCACCGTAAATCAAACCCTCACCGGGCTGCGTTTGATGACGCCTGCTTATGCAGCGCCGGAACAAGTGCGCGGAGATCGCGTGGGGATTCATACCGACGTGTATTCGCTCGGCGTCATCCTTTATGAACTTTTGTCTGGCCAGCTTCCCTTCGATCTGGTGAACCTCACGCCCGGCGAAGCAGCCACGATCATCGCTGGTCACGAACCGGGAAAACCTTCCGCAGTTACCAGAAAAAATAGAAGCCTGCCTGGTTCAATCTCGGGCGGACCGCCGTTGACGAAATCCGCCTGGGCAGATCTCGACGTGCTCTGCCTCACTGGCATGCACAAGGATCCGCTCCGCCGCTATTCATCGGTCGAAGCGCTGATTCGCGACGTGGACCACTACCTGAACGCCCAGCCCCTGGAGGCCCGCGCCGACAGTGTTCGTTACCGGACGGCCAAGTTCGTCCGACGTCATCGCAACGCTGTTGCAGTTGCCGCTTTTGTATTTTTACTGATCATCGGTATGGCGGCCTCCTTTACAGTGCGACTGGCCAAAGCTCGCGATGCCGCAATGACGGAAGCCGCTCGTGCGCAACGTGTCCAGCAATTCATGACCAATCTGTTCCAGGGAGGCGATCCCTCGGCCGGGCCTCAAAACAATTTGACGGTG
>DATBHX010000121.1:0-13538 GCA_036557225.1 Candidatus Angelobacter sp.
CCGACAAAGTGGTAAACGCCATTGATGCCGCGTTTGAGATTGGCGAAGTACCCTTCCACTGTGTTTGTACTGATGCACACGCCGTTTTCATATCGCGCATATTCTTTCACGGTGTGATTGACCTGATCGTGCTTTGCGCACACATCGGCAGCCTTGAGCACCGTGGAAGTATCCGTCATTAGGTGCGCTTGCTCGTCAATCATCTGCCGCAACATCGGTCTTAAATTTTCTGCCGTGACCTTTTCAACATGGCGGGACTGAACACGGCCATCACGCTGCAACACGGAAACCACGGCGGCTTTGTTCGCCACTGGAGAGAGACGATCACCCTTTCTTGCTCCCTGTGTTCCTGTGCGCAGCTTCCCGCCAATATAAGTTTCGTCCACTTCGATTACGCCAGTGAGCTTTGATGATAACGGCTCCTGAGTCATGGCATAACGAATGCGGTGCATCATGAACCATGCGCTTTTGTAGCTCACGCCTAACATGCGGTGAATCTGATGAGCAGACATGCCTTTCTTGGAGGCACACAGGAGATGAATCGCAAAGAGCCACTTGTTTAGCGGGATGTGGGAGTCTTCAAAAATCGTGCCAACGGTGACCGTAAATTGCTTCCGGCAGCCGCCACACTTCCACACGCCTTTGCGCACTGCTTTCTTGGAGTCCTGCTTCGCTTCCAAGCGATAGGCGTTATCCAGTTCACCACAATGAGGGCAGAACGGGCCTTCAGGCCAACGCTGCTTCTCAAGGAACTCCCGCGCCTTGTCCGCATCTGCGAAATGCTCTGCGATGTTTGCTAAATTGATCTTTTCGGCTACCATACGAACAGCTTACGAAATATCCGTGGGTTTGTCAAGTATATAATCCCGCGCTTTTCCATTGCTTTCCTCACATCGCTCATGCCATAAAACAAATCGGGCCACGCCAGTGCGTGAACACTGGACGCAGCCCTAACCACAAATCTCCTTTGGAATAGAAAGGCGATCCATGGCTGCACACAAGCGTAACCGCTCTCGCAAGCGGCGTTCAAGCAGGTTTCTCTACTTCCGCGAAGTCCGGGGCAAAATCGTCGAGCAGGTTGAAGTCGATCCCGCCCTGCAGGCGATCACTATCCTATTCAAAGATAGGACTGCTCTCAGCTTTGACCTTGACCCCGGCCTCACCGTTTACCCCGAACTCTCAGACTGGAAAACCGGCGACTGGCGCGGCATCAAACGATGGTCCGCGCTTCACACGGAACCTTCCATGGCTGCATGGTAGTGGTTCAGTTTAAAAAAATGAACCACTGGCAGTATCAGCGTCTAGCGTCCCGGCCTGCCGGGACGCGGGCCTTTAGGCAGACGGTCACCGCGCTGATGGGCCGCAAGGCGGGTTTGTTCTCGTTCGCTACTTAACACCTCCTTAGTCCTTTAATGCATAAAATTCCCACGAAATTGCACCTTTATACTGCGAAATCCCTACGTTAAAATACAGTTACTCGGGTGGCGATATACACTCTCCCGGCTCTTTCTTGTCATGAGAGTAACCTACAAACGTTTCAGCGTCATTGCAGGGTTTGCGATTCTGCTGGTGGTGTTGCTGATCAACTCGGCCATCACGCGAGACCACCTTGCCGTGCAGGACAGCAACCAGGCCTGGGTCACACACACGCAACAGGTGATCCTGGAGCTGGCCATGGTGGAGTCCTTGCTGAAGGACGCCGAAACCGGACAGCGTGGATACCTGTACACCGGCGAGCCGCGCTATCTCGATCCCTACCATACCTCGCTGTCGAAGCTGACGCCGCACATTGACCGGCTGGCGGAGCTGGTGAAAGACAACACCGTCCAGCGCCCCCGGATTGCCGAGCTGCGCGATCTGGTGCAGCAGAAATTCGACGAACTCGAGTTGACGATCCGGCTCTACCAGGCAGGGAAGCGCGAAGAGGCGCGCGGGGTAGTACTCTCCAACCGCGGCCTGCAGATCATGAGCGATTTGCGCGCTTTGACCGAGAAGATGCGCAGCGACGAAACAGACCTTGAAACTACCCGGCTTAACGCCGTTCATGCGAGCACCACAGCGCTCATTACTACGTTGTATCTGACTACGGGGCTGGCTGTGATCGGGCTAATGTTGCTGGCGTTTTACATCCTGCGGGAGATGGCGCAGCGCGAGCGACACGCGGCGGAGATCCGCCAGCGGGAAGAGTGGTTCCGCGTAACCCTCAGCAGTATCGGCGATGCGGTGATCGCCACGGATTCGCGTGGCAGGGTGATCTTTTTGAATGCGGTGGCCGAAGGCCTGATTGGGATCACGCTGGCCCAGGCACGAGGACAGGAAATCAAAAACGTATTTCCCATCTTCAACGAGCAGACACGCAAGCCGGTGGACAACCCTGTGGCCAAGGTGCTGGCGCTGGGCCGCGTGATGGGGCTGGCCAACCACACAGTCCTGCAGCGGGCTGATGGAAAGATCATTCCCATTGAAGACAGCGCCGCGCCCATCTATGACGACCAGAAGAGGCTGCGCGGCGTGGTGATGGTCTTCCGCGATGTGACGGTGGAAAAGCAGGCGCAGGACGTGATGCGCAAAGCGGAAAAGCTGGCGGCGGCGGGCCGCCTGGCGGCAACCGTGGCCCATGAGATCAACAATCCGCTGGAAGCGGTGGGCAATCTGATTTACATCGTGAAGAATTCGGCGGGGCTGCCGCAAGAGATTCAGGGATACCTGAACATGGCGGAGACGGAGTTGGAGCGCGTCTCGCACATTACGCGGCAGACGCTGGGCTTCTATCGCGATTCCTCAGTGCCGGAGCCGGTGAACGTGCGCGCGATCGTAGAGTCCGTGGTCCGGCTCTATGACAACAAGATGAAGAGCAAGGGCATCGCGATTGAGATTGACCCGGCGGACTGCCCGCCAGTGCAGGGACTGCAAGGCGAGCTGAAGCAGCTGATCGCCAACCTGGTTTCGAACGCGGCCGATGCCGTGGGCCAGGGCGGGCGCATACGGATCGCGATTGCGCCGGCCGTACGGGACGAGCACAAGGGCGTGGAGATCAGCGTGGCCGATAACGGTCCTGGAGTATCGGCGGAAAATCGTACGCACATTTTTGAGCCATTCTTCACCACCAAGCAGGATGTCGGCACAGGACTGGGCTTGTGGGTGAGCAAGGAGATCGCCGAGCGCCATGGCGGGAGCGTGGCATTGAATATGGGCCACGATCGCTCGCTCGGCGGGGCAGTCTTCACGGTGTTTCTGCCGCTGGAGCCGGCGGCGGAAGCTGTGGGCGGCGCGGCGTGAGCGTGTGATCGTACAATCGAAAGACGGTTGCAATGTTCGATTCTGATCTTCAAGAAGCTTCTTCTTCCCGCAAGACCTCCCGCCGTGCTTTTCTGTTTTCATCCGCTGTCATTGGCGGAGGACTATACTTGTGGATTATGGGAATCTTCTCAAAGAAAACAGAGATCGCTGAAACTGTGGAGCAGCATTCGCGCCAGCAGACAAATGCAGGCCAGGCGCTGGATGTCGATATTGTGGAATTTACCGATGCCGGCGAACGCAAAGGAACGGTGCATGTTCCCAAGCTGGTCAAGAGCGATAACGAGTGGAAGCAGCAGCTCTCGCCCGCTGCCTACAACGTTGCCCGGCATGACGGAACGGAGATGGCCTTCACGGGAGAGTACTGGAACAACCACGAAGCGGGGATTTATCGCTGCGTCTGCTGCGGCACCGCGCTTTTCAGTTCTGATACCAAGTTTGAGTCCGGCACGGGCTGGCCGAGCTTCTGGCAGCCGATCGCCGACGAGAATGTGGAAGAGCTGGAAGACAATACCTTCGGCATGCGTCGTGTTGCCGTGGCCTGCACTCGCTGTGACGCGCATCTGGGCCATGTCTTCACCGATGGCCCGCGGCCCACAGGCCAGCGTTTCTGCATGAATTCGGCGGCGTTGCAGTTTGTGAAGAAAACGTAGGCCATCGACACTTTTATGGACGGTGTGTGAGGAAAGAAAGATTCATGCAACTTCGTAAGCAATCTTTGCTGTATTCGATTTATGCAGTCGTCCTTCTGCTGCTTGCCAGTACTCTTGCCTGCCGCGCTTCGAGCGCGGTCAAGCTGCCGAACCCAGCCACCGACGATCCGCTCAACAAAACTCACGGCACGCAAACGGTTGTTCTGGCCGGCGGCTGCTTCTGGGGGATCCAAGCGGTGTTTGAGCATGTGAAGGGCGTGAGCAGCGTGACAGCCGGATATTCAGGCGGCTCGGCGCAAAGTGCGCAATATGAGATCGTGAGCAGCGGCAACACGGGGCATGCGGAGTCGGTGCGCATCGTCTATGATCCCTCGCAGATTTCCTACGGGCAGTTACTGAAGGTCTTCTTCTCCGTCGCGCATGATCCTACAGAGCTGAACCGGCAAGGGCCCGACGAGGGCACACAATATCGCTCAGCCGTTTTTTATGCCGATGACGACCAGCGCCGCATTGCCGAGGCATATATCGATCAATTGAACCACGCCAAGGCTTTTGCTCAGCCGATTGTCACGCAGGTGGTGGCGTTGCAGGCGTTTTATCCGGCTGAGAGCTACCATCAGGACTACGCCGAACATCATCCCCATGATCCGTACATCGCCATCAATGATCTGCCCAAGCTGGAGCACTTGAAGCAGACGTTGCCGGAATTGTATGTAGCGAAATAGGAGACTGCGGCGCGAGATTTTGGCTGGCGGAAAAATGGCGGGGTGATGTAGCTGCGTCTGACATCGTTGGACTTCGGCGCAACTCAAGCGGGGAAACGATAAAAACCCGCGCCATCACCCGTCATTAAATTGGATGCGCCTGCACCTGAGCAGGATTTCCGGCCCAGGATCGCAAGCGGAACGCGCCGGTTCAGAGTATTTGAAGGTTCAGCGTATTTGCAGGCTCTCAAGCATTTTCTGGTACGTCGGGTGCAACTGATCGACGTCGCGTGCAGGAGCGACGAAGACCACGTAGAACAGCCCGCCTTGAGCGCGCGGCAGTGTTACCAGCAAGTCGCGTTCGGGCAGCGGCTGGCCGTTCTGCTGCAGTGGAGAATTACCTGCAAGTTCCAACGATCGTCCTTGAACGCCATTGACCTCCACGGGTTTCAACTCGCCGGCAATACGCATGCCAGGATTGTCTTGCACCAGGCTTTGCGCCAGCTGTTGCGTGGTCTCGTCCAACGATCCCTGGCCGCCCGCGTTCGCGCCGAGAATCACGCCGTAGGCAATGCCGCTATCATTCCGCCCGGATTGAGGTCCGATAATCGTTGTGTTTTCGTCTCCGGCAATCTGCCAGTTGTCGGGGTAAGAGATGGTGTAGTTGCCTCTCTGCAGCTTGGTAAAGTTGCCGCTGGGCTTGAACGCGACCTCAGTAGCGCCCGTGGCGGGAGCTTGACCATTGCCAGCCTCACCCTTGCCGGCCTCATTGGCCGCGACCGGTATGTTCGCGGGGATCGAGCCGTTCTTCTGGTTCTGTTGCGCCCACGCGCCGGACTTCGCTCCATTGGCGATTTCCTGGGCCGAATAAGCCTTTACTTTGGCTGCGTCCTGCTTTGCTTGCGTAAACGCGTTCGTATTTGCGACATATTGTTTGGGCGGCCAATTCTGAATTTCCTGCTGAATGGCGGCCTGGCGGTTGCCGGGGTTCGGGTGGTCGCTCAGGAATTGCGGACCACCGGCGCCATACCTCTCTTCCAGTTTGTGGAAGAAGTCGGCCATCGATTTTGGATTGTAGCCGGCTTTATGCATGATCACGGCGCCCACCGCATCGGCTTGCGCTTCATCTTTGCGCGAATATTTCATCAGCATGGTGCCGGCGCCGAACTGGACGCCCATGCGGGCAAGGTTGCCCAATCCGCTTTGCGGCAGCACTGCTCCCGCCAACCCGGCAATGATCTGCGCCGTTGTCGACTTCGGCGCTTGCTTGGCCGAGTGCTGCATGTATACGTGCGACATCTCATGCGCCAGCACGCCCGCAAGTTCGGCTTCATTGTCCGCTGCAGTGATAGTGGCAACGTTCACGAAAATGGGTCCGCCCGGCAGCGCGAAGGCATTGATATCCGACGCAGGAATCACGTGAAACTGATAGGGCCACGACCGGTCAGCAGGGATCACCGCTTCCAGCTTCTTGCCCAACTGCTGGATGTAGCGTGTCTCCGGACTCGAGTCCGGAAGTACCGGCATCTGCTTATAGACCTCGCCGGCGGCCTGCAGGCCAAGCTTCACCTGTTGCTCTCTGTTCATGCTGGGAGAGCCGGGATCAGGCAGTTGCGGACTGGAACTCTGGGCCAGCAGCGTGAAAGGCTGCGCCAGCAATACAGCCAAAACAAGCGCCAGCGCACGATTGGAATATCTGCGTACCTGCATATAATCCTCGAAAAATCAGGTGTTGACGAAGCGGGCAGGGGCCGTAAAAATCACCGGTTCGGCACTACTGAGTTGGATGCCGTTGGGAATTATACGGATGCAGCGGTCTAAGATAGAAGGGGGATTGTCAAAGTTCCAGATTCGGAAAGAGTGAGCAAAGCGGGATCGCCCTTAAACCAAGGCAGGTCGGGCGAAGGAATTACCAATGGCCCTTTTGGAGAAAACGCTGCAGAGCATTGCGCAATCTACCTTGAAATTGAAGTCGAAGTCCTGGACGGAATGTTTGCAAAACCGGCGGATGGTTTGTGCCATTCTCAATTCGCATAAGAACCTTGTTTGCCTATTTCTCTGTCTGCTTGTCGTGGCTCCGCTGACCGCGCAAACACAGCCAGACGATATCCAATTCAGCCAGAGCAACCGTACTCACTTCATCGCCTACGGCGATACCCGATTTACTGATCCGGCCAACACCCAAGTGGCAAACGCTGAGGCGCGCCGTGATCTGGTCAAGGCCATCGCCAACGCTCATCCTGAGTTCATCACGTTTGGCGGCGATCTCACCTACAACGGAGGCAATCCCGCTGACTGGAAGGTCTACGACAGTGAAACCGCAGTCTGGCGAGAAAACCACATCCCCGTCTATCCGGCCCTGGGAAATCACGATCTTTTCGGCGACCCGAAAATAAACCTGGCAAGTTACTTCCAGCATTTTCCGGAAATTGAGCACAGCCTCTACTATTCCGTAAGCACCGGGAATCTGCTGCTCCTTACGCTTGACAGCGCTCTCGATGAGACTTCCGGCGCGCAGGGCGATTGGCTCAAAAGCAAGCTGGATTCTCTTTCGCCAGGCATCGATTTTGTGGTGATCGTTCTCCACCATCCTCCCTATACCAGTTCAGCCGAGGGGGCGTTTGGCGCGGGCCACTCCGCGCGGCCGGCTGAGCAGGCGCTGGCGCGCTTGCTGGAAGACCGCCAGCAGAAGATGCGTGCCCGCATCGTGGTCTTTGCCTCACATGTGCACAACTATGAGCATTTCGAACATGGCGGTGTTCCGTACTTTGTTACCGGAGGCGGCGGGGCACATCCATATCTCATCCAGCGCCGTCCAACAGATCTCTTTCAGGGCGCCGGGGTTAACTACCACTACATTGACGTCACTGTAGAGCCGGGAAAGATGGTAGCGATCATGAACCGCCTCGAACTGAAGAATGGCGGCGCCAAATGGACGCAACCGGAGACGGTGACCATCATAGCGCCGGCGCAGACGAAGGCAGCAGCCGCGAAATGAGAGGAGTAAGGGTTCGCGTGTAAATTCCGGCGCGTTCGTCAGTTTCCGGCGATTCCGCGCGATTTCGGCGATTACGGCGATTGCAAAAAGCCCTTGGTCTCTCTGAGAAACAGCTCCAGTTGATCGTGATGCACCCAGTGCCCGGCCTTTTCAACTTTGATCAGCTTGCAATTTCTGATCGCTTTCACTCGCGGATCGTTCTCCGGCACCGGTGCAAAGCTCTCCAAGCCCCAGAAGAGAAGGGTAGGCGAGGTAATCTGGCCGTAGAGCTGCGTGCTTTCTTCCACGTTAAAGATCAGCGGCGAAAAAGCCCGAACATAATTGTCGAACTTCCAGACCAGTGAGCCGTCCGGGTCCCAGTTGGTGCCGTGAAGCGTCAGGTGCTGCGCGACTTCATCCGAAAGCCGAGGATTGGCCTCCTTCATGCGCGCCACCGCTGCTTCCAGGCTGGGATAACTCTTCGGCGTGCGCTTTTCGATGCCGCGCACCGCTTCAATCCAATAGCGCAGCCGCGCCGAAGCCGGCCCATAGATGCGATGCCCGGGTGGAAAGCCGATGCCTTCAATGGAAACGGCCTTGCCCACGCGCTCCGGATACGTGCCCGCATAGTGCAGAACAATGATGCCGCCCAGCGAGTGCCCGACGAGCCGGATGGGAAATTCATTGATGATATCGAGCAGCGCGGAGAGATCGAGCACATGCTCGGCCAGGCTGTACATCGCTCCTGGCGCCCATGCGCTGTTGCCGTGGCCGCGCAGGTCGAGCGCGTAGACGTGGTAGTGCTCGCGCAGTGAGCGCGCCACCCAGTCCCAGTTGCGCGCGTGGTCCAGCCCGCCGTGGACCAGCACCAGCGCGGGCTTGCCGTCTTGTCCGTAGTCCCAGAACTGCAGCTTCAGGCGGTCGGAGTAAAAGAAATGCGAGATTGGTTCCATGTCTTTGTGTTCAGCGTGAGTTCAAATCGCAAACAAGCATTCTATCGCGCAACTCAGGTTTTGCATGCCGGCTACCGTAGAGACTGTCAGCAGTACCGCTTGAGACTCTCTCATAAATAGCCTCGTCATCCCGACGGCCGTCTAGCGAGCGCGCGCCGTTACCAGCGCGCGAGTAGGACGGAGGGACCTTGTGCGTTCCACTGAGCCCGGTTCCACTACCAGACCGTCTTGACATCGTCTATGCTCGTCTTTAGACTCCATCCCTCGCCGCTTTTGGTCGCGGGTGCGCCCTTCCTGGTTGCAACGAAAAATGGTTCCACCGAAAAATGGTTCCACAAACGAAAAGTTGTCAGCTTTGATTCGATCCTGACTGGAGTGTTGGAGACATGGAGTTTTTTAGCAAACTTCGCATACATTCGAAAGACCGAGGAGCAAATGACGATGCCGTCACGAATGCTCACAAGGTTGTCTTCCCTGGCGCTGCTGTTGTGCGTGCTGGGAATGGAGGCGCACATGCTGCCTAATCCCTACGGACCATCCATTACCGCGGAAAATGCCAAAAAGGCCGCTGCGGCGGCCGTAGCCGAAGCCGTGAAGAACCACTGGAACATGGCCGTGGCCGTGGTCGATCCCAACGGTACTCTGGTTTACTACGAGAAGATGGACAACACCCAGCTCGGCAGCGCCAATGTGGCCATCGACAAGGCGCGTTCCGCGGCGCTTTTTAAACGTCCGACCAAGTCTTTTCAGGATGCTCTGGCCAGTGGCGGTGCAGGCGTCCGCGTGCTCGGACTCCAGGGCGCCGTGCCGGTGGAAGGCGGAGTTCCTCTGGTTTCTGACGGCAAGATCATCGGCGCCATTGGCCTCTCCGGCGCCAACAGTGACCAGGACGGGCAGTGCGCTGCAGCCGGAGCAGCGGTGATTAAGTAGAAAATCCTCACACTACCAACGTATGCTGATGCGCGAAGGTGGGTCAGTTTTTTGAGCTGACCCACTACAAAACTTCTTAACCGATTCTTAACACTCAAAACTTTTTTCTCTCTGCGCGCTCTTGCGCAACCAGAGTCGCACAACCTGTGCTGCTGGATTTACATCACAGGCAAGTAACCCTGGTTGTGAGAGCGCCATGCATCGTTCAAAAACTTATTCTGCTCTGGTACATCTGTGTTTCGCCTCCATTGTTGTTTTCCTCTGCGGTTGCGTCGGAATGCTTGGTAGTAAAGGTTCCGGCCCATCGCAGGCTGTGATTGCTTTCGGCGCGCAGCCGCTAAGCATCGTTCAAGGCCAACCCACCACGCTTACGTGGAGCGTCACCAACGCAGCTTCATTTTCCATCTCACCGTCGATCTCCTCAGGCCAGTTGCCGATGTCTGGCTCAATGGCGGTGACGCCGTCTCAGACCACGACTTACGTCGCTACGGCGACAGACTCGCAAGGCAGGCAGGCAACAAATTCGGTGACAGTCACCGTCGTTGCCTCCGGTTCTGCGCCGACGATCAACCTGAGCTTCTCGCCGGCTGTGGTTGGCTCAGGTCAATCCACGGCCCTGACCTGGAACACGACCAATGCGCTCTCGGTCTCGATTACCCCCTCGGTTTTGTCGGAAGACCAGACTTCGCTTGCGCTGTCCGGCTCAGTTACGCTTGTTCCCACAGCCACCACCACCTATACGGCAACGGCGACGGGCGCCGGAGGGGTAACCGCACAGGCCTCCGCTACCGTCAATATGCTTAACGTCACTCTTACCGCTACGCCAGGGACGATTGGCGCCGGTCAGTCGGCCACGTTGAACTGGAACACCAATATTGCCAACGGCACGACCCTAAGTATCGATCAGGGAGTCGGCGTCGTGAACGGGCCGAGTGGGAGCCTGAGCGTTTCTCCCGCCGCGACTACCACGTATACGATCACCGCCACGAACGGCGCGGCTACGGCGACGGCTACGGCCACCGTGAACGCACCGCTCTCGGTCACGCTCGCAGCATCTCCCGCGAATATTTCTCCTGGCGGACAATCCACTTTGAGCTGGACCTCCCGCGGTGCAACCTCACTCAGCATCGATAACGGCATAGGTACGGTTTCGGCTCTCAACGGCCAGCAAACGGTTTCGCCCACGCAAAACACCACTTACACCATCACGGCCGCGGACGGGCATGGAAATACAACCACCGCTTCAGCAACGGTAAGCGTTGGCACCAATTCGGGGCTGCAGGGCGTCAAGCACATCATCGTCCTGTTGCAGGAGAACCGTTCCTTTGACAGTTATTTCGCCAGTCTTGGGAGTTACGTCGCCAGCAAACATCCTGAGATCGCCAACTATCAGATCAATGCCGGTTACGATCCCAATGTGATTCTCCCGCTCTTCGGCGGCGGCACCGGCCACCTGTTCCACGAGCCCACCACGCGGACAGAGAATCTCTCTCCCGCGTGGAATGAAAGCCACTTTGACGTTGATAAGCAGGCCGACGGCACTTTCAAGATGGACCGTTTTGCCCTGACCACGCACTCCGTGCCGCAGAAGTTTGATAACAGCGGCCTGCGCGCCCTGGGACAATATGACCAGACTGATCTGCCTTATTACTACGAACTGGCCGCACAATTCGGCACCAGCGATTCGTTCCACTCACCGATGCTGGCCAACACGGTCACCAATCGCCAGTACGCGTTCTGCGCCACCTCACAAGGCAGGATCCGGCCTTCTCCCGGCGGCTCGCCGCAGTGGACTTGTCCCACCATCTTCTCCAGCCTGCAGAATAACAACGTAAGCTGGGCTTACTACTATAAAGACGCCATCTTCCTGGCCGGCTTTACTGACTGGAACAATCCGGCTATTCAAACCAAAACGTTCCCGATCCAGAAATATCTCGACATCCTGGCCAGCCCCACAGCCGACACAGATCTGCCTTCCTTCGTGTGGATTGATGGCGGATTTGGCTCCAGCGGACTGGACGAGCACCCCGACAACAACGTTCAGGCGGGCGCTGCCTTCGTGAAGACACTGATCGATGCCTTGATGAACAGCCCGGCCTGGCACGATTCAGTTTTCATTCTTTCTTACGATGAAGGCGGTGGGCTCTATGATCATGTGCCGCCGTTTACCGTTGTTCCGCCCGACAACATTCCTCCACAGCTTGCCCCCGGTGACGCCACTGGCGACAACTTTGACCTGAGCGGTTTCCGCGTGCCTACGATCGTGGTTTCGCCGTTCTCGAAGCCGCATTTCGTCTCACACGTAAACCGCGATACCACCTCCATTCTCAAGCTCGTCGAGACCCGCTTTGGACTCAAGCCGCTTACTGCGCGCGACGCCGCAGGCGACGATATGACCGAGTTCCTCGACTTTGTAAATCCCCCGGCGTTTCTTACGCCGCCACCCCTCCCGGCCCAACCGGTAGACCCAGCCAAGGACAACCAAAGTAAGGAAGCGCCTCCGCAGTAGGAACGCGCTTTCGCTGGAAGAAGGCCGCAAGAGAGCGTTGCGGCCTTTTTCTTTGAGTATCTGTTTGTATCCGATATTCGTGATTTGCCAGGCTATCAAGAGCTTGTCATCCTGAGCGGAGTCGAAGTCCCGCGGTGCGGGACGACCACGAAGTCGAAGGATCCAGAGAATGCATGTCGTAACCATACAGTTTCAGGGAGTTCTCCCAACACAATAGCCATCTGCTGGCTAGGCCTGCTCGTCCTCTCAACCCATTTAAAATAAAGACAAGTGCTCCTCATCCTTTCCATTGTCGTTGCCATCCTTCTTTTGCAGATCGCTCTCCAGGTTCTCTGTCTTTGGCTCGATAGCCGTAAGTTTCACGCACCAGGAACTCTGGTCAAGCTGCCCGGCCGCACAGTTCACGTGCAGCAATGCGGTACAGGCGCACCCGCGATCGTGCTGGAGTCCGGCATCGCCGCTACCTCTCTGAACTGGAGTATTCTTCAGCCGCTGCTCGCGCCTTATGCAACCGTTCTTAGCTATGATCGTGCCGGTCTGGGGTGGAGCACGCCATCCGGTCGGGAGTGCCAGGTCGCAAAGATGGCAGACGAGCTGCATGAGTGGATCGAGACCCTGCATGTTCCTCAGCCATACATGCTGGCCGGACACTCGTTTGCCGCTTACATCCTTCGCCACTATGCGCAGCGATTTCCTCATGAAATTGCCGGCATGATCCTCATCGATCCCCTGACCCCGGAAGAATGGATCAAGCCGGACCGTCTTCAGCGCCGGCAGATTTTTCGCGCTGTCTGGTTCTCCCGCGCAGGCGCTGTGATCAGCGCCCTGGGCGTGCTGCGTTTTTGCTTGTGGCTCTTGCAGCACGGAAACAATGCGGTGCCGCGCCGCGTGCTCGGTTCGTTTGGATCTGGCGCCAAAGACACAGTCGAACGCATTCTCGGCGAACTGGCCAAGCTTCCTCCGCAGACAGTGCGTCTGATCCGCGAGCGCTGGGGACATCCAAAATTTTTCCTGGCCATGGCGCGCTACATTCAAAGCCTGCCTGCCTGCGCTGCCGCCGCATTCCGGTGCGATATTCCGTCTCATATTCCTGTAACGGTGATTTCCGGCGCGCACCAGACAGGCGTACGCCTGGCAGAACACAAAGCGCTGGCTGGGCATTCGCACCACGGTCGCCACATTGTCGCCGGCAAGGGCGCGCACTGGGTCCATCTCGACCAGCCTGAGCTGATCGTGCAGGTATTCCGTGAGATGGCGGCGGCGATGAAATCAGAATCCGTCTCGTCTTCCCATTGAGCGCATGCGCCAATTAAAATGCATTGCAGCAACCTTGTCTGCCACCAATCACATGAAAAAAGTCGTCGAGCGAGAGAGAAACAAAAACTATTACCGCGTGCTGCACGTGCCCATCTGGATATGGGTCTTCTGGATTCTTCCCGGCCATCTCACGGCCGCGCTCTACGCTCACGGTCCTGATCGCCGCCATTGGATCTGGCTCGCGATCGTAACCGCCTT
>DATBHX010000122.1:0-28903 GCA_036557225.1 Candidatus Angelobacter sp.
CCTCCTTATGCAACACTAAGCGATTAAGAGATGCGGAACTACCTGAAGTCGGCGCTGGCCAATATTGATCGCGAGGCGTGGCAGCGTTTTTTTCTCGCCGTCGCCGGACTGGCGCTGGCGTTTACTGCCGCCGTGTTTTCCACGGTCGCGCGCGAACGCGGCAGCATGCTGGCGACCGCTATCTTTGCCACCGCTGCCCTCCTGCTGGCCGGCGTTGTTGGATTGCTGACCGTACCGTTCCTGGCGCGACGCGTAGCAGCTGCGCGCATGAAAGACGCCTTCGATTATCAATTGACGCGCGAAGGCATGGCTTACCTCGGTGTGCTGCTGGTCATCGCCGTAGCCGCTATCAATACAGGCAACAACCTGTTGTTCATTGTGGTTGGCTCAATGCTGTCGGCGATCTGGGTGTCGGGTATCGCCTCAGCCATGGTGCTGCGCAAGCTGGAACTGGAAGTCATTGTGCCGAGGAACGCTTTCGCGACGCGGCCCGTGCAGGTCCGTGTGAACTTGATCAATCCGCGTCTCTGGCTCCCGGCTTTCTCCGTGAGAGTGGCAACGCCGGTAGAGAAAAAGAAAAGGCGGCTCGGCTGGGAGTGGCGCAAAACAGAGTTTGTCTTCCCCAAACGGCGGCAGTGGTTTCGCCTGCCCGATCTGGTGCTGCGCAAGAAAGCGGCGGCGCACGCACAGGAGAAGATCCTCACCCAGCCGGTGTATTTCACCTTTGTAGGCGCGCAGAGTTCAGCCGGCGCCGATCTTGAAGTTTCTTTCCCGCGCCGCGGGCATTACACGCAGGACGGCTTCACTCTGGCGACGCGTTTTCCATTTTCATTTCTGGTCAAGAGCCGCAAAGTCGCTCTGGAGCGCGATCTGCTGGTCTATCCTGCATTGCTGGAGTCGGATGATTTTTTGGAATTGCTGCCTATGATCACCGGCGAATTCCTGAGCTTTGTGCGCGGCCGCGGCAGCGAACTGTATCGCATCCGCGAGCACACGCCGCAGGACCCGGGACGCTTTGTCGATTGGAAGGCCACGGCCAAGACCGGATCGCTCAAGGTCCGCGAGTTCACCCGCGAAGACGAGCGCCGGCTGCGCCTGGTGTTTGACAATCCTGAACCGGGGCGTGTTTCAACCGAGGCCTACGAACGCTCAGTCTCACTCGCGGCTTCCTTGGCGTGCCATTTCAACAGCGAAAATGTTGATCTTTCATTTGCCGGCACAGGCTACGACGGCGGTTTGCATCTGCAGGACTTTCTCCGCTATCTGGCCACCGTTGAGCCCGACAGCCGTGACCCGCTCTTTCTGGATGCGCTGCCGGTCTCGCATGATTTCAATGTGATCTTTACCTCGCGCCCGCGCGGCACTCTCCCCAGCGCGCTGTGGTTCAGCTCTTACGTCATTTACATGTGAGAAGAGCAGTAGTTAGTAATGAGTAGTTAGTGGTTGGCAATTAGCTGAACCATCCAGGGCTTGGTAGTACAGCCGGAATTGATCTCAATTAGCCTCGTCATCCCGACGGCCGTTAGGCGAGCGCGCGCAGTCATCAGCGCGCGAGTAGGACGGAGGGACCTTGTGTTTTCTTCCCAAAATCCCAAACTGTACAACTACCCAACTTTATCGGTGTAGTCAGTCTTCATCAGTGGTAGCAGTGTTCTTTATTGAACGCAATCGCTGGCGGTAACTACGGTTTTCTGCACGCTCCTACCATTAATTGAATCAACCAAATGGTGCTTTTGCCCGCAGATTTCCTGCAAGAAATCCAGCCACTTCGTTCTTAACGTAGCGACCACCAGTGGGCCGAAGGTTCGGAGAGCCCGTGTTCAGGTATAGATTCGCTGCTCCGGCTTTCTGTTCGCTCACACCGAACAGCCGTCCCCACCGGCTGCGCAACGGTATCCCCGTTTGAAAATTTTGAATGCGAGGCGTTCTCTATGAGAAGGTCAAAACTTTTTCCATCATCCTTAAGCACTTTTGTGCTGTTGTTGGTTCTATCAGCATCCATCGTCTGGGCGCAGACTGCACCCCCGCCGCAGCTCACCGCAGATCTCGGGCACTCACCTGGCTGGGTGGTCATTCCCGTTGATGAATACCAGAACCTGCGAGCGCGTGCGTATCCAACGGAGCGCACGCCCGAGCCTCCGCCGGTCGATGCCACGCTCACGCGGGTTGACTACGATCTCCACATTGCCGGCGAACTGGCTACCGGCCGCGCCAGCCTTACCGTCGATGTTCTGAAGGACGGCTGGGTGCGCGTGCCGATTCCGCCCGGCTTGCTCGTTCGTGAAGCGCGGCTCGATGGCAAGCTGGTTTCGTTAGTCGCAGATTCGCCCGGCAAAGGCAGCAATCATCCAGCGGCCATGCTGGCGCATGCCGGACGCGCGGTTTTGCTGCTCGATATTGCATTGCCCGTGAGCGCTTCAGCCGGCGAAGAGCGAATCGCTCTACCTTCAACTTCTTCCGGCGTGACTCGCGCCTCTGTGCAGCTCCCGCGACAGGGAGTTGACGTGCGGCTGACCGGCGGGCTTCTGGCCGAGAAAACTGAGACCGGCACGGAGAGCAAATGGTTGGCCTACGCCCGCGGCAATGAGCCGCTGACTTTTACCTGGCGTCGCAAGCTGGAAGAACACCGCGTAACCCTGCCGCTGCGGCAGCGCGGATCACTCACGCAGCTTACCAGCCTGGGTGAAGATGCCACTTCTTTATATGCCGAAGTTAGCCTGCAGGTTACGCAAGGCGCCGCGAAAGAGGCGCGCATACAGCTTCCGGAAAACATCACCATCAATCAGGTATCCGGCGCGATGGTCGCGGATTGGGAGGTCAAGGCCGGCGAGCTCGCGGTGACGTTCCTTGAGCCGGTGGAGCAGTCGGCGCGCTTCGTGATTTCCGGTGAAAGCAAGACGCCGCGCGATGGCCACATTGAGATCGCGTTGCTGCGGCTGCTCAACACGGAGCGCGATACCGGCGGCGTCGCGGTGGAAGTCTTAGGCGCAGGCGAGATCAAAGATCTGAAATCGCAAGGCCTGGAAAACGCTGACGCCACCGAACTGGGCGATTACGTCGCCGCGCGCCAGTCGCCTTCGATGGTGGCATTTCACTTCCGCTCCGGCGACGCCAAGTCTGCCCGGTCTCTCGCCGTTGACGTAGCCCGCTACGCGCAGCAGGCGATGCTGATGGCCAACGTGGAAGAGGCCCGCTATCGCGTGCTGGTGAGCAAGGAAGGAAAGATGCTGGTGCAGGCCCAATACGCCATCCGCAACAACCAGCGAAATTTCCTTAAGGTCACCTTGCCTGCGGGCGCTGTGATCTGGAGCGCATCGATGGCGGGCAAGCCGGTGCGTCCGGGTGAGACGAAGGATGGCCTGCTGTTGCCGCTGGAGAAGAGCCGGGCCGGAGAAGAAGCGCCGGTCTTTGCTGTTGAGATCTTTTACCTGGTGCGTGACACGGCGTGGGCTGACAAAGGCAAGGCCACGCTGGCGTTGCCGTCCTTGGACCTTCCTGTCTCGCGCACCGGTGTACTGCTCTATCATCCGCCGCTGTACAAGCTGGCGGCCGAGCCGGGTGCATTCCGCCTGGAGAGCTATGAAGCGCCCTCTTCCACGGCGCTGGAGCCATCCAGTGGAGATCGCGAATACCGCTATTCGAACGCCAACGGCGGCGGTTTCTCTACGAATGGTCTACGCGGGCGCAACAATGACCAGGCGGTCGACGGCCAAAACAACAATGACAGGGCTACCCAGGTCCTGGTCGACAACTACAAGACCAAGACGCTGGGTGGACGCGGCGCCAAGGTGCTACCCATCCGGCCCGCATTCCCTGCGTTTGGGCCGAGCCTGTTCTTTGTCTCTGAACTGACGGCAGAGAACCATGCGCCAACGCTCGAACTCAGCTATCAGCGCGACAAGAAGGAAGGTTCAAGATGAAAAAGCTTCTGGCAATCCTCATGATGTTTTCTGTGTATGCCATGGGCGCAGACAGCGCTCCGCTGCCCCTGCCCACAAGCGGCAATGTCACGCTGACGCTGGCCGAGTACAACCGGCTGATGGAACTGGCGTCAAAGCCCAACAAACAGCGCGAGACCCCGCCGTTGCCATATGCTATCAAGCGTGCCGATCTCAAGTTGAGCGTGACCAGTGACAACGTTCTGGGAACGGTGCAGATGGATGGCGAAGTGTTCAGCAAGAACGCAGCCAAGGTCCCGCTCACCACGGGCCTCACCATCCTGAACGCGCGGCAGGAAGGGAAGATGCTGCCGCTGGAACAGGAAGGCTCAACCTCAACCGCGATTTTGCCTGGCGCGGCGGAATTTTCTGTCACGCTCGATACCGGCTTGCCGCTGATGATTGAAGCCGGTCGAGCGTCCTTCAACCTGCCGGTGCCCACGGCGGGAAGCGTGCGTCTTTCGCTGGCAATTCCCGGCGATCACAGCATGGTACGCATCAGCCAGGGGATTATCACCTCGCGCACCACAGAGAGAGGGCAGACCCTGGTGGAAGCTACGCTCGTGCCCGGGCAGCCGGCCAGCGTCTGGTGGATTACCGGAGTCGTCCAACAAGTCCCGGTGGTCAAGCACGAAGTGCGCTTTCTTTCCGATGTGAAAACGCTGGTGACGGTGAACGATGAAGAGCTGCGCATCGCCGCGCTGGCCGATCTTACGGTAGTGCAGGGCGATCCCACGCAGTTTACCGTCGAGTTCCCGGCAGGTTATGAGATCACCGGAGCTTCAGGCGCGACCGTGGAGTCGAGCGAAATAGAAAACGGAAAACTGATACTGCGCCTGAACTCGTCCGCGCCGCGCGCGCATCAGGTCTTGATCTCCATGGAGCGGCCGCTCAATGGGACAAAGGCCGACGCGCCCTTCCTCACCTTCACCGGCACGCAGCGTGAAACCGGCGAGGTGCTGGTGGAAGGCACCGGCGCCATGGAGCTCACTGCCACCGAGGGCGGCGGCCTGAAGCGTGTAGACCTGAAAGAGGTGAATCCGTATCTGCGAGCTCTGGCCCGCTTCCCGCTGCAGGCGGCGTTTCGTTATCATCGGCAACTCACGGAAGTTCCCACGCTGGCATTGGAGTGGACGCGCTTTCCCGACAGCACGGTCCTCGCCGCGGTGGCTGAGCGCGCCGAGGTCACAACCCTGGTGACGGTGGAAGGCCGCACGCTGACTGAGGTCAAGCTGACGGTGAAGAACCAGGCGCAGCCTTTCCTGAAGGTCGGCTTGCCGCAGGGAGCGACGATCGTCTCGGCGGATGTTGCTGGAGAAAAGGTGAAGCCGGTGCAGGGGCCGGACGGCAACCGCGTTCCGTTGCTGCGCCCGGGCTTCCGTCCCACGGGACCGTACGAAGTGTCGTTTGTCTTCATGCTCGCCGGTACCCCGTTCGCGAAGAAGGGCGGCTCAGAGCTGGCGCTGCCCAGCATGGACCTGCCCATCAGCCTGCTGGAGTGGGAGCTCTTCCTGCCCGAGCAGTACAAGGTGAAAGACTTTGGTGGCGACGCGATCGCAGCCAATCTGCTGCCGGCGCCATTGACTGAGGTAGGCGATATTACCGGCACGTTCAACAAGACGACCGTGTATAGCTTTGGCGCAATCAAGGAGAACGAGGGCTTAGGGTATAGCGCGCGACCTGCTTCCGGCTCTACGGACTCAACCAGGGGCGCGATCTCCGGGACGGCCGTGGACCCACAAGGCGCAGTGATCTTTGGGGCCAACGTCAAAGCTGTCAACGAGAGAACCGGCGCAACCTTTACCGCGACCAGCGATAACTCCGGAGCGTGGAGAGTGAACCTGCTGCCGCCCGGAAGCTACAAGGTCGAGGTTTCTGCCCAAAACTTCAAAACCACCGCGATGCCGGGGGTGATCGTAAACGCCGGCCGCAGCTCTAACTTTGGCGAGGTCAAGCTGTGGGTCGGCGACGTAAGCACCACCGTGGAGGTCACGGCGCAAGCGCCGCTGATTGAAACCACGCAAGCCCAGATCACGAACACTTTCAGCGGCACAAACCTGAGTACCGATGCTGCCGTTTCGGACCGCCCGGAGAAAAAGGACCGCGACCGCAAGAAGCTGGAAGCTCCTCCCCAGGCGCCCGCTTCGGACAACGTGCTGAACCTGCAGAAGCGCGTGGCCGGCGTGCTTCCCGTCAGGATCGATGTGCCGCGAGCAGGGAATTCGTATCGCTTCGCCCGCGCGCTGGTCCTGGACGAAGAGACCAAGGTGACGTTCAACTACAAGAGCGAGGTGAAATCACGGTAAGGTTCGGCCGCGAATGTATGCGAAGACCGGAATCAAATTTCTGATTCGTGTTCGGTTGCGTGCATTCGCCGCTGACTTCTTACTTCACGTATTTCGTCGGCTCGCCTTTGCTCCAGGGATCGTAGCTGTGAGCAAACGGGACGCGCTCGGGAATCGGCGGGTGATCGGCATACCAGAACACCACAAACTTGCTGGGATACGGGTATGACAATGAAAGCTCACCCAGGACCTGGAAGGCATGCGCGGCCGCCTCTTGCGAGTTGGCGTTGATGCCGTGCGTGACCTCGAGTCCGTAGATGTCTGCGTTGTGTTCAAGCTGCCGGCTGACGCCATTGCCGATGGGAGCAGAAAGCGTGCTCATGATCGAAAAGATCAGGACCAGCATCACCAACGCGGACCAATCCCACAGCTCGCGCATGCGCCAGCGCTGCTGGAAGCGAGGGAAGGCCCAGTTGGCGATGAGAAAGAGCAGGTAATGGCCAATAAACAGGCCAATGGCGGCTGCGACCATGCCGATCACAATATGGTTCAGAACGTAGTGGCCCATCTCATGGCCAAAAACAAAAAGGATCTCCGGCGTCTTGACGTTCTGAATCGTCGTGTCCCAAACCACCACGCGTTTGGATGGTCCAAACCCGGTGACGTAGGCGTTGAGCGTCGTGACCTTCTCGCTGGCTTTCATGAGGAACATGCGATCGCGAGGGATATCCATCCCGCCACGCTGTGTGACTTTCTGGATCGCGGTCACGAGTTCCGGATTGTTTTTGTCGAGGGGCTCAAATTTGTTGAAGAGCGGGTCGATGACATAGGGTGAGATGAAGATCAAGAAAACGACGACTGCGAAAGTGCACATCCAGCCATAGAGCCACCAACGGCGCGGACTCTTGCGGATGAGTGTCGTGATCAGCCAGGCCAGGATGCTGAATATGATGAAGCCAACAATCATTCCCTTACCCACATCGCCCAGCCACGATCCCCAGCCCTGGACAGATAGGCCGTATTGCACGCTGATGCTCTGCTGGTAGGCATCGAGCGGAAGCTCGAGGATCGTAGTCGTGATCAGGACCAGCGCGACAAAGACCAATGCCTGGACGAACCGAAAACGGCTCACTGCTTCGGCCCAGTCGCGAAACTTTGCGGCAACGCCAAAGTACAGCAGGGCCAGCAGTACCAGAAGCCCGTAGACCGTGTCGATAATGCGCAGCTTGCCGCGAAGGTTATAGAGCGCTGTTGATTTCGCCAGTTTGTCCGGTGGAAGGGTGTACTCGGTGGTCTGCGTCTGCGGAGCACTCGGCGCAGCAGCGGGTGACTGCGAGGCCGCAGATGACTGAGCATGCGAGCTCACAGAGATTAAGGAAAAAGAGAGCACGAGCAGCAATAGGGAAGCAAGAAGCTTCATGGAAGCGCCTCCGCGCACAATGTAGGGAACGGATGCAAGATAGCAGAAAATCGCTGTAATCGCACGAGATCCTATGCCATCGAGCCAGAACCAGGCTCGGTGGGGGCCCCGTGATCGCGCGTGATCGGAAATCCAAATGCATCAACAGCGCCAACTCTTGATTGTAGTGAAAAAGAGCTGTTCGTCTCGTCCCCCTGCATTTCAAGACGTCGTTTTTGGTTATAAAATTAATGCAGAACTCTGCATCAGGGCTTCTTTATGGCGCGGTACATCAAGAGCTTCCTATTTCTGGCGGTCATCGTCTTCATTGTCGCCCATGCGTGTGCATGGGCGCAGCAAAATCCCAAGCGGCTCATCATGAAAGACGGTTCGTACCAGGCAGCCAGCCAGTGGGAGATCAAGGGCGATCGCGTGCGCTACTACAGCGCCGAACGCTATGACTGGGAAGAGCTGCCCACGAGCATGGTGGACTGGACGGCTACCGACAAATACAACAGCGAGCGCGAAAGCCATCGCGATCAGAACATCAAGGAGATCGGCAAGGCCGACGAAGCCGACGAACGCGAAGCCCCGCTGGTGGCGCCGGGGTTGCGCCTGCCCAATACCGGCGGTGTTTTTCTTTTTGACGATTTCAAGAAGCAGCCGCAGCTGGATGAGCTGATCCAGAACGGCGGCGAACTGAACAAACACACCGGGCGCAATATTCTGCGCGCAGCGGTGAATCCGCTGTCACTCTCTTCCACGCAGACCATCGAGCTC
Source organism: Candidatus Angelobacter sp. (assembly GCA_036557225.1). Lineage (GTDB taxonomy): Bacteria > Acidobacteriota > Terriglobia > Terriglobales > Acidobacteriaceae > Angelobacter. The sequence continues at coordinate 8,403 of DATBHX010000122.1, forward strand.
AAGGGCGAGCACGCGCGGGTGCAGGCGCATACCGGGCAGCCGGTGATCTTTCTCGATATCGATACCGCAGACAATACGCAGCCGGAGTTTACCCAGAAGACTCCTGACAAGGATCCTGCAAACCGGTATGGCATTGTGCGGGTGGAGCAGAAGAAAGATGTGCGGATCATCGGCAAGCTGAGCGTCGCCATGTACGGTAAGGTAAGCCAGAAGGAAACCTGGATTCCTGTGACCGCTTCTTCATTGGGCGAGTGGATCAAGCTGACGCCGACTGAGCCGCTCCCTCCAGGCGAGTACGCTGTAGTCGAGCTGCTGGAGAAAAAGCAGATCAATCTTTTTGTCTGGGATTTTGGCGTTGATCCGAACGCTCCCGCCAACACCAACACCTGGACCCCCAAGCCGGCAGATAGTAATACGGGAACCAATCAAAGTCCGGTGCTGGAGAAGAGGCCGAAGTAGGAAACCCACGCGGATGAGTACAGACAGCGTCATAGATGGAGCAGCCATGATCGATGTGATTTTGAAGCGCTTCGAACAGCCGGATGAAACGCGGATTTTTGAACTCGGGCGCTTCGAGCTGGTAACGCTTGGCGGGATGACGATTGGTCGTGCGACCTACCAGCCAGGCTGGCGGTGGTCAACGCATGTGGGAGCGCCGATCGGCGCAAAACACTGTACGGTGGAACACGTGGGACTTGTGGTGTCAGGTCACGCCACGGCCGCTATGCTCGACGGCACCGTTCACAATCTCACTGCCGGCACCCTGTTTTATATTCCGCCCGAGCCGCATGACAGCTGGGTCGTCGGCGAGACGCCTTATGTGTCTCTGCATTTCCTTGGCGCCGGCGCGTACGCAAAGAAGTGACTGAGCCGCAGGTATCGCACATGGGGGAGATGAATTGCAATCGAGTAGCCGCCACGACATCAGCGGTCAGTAATCAGGGGTTGCGCACGCAAGTGTACCCAAGGCGCAGATGCTTTTTGCCGGCGGCTGCTGCGCCCTCAGGGTTAAACGTGGCCATGTCCCCGGAATCCCGAGGCTCAGTAAAGTGTGATGGATTCGCCTCCGGTGTCCCGAACACTTTATCGACAACAAAATCCTCGCCGCAATGCCCGTACAATACAAAGCCGCCCGTCAGCATGTAGCTGGCATACGCCTGCCACGGCCGCAGCTCTTTGCTTGAGCTTGAGACATGGAAAACAATTGGGTGATCGCCGGTCTCATAGTCAACGTCCATTTCGACTCGATATGCGCTGATGGCCTTGTCAGGCCTGGCTTTGGAGTAATCGGGAAAAAGCGGTTTTCGCGTGCATGCGCCCACAGGCTCGATCTCGTCGACGCTCTGATAGGTATCAAGAGAGTAGTAACCGGTGGGTGAGAAATCGATGGCGCCTCTCGATCTGACCCGGCAACCTCTGAGCATCTCCAGCGGAGTCCAGTCGCGCTGCTCGTCCCGAACCAGCTGGACTGACCTCTGGCCGCATTGCGGTTGGCCCAGTTTCAGTTCAAACCACTGCCGAATGCCATTGTGAAAGACCAGAAGTCCTTCCAACGTTCTCTTTTCTGATGGGATCGTGGGCCCGGTCGGACTGGTTTTTGGGCATTGTTGTGCGATTGCAGACAGGGTTGTGCAAACAAGAGCCAGGGTCGAGACAATTTGGGAGAGTTTCATCGTCCTTGCCAATACCATCTGTTGCGAAGATTTAGGGAAATTAGCTTCAGAGGTTTTCTTCTAGGCCGGCCGAGAGCTGCTGGCAGATCGCTGATCGCCTACTTGAGGATCCCCTGCTGAGCGACGGCGATATTGTCGCGGCTGGAATTTTTCACCATATACATCATTTCGTCAGCCTGGCGGATGATTTCGTGCGAACTCTTGGCGTCTTCAGGATAAGTTGCCAGGCCCATGCTGCAGCGGACATTCAAGTTCAATCCATCTTCGGCGAGGAATACGGTCTTGCGCATCATGTCCTGAATACGTTTGGCCACCACCAGCGCGGAGTGCTTGTCTGTCTGCGGGAGCAGGATGACAAATTCATCGCCGCCATAGCGGAAGGCGTAGTCGATCAAGCGCAGCTGCGACTTGATCTTGAAGCCAATCTCCTGCAGTAACTTGCTCCCGACCAGGTGCCCGTACGTATCGTTGACGTGCTTAAAGTGGTCTAGATCGAGGAAGATTACGCTGAACTCATAGCCAAAGCGCGCGGAGCGATAAACCTCGGCCTCCAAAGTTTTATAAAGATGACGCGCGTTGTAGAGGCCGGTGCAGTCGTCAGTGATAGTCAGCTCTTGGATCTTTTCGACGGCCCGAGCGTTATCGATGGCGATGGCGGCGTAGTCGCAAAGGGCATGCAGAAAGAACATCTCCTGCTCGCCGAAGCTTTCCATGGCGCAGTTGATGAGCTGGATCACACCCAGGACGCGGTGCTTGGATTGCAGCGGCACGCAGATGATGGACCGGGTCTTCCACTTAGTCATTTCATCGATGCGTTTGGCAAAACGGGGATCGTTGTAAACGTCGGGAACAATCAGCGACTCGCCATGCCTGGCCACCCAGCCAGCGATGCCCTCGCCCACCTTAAGGCGAACGGTCTTGAGCGTTTCGGCAGCGTCCCCTACGGCAATGGCGAAATAGAGCTCGTCCTTCTGTTCATCGACCATCAGGAGTGACCATGTGTCCGGACGAAAGAACTCGGCCATCTTGTCCATGATGGTTTGCAGGATTGAATCGAGGTTCAGCGATGAGGTCAGCGCCTTCGCAACATCATTAAAGATGGCGACTTCCTGCAGTTGTCTCTTATTTTTACGCTCAGGACCAGCAGCCTCATTCATATGTCAGGGGGTGTTTCCTCGTCTCAAGAACAGAACTCCAACTTTTGTGCGTATTATCGCTTGATTTAGGTAAATCGGCAACCGGACAATTGACCTGAAACCTGAGAGTAATAGCCCTTACGTACTTCTGAAACTGGTTGTTAAATCAGCAGTTACCGGGTATTTTGTTTGAAGACCGGAGTTCGGGCTACCTTACTATGGGCCAATTAACTGATCTACCAACAAAAGGCAATGGGCTGGCCATGGGTGTATTTGGCGACCGGTTACGCCGCGAGCGGGAAATGCGCGGCATCACCCTCGATGAAATAACGGAATCCACCAAAATTGCGCGGCGACATCTGGAAGCGCTGGAAGGCGAGCACTTTGACCAGCTTCCCGGCGGCGTCTTTAATAAAGGTTTTGTCCGGGCCTATGCCCGTTTTCTGGGGCTTGATGAAGACCAGGCCGTGGCTGACTACTCTGCCGCCGCCAACGAGCAGCCCGAACCGGAAGACAAGTTCCCACTGGAAATCCATGAAGAGCCGAACCGTGAACTGAACCCACGCCGTTCCAGGCTCCCGCTCGCCTTTGCCGTTGCCGCACTGATGGGTGTCCTTGTGGGCTACTTTTTTTGGCTTAAGTCAAAGCCGCATAGCCCTGAGCCGGCTCAGACGACTGGAACTCAGGCCGTAGCGCCTGCCGCGGCTTCGCCAGAACCTTCAAAGACTTCCACACCGATCCGTACCGCGCCCGCGGTAGCGGAGCAAACTCCGGTCACGCCAGCGTCACCAGTAAGGCCGGAAAAGCAGCCTCAGTCACAAGCTCAGCCTGCTGCAGTACAGGCAGCAAACCAGGCGCCGAAGAAGCCGGCGGAGAAGACGTTTGTGATTCTGGTCAGGGCGCGGGAGGATGCGTGGGTTTCGATCGTTGCCGATGGAAGATCGGTGATGCAGAGGGTTCTGATCGCAAACAAGAATAAAATGGTGAAAGCCGGGAAGCAGGTCGTGCTCAGGACCGGCAACGCCGGCGGTATCGATGTGCTGTTTAACGGCAAGCCGCTGGGCGCGCTCGGCAATGAGAATGAGCCGCGCACCCTCACCTTCAATGCTACTGGCCTTGTACAATAACCTATAGACGCAAGCCGTCCCACGCCGATAAGATTGTTACTGGCTCATTTCACATTGAAAAACGCCCCGTTCGGCTGCGTTTCCGCCGCTTGTAACGTCAAACCGTTGTTCGCGGGCGAATTCCTTCTGTAACCTTTGAAGACGGTATCCTAAAGGGTTACAAAGAGACATTTGAGGAGGGAAGTCCATTGGCTTCACGAGAAAGCTTTTTGTTTACATCGGAGTCGGTCACGGAAGGGCATCCGGACAAAATTGCCGACCAGATTTCAGATTCCATTCTGGACGCCTGTATTGCGGAAGATCCGTATAGCCGCGTTGCCTGCGAAACGCTGACCGCCACCGGGCTGGTGGTGATCGCCGGCGAAATTACCACCAAGACCTACGTTGACTTCCAGAAGATCGTGCGCGGCGTAGTGCAGTCCATCGGCTATGACAACGCGCTCTACGGTTTCGATTCCAATACCTGTGCCGTGATCTCCAGCATCAACAAGCAGTCCGGCGATATCGCCATGGGCGTGGACACCGGCGGCGCCGGCGACCAGGGCATGATGTTCGGCTACGCCACCAACGAAACCGAAAACTACATGCCCACGCCGATCGACCTGGCCCACAAACTCACCCTTCGCCTTACTGAAGTCCGCAAGAACGGAATGCTTCCTTACCTCCGGCCTGACGGCAAATCACAAGTCACCGTGGAATATGGCGCCGACCACAAGCCCAAGCGCGTGGACGCCGTGGTGATCTCCACCCAGCATGCCGATTCGGTCGATAACGAGACGCTGCGCGCGGACATCATGCGGCACGTGATTCAAGCCGCCATCCCCGCCCGCCTGCTCGATGCCGACACCAAATACCACATCAATCCTACCGGCCGATTCGTGATCGGCGGTCCCATGGGCGATACCGGCCTGACGGGGCGCAAGATCATCGTGGATACCTACGGTGGCATGGGCCGCCATGGTGGCGGCGCTTTCAGCGGCAAAGATCCGACCAAGGTTGATCGCTCGGCCTGCTACATGTGCCGCTACATTGCCAAGAACATCGTGGCTTCGGGCCTGGCTGATCGTTGCGAGGTGCAGCTGGCGTACGCCATCGGCGTGGCTGAGCCGGTCAGCGTGCTGGTGGATACCTTCGGCACCGGCAAGGTGAGCGAGGAGAAACTGGAGGCGCTTGTGCGCCAGAACTTCCAACTCACGCCGAAAGGGATCATTGAGTCGCTCAAGCTGCGCCGTCCTATATATAAGAAGACAGCGTCGTATGGGCACTTTGGACGCAAGGACCCTGACTTTACCTGGGAAGCCACCGACAAAGCCGCTGCGCTGCGCGAGCAAGCAACTGGAAAGATTGAGCCGAAGGCCAACGTCGGCGCAAACCGTTAAACGGGCATAAGCTGGTAACCTCGGGGGTGGAGCAGGGCTTCAGCCCTGCGGCAAGTCGAGGATACAGTTTCGGCTTTAGCCGCTGAGGTGCTTTCAGGGGCTAAAGCCCGGAGCTTAGATAATCGTGATTGCAGGCCTAAAGGCCTGCGCCACCCCGCTCGTGGACAAATTTTTGAACAATTGCCTGACAAAGGCATTCAAGCAGGAGAACATGTCAACATCCGTTGTTTCGCAAACTTCATTTGATATCAAAAGCCTTGATCTGGCCGATCTGGGAAAGCGCCGCATTGAGTGGGCCAACCAGTCGATGCCGGTGCTGCAGAGCATCCGCAAGGAATTCATCAAGAACCAGCCGCTGAAGGGCATTCGCGTTTCGGCCTGCCTGCACGTCACCACCGAAACAGCCAATCTCGCCATCACGCTGCGCGACGGCGGCGCCGATGTAGTGCTGTGCGCCTCCAACCCGCTCTCCACGCAGGATGACGTGGCGGCGTCCTTGGTCCGCGACTACAACATCTCTGTTCACGCCATCAAGGGCGAGGACAATGACAGCTATTACAAGCACATTCTCTCGGCGCTCGATCACAAGCCGCACATGACCATGGACGATGGCGCTGACCTGGTCTCCACGGCGCTCACCAAGCGGCAGGACGTGTTGGAAGGAATCATTGCCGGCACGGAAGAGACCACCACGGGCGTGATCCGCCTGCGCGCCATGGCCAAAGACGGCCAGCTGCGCTATCCGATCATCGCCGTGAATGATGCGCTCACCAAGCACATGTTTGACAATCGCTACGGCACCGGCCAGTCAACCATGGACGGCGTGATCCGCTGCACCAACACGCTGATGGCCGGATCAAAATTCGTGATCGCTGGCTACGGCTGGTGCGGACGCGGCCTGGCTTCGCGCGCGCGCGGCATGGGCGCGGACGTGATCGTGACGGAAATCGATCCCACGAAGGCGATTGAAGCGGTGATGGATGGCTTCCGTGTGATGTCGATGGCGGAGGCGGCCAAGATCGGCGACATCTTTGTGACCGTCACCGGCAACAAGAACGTGGTTAGCCGCGAGCACTTTGACCTGATGAAGAACGGCGCTGTCGTGGCGAACTCCGGACACTTCAACGTGGAGATCGACATACCGGCGCTCGAGAAGATGGCTTCGGCCAAGCGCCAGACCCGCGACTTTGTGGACGAATACTCCATGAAAGACGGCCGCAAGATTTATCTGCTCGGCGAAGGCCGCCTCATCAACCTGGCTGCCGCCGAAGGCCATCCGGCTTCGGTGATGGACATGAGCTTTGCCAACCAGGCGCTTTCGGCTGAGTATCTGGTGAAAAACCATCAGTCGCTGGAGAAGAAGGTCTACCCCGTGCCGGAAGAGCTGGACAAACGCGTGGCGCGGCTGAAGCTGGAATCGATGGGCATCAAGATCGATAAGCTCACGGCTGAGCAGGAAGAGTATCTGGCGAGCTGGAGCGAAGGAACTTAGAGCAGTAGTTAGTAATTAGTATTGAGTGCGGCGACTCTCAGGAGTCGCCGTTTTGCTCTATTTTGCCCGCGGGGCTACTTTCCTGGATTCGCTTTGCCCGCACTGACCTGGTTCACGTCACAATGCTGATGGTTCAGAATTTGAGTCAAGCACTCGAGGTAGTCGTTTGCGGTTGGTCGCAAACTGGGCGCCGTCTTCAAAGTGCCGCCATCCGCCAGCAGTGGACCCGATGCATTGCGTAAATTGATCTCGGCAAATGGTTCGCCCAGCAGACCTTCGCTTTCGACAGTCACCACGGCGTCGGATGGAATGCGCAGTTCGTAGTCCGTTTGCAGCAGCATTTCTACTTCAGCCGGCTGCTCAGGCAAATCTGTACGCACCTTGATTCTTGTAACTCTTCCCACCGGAACACCGGCGACATTCACAGCCGCACCTTGACGAAGGCCTTTGGCGTCAGCAAAATGCGCTTCCAGGTGAAGGCGATACGACGAATGCCTTCCCGCAGCAGCCCACAGAACAAGTGTGATCGCACCTATCAGAACGATCGCAGCTAATTGCGGCCTGATTCCAGTCGTCATTGCCAAGAGATCATACCTTAAGCTGGTAACACCTTTGCAAGTTTGATCGCATTGATCGCGGAAGCGAACACAGGACCCTCATCTATAATGGCCGGTTTGCATCCTCGCACGACGAAAGGGTTTCAAGGCAATGATGTTCACCCGGGTCGCCCTCGCCCTGTTCGTTCTCGCAAGTTACGGTTTTGCCGTCGCACAAACCGCTGCCCTGCCGCAGGCGCAAGCTGCAGTTTCAGCCACACCATCGCAACATGACGATGAGACGCTGGCGGAAACGCCGGCAGTGGTTACGCACCACCAGATCACAGTCAGCGGCAAGGCGCTCAAATACACAGCCACTGCAGGACGCCTGGCGATCAAACCGGAGAACGGCCCCGTGGAAGCGGCCATCTTCTTTACTGCTTACACGCTCGAGGGCGAAGAGCCGCGGACGCGTCCGCTGACATTTGTCTTCAACGGCGGTCCCGGCACCGCGACGGCCTGGCTGCATATGGGTGCGCTGGGTCCGAAGAAGATCAAGCTGGAGCCGGATGGCGGAGTTCCGGCGCCACCGTACGTGACGGTAGAAAATCCGGAAACAATTCTTGATCGCACTGACCTGGTTTTTATCGACGCGCCGGGAACCGGTTACAGCCGTGTTCGCGCTGACCTGACCAGGAAGTATTACAACGTGCCGGGCGACGCTGATGCGTTTTACAAATTCATCCGTCTGTATCTATCGCGCTATCAGCGCTGGCGCTCACCGTTGTTTCTTTTTGGCGAAAGCTACGGCACCACGCGCGCCGCAGCGTTGGCCAATCACCTGATCGACAACTACATTCCCGTCAATGGCGTAGCGCTGCTCTCGGTTGGCCTCGATTTCCAGACCCTGCTCCCGGGTAACATGAATGATCTGCCCTACCAGGTGATTGTTCCGAGTTACACGATGATTGCGGCTTATCACAAAAAGCTGGCGCCGGAGCTTACCGGGAATCTTGATGAGACCATCAAGAAGGTCGAGCAGTGGTGTGCCGGTGACTATGCTCAGGCTCTGGCGCAGGGCAACGCGCTCGATCCGGAAAAGCGTAAGCAGATCGTCAGCCAGCTGGCGGCGTATACCGGGCTGAAGCCGGAGTTGATTGAAGAATACGATCTTCGCGTCGGGCCGCAGGTCTTCATGCACAATCTTCTGAAGGACCGCAAGCTGGAAGTCGGGCGCGTGGACGGCCGCGTTGCTTCGCCCCTGCCGCAGAGCAACGCGAACGAGCCATTCTTTGATCCGGCGATGGCAGCGATGTTTCCAGCCTTTAACGCGGCCATGAATGACTACGCTCAGACCGAGCTGGGATACAAATCAGAGCTGCCGTACGTGATGTGGAATTATGAAGGGATCAATCGTGCGTGGGATTGGGGTACCGCCATGAATTCTAGTGCCGGTCTTGGAGGCTACCCGCAGACCGCGACCAACCTTCAGTCGGCCATGGCGAAAAACAAATATCTGAAAGTCCTGGTGATGGAAGGCATGTATGATCTGGCGACGCCTTTTTACGCCAGCGCTTATACCTTCCAGCACATCAATCTGAACGCCGATTATCGCCGGAACATCACCTTTGTCGACTTCAAGGGCGGCCACATGGTCTACAACGATGCGGCGGCGCTCAAGGAGATGAAGCGCGCGATCGATGCGTGGTATCAGGATGCGTTGAAGCCGGCGAAGTAGGAAGAGTCCAGAAACGACGGCGAAGGCGGCTGCGTAAGCCGCCCTTTTTTCCTTCCCTGGATAAATCCTTGCGGATATCATCAGTTTTTTCCGGGAGGAAACAATGAGCACCTTCATGCCTCCGCCATATGCGCCGGAAATCATCCGCGATGGCTCACACCTCTTCATTGCCCTGCCGCCGCAGGGCCAGGTGGTGAATTTGCCGCCGGTGTGCGTCAAATGCGGACAACCCGCTACTGGTAAACCTGTGGTTAAGACGTATTCCTGGCACCATCCGGGGTTTTATCTTCTGATCCTGATCGCGTTGCTGATTTACGTGATTGTTGCGCTGATTGTGCGGAAGACCGTGCGCGTCGGCGTCTATCTTTGCCCGCAGCACGCTCAGCGGCGCAGTCTATGGCTCACCCTGGCCTGGGTGTTGCCGTTAGTCGGCATTGTCGACGGCTTCGTATTGCCGCAAGTCGGCGTGGACACGGGATGGACCGTCCTGCTGTCGATTGCGCTCGTCCTGTCGGGGCTGGTGATCTGGGCCGTGGCCGGCTATCCAATTCGTGCCCGCTCCATCGACGCCTTTCGCGCTGAGTTCTCCGGCTTCTGTGAGTCTTTTCTGGAGCAATTTCCCATCAATACCCGTTTCTAAACGATGGAGAGTCGCGATCGTTGCAACCGTCTGGATCTCTCCTTGCAAGAAACTACCTTTATTTACGTTCCAATGTACGTCGGATCAGCACAAGCTGCCCCAGGTGGTACGCATTGTGGTCGGCCACCAGCAGGGCTTCACGCAACAGCGTCTGGCCGTCACTGTGGGGGAGCGGCGCAAACAGATCGCGTTTAGGATCGCTGACCAGCTCGGTCATTGCTTTCAGATCGGCCATGACCTGTATCACGCTTCTGTCCCAGGCTTTGTCGTCGGGCGGCGCGTCGGTTTTGGGCCAGTAGTCATCGGGCCATTTCGGGGATTTATGCCGGGCATCCTTGCTGAACTCGAGGATGTCCAACTGGGCGATGCGCAGGTGCTCGAGCAGCTGCCACGGCGTGTGTGGAGAGCCTTCAGGCTTTTTGCCCCGCAGTTCGCGGGGAAAGTCTTTGAGTGAACCGGCAAGATCAATGTGCGCTTCAGCTTTGGTGAGCAGATTGACCAGGTGTTGGCGAAGAGGATCAGTCTTCATGGCAATCGGTTGGATGACAGCGAGCGGCAGGCAGAACCAAAATTTCTTGGGTGCTGAGAGCGCATGCAGCGAGAGGCACCGCTGGCAGAGCTACGCGCGATCAGGCTGGCTGGTCTTGTTGCTCGGGATTTCCGGGAGCATGCACACCGGTCACAGCCAGGAGAAAAGTGGCCAAAGCATTCCTACGCTGCGTACGCAATCGAACGAAGTCTTTGTCCCCACGCTGGTAAAAGACAGGAACGGCAAGCTGATTTTTGGGCTGAAGGCAGATGACTTCATCATCGAAGACGATGGCGTTCCGCAGCAGGTCAAGATGGATGAGGCGGAGCCGGAAGAGCCAATTTCGCTGTTGATCGCGATTCAGACAGGCCGTTCGGCCCTGTTTGAATATCAGCGGATGAGAACTCTCAGCAGCCTGCTCGACCAGATTGTCGGCCGGCCGCAGGTGCAGACGGCGCTGGTAGCGTTTGATGGCGAGGTCAACCTGCTGCAGGATTTCAGCTTCGACTCGGAGCAAACAGAAACGTATTTGAGAAAGATGATGGCAGGACCTTTGCGGAACATGGGCAGCGACGGAAAGAGCAATGGGGCTGCTATCTATGACGCGGTCCGGTACTCGGTCCATCTGCTGGCGCAACAGCCGGAAGACAGCCGGCGCATTCTTCTGCTCATCAGTGAGACCCGCGATCACGGCAGCCATGCGGTGAAGGTGGACGACGCGATTGCCGCGATCGGCGACAGCAATACTGTGATTTACTCGCTGGCTTTTTCTCCAACGGCTTCAACTGCCCTGGACACATTGCGGGGCGAATGGGACGCCCGTACTGACCCGGCAGGCTGGAACCTGGATGTCTTGCGCCTGATGAAGATGGCCCGCGAAGCGATGCGCAAGAATGCACCCGGAACCGTGGCCGCGATGACCGGCGGTGAGTACGACTTATTTACGACGCAAAAGAGCTTTGAACGCTTCATGACCGAATTCTCCAACCACCTGCACAGCCGGTATCTGCTGCGCTTTCAGCCGAAAGATCCCCGGCCCGGGCTGCATCAGATGCGGGTCAAGGTAAGGCAACGGAATGATGTGACCATCATTGCCCGCCGGTCGTATTGGGTCGCCGCGCCAAAATCTGCAGAGTAAAACCGGTCTGAGCCACGATCAAGGCTGCCAGAGCAGCGCCTGATTCACGGCGCCGTCGGTTGGATGATGGCCGTAACCATCCACCAGCAGGACGCGGCCATTGCGAAGAAGAGTCGCGGTGGAAAACAAAAAGCCATCGAGTGTTTCGCCATTGATGGGAGTAAACACCTGGCGTACGGGATCATAGACTTCTGCGCGTTCGGCGCCACCGGCCAGCAGAATGCGGCCATCATTCAAGGCGACGACCCCCGAGAGAAGTTTGAATCGCGGAAATCTCATGTTCGGCCCGGGTGAGAATTTACCCGTTTGTGGATCGAAGATTTCGGTACTGAAGTAGGTGATTTGCCGGCCGATTTCATTGGAGCCGCCGGCCACCAGGACCCGGCCATCCGGCAAAAGCGCAGCGCCCTGCTTGTAACGTGCAACCGCCATGCTGCCGGTCTGAGTAAAGCGCCCGGTGTTTGGATCGTAAATCTCGGCCGTGGCTTCAACTGTGTGATAGGGATATTGTCCGCCGCTGAGCCCGCCGACTACCAGCACCCTTCCATCTTTGAGCGCGACCGCGGTGAAAGCGCTGCGTTGCCCATGCATGCTTCCCGTTGGTGTAAACGAGCCCGTTGCGGGATCGTAAAGCTCTGCTGCGGTGAGCTGGTCGTCATCTCCTGAAGCGCTGCCGCCGGCAATGAGTACCTTTCCGGTGCGAAGCAGGACCGCGATGGCATGGGCTCGTGAAGCGTTCATGTTGCCTGTCAGGGAGAAGCCGCCGCTATCAGGATCGTAGATCTCCGCGGAAGCCAGACTCTTGCCTGAACCATCCGTGCCTCCGGCAATCAGGACTCTGCCGTTGGGCAGGAGCGTCGCCGTGGCCCCGGCGCGTTGAGCGTGCAGCTTGTTGGTGGGAGCAAACCGGCCACTTGCGGGATCATAAATCTCCGCTGAATCGAGCCAGATGCCATTACGCGCCATGCCGCCAGTGATCAGAACTTTGCCGTTTCGCATTAAGGTGGCGGTATGGGAGAAACGCGCTGCTGTTGTATTTCCTGTGGGAACGAGTTGGCCAGGCGCGGCCGGGATGCCGGTGGTAACCGCCAGCAGGATGAGTGCGCAAAAGACGGCTAGAACCGATAATCCAACCTTGGCACGCAGGTTCATGGAGCCTCCCACGAGATCTCTATAAGTATAGGACGTGTTGATAAATCAGGTAGTTAGCCTAATTTCTACGTAGAGAAACGGTTTTTTTTAAAAAAGTGGTTTTCTTGAAGATTCTTGTTCCACGCCGGGCGGTAGCGGGTCTTATCTATCAGCAGGCTCATCCGTCGACTGCTAGAAGGGTCATGGACCCCGGAAGCCGTGGCCCTTCTCAATTTTTTGGCACGCTGACGGACACTTATATATCAGGGAGTTATATCAGAGAGCGCGGCATGCGGCCCAAAACAGGCTCTGCCGATTAGATTTTTTGCGGCGAGCTCGAATAAAATTGAATCAAAATAAGAGCAGGTTGGTGTTTTGCGCCGGCCCATTTGCCCTTTCAGGTAGATACCCTTCTTTTTATCTGGCCCACAGGAGTGACCTTTATGCACGATCTTGGGAGTCGCGGGCCTTCCCGTCTGGGGTGGCTTTTCGGAATCATACTGGCAATAGCCGTTGCGGTCTCTTCAGGCTGCGGCGGCACTGCTTCTGCCCTCGGGCCTACACCCACGCCCAACCCAAGTCCAACTCCTGTTCCCACGGCAACGCCAACGCCTGCGCCCTTACCGGCAGGGACTATCGGCCTGAAAGTTCTGGATACCAGTGTCCCGCCCGGTGGCATTTTTCAGTGGCAGCTATCTAATACTGAGCCGAAGCCGATCGGCCATGGCAGCACGCGTCCGCAGGTGCCGCCGGGGCCGGTGCGCGGCGTGGCAGTGAATGATCCTTCAGGGCATGCAGCGGGAATTGCCGTGGTAGCGCCTTCTGGTATCAGCATTCAGCTCACATCGCCGGACAACTTGCTTGGCACTGACGTCAGCTATCCAGTGGTCACGATGTCTATGCCGCTGAGTGCCAGCCTGACGCCCGGAGCCACGTCGACCATTGGCATTGATAAGGCCAACACTAGCTTGTTCCAGGATGCCACCACCAAATACACGACACTCGAGTTCGCTTCAGGAACATTAACAATTGCTCCCACGGGAAGCCCATACGTGAGCGACGTGATTCCGGGCGGCGGATTGCTGCCGGACCGTTCCATGATTCGCATTCTGGGTGCCAACTTTGACGCAAACACGCGTGTGTCCATTGAGGGAACGCAGATTCTGTCTTCCGACGTGAGTCTGATCAACCCCGGCGAGATCGACGTAAAAATCTGCAATGGGGCGGCCGACGGCGTTGCTACCTGCCCGAATACAGGGGCCAGCTTCCAGTTAGATGGCGAGCGCGTGCGCGTCAAAGACCAAGAAACAAATTTTGTGAACGAGTATTACTCGTATCCTCGCGCCGACGACGCCCCGGGCGCAAGCAAGAACACACTGGTGACGGAAGTGCATCCCATGTTTTCACGCCAGACGTTTCTTGCCGCGACCGTTCCCCTGGTCAACTCAGGAACGCAGTTTACCGGCCTGGCTCTGCAAAACACTTCGGGGACCGATGATGGGATCAAAGTGGAGCTGCTGGATACCAACGGAGCTTCGCTGACTCCGGCCGCCACGTTCTCATTCATTCTTCCCGGCGGGAACAAGATCGCGCGCGACGTGATTCAAGATTGGTTTGGAGGCTCCGTGCCTGCGGGCGCCGCCAAGGTGAGAATGACCGTGACCTCAGGCAATGTGCCGATCCAGGCCCTGGGCATGCTGGGCGACAACGGCGCCGGAACAGTCGCGCCGGTCGTTCCTCAGTAAAATATGCGTCACTGCGCGGCTGCCACCTGCGTGGCTTTGAGTTGCTCGAGTTCCGCCATGGTCTTGTTCCAGCGGTCGCGTTTTTTCCTGGTAGCGTTGGGGGCATTCGGGTCCTGGTAAAAATCCAGGATGTTCTTGCGCAGATCGTGGGAGAGGCCGGAAAAGTTGGAATCGGCCAGCTTGTCCAGCAGCTTGGCATAGGTTTCATCCGCCAGGCTGTATTCACCTGAGCGCGTCAGCTTGCCGGTATCAAAATCAGTATTGGTTAGCGTGAGATCATCTTTCCGTTTTAATACGCGCAAGCAGACCTTATAGCGCTCCACCGTGTCATTGACGCTCTTGAGGTAGGCGGTTTCCGTGTCTGGATAAGGCATTTTGAAGGCAATCGCTTTGAACGGCCCGACCTTGGGAATGATCTTGAACAACGCAGCCAGGAATCTTGCTCCGAACCCCGGCTTCTGATAATTCTTGCCCCACTCCTTCTCATATTCCGAACGGCTCAGGTTGTAGAGAAATTTGTTTTTGGCGAAGCTCGGGTTTTCCTTGACCATCTCGTCTTTCTTGGTCTCAACCGCGACCTTGGTCATTTCCGGAATGGCCCGACTGACTGCCCAGCGAAAGCTGCCGATCGACAAATCGAGGTTTCCGAAAACATCCTCGAGCGGGATGCCGTAGGTTTTGAGAAAAGCACGCTGCAGCACAGGCTTGGCGACTTCAAAGCCGATGAAAGCGCGATATGAGTCAGAGGTGTAGCGCTGCTTGGCCACCTGGACGACATCAAACCCGAACTCAGTGCGTATGTGCGCTTTCTTGTCTTCAACGTAAGTCACTGACGGCCCGTACTTGGCTTTGAGCTTGGGAAATTCCCTCGCTACCGCGGCATTGACCACCGGATGTCCCACGATGTCGGACGCGTAGTGCGCCAATGCGCCGAGGGCGAAGGCATATTCGTTGACGTCGGTGGCTTCGTCGAGCAGCGCCTGGACAAAGTCTCCGCTGCGAACGTAATGCACCATATCGCTGAAAGTCTTGTTGCCGAACGGATAATAACCCATGTCCTGGATGAGGCATCCGCCGTAGGCATAAGCGTGAGCCTTGCGTAATTCGTCTTCGGTGACATGAGGGTACTTCGCCATCAACAAGGGTTTGATCTGGTCAGCCCACAGGAGGTCGACGATCTCCTCGTGCGTCAGAATGGAATATCCGTTGCACACCTGGCACGCGCAGCAGATGAACAATAGCGAAGCTAGAAATCCCAGAAGGGACTTTGGCACGGTTCTCATCCGATATTTCAGAACTGCTGAAGTACTCAAACTTAGATGCAGAGCGGCTGGAACGGGTAAGTTGATCCATGGCAATTCGTGAGCGATAGGGGCGACTTTCGAAAGGAAATAACCTGCAACACCCGGGCTACTTTTGGGATCAGCGAGCGTCAGTCCGCGATGCTAAAGCAACACGATCGTAATGCCCTTGTTTGCTTTGCCCAGGTCGGTGTCCTGCTTCCATTCGGGATAGCGCTTGAGCAGCGTCCACGCGGCTTCTTCAGAGATGCGCCAATCTTCGCCGGCGATGAAAGCGCGGACCTGGCCGGCATTGGCAAGGCGCTGCAGCTCTTTCTGCAACTCGATTCGCAATGCCCCGCCTGCGCCGCTGGAGCCGTAGCCGTGGATCAATTTGACGGCCGAGTATCCCTGATTGCGGGCCACCTGAAGCTCATGCTGCATACGCAGCCGCGCCTCTTCCACTTTGGGCATGCCATCTTCGAGATTGATGACCTTGATGGGCACAGGCTTGCGCGACATGGTGATTTCACCCCTTTACTTCCAATTGGCTTTGAACTGCGATACGGGGCGCGATCAGAGGCCATTTGGGTAAGTCCGTTGATAGATAAAAAATGGAAAGAAAAAGAGGAAATCCAGCAACTCCTAACACCATAGCGATCTCGTCTTTAAGCGCGGTGTGGTTACCAAATTTTGCGGCGATATAAGAGTCGCTGTCGAATACGCCGATAGTCCAGAGCACAGATGCCAGCAGGAAAATTGCGGCCGCTACTCGGCGGTAGCGCATGGCTAGAAACGACGCGGGCAGCGGGAAAAAACCAATGGCAAGGATCCCAAGAACCCCCAGTGCGGTGTCGTTGTTGCCCACGACAAAAAGCACTCCGAGCATTTTCAAAAACATCCAGGCGGCGTAACACGTACTGCCCGTGAACACCAACCAGTTGATGGCGGTTTTGATCATGCCCCAGCAGCATACTATCAAGGGCCCTGCCGGTCGAAACCGTATTTCATCGCCGGCGCCAATTGGCGCCGCCGGTCTCAGCAATCCCGGCGAATCATTTATCATCAAAGCTTGTTATGAGCATGAAACAGATTGCTGATTGGGCGCTGAATGCCGCCACCGGGCGCGGCGCCGCGTATGCCGACCTTCGTATTGTTGATCATCGCCAGCGCACGCTGGCCACAAAGAACGGCAAAGTTGGCCATGCCGGCAGCGCCGAAAGCCTGGGCGTTGGCATACGCGTGCTGGTGGACAATGCGTGGGGCTTTGCTTCCACCGACGACCTCAGCCGCGAAGCCGTGGAGAAGTGCGCAGCACAGGCACTGGAGATCGCCAGGGCTTCAGCGGGAGTGCAGGAGCAGCCAGTCCGCCTGGCGCCCGAGCCGGCAGTGAAGATCGAATGGGCAACGCCCTGCAAGATCGATCCGTTTTCCACTTCGATCGACCAAAACCTTGATCTGCTGACGCGCATCGATGCCGAGCTGCTATCGGTAAAAGGCGTAACGCTGGCGGAGAGCAGCATGCAGTTGGGCCGCTATGAACAGTGGTTCTACAACAGCGATGGATCAGACATCCATCAGACGCGCGTGACCACAGGCGCGGGCTTTTCCGCTCTGGCCTTTGCCGGCACCGAGATCATGAAGCGCTCGTATCCCAACTCTTTCGGCGGCCAGCACCAGAACAAAGGATACGAGCTGATTGACGAATTGGAGCTGCTTCAGAATGCACGACGCATCGGCGAAGAGGCCGTGGCGCTGCACAAGGCGGACCGCTGTCCGGAAGGCAAGATGGACCTGATATTGGATTCTTCGCAGCTGGGGTTGCAGATTCATGAGTCGATCGGGCATCCGATTGAGCTGGACCGCGTGCTGGGCTATGAGGCGAATTTCGCCGGCACGTCATTCCTGACGCTGGAAAAGCTGCGCACCCTGCGTTACGGCAGCGATATCGTGAACGTGGTGGCTGACGCCACAGAGCAACACGGTCCAGGGCTGGGAACGTTTGCCTATGACGATGAAGGCGTCCAGGCGCAGTGCACGCCGATCATCACCCACGGTCTCTTTACCGGATACATTTCTTCGCGCGAGACGGCGCATGCCATCGGCGAGAACCGCTCGAACGGGACCATGCGCGCCGAGGGCTGGAACCGCATCCCTCTCGTGCGCATGACGAACATCAGCATTTTGCCGGGCGAGAAGCCGCTGACGTTTGAGCAGCTGATTGCCGGCACCGATGACGGCATCTACATGCAGACGAACCGTTCCTGGTCGATTGACGACAAGCGCTACAACTTCCAGTTTGGCTGCGAAATTGGTTGGGAGATCAAAGGCGGCAAGCTGGGACGCATGTTGAAAAATCCGTCATATTCAGGCATCACGACGGAGTTCTGGAACTCGATGGATGCGATCTGCTCGCGCGATCAGTGGACGCTCTGGGGTACCCCCAACTGCGGCAAAGGCCAGCCCATGCAGACCATGGGCACGGGGCATGGGGCATCGCCGGCGCGGTTTCACGGGGTGAAGATTGGCACCGCTTACAAGGGAAACTGAAGGCTCACCACGGAGACACGGAGACACGGAGGAGGCGAATCTTGGACCAATCGCGCGCTGAAGCAATCTTTGACAAAGTGAAAAAATATGCCTCGGCGGCAGAAGTCGAAGTCATCTTTTCCTCGACCAACTTCTCTCTTACGCGCTTTGCCAACAACACAATCCATCAAAATGTTTCTGAGGTGAATGAAGTTGCTTCCATTCGTGCGGCGTTTGATGGCAAGACGGCGCGGGCGACGACCAACCGCTTTGACGATGACAGCCTGAAGCGCGCGGTGCAATCGGCGGAGCAGATGGCCAAAGCGCAGGAGACAGACCCTGATCGGTTGCCGATGGCAAGCGCTGCCGAAGGCAAGGCGGCTGAGCCACCGTCGCGCTGGTTTGATCAGACCGCCGCGCTTACACCCGCGGACCGCGCGGACGGTGTGGCCAAGATTGTTGACGCGGCCAAAAAGAACAAGCTGGTAACCGCAGGAATTTTCTCCAGCTCGCAAAGCGCAGAGGCCATTGTGAATGCAAACGGCTTGAGCGCTTATCACCGGCAAACGTCGGCGGAAGTTTCCATTACCATGCTGGCCGATAGCTCGTCCGGCTGGCAGAAGGCGAACTCGCCGGACGTGAAGAATGTTGATCCGGTACGGCTGGCGGAGATCGCAGCGCAAAAAGCACGGGACTCGCGCGCGCCGCAGGAGCTGCCGCCGGGAAAGTACACGGTGATCCTGGAGCCGGCGGCCGTGCTGGACCTGATTGGCTTCATGTTCTGGGATTTCGGCGGCATGGCGATCCTGGACCAAAGATCATTTCTCAACAACCGCATCGGGACGAAGCTCTTTGGCGAAAACATCAGCATCGTGGATGACGTTTTTCATCCGCTGCAATCGAATACGCCGTTTGACGGGGAAGGTGTACGGCGAAGCCGCGTCAATCTGGTGGAAAAGGGAGTGGTACGCAACGTCGTGTATGCGCGCGGTACGGCGGCGAAGATGCGCCAATCGGAGTTCAAAGACAAAGCCGGTGAAATCCGCGTGACCGGCCATGGTTTTCCGCTGCCGAACGAGATGGGGGAAGCTCCCACCAACATCGTTTTCCTCACGCCGGGCAACGAGCAGACTGTGGAACAGATGATCGCCGGGACCGAGCGCGGCATTCTGATCACTCGTTTGTGGTATATCCGCGAAGTCGATTTGTACGAAAAAATCCTGACGGGCATGACGCGCGACGGGACATTCCTGGTGGAGGGCGGCAAAGTGAAGCATGGTCTCAGGAATTTCCGCTTCAATCAGAGCCTGATTGAGATGCTGAACAACGTGGAAGCCATGAGCCACGCGGTGCGCGCCAGCGGTGAAGAAGCGTTTGACATGGTGGTGCCGGCGATGAAAATTGGCGGCTTCAACTTCACCGAAGTAACCAGATTTTGAGCTGTATTTTCGGCCAGTGGCGCTAGCGCATGTCCTTTGGTGCCCAGCGAATACCAAAGTAATCTTGGGTGTTCGCGGAGAGCGGTGTAGCCTTCACTCCAGAGGTGCAGGAGTGAAAGAAGCCAAGATTCCCGTCGCCGGCTCGGGCCCGGCAGACACCCGAAGCTCAGTTCGCTTTCCCCTCAGACTTCCCATCACGGTACGCACGGCGGACGCGCATGAACACTTTGCCGAAACCGCAGATATCTCCGCCGGAGGAGTGCTTTTTCATACCAAGAACGCGCTCGACGTGGGCACCGTGATCCGCTTTCGCATCGTTTTGCCGGCCTCGGTTTTGGGCACCGATACTGATGTCCAGGTGAATTGCACCGGGCGCGTGGTGCGCTCGCTGGATGAAAAAGGAAAAAAGGCTGTGGCCGCGGTGATCGACGAATACTGTTTCGAACGCATCTTCGCCAGCATGGCGACGAGTTGTTAGCAAAACTACACCCTGCGCGATGAAACAACCGCGCAACTAAAATTTGTTCCAAACGCTATGCGGCCGAAAGGCCGCTTTTTTATTCGATCAACCGCAGAATCAATGCGAAAGACGCGAATTTTGGTAGCGTACTGACCGAATTTCCGCACTTAGCCCGAGATAAAAACCAGCCTGTATAATGAATGAGTCCCAACCTTGCGCCGGAGAGATGGCCGAGTGGCTGAAGGCGCACGCTTGGAAAGCGTGTATACCTTAACGGGTATCGTGGGTTCGAATCCCACTCTCTCCGCCAGTCCTTCGTTTTTGCCCTTTGAAAGATCAGGTCAAAGGGCTTTCTGTATGTAGGATAAAGACTTGCGCCATCTATCCGGCAGTTCGAAAGTACCATTTTCAGCAGTTTGGCCTGATCTTCAGGTTTCTGCGTAACATACAGAAAATACGCCTTGTTGGCGAGTTCTAAAGTCCTTTTTGCGGTCAAAATTACGTCTCGGCTGCCCTGTTCCAAGCCCTG
>DATBHX010000123.1:0-8542 GCA_036557225.1 Candidatus Angelobacter sp.
AGCACATTTGTTCTGAGCGCGGATCGCGTGTGGTGGATGCCCTCCGATGGCGCCCTGCACGGCGCTGCCATTGACCGTTTGATGTATTGGAACCTGGTGGCGTTGAGCGCATTGTTCCTTCTCGCTCATGTTTTTCTGTTCGCGGCGATGATTCGCAGAAAGAGAAATTCGTCAGAACCAACAGGCTCCTCCCTGAAGCGGGAACTGATTTTCCTCGCCGGGCTTACCCTTCTCTATGCGTGTATGGCTGTCAGCGCGCAGCGGCTGTGGGCGGCGATCCGTTATCAAGGCGCCGCGCCGCAGGCCCTCCAGGTAGAAGTCACAGGCGAGCAGTTCCAATGGTATTTCCGCTATCCGGGCACTGACGGAGTTTTCGGATTGACAAGACCCGAACTGATCAGTGCGCCTGCCGGGAACCCTCTCGGACTTGACCATAACGATACGCACGGCGCTGATGATGTGGTTTCGAGCGTGCTTGTATTACCTGAAGGACGCGAAGTCGATCTCGGCATTCGTTCCATTGACGTTATCCATGGATTTTTCATTCCCGGCATGCGTTTAAAACAAAATGCGGTTCCGGGAATGGAGATGCACATCCACTTCACACCTTCAGTTCCGGGCGACTATCCGATCTTGTGCTCGCAGATTTGTGGATCAGGTCACGCGCGCATGCAGGCTCATCTGCAGGTAGAGTCCATAAATGACTATGAGGTCTGGCTGAAGAATCATGAGCCACGCCATGATGGGGCGGGACGATGAGTCTCGAAGTTCAAACCCAAACAGCGCCCCGGCGCTGGCTCTTCACAACCGATCATCGGTCGATAGGCATTGCCTATCTGCTGCTCTCGCTGGTTGCAGTTGCTGTGGGCACTGTTCTCTCCATCTTCATGCGGATCCACATCATCGCGCCCGATCTCAAGCTGCCATTCTGGGGTGTGGTCCCGCCAGAAGGCTATCTGGCGCTGGTAACGATGCACGGCACGCTGATGGTCTTCTTTGTACTCACGACTGGTCCCGTAAATGGCCTCGCCAGCCTCGTTCTTCCAGCACAGATTGGCGCACGACAGATGGCTTTGCCGCTGCTGAATGCCATTGGGCTCTGGTTGACAGCGCTGTCACTTGCCGTCCTGCTATCGGCCTTTTTTGTTCCCGGAGGCGCTCCCATTTCCGGATGGACCAACTATCCGCCGTTAAGCGCCCTTGCCGCGGCTGGGCCCGGACAGGCTACCGGCATGGATTTGTGGCTGGTCAGCATCGGCATCTTCTGCTTCGCTTCAATTCTGAATGCCATCAACCAGCTGACCACAATGATCAGCAAACGCTGCGCGGGGATGACCTGGATGAGATTGCCGCTGACCGTCTGGGCATGGCTGGTCACGGCAATATTGATTCTTTTTGCCTTCAGCATTCTGCTTGCGGCCGTGGTGATGCTGCTCAGCGATCGGCATCTGGCTACGAGTTTCTTCGTGCCGCCGGGAGAGGTAATCAATGGCGCGCTCCTTGCGCCGCATGCGAATGGATCGCCGATGTTGTGGCTACATCTCTTCTGGTTCTTCGGGCACCCTGAGGTATATATCGCAATCCTGCCGGCGATGGGCTTGACCTCTTCCCTGCTGGCGAACTTTACGCGGAGACCTGTACTCGGCTACCGGTTCATGGTGGCAACCACCATGGCGATTGGCTTTTTCGGGCTGCTGGTTTGGGGACACCACATGTTCGTGAGTGGGATGAACCCTTATGCCGGGACTGCGTTTGCGTTGACAACGATGGCGATTGCCGTCCCCAGTTCCGGAAAAGTGCTGGGGTGGCTCGGGCAGTTGCTGTTGGGACGCAACAGCCGCGTGCATCCCCTGCCCACGCCGATGCTCTTTACCTTGGGATTTCTATCATTCTTCATCGCAGGCGGACTGACGGGTCCTATCCTTGCCCAGCCCGTTCTTGATGCGTATCTGCACAACACTTATTTTGTCGTGGCGCATTTTCATCTGGTGATGGCCATGGCTGGAGTGTTTTCGCTCTTTGCCGCCGTCTACTATTGGTTTCCTCTGATGACGGGCCGCCTGATGAACGAGACCCTCGGAAAATGGCATTTCTGGCTCTCACTTATCGGTGCTTATGCCACCTTTTTACCCATGCACCTTGCTGGACTGGCCGGTCAGCCGCGTCATTACGCTCAATTAACGGGAAGCACTTCTTCGCTGGGTTCTTTGCTCCCGCTGCAGACGGGAATCACGCATTCGGCGTTGTTTCTGGCCACAGCGCAGCTGCTTTTCCTGATCAACCTCGCCTGGAGCGCAAGACGTGGTCGACTGGCCGGAACCAATCCGTGGCAGGCCACGACCTTGGAATGGATGCCAGATAAGGCCGGGATGCGCGTCTTTCGCGGCCCTTACGAATATCGTTTTCGTACAAATTTAGTGGACTTCGTTCCGCAGTGTGCTGAGGAGCCTGAACAGGAGTAAGCTGTACGCGAGAGGGATTCGCGCATGCCCGCTACCTTTACTCGTACCCCGGCCGAAATCGACAGGAAAGACACTGGAATTGGCGGTAAACCGCCAGTCGACAGGCGGCCTACGGGTGGCGGCGGTGGTGGCGATGACAACTGGGATAATCACCCGCGCGGCAGGCGCGGTCCGCGGGAGCTGCTGACGCGCTATCGCCTTGGACTCTTCTTTGCCCTGGCGGGAGATCTGATGTTTTTCATCGCGTTGGTAAGCGCTTTTTTTGTGCGCCAGAATGCCGGGCACTTCGACCCCCGGGACAACTACGTTTCCGACTGGCATCCACTTGCAGTACCGCCGATCCTCTGGATCAACACTGCCATTCTGCTTTTGAGCAGCCTGTCGATTGAGGTGGCGAGGCAGCATCTCTTCCACGAGGTGGACGTGATGGAAGAGTGGCTTGGCCTGGGGCGGCCCGCTGTGCGGCGAGCTTCACCCTGGTTGATTGCGACTGCCATCCTTGGCGCGCTGTTTCTCGCCGGTCAATGGATCGCATGGCAGCAGCTGTCATCGCAGGGTTTGTTTTTCGCCACAAATCAGAACAGCCACTTTTTCTATCTGATTACGGCAACCCACGGAATCCACCTGATTCTCGGCATCATTGCCCTGACGATCGCGCTATGCGCGTTGTTCCTGCTCCGGCGTGTCGAGATGCGACAGATTGTTGTGGATTGCACGGCCTGGTATTGGCACACCATGGGCTTGTTCTGGATCTTCCTTTTCGTTCTGCTGACCTGTTTTCAATAGTCGTCAGTCAGTTCATAATCCATTCGTTCTTCATTATTGACGGCGCCGCGGTTCATCTACTCCAGCAGGCAACTCCGTATGAAAAGAAGCGTGTCATCATTACTCCGGCCCCAGCGCCGTCACGCTAAACTGACCTCCTGATGCATTCAACTTTTCAGCTTGCGTGCGCGCAATTAGGGCGTGCTCTTGCCGTGCCGGAAACGCGATCGCTGCTTGAGGGCGTCAGCTTCTCACTAGCGCGTGGCGAAGTACTGGCTGTTGTGGGGCCAAGCGGGGCAGGCAAAAGCACGCTTCTGCGGCTGCTGAACCGGCTGGATGAACCGACGTGCGGCACGATCTGGCTGAACGGGACTGACACGCGTACGCTGGCTCCGCGCGAATTACGGCGACGCATAGGCATGGTGATGCAGCGCGCCTATCTTTTCCCGGGAACAGTCGCAGAAAATGTAGCCTTCGGACCTCGCCAGCACGGGCTGAATATTTCTCCTGACGAGATCGATGCCCTGCTTGCGCATGTCGGGCTTCAAGGCTTTGGGTCACGCGATGCGCTTAGCCTCTCTGGCGGCGAAGCACAGCGGATCGCCATCACAAGGGCTCTTGCGAATCAACCGGAAGTGCTGTTGCTCGACGAGCCTACGTCAGCGCTGGATGAAACAGCCCGGCGTGGCGTTGAGAATCTGCTGGAATCACTCATTCGCGAGCGCCACCTGACATGCGTCTGGGTAACGCACAGCATCGAACAGGCCCGCGCCATGGCTGACAAGGTGCTGGCGATTGAGGCCGGACGAGCCACTGCCTACGGCCCTGCGGAGGAGGTGCTGCCTGCTTAGTCATTATTTTCATTCACAGCTTGCGCTCGGCATTGCAGAATGCGTCGTGACGGCACTGCTGGCTCTGGCCGTAATGTTGCTGGCGCGAAAACGCGCTGCAGGTCTGCTCAGGGAGCTGCCAGTTGCTGAGCTTCGCGGCGTTGCTCAGATCGTTGTCGTGGGCGCCGTCCTCGCATTCATGCTTCGCGGGCCGCAATGGACTTCCCTGCTCGTCCTCATTGGAATGATGCTTGCTGCTGCCAGCATCGTCCGGAAGCGAGCAAAACAGATTCCTCGTCCCTTTCGGCTGGCGCTTATCTCGATCTGCGCTGGAGCAGGCATCGTCCTGGCGATCATGATTTTCTTTGGCGTCGTCACGTTGAAGGTCGCAATTCTGGTGCCAGTAGGGAGCATGGTCATTGCCAACACCATGAACACCCAATCTCTTTTCCTTGACCGCCTGCGAGGCGAGGTCACGTCGCATGTTGGAGAAATAGAATCAGCGCTGGCGCTGGGCGCAAGCCCTGACGCGGCACTACTGCCATATCTCAACGCTGCCTTCCGCGCCTGCCTTATTCCTTCAATGGATAATATCCGCTCGCTTGGAATCGTCTGGATCCCGGGGATCATGGCCGGAATGGTGCTCTCCGGAGCTTCCCCGCTCTTTGCCGCGCTGTATCAGTTCGTTGTATTGACGATGATCTTTTCCGCGTCTGCATTGGCATGCTTTGTTTCAAGTCATCTGGTTACGCGGCGGATTTTTACCACCCAGGAGCAGCTTGTATTGCATTAGTCGCTAACAGATTTCTTAACTCGGGACCTGCCAGCCTACTCCTGCATTGGCGAGCGTGTTTTCTCCGGTGGCTTCGCCGGAGAGCGCCT
Organism: Candidatus Angelobacter sp.; assembly: GCA_036557225.1. GTDB lineage: Bacteria > Acidobacteriota > Terriglobia > Terriglobales > Acidobacteriaceae > Angelobacter. The sequence goes on from DATBHX010000123.1 coordinate 4,940, forward strand.
TCGCCATGTCGGGGAACGCCTTCATCATCTCATCGGTCTTTACCCACACCGGCACTTCCATCATCTTGTAGTGATAGGTCACGTGCGATTGCAGAAAGCCATTGGCAGCTTTTTCCGGTGGCGTAAAGCTGTCGATGCTGGTGATTTGCCGATGTCCGTAGCAAAAACGGCCGCCGGCCCGTTCTCCTGCCGCCGTCAATGCATAAACATCCACATGGATGCTCTTATCCTCGGTGCGCTTCATCAATCCGGCATTCATTAACGCATCCATGCGCTGCTTGTCTTGTTTCGCGTTCGGCCCGGGACTCACCTCATAAGGAAACCGCAACGCGCTCGAAAAAAGGCATTCGTTGTGAGTCGCATAGTATGCGTTCAGCCCCGCCATGAAGTTTTGCTCAGTGGGTTTTGTTTTGGATGAGCAGCCGGCAGCCAGCAAAACAAATCCGGCCAGCATAAAAGAGGTTCGCGTTCGGGTCGTGCCTTTCATTCTTTCTCCTTGCTCTTCTTTTCAACTTGTCATCCAACTAAGAAGCATACACAGCAGAAAGGGCAGTCCGGTTGCGAAGAAAATACGTCTGTCCTCTTTGCGGCAACTATGCCGGAAGTTGCGCGAAAGACTTCAAGTTTGGCTCTCGAAGACCATGCCATATCGGCCTAAAATTAACCGTAATGCGATTCTCAACTCCCCCTCACCGTCGCGTGTGCGCGCTGGCTGTATTTCTCGCCGCCATTTTTCTTGGCCTGCCCGCAGGTACAAGTGCCCAGGACGAGAAACCTGCTGCGAATGCCCAGATTGATGAAAAGCAGGTATTGCACCATCTCAACAACGTCATCACCTGGTATCGCAAGACCAAAACCCAGATTCAGCCGGTTGGCTTACCAACGGACGCACTCTATCAGACGACAGCGAACAGAATTGCCACTGAAGTTGTGAACTTCGCATTCACATCGGCGGAGAAAGCGGCGCCGCTCTTTCCGAGTGAAAATGCGGCTGCATCGGCGGCGACATCGCACCAGAGACTCACGAAACTACTTCAGGACACGGCCACGCACAACGCGCAACTGCAAGCGCAGATCAGTCAGCTGAACGCAAAGATCCCTTCAGCTCGCCGCCGTGATGTAAAAACGCTGACCGACCGCCGGGACCGGCTGCAAGGTGAACTCGATCTCGGCAACTCGATGCTGAATTCGCTGAACCAGCTGATAAAAGTCCCCGACCAGAAAACCCAGAATACGAAGAGTGGTCAGGCAACCCAGGCCGATACAGTCGGTTTTGAGGCAAGCGTTGCGCAGCTGAAGACTTCGTTGCCGGAAATCTTCGACACCAAGAACCAGGCCTCCTCATCGCCTCCACCCCAGAACATTGGCAATCCGACCGGATTATTAGGTCAGCTACGCCGGCTCTACGACCAGTCCGTCAGTCTCCGCCAGATCGAAAATCTCACGATTCAAACCAATGACCTGCAGGAATTCGTCAACGACATGCGCCAGCCGCTGCGTGCTCAGATGAGAGCGACCCTCCAGCAGGGACGCGCGCTTTCATCAGCGGCAGATAATCCACAGCCCGGCCAGCCTCAGCCCACGAAACAGGATTTCGACACGCTGGCTTCAAAATTCGACCAGATCGCAGGCGTCGAAGTGCCGTTGAGCCGCGAGGTTGCCGCACTCAATGAGAGCAAGGCAAATCTCGCCGATTGGCGCAACTCCATCCGCCGCGAATACGGCGTAATTCTGCGCGGCATATTGGTCCGCGTTGGCATCATCGTCGGCGTGCTTGGATTCCTGCTGCTGATTTCCGACCTGTGGAAGCGGGCGACATTTCGCTACATCGCAGATTCGCGCCGCAGGCGGCAGTTCCTGCTTGTCCGCCGGTTTGTCATTGGCTTTCTGATAGGTCTTGTCTGCATCTTCGGCTTTGTCACAGAATTCAGCGCGCTTGCCACCTTTGCAGGTTTTCTCACTGCGGGCATTGCAGTCGGGCTGCAGACGATTCTTCTCTCCGTCGCTGCATATTTTTTCCTGATCGGACGGTATGGCATCCGGGTCGGCGACCGTGTCACCATAGCTGGCGTGACGGGCGATGTTGTCGATGTCGGCTTCGTACGTTTTTATTTACTTGAGTTGGCCGGCACTGGAATCGACCTGCAGCCAACAGGCCGCGTAGTGGCCTTTGCCAATGCAGTGCTGTTTCAGGCAACCTCGCCAATGTTCAAGCAGCTTCCGGGTACCGACTATACGTGGCACGAAATTTCCATCGCCCTGCAACCGGCAGGCAACCATAAACTGGCCGAAGAGACGATGATGACGGTTGTCCACGATGTTTATGAGAAATATCAGCCGATTCTTGACCGGCAGCAACGCCACATAGAGCAGCGTTTCGAAATACCGTTTGCTCCGCTAAAGCCCAAAGCCCAGTTGCAGCTTTCCGATACAGGGCTTGAGGCCGTAGTGCGCTATCCGGTCAGCCTGCGTCACAATGTCGACGCCGACGACGAAATCACTCGAAGACTTCTTGAGTTGATTGCAAAAAGCGAGGAGCTGCAGGCAACGGTAGCAGGCTTGCCAAAGATTCGGGCCGCAATTCGTGGATAGGATCGCGGCCCGATTTCATACGACCTTTCTATTCCGACGATTGCGGCGTCTTCGTCAGTTCCTGATCAAGGAACTGATACCTCGCTCTGTGTGCATCAGCGCGTGCTTCCGGCGCCGGCGTCAGGTGCATGACCTGCCAATCGGTAGAAGCATTGTAGGCTGGCCATTTCGGCAGGTCGCCGCCATTTGGATCGCCCGTCTTTGCAAAGTTAGTCCAGTAATTCTGGATGATCTCTGACATCTTTCGGTCCTCGGGTCGCACAGCCATTCCCTGCCTTGAGTCGAGATTGCCAAAGACATACTCGATATCGTCGGAATGAAACGTTGTGCCTGCGGGATGGAACTTGTCACCGGGTGACGTCAACTCGAAGTGATAGCGATACACAGGCTGTCCGCCGGTCGCAACCTGTGCTTCCAGCCACCGCCATGTCGAGTCGGCGATGAACATGTCTCCAGCCAGATCTTTTGCGGAACGCAAAGCTTCATCGTCAGTTGTAGCGGAATATGCGGCAAGAAACTTCTTGGCGTTGGTGCCGTATCGCTTCTGCGCCATTTCGTTATATTCGGCAACGGTCATCGTTTTTTGCGGTACACCCCCTTCATCCGCGTTCCATCCAGCCATCAATGGCACATGCGCCTGCTTGCCGGCAGTGTAAATTGCGGAAACGCTCTCCGGCAGGAAGTAGCCATCGATATCCGGAGCAAACCGCACCGGGTTTGCGTCGTGTTGCGGTGTAGCCGCGACGAGGACCTTGTCAGCACTCAAAGCGCGTAAATCGGCAAGCTTGGTCACCCCCAGAGTCTTGTTTACGGCTTCAACATCGGCTTTTTCACGAGCATCACGGGTCGCAAAAGGAAGGGTGGTGCTGAAGGCTCCTCCGCTTTCGCCGATCGCGCGCTGAAAGAGGCCTTGTGCAAGCGGCGAGGCCATTTGCGCGCTCACGGAAAACGATCCAGCCGACTCGCCGAAGATAGTGACCTTGTTCGGATCGCCGCCAAATTGCTTGATGT
>DATBHX010000124.1:0-7402 GCA_036557225.1 Candidatus Angelobacter sp.
AAGGCCCAGGCCTCAAAACCCGCGCCTCGCAAAAAGAAGACTCGCAAAAAGAAGAAATGACCACAACCGATTGGCCAATTGCTATTTGCCAATTGCTAACTGCTGAATCGGGCAACGTCCGGTGCTGAAACACCGAACGCGCCCTAACCACAAATCGCCTTTAGAGGAGGCAATCCATGGCTATACGTAAAGTTAATCGCTCCATCCACCTCGCGCAACCTAAGCGCGGGGTCCCCGACACGCCCGGTTTTGGCGTGGTGGGGCAGAAACCCCAACTCCCCGAGCTCATGCAGGTACGCGCCAACGTCTACTGCACCCTCGGCACGATGAACACCGGCCTTGAACAGGCCGTACAAGGACTGGAAACGCTGGTTAAGATCAAATATCTCTCGTCCGATAATCTCCGCAGCACCCTCAACCAGCTCTCACAGCTCCGCGCGCAGCTCAACCGCGACCTCATCGCCGTTCTTGCCGAACGCGAAACCGCCAACGCCGCCCACTTCCATCAGCTCTGTAGCGTACCGGAACCGCAAAGAAATACCGCTTAACATCCAATTCCCTCAACCATGGGGCGGCTCACCGCCCCATACTCAATTTTCATGCCTGTCCGCGCTGATCCGCGCCAACCTGTCCCGGATTGCTGCAGATCAGTGGTAAGGTTTTGCCTTTCCGATCCCGTGCGATTCCGCGCGATCACGGCGATTTCGGCGATTTCTTCATCCGTGGTAAGTTTTTCATTATGCCTGAACCAACCCGCTGCTCCTGGGCCACCACGCCCGCGATGATCGACTACCACGACCGTGAATGGGGCGTGCCGCAACATGATGACCGCGTGCTCTTCGAGTTCCTGATCCTTGAAGGCGCGCAGGCGGGGCTGAGCTGGTCGACCATTCTCAACAAGCGTGAAGCCTACCGCAAAGCGTTCAGCAGCTTTGATCCCACGCGTGTGGCGAAATACGACGCCAAAAAAGTCAAAGCGCTGCTGGCCAACGAAGGCATCGTCCGCAACAAGCTGAAGATCGCAGCCACCATCGAAAATGCGCGTGCTTTTCTCGCCGTGCAGAAAGAATTCGGGAGCTTTGATCGTTACATCTGGAAGTTTGTCGGCGGCCGTCCGAAGATCAACCAATGGACCACACTCAAAAGCCTTCCTGCTAGCACACCAGAATCTGAAGCCATGAGCAAAGAGCTGCTCAAACGCGGCTTCCGTTTTGTTGGTCCCACGATTTGCTACGCCTTCATGCAGGCCGTCGGCATGGTCAATGACCACGCGGTTAGTTGCTTCCGATACAAAGAGCTGGCGTAGTACGACTGCCAAAAATCGCCGAAATTGCCAAAGAATCCAAAATGAAAGTCTTTCCGGGTAAATCCACTTGCTGCGATCTTTGGCAATTTTGGCATTGTTGGCAATTGTTTGATTTTGGCAATTCTCTGATCTGCGGTTTGCTTCCTTGTCCTCAAAGCGCTATTCTCTCTCCTGGCGTGCAGGACGCCGCCCGTCCGCGGAGAGGACCGAGTCCACCTGAACTGACAATCTGAAAAGTTAGTTTCAACGAACTTCCTTTTCCGCCCGACGCGAGCGGACCCCGGGCACAACTTGAAAAGGAGGCTCGTCCATGCCCGACCGTCTTCTCCCTGTCCGCCCCAACCTTGAACAACTCAAACACCAGGCCAAAGACCTGCTGCGCCAGCTCCACAGCGGAGATCCCGCCGCCATCGCAGACCTGAAGCAATACCATCCCAAGCCTGTCGAGCCCGCGAGGGCCAAACTCGCTGACGCCCAGCTTGTTCTTGCCCGTAGCTATCAGTCGCCGAACTGGCCGCGCCTGGTGATCGCCTGCCATCTCATTGACGCCATCTGGAACGATGATCTCGAAACCGTGCGCGCGCTCGTGCTGAAACATCCGCACCTTCTGCATGAATCGGCGCGGGTGCAAAAAAACAGCAGCTGGGGCCCGCCCATGTCGTATGCGGCGAACCTCGGCCGCGACCGCATCATTCGCATGCTGCACGAGCTTGGCGCCAAGGACCATCTTTACGCGATCGGCCGCGCTGCACTGCAAAGCAAAACCGGCACGGTGCACATGCTGTACGAGATGGCCGGAAAGCCCCGCATCCCCGACGACGGCTTAGGCTCTCCCGCCTACACGCTCAGCGAATCGGGCACAGCTGCGCTGCTCGAGCTCGGAGCCCGGGTGTATGACGAGAACGGAAAACGTCTCGCGCCGGTCGACGTGGTTCTTGAGACTGACAGCCGCAAGCCATCCGAGAAACATCAGATCCTGGAACTGTACGTTCAGCACGGCTTCAAGCTGCCGGACACACCAACCATGGCGCTGCATCGTGGCCGTATCGACCTTCTGGAAGAGCACCTGCGCTGCGATCCCAATCTTCTCCGCCGGACTTTCGCTTTCGGGGAAATCTATCCCCCGGAACTCGGTTGCCACGATGAAGTGCTTGCCACCCACGGCACACCGCTTGCCGGCGCTACCTTGCTGCACATCTGCGCCGACTATGACGAGATTGAAATTGCACGCTGGCTGCTGGAGAAGGGAATGGACGCCAACCTCAAGGCCGCTGTCGACGCCGGCGGTTTCGGCGGCCATACTGCTCTCTTCGCCACCGTGGTTTCACAGCCGAATTTCTGGATGAATCGCAATCGCCTTCCCCAGGCCGCACCTTTCACCCAGTTGCTGCTCGACCATGGCGCCGATCCCAATGTGCGCGCTTCACTGCGCAAACAACTCCATCCTGGTTATGGCGAAGACACCATGCATGAGTATCGCGATGTGACGCCGCTCTCCTGGGGCGAGCGGTTTCATCGCAAAGAATTTGTGAGCGAAGCGGCCATGCGGCTGATCGCCGAATGTGGAGGCAATCGCTGATATCTCGCTGCCCGCTGATTTAGAAAGCGAAGAAAAATGCGGGTGAGCGAGCGACTCCGTAACTCTGCAGCACGCGCACCCGCTTTACCGCTCAATGCACGGCGATGTATCCGTGTTCCACACCGGCATTGTCAAAGAAGTCGCCGACGATCGTGCCCGAAGGGTTGATGCCGTTTCCATCCGTCGATGCAGCCCCGGGAAAATCCAGCTGAGCAAAGACGCCGCGACGATCGAAGAAGCCGTGGCCGTTGCCGGCGGCGTCAGTGAAGCTGCCCACCACAAATCCCTGGACGCTTACGCCAAAAGCCACTGAGCTGGTCGAGCCCGGAGGATCAAGCTGGGTGAAGATGCCACGCCGCAGCGTGAAGGCGTGCGATATGCCGGCCGCGTCGGTGAAGACGCCGACAATTTCATCGCGATTGTTGATGGCGAAGGCGACGGTATTGTGTCCGCCGGGGAAATCAAATTGAGTGAAAGTGTCACCGCGCTTGATGAAGGCATGCGTCGCGCCGGCAGCGTCATTGAATGAGCCCACGATGGTTCCCGCGCCGTTAATACCCAGTCCCAGTGTTGAAGTCGCGCCGGGGAAATCAAAGCGGGTGAAATTATTGGCCGGCCCGAACATTCCGTGCTGTACGCCGGCTGCGTCCGTAAATGCTCCGGCAATCACGCCGGCATTGTTGATGTTGACGGTGCGCGTCGCTGTAGCGCCAGGGAAATCCAACTGGGTAAACGAGCCGCGCTGGTCCAGAAAGCCGTGCTGACGGCCGCTAGCGTCAATAAAGAATCCGACAATCTCGCCCTGGGCGTTGATGCCGTCAGCTTCAGTGGAAGTACTGCCGGGAACATCGAGTTGAGTGAAGGTAAAGGTCGTCGCCTGTGCGCCGGCAGAGAGGTTTACAAGTCCCATTCCCATCAAGACCAATAGCAAAACAAACAGATAAATACCGCGTGCTTTCATTGCGTCCAGCTCCTCATTTTGTTCTTGCAGCAGCCATGGTAGCCGCGCGCAAGCACGCCTGAGTTGAAAGCACGGTAAATAAGAAAAATCTAAATGCCAGAATGGAACTGAATTTCAGTTTGCGCCGCAACTCCTGGCGTGCTTCGCGGCGCGCATGAATAGTGATCTTCTCTACATAGCTACCGAAGTTTCTCCCCAGTAAAGACTGGACTAGGCGTGCGGCAACGATTCGCAGCAACATTGTGTATGAAAGTTTGGGGGTTAGCGCGTGTATTGCAGCTGCTTGAGTGCCTGTGGAGCAAGCCCAAGGAGGAAAGGTATGAATATCAGGCTCCGGCATTTTTCTGCGATTGCAGTCGTCTTTATTGGCAGTCTGGCTTTGGCCAGAGCGCCTCAGGATTCAAAGAGCACAAGCGACAGTAAGGGCCCTGGCGAGGTCTATGTAAGTGTGCTCCCGGAAGAGGCTTACATCTGGGTGGATGGCAAGCCCGCCACTCATCGCAGCAGCTTTCTCCACCTCACTCCAGGCGAGCATACCGTCACGGTTTATAACTACGGCTTCACGCCCATCACCAAGACCATCACGGTTGCGGGCGGTGAAGAGCAGCAGCTCGATATGCATCTGCAGCCCGTTCCCGGCAGAGTCAGCGGCCCCTGGGGACGAATCCAGATTGAAGGTGTGCCGGGAAATTCTCTGGTGTTCATGAACGGCACCACGCCTGAATTTTTTGTCGGCCACGCCGACGAGATGAACAATAACTTCATCACCAGGCAGCAGTTGATTGTCCCGGCAGGAACACATCAGCTCACGATCGTGCGCCGCAAGACCAACGAGCCAATCTGGTCAGGCCAGGTGGAAGTAAAACAAGACAAACGCCTGATTGTTTATGTGAAGGGCGCGGACAAAGCCAACCTGGTTTACAAGGGCTGGGGCAAGGGCAAGGACATCAAGGACCTGAAACGCTTTGAGGCCGGCACAGCTTCGGCCACCATCGCCGTGGCGCCGGTGACCGCTGCCTTGACCGTCGATCATGGGGAAGTGAAATGCAATGAGCCAGTGAAGCTGACCTGGACTTCGAAGGAAGGGACAGTAACCACCGTGAGCGCCAACAATGAGAAATTGGCCCAGTCCGCCAATGGCGATCTCACCGTACAGCCGAAGCAGACCACGCAATATGAGTTTCGCGCCGCAGGACCGGGCGGGACCGTGGTGAAGCAGGCCAATGTAACGGTCGATCCCACGGTAACGGCGTCGCTCAACTCTTCCACCCAGGACGCGAAATTCGTGAAGGTTGGAGACAAGGTGCAGGAGCAGGGAACAGCCGATCTCGAATGGTCGGCCGCGAATGCTGATTCAGTGCATATTGATCCCGTTGGCCCCGTCACTGGCGCCAACGGCACGCAGACCGTGCAGGTAACGCCCACGCAGACCAACCCCGGCCCGGTGGATGAAACCCAGACCTACAAACTTACGGCGACGAACGTCTGTGGAGGTTCCGATACCAAAACAGTCGCGGTCCACATCACCGGCTCGATTGAGCCGGAACAGGTAGCGCAGGAAGCGCCACCGCCGGAGCCTGAACCTTCACCCCAACAGAAATTGCCGGCAACCGCTTCACTCATGCCGTTGTTGGCAGTATTTGGACTGGTGGCGTTGGGCTCGGGATTGCTGATGAAAATGCGTCGCGGATGCTAGTGCGAAACTGCTCGTGGCGGGCGGCTTCGCAACTTATTGCGAATCGCCTGCCAACAGTTGCTATTCACTGGTAAAGTAATCCACTGCGACGGGGCTCTCAAACAGCGAGTAGTCGCGGGTCACCACAGTGATGCCTTCATCGGTAACAATGTAGTTTCGCGCGTCCTGTTCCGGATCAAAGCCGATGATGGTGCCTTCCGGAATATGCACGTCGCGATCGATAATGGCGCGGCGAATTCGGCAGTGGCGGCCGATATTCACGTGCGAAAAGATGATGCTCTCTTCGACTTCAGAATAAGAATTCACGCGCACGTCAGGCGAGAGCACGCAGTTTCGCACCGCACCGCCGGAAAGAATGCAGCCGGGGCAGACAATGGAATCGATCGCTGACCCGGTGCGCCCGGGCTCGCCAAAGACAAACTTGGCCGGCGGATACTGCCGCTGGTGCGTGCGAATGGGCCAGTGCTTGTCATACAAATTGAAGACCGGCGACACCGCCACCAGGTCCATGTTGGCTTCGTAATAGGCTTCCAGCGTTCCCACGTCGCGCCAGTACTGCGCTTCCTTCATGTTCTCGTCAATGAAGTTGTAGGAATAAATTTTGTACTGGTCGAGGATCTTGGGCAGGATGTCATGGCCAAAGTCATGCGATGAATTCGGGTCTTCGGCGTCTTTAAGCAGCACGGGCAGCAGCACATCAGTGTTAAAGATGTAAACACCCATGGAGCCGGACGCCATCTCCGGATTGTAGGGCGAACGCAGCTTGGTGTTCTTCGGCTTTTCCTGGAAGCCGGTAACGCGGCTGTTGCGGTCGATTTCCAGCACGCCGAAGCGGTCGCTCTCGCTGGGATCAATCAGGATCGTCGCCAGCGTTACATCGGCGCCGGCGGCACAATGCTGGTCCAGCATGAGCTGGTAATTCATCTTGTAGATGTGGTCGCCGGAAAGAATGATCACCCGCTTGCACTGCTCGCTGCCCACGGAATAAATGTTCTGGTAGACCGCATCCGCGGTGCCCAGGTACCAGCTCTCGCTTACGCGCTTCATGGGCGGCAGGACTTCGACAAACTCGCCCAGTTCCCGCGCAACTACGGAACCCCAGCCTTCGCGGATGTGGCGGTTCAGGGAGAGCGCCTTGTATTGCGTGAGGATATAGACCCGGCGCAGATCCGAGTTGATGCAGTTGGAGAGCGTGATATCGATGATGCGGTAGTTGCCGCCGAAGGTCACCGCCGGTTTGGCGCGGTCGCGCGTGAGGGGATAAAGGCGCTCACCGGCGCCTCCGGCCAGCAATACTCCGAGTGTGTCTTTCATCATCACGCCTGGGCTACAAAAGCAGAATGGGTCTTACCCCGAAACTTTTATGCTAGCAGAAAACAGAAATCCCGGCGCAGCACCGGTACGCCGGGACCAGAAGGCCAGAGGAGCTCTTCATGCACCATCATCCACGCTGATGCGCAGCGACTTCAAAAAGCGCACGTCATGGGCATTAATGCTGAACTCAGGGTCAACGTTCTTCCGGCGCGAACTCACCAGCTCCGGCGCAGCCTCTTCGTCACGCCGGTTAAACCCAATGGTGGCTTCCAGCACCAGAAAGATGTCAAAACCTTCTTCTTTGATCTTGGCGATTACTTGTGCGATCTGGTCGGACTCAGCCAGTGAGCCGTTAATGGCCTCTCCCAGATCTTTCATGAGCTGTTTCAGGCGTGGATTCACGGCAAAACTCCTCTGCTGTTATTGGATGCCTGCAGGGGTACTTCAGTTTTACACTTTAAAAGCATACGCTGATTTTCGGGCTACAATAATCAAAATGCCGGAAATTTCTAACGTCAAAAATGCTCTCCAAACCGTTGTAAAGAA
>DATBHX010000125.1:0-29082 GCA_036557225.1 Candidatus Angelobacter sp.
CGTAGAGGACATAAAGCTGCGTCAGCGTTTGCGCGTACGCCATGCCGGTCCAGCCGACGCCGACAAACAATCCGCCGGCGGTGAGGAAGAGGCGGGGCCCCATGCGGTCAATCAGCCAGCCTTCAACCGGGGTGATCCAGGTCTCCAGGAAAATGAAGAGGGTGAAGGAAAACTGAATGGCTGTGAGGCCCCAGGTGGCATGCGCCTTCTGGATGGGACCGACAAAAAGGGTCCAGGCATATTGGAGGTTCGCGATCATTATCATGCTGACGACGGCGCTTGCAAATTGAATCCATCGTTTGCTCATGTTGTTCCTCTCTCTCGAAGATTAATTTCTGTGCGCCGCCGCGCTACGGCGCTCGGCCAGTAATTTGGTACATGCGTAAACACTGCGCGTGTGCGGCATGGGCAGGCCGAGTCTCTCGCCCACTTCCAGCACCGCGCCTACGATTGCTTCCAGTTCCAGCGGCCGGCCGGCTTCCAGGTCCTGGAGCATGGACGTCTTATGCTCCCCGACCTTGGCCGCTCCTGCCATACGTTGCTCGATCGATACCTGCATCTTCACGCCCAGCTTTTCCGTGAGCGCTTCAGTCTCCTGCATGATGTTGCGGACCAGCGTCGTGGTATCCGGGTTGCTGAGCATCTGCGCCAGCGTTGCTCCGGTAAGGGCGCTGATCGGGTTGAAGGCTACGTTGCCCAGGATCTTCACCCAGATTTCATTCCGCAGGTGCGCCGTCACGGGCGCACGCAAACCGGAGGCGATCAGCGCATCGGCAATCGTGCGAATGCGCTCGGTGCGCTGGCCGTCAGGCTCCCCCAGCGAGATCCGGTTGCCTTCATTGTGGCGCACCACGCCGGGCTCGCTGATCTCGGTAGAAAAATAAATCAGCGAACCAACCACGCGCCGTGCTTCAATCGCCTGTGAAACTACGCCTGCGGGGTCCACGCGCTCCAGCCGGGTTCCCGCGAGCGGGCCGACCACGGCCTGGAAGTACCACCAGGGAATTCCGTTCTGCGTGCTAACCACGGTTGTGTCCGGTCCCAGCACCGGCGCAAGCTGCGCGGCCAGTGGCGGCAGACCGTGGGCCTTGACGCAGAGAAAAACGACATCCACGGCGCCGGCATCTTTCAGGTCGGCCACCAGGCGCGGATGCGCGACAAAATCATCGTCGGCGCTGATCACGCGTACGCCTTTTTCCTGCATGGCGCGAAGGTGGGGGCCACGGGCGTGCAAGGTTACGTCGTAACCCGCGCGCGCCATCAGCGCGCCCATATATGCACCCACGGCCCCGGCCCCAACGATCAGAAACTTCACTGCTGCCTGCCTGCAACCGCCGTTCCGGAAAACGCCGCTGCTACTGCGCGCCGCTGGATCTTGCCGGTCGCGGTGCGCGGGATCTTCTCCACGATGTGGACCTTTTTGGGGACTTTGAAATCGGCCAGGTGCTGTTTGCAGTGTTCAATCAAAGCTGCTTCCGGCGATGGTTCTTTCAACACCACGGCGATCGCGACTTCTTCTCCCCAGGTTGGATGCGGCATGCCAAACGCAACCGCCTCAGCCACGCAGGGATGTTTCAGCATGACCTCGTCGATCTCGAGTGGCGCGATCTTCTCGCCGCCGCGATTGATGAGTTCCTTGATGCGCGCGAGCAGGTGCAGGTAGCCATCGGCGTCAATCACTCCCTGATCGCCGGTGCGAAACCAGCCATTGGTAAACGACTTGGCGTTGGCTTCAGGATTGTTTTCGTATCCTTCAATTACGTTCGGGCCCTGGATCACCACTTCGCCCTGCTGGCCGCCGGGCAGAAGATTGCCCGCTTCATCCATGATGCCGACCTTCACTCCCGTGCCTGGTCCCACCGAGGCGGCCTTGCTCTCACGCGGCGGCAGGGGGTTGGAACACATCTGGTGCGACGCTTCGGTCATGCCGTAAGCCTCCAGCACCGGCACTTGCAGAAGTTTTTCCAGCTTTTCCTTAAGCACAGGCGAGAGCGCCGAGCTGCAGGAGCGCACAAAGCGCAGCTTTTCGATCCCTTCCGGCTTTTGATTCAGGCGGGCCACGGAAAGCTGATGGATCGTCGGGACACAGGAATACCAGGTTGCGCCGAACTCGCGCACCGTCCGCCAGAAGCTCATGGGGTTGAATTTGTCGGGAACGACCACGGTGCCACCGGTGAAGAAAGTGGAGAGCGTGGAAGCGACCAGCCCGTGAATATGAAACAGCGGCATCACGCAAAGGGAAATGTCGCTGGCCTTGAGCTGGTAGGTGTTGGCGATGTTCACGCAGGAAACAGCAATGTTCTTGTGCTTCAGCGGTACACGTTTTGGGCGGCCGGTGCTTCCACTGGTGTGGAGCACCAGAGCAACGTCTTCGCCAACAGGCGGCGTATAGGGAACGCCCTTGGGCGCATCCACGATACTGACAACGCCATTGGCATCCATATCGACGGCATACACCGGAATGTTCAGATGTTTGGCGGCGCGACGGGCTTCTTCCGCTCCTTCGGGCGGGGCCAGCAAAACTTTGGCGGACGTATCTTCTAAATAGAAGGCGAATTCGTCAAAGCGATAGGCCGGATTGAGCGGTGCAGCGGTCCCGACTTCTGCGCCTGCCAGGAACGCCACGATGGTCGGCAGGCCGTTGGGCAGAACGTTGGCTACGCGATCGCCGCGGCCGATGCCCATGGCCGCCAGGCTTGCTGCCATATTTTTGATTTGCTGGTTCAGAGAATCATAGGTGACCGGGGTTCCGGTCTCAGGAATAATGACGGCTGTTGACGTACCTGGAGCTACGCGCAGCAGCGAGGGAAGGTCATTCATACGAACTTGGCTCCGTGTGACAAGTTGCCCCTTCGCACCGAAAACCGCGCGCGTCCGGGGCACCAAGGGGGTCGTGCCTTCGTTAGGGTCGCCAGTATATACCAGATAAAGGATCATGCAAGTAGGTTGGCTGTTGCCGTCCTGGTGGCCGAAATCAGCCAGTTTGCTTGGCTGAAAAGCACCGCCGGCGCGTGGCCCTGGGCTTGCGATGAAATAATGTGCGACCCGACACAGACGTCATCCCGACCTCCGTAAATGAGGACGCGCCTTCACCAGCGTCCGAATAGGAGTGAGGGACCTTGTGTTTCCAAATATTTAAGGAGCAAGCACAAGGTCCCTCGGGCCTATTCGCCCGCTGATGACTGCGCGGGCTCATTTACGGCCGTCGGGATGACGGTTTTTGGGGGTTGATGGCGCGTGGCCCATAACCTGCTATTGTCTTCCCGGTTGCTCCCACATCGAGGCTTCCCCCAATGAGATCCTTGAAGGCATTCGTTGTGTCCCTGCTCCTGATTGTTTCGTCCCTAACCGGAGAGACCTCCCGAGGCACCGTTCCCCGCCCTGACGCGACCGGTTATGCGGCGCATGCCGGACAGGCTGGGCTGCAGATTGGCGCTTCGCTGTTGACACATAAAGAGGTTAAGAAGACCTTTGCTTCCGACCTCAACCCGTGCTGCATCGTGGTCGAGGTTGCGTTCTATCCGGCGGAGAAGGAGTTCGCAAAGATCGTGCTCGATAACTTCATGCTGCGCGAAGACGGCAAAGAGATCGGCGCGAAGCCGTCAACCGCCGACGTGCTCGCGGCCCGGTTGGAGGTTCGCCCTCAAACTGCCACTCACGAGCCGGTGGGAGTCAGCACCACTTCGGGCATCGGGTACGAACGCAGCCGCGGCGTTGATCCCAACACGGGCACGACCACATCACGCAGCGGAATCTATGAGCATCAAGGCGTGGGCGTGGGCATACCCATCGGCGGGAAGACAGAATCGTCTGAGGTCGCCGCGGAATCAAGCCGCCGCGCCATTGAAGCCGAGCTCAAAGAGAAGATGCTGCCGGAGACCAGCGCCTGGCAGCCTGTGGCCGGCTATCTGTATTTCTCCGTGCCGAAAAAATCCAAGGGTGGTTATGAGCTGGTGTACATGCTGAATGACAAGAAGATTGTCTTGCCCTTGAAATAGGTTCTCATTCGTCTCTCCCTGCCTCACTTTGGTGCGGTCCTGCTCGTCACAAGCCGGACCGCATTTTTTTTGTCGAGGGCGACCAGAATTTGCTATTCGATTAGCCCGGAGAGCCAGTGCATAACGTTCAGGGCAAACTGCTGATTGTCAGCTTCCGTAAGTCCAGTTTGCCGGCCGGCCTCTGCCTTTTTGTCATTGATGACCTCACTCCTGGTCAATGCGGTAAATATCATCGAATTGGTAACCACTACGACGCGTCCTTTGCCGTAGGCAAATGCAATGGCCAGTGGAATGTGTGGGGCCGGGGTTGTCCGCGGTGCCGGAGCCGTGCTGGTTGTGGTTTCGGCCGGAGGTTTGCCGGCGGCGATAGCTGTTGCGGTCGCGGCTTTCAATTCGCTGGCTTGAAGCACGTCCGTCATATATTACATTGCGCTTTCCGAGCAACGCAGCAAAGGCCTGGCATTTTCCGGGGCCTTTGCTATTGCCTTCACGAGAGAATCCAACACTACAGACTTGACGTTCTCTTCCGTAGAGCGCCCGTTCAAGATGCCATCTTGCGAGAGTCCCTCATTGCCAGCATTCAGCGTGTAGTCATGGTACTGTTTCTCGGATTTGGGCGAGAAAAGCTTGGCATCGCGCACTTGACCTTGTGATAATTCCACCTCAAACCGCCGCAATAGCACAGAGATATCTTGGCCGGAAGTGGCCAGTAGCAACGCACCCCCACCGGCAACCCAGTCATGCAATGTAGCGGCTTCCTCTTCGGTAAAGAGGGGTTGTGGATCCTCGATATCTTTTCGGCTCATCATGATGCCAGGACCGGCAACGACCAGGACAGCGGCTTGCCGGAGTGCGTCAAACGTGAAATGGCCAGTTGATTCCTTCGCCTGGTAACCATCCGCGGACAACAGCCGCAGAGTGCCGTGCTGCCCAGAAAAGTTGCGATGCCCTTTGTCGAGCAGCACCACAGGACCGTCCTTTTCATACGCGGGCTTCTTGATCGCGGGAGAATAGGCGTCATCGTCATTCATCACCATGCGCTGGAGTTTCATCTGCGTCTGCTGAGCGGGAAGAAATGCCGACAGTACGACGCACAACAGAAGCCCGCATCGAATTCTTGGTAACTTGTTCATTGACCTCTTCTCCTGAGCAACGCACATGAATATATCTTGTTCATCCCATTTCATCGGCAGGAAAATCCTTGTTGTCATGTGTCCGCACGAGAATACCCTGGTTCGCTTGAAGAGCGATGTGGCTGGCTTCGGCTTAAACCCGAAAAAAATCGGTCCCAGCCTAAAATTTCTGTAGAAAAAAGTATGAAACCGGATATATTAGTTTGTGCTGGCGCACAACTCCGTCGACCGCGGCTTAATGGCGCGCGACTCAATCGAGTTGAATCTCGACGAACAGACCCCTCTCTCGGGGAAGCCTTCCCGTGTTCGTAACAGCAATCAGCAATCCGCGATCAATTTTCAGCGAGCGCAGGGTGAACCTTCGCAGTCGCGAGCTTCGTTTCTGCGCGAAAAGCGGCGTACACGCGCCGGAGTGCGCAATGAAGACGATTCCGAGCTGCTGATCAACGCTGACGATCTCGATCTGGAAGAACTCGACAACGAAGAAGCCCAGTTCCTGCGCACGGACCGCAGAGTGCCGGTGCGAAGAGGCGCGCTGCCGAAGAAGACCGCCTACTGGCTGAAGCTTGGCGCCCTGATAACCGGCAGCCTGATTGCCGGTGGCATTCTGGTCACCTCCGCGGCAGACTACGCCATGCACGCCGCGCGCTTCCGCGTTCAGTCAAGCGATTCGCTCGAAATCAGCGGTGTACGCAATGCTCCAGGCGAGCAGGTGATGAAGGTAGCGGCCGAGGACGTGCTGGAAAGAAGCATCTTCTATGTCAACCTGGACGAGCGCAAGAGGCAGCTGGAGCAGATTCCCTGGGTAGAACAGGCCACGGTCATGCGCCTGCTGCCAAACCGGATTGCGGTCGCAATCCTGGAACGCACTCCTGTCGCCTTCGCCCAGATTGGTTCGCGCATCAGCCTGATCGACGCCAAAGGCGTGGTCCTGGGCATGCCGGCCGATCGCAAAACCAAGTATTCCTTCCCCGTGATTCGCGGCATCGCGGAGACCGAACCGCTCTCATCGCGGGCTGCGGTCATGAAGATCTATAACCGGCTGGTGGGCGAATTGAGCGCGGGCGCCGCGGACGCAACCTACGTGAAGCAGCTGAGCGAGGTCGATCTCTCCGATCCCGAGGACGTAAAGGTCACAGCCAATGATGCGGGCGGGACCATGGTGGTGCACCTGGGACCGGGCGACTTTTTGCCGCACTACAAGCTCTATGTGGCCCATATCGCGGAGTGGCGGCAGCAGTTCCCTAATCTGCAGTCAGTAGACCTGAGGTATGAGGGCCAGGTCGTGGTGAATCCGGACAAGCCGGTGGCAACGAAGCCGCCGGTAAGAACCGCACCACTATTGAACACGGCAGCGGCAAAACCTTTACCGCGGGTGAATGCGGATAAGAAAAAGCCAGTGGTGAAAGCGGCAGTAAAGCCGGTGAGCCATAAAGTCACAAAGCCGGTTAAGAAGAAAGCGCAGAGCAAGCAGGCGGCGCAGAGATAGAAACAATTGGTAAATGAGTAATTTGGTAATTGGGTAAGTGAAGAAGCAAGCTGACGCTGTGAGTCGTTGAACCGAGGCAGAGTAGTTCCTCTAACAGTCCGCAGTTTATAAGGATTAGGCAATCATGGGCAGCAACGGTAAGAACGAACGCAATCTGATCACGGTGCTTGATACCGGCAGCGCGAAGACCGTGGCCTTGATTTGTGAAGCCACCGAGGTTGGGCTGCGCTATCGCGGGCACGGGATGGCGGAGAGCCGGGGAACGCGCAAAGGAATCATTGTCGAATTGGACAAGGCGGTCCAGAGCATTCATAAGGCGGTGGAAACAGCCGAGAAGCTGGCCGGCATGCACGTCGGCAACGCGGTGATCTCGATTGCCGGTTCACACATTAAAGGTGTGACCAGCCGCGGCGGCATGACGCTGGGCTCGCGGCCCAGAGATGTTGCCCGTGAGGACATTCGCGCGGCGGTGGAGAAGGCGCGTTCGGTCACGCTTCCGGAAGACCGCGAGGTGCTGCACCTGCTGCCGCAGGAATTCATTCTGGATGAGCAAGCTGGCTTGCGCGATCCGGCGGGCATGGTGGGTCGAAGGCTGGAAGTGAACCTGCACATGGTGACGGCTTCACAGAGCGCTACCCAGAACGCGGTGACAGCGGCGAACCGCGCCGGACTGCACGTGGACAACGTAGTTTACGAAGCCCTGATGTCGGCCGACAGCACGCTGCGCGCCGACGAGAAAGAGCTGGGCGTCTGCCTGGCCGATATCGGCGCGGGATCGACCGACATGATTGTCTACTCCGACGGCATGGTTGCGCACTCGGGCGTGGTCCCGGTGGGCGGCGACCACTTTACCAACGATATCGCTGTCGGTTTGCGGACGCCGCTGGTGTCGGCGGAGAAACTCAAAAAGACTTTTGGCCACACCATCAGCAGCAAAGTATCGGAAGGCAATGAGATTGAAGTACCTGCTGTGGGCGATCGGCCATCGCGGCTGATGCCACAGCGCTTTATGGCGGAGATCCTGGAGCCGCGCGCCACCGAGTTGTGTGAGCTGATGCGCGATCACCTGAAACAGGCCGGCGTGCTGGAGCTGTGTGCGGCCGGCGTGGTGCTTACAGGCGGCGGGTCGCGAATGGAAGGATTAGCTGAGCTGTGCCAGCAGACGCTGGACAGGCCGATCCGTCTGGCGTCGCCGGAACCGATCTCGGATATGCCGGAAGAGCTGGCAGAGCCGGAGTTTGCGACCGTGGTCGGGCTGGCGATGTATGCGCATCGCACGACCGTGGCGAAGATGAATCCGGAACAGGGCTTTGGACAGAAGTTGAGGGCGTTGATCGCGCGGCTGGGAGCCTGACAATCGCTTCTGAAATCCCGAGCGAAGCCCGGGCCCCATCAACCGATTTTGGGTCCTTGGGGCGGAGCGAGGGAGCCCTATCGTTACGAAGGGTTTTGGGTTGAGGGATCGGCAAAACGGGCCGTCGAGTGGTTGGAAGAATATAGGGATCCCTCACGCGCAAAACCGGCGCGTTCGGGACTTCGGAAAAAACAGTTTGGGTTGGGAGTTGGGGGATCGGCGTGTTCCGCAAGGGGAGCGGGACACGATATTGGACGCAGAGGCGGTATGTCTCGGCGCCGGCAAGACTGAACTGGGCGGACTAGGAGTGTGATGTATGAGTGACGAAACAAAGAATGGTGAAGTAAGGATCCAATTCAACGAAGAGCCAAAGAACAACGCCAAAATCAAGGTGATCGGTGTGGGCGGCGGCGGCGGGAACGCCGTGAACCGGATGATCTGCGCCGGGGTGGAAGGCGTGGAGTTCATTGTTGCCAATACAGATTTGCAGGCGCTGCAGATGTCGCGCGCGCCGGTGAAGATCCAGCTCGGCACCAAGCTGACGAATGGGCTGGGCGCTGGGGCCAATCCGGAAATCGGGCGCCGGGGTGCGCTGGAGGACGCCGATAAAATAATTGAAGCCCTGGAAGGCGCCGACATGGTCTTCGTTACGACCGGCCTGGGCGGCGGTACCGGCACGGGCGCGGCGCCGATCATCGCGTCGCTGGCCAGTGAGATGGGCGCTCTGACCGTGGCGGTGGTAACCAAGCCGTTTGCCTTTGAAGGCCGGCGGCGCATGGCGCAGGCCGAACGCGGCCTGGCCGAGCTGATCGACTCCATCGATACCACCATCGTCATTCCCAACGAAAAGCTGCTGGCGGTGGCGCAAAACGCCGGGTTCTTTGAATCGTTCCGCATCGCCGACGACATTCTGCGCCAGGCTGTGCAGGGCATCTCCGACATCATCACGATCCCCGGCATCATTAATCGTGACTTTGCCGACGTAAAAACCATCATGGCCGGCATGGGTTATGCCGTGATGGGCACCGCCCTCGCCAAGGGC
Source organism: Candidatus Angelobacter sp. (assembly GCA_036557225.1). Taxonomy (GTDB): domain Bacteria; phylum Acidobacteriota; class Terriglobia; order Terriglobales; family Acidobacteriaceae; genus Angelobacter. The sequence goes on from DATBHX010000125.1 coordinate 9,017, forward strand.
GAGCGCCGCGCAACCGACGCTGCGCAGGCAGCCATCTCGTCGCCGCTGCTCGAGTCCGGCGCCATCGACGGAGCGCGCGGCATCCTGATCAACGTAACCGGATCGTCGTCGCTCAAGCTGGCTGAGGTGAATGAAGCCTCCACCATCATTCAATCCGCCGCGCATGAGGATGCCAACATCATCTTTGGCGCCGTGTTGGATGAGAAACTGAAAGACGATCTCAAGATCACCGTGATAGCAACGGGCTTTAAGAACGATGCCCCGGCGCGCAAAGACCGCGTCGTGACCGCGGCTCAGGCAGCGATCTCGAACGCCCGCACCGCGTCGGCCTATCAGGTGCAGCAACCGGTCGCGGCAGCTCCCCGGGCCGTGAATGCAACGCATATACCTCACGTCCCGCACGGTTCCGTGATCGCTCATGCTACGGCCGCGCAATCTGCTCCGCCTGCGCGAATGGCTGCACCGTCGCGCGAAAATCCAAACCTGGCAACCATGACCGAGTCCATCAAGACCGCCGTTGAGCACGACGATCTCGATGTCCCGGCCTTCATCCGCAAGCGTGGCGAGGTGAACTAACCAGGCCGAGAGCTGAGCCGGCTGGCCCAGCTCACACCTGGAATCGCCGAAGGAAGCCTTCGTCGCCCAACCAAATCTGCACGCTGTCCTGCTGCCGCCAACAAGATGTTGGCGGCATTTTCCCAAAAATTAAAACTTTTAATCTGCAATTAACACAAAACCAATTGCCTGGACCTAGGGTTAATAGTATTAGGGGCTTTATCCCCCGTGGCCCTCGTGACTTTACAAAGATCTGCAGCCCAACTCCGCGCCAGGTACCGGCATCTTCTTTCTTAGGCGGAGAAGCTGCAACTTTAGTTGAGAAGAAAGGTACTTACTTCGTATTTAGGCGAATTTAGCGTTGCCCTGATAGTAAACATCCCTTACTATCGGAAATAAGAGGATTTTCGGCGCGATATGCGTAGTTCAGCTGGCCGGCAGCCGCAAATCCGAAGGCAACAATAATTTCCCCGGTTTAGTAGGTGGTCGCGACCCTCATGACATTTCGGCTCCGGATCCTCTTCGTCGCAGTTGTATCCTTTATTCTTTCTTCGGCTATTTTCGCCGCACCAGCCAGTTCCAACACCACTTCGAAATCCAAGACCGCGGGACACGTAACCGAGAACGCTCGCGCCCAGAAACGCCTGGCTCGATTGCGCCACCATCGCGCTGCACAACGCCGCACCGCCGCCCACTCGACTTCGGCCAAGGCTACTGCGGCCAAGACGGCCGGTGCCAAGGCTGCTGCCGCCAAGACTTCCGCCAAAGCCACCAGCGCGAAAGTTACCTCCGCGAAGGCCGTTGCCGCTGTCGCCACCACAAAGTCAGCGAGCGTCAAGACCGTCGCGCTGCGCACCCGGTCGCGCCGCCATCGTTATGTTGAGCGCTTCACCGGCCACTCCTTTTCTGACGACACCGCCGAAGGCGACATCGTTGAAGGTGAAGATCCCATCGTCCGCCAGGCCGCAATCGACGCGCTGGGCAACATGAACGGCACCGTCGTCGCCATTGACCCCACAGACGGACGCATCCTTGCCATGGTCAACCAGAAGCTGGCGCTGAGCGAAGGCGCGCAGCCCTGCTCCACCATCAAGGTCGCCGTGGCTCTGGCCGGTCTGAGTGAAAAAGTGATTACCCGGGAAGAAGAGATCGTTCTCGGCCGCCGCTCGCAGATGAACCTTACCGAAGCTTTGGCCCACTCCAACAACGCCTACTTTGAGGCTGTCGGCCGCCGCCTCGGCTTTGACAAGGTCAGCGAGTACGCACACCAGTTCGGCCTGGGCGAGCTTGCCGGATACAACATCCAGGGCGAGCAGCTCGGCGAATTCCCCGACCATGAACTCGCCGCCAAGCTCGGCGGTGTGGGCAAGATGTGCAGCTTCGGCGAAAGCATCTCCATGACGCCACTGCAACTGGGCGCGCTGGTCTCGGCCGTCGCCAACGGCGGCACGCTCTTCTACCTCCAGCACCCCACCTCGGCGGACGACATCATCAATTTCCAGCCACGGGTGAAGCGCCAGCTCGATATCGGCCCGCTCATTCCTGACCTTGCAGAAGGCATGATGGGCGCCGTGGAATACGGCACCGCCCGCAGCCTGCGTCTCAACTTCAGTGAAGAGCAGATCCTGGGCAAGACCGGCACCTGCTCCAAAGACGGGACCCGCTTCGGCTGGTTCGCTTCCTACGCCAAGACCGAGTACGGACACATCGTGACCGTGGTCTTCCTCCAGGGCGGCCGTCCGACCTTCGGCCCCAAAGCCGCCGAGATCTCGGGCAAGTTCTACCGCGCTCTCTACGACCACAACTTCTTCGCCGCCCGCGCCACTACTGTTAGTGGCTCCGCGGAAAAGCCGGGAGTGGGCGTGCAGCAGTAGCGTTGGCGATTTTGAGCTAGTTGGTCGAGCTCAAGTTAGTTAATTCGATCGCAAAGTTCAGGAAAAAAGGCGTCCCGCAGAAGGACGCCTTTTTGATTTACTAGGCTCGTCATCCCGACGGCCGTTAAGCGAGCGCGCGTAGTCATCAGCGCGCGAGTAGGCCCGAGGGACCTTGTGTTTTCCTCTTCCACACTCTCAGCTCCTGTCATCCCGACCGAGGCCGAGCGCCGTAGGCGGCGAGGGCGTGTGGAGGGACCCCGAGAATGCATCCTCCACTATGCCGCATCAGGGAGTTCTCACGAAAATCCCCTCCTCAGCCATCAAGGCGACGAATACCTTTCCACCTCCCACTCCTCATGCCCGGCCAGCAATCGCAATAGATCGCGATTCGCCAGCGCGCGCAGCATCTCCGTCCGATTGCGAAAATCATTCAGGCACTCGATGGGAAACACCCGCTTCCCCGGCAACCGGTCTTTGGCCCGGAGACGGTCCAGCGCCGCCAGGGCCGTCCCATATCCATGATTGAGCCGCTCGAAAGTTTTGAACAGCTCGGCTTTCTTCTGATGGTCGCGCGGGCGGTTGCCGTTCGCGGGTTGGGGTTGAGTTGTGGGGTTTGTGCGCTTCGCGGGGCCCCCAACGCGCGCGCCTTTCGCGTGTTGGGGCTGAGGTTGCGGGGAAGATTTGGAGCGTATACCTTTGTGAACAGCCATGGTCTGCCTGCCTCCGTGCAGGTGTACTGCGGTTAGGGCGCGTTCGGTGTTTAGACCACCGGGCGCTGCCCGTCGGTTTAGTTTTTTACTTCTTCTTGGGTTTACGAGACTTCTTTTGGACCGCAGGCGTCCTCGCCTGCGTCTTTGTTTTAGCTAATTGATGACCGCTGACTGCTGATTGCTTCTTCTTGTACCTCGTCTTCCTGCCATTCGCGATCTTGGGCAGTTCCTTCCGCAATTGTTCAATGTCGCTCTCGCTCCACAGGCGAAGTTTGATTCCTCCGGCCATGGTCTCAGGCGGAGCGGTGATTTTTCCTGCCTTGATGTATCGGCTCAAGGTAGCAGCGTCCAGCCCGAGTTGTTTTGCCACCTGATGAGTCGAAAGGTTTTTCATTCTGCACATACCATTGCAGATAGATCGGGGCGATGTCAAGCGATTATTTCCTTGGCGCTTATCCCCTATTTTTAGACATCCGCAGAGGCAGGACGATCGGTTAGAGGATGGAGTGTTTCATAGAATCCCACCCTTGCGAAGCTGAACACAAAAGCCAGATCGCAGCAGCAAGCATCAGGCAGCCCTCGTGTAAACGGAGTAGAAGGCTAAAGCCTGGGCACCGATAATTCTCACAAATCTAACTTCAATCCGTTCCTAAATCGCTCCCATTCGCGGAGATAATTTTTGTCGCGTTGCTTTGCCGCGCTGACAGGCTGCCTACATTGTGGGCACATAGCATAACCCTCAATAGATAGTGCGTTGATTGGGAACTGGCGGCCCGAAAGAATTTCCTGTTGGCATAGTTCACACAACTGCGATAAACGCGGCTCTAATGACATTCCAAGTCGTGCCATGTCTTCCTTTCGGCCACTCCCCGTGCGATTGGGTGCATAGACATAACGCTACTGAATACGCGGAGCGAGCGAACTAGCGTGCCGCATTCGTCTTCCGGCGATTTTGAACGACGGAGTAAATGCCATCCAAAAGTGCCTGTTTCACCCGTAAAACCAATTCGATTTCCGCTGCTTTCTCCGCATAGTTCGCCTGCAGAACGATTGCACCGTCGCTGGTCACCAGAATTGGATGCGCAATCCCAACCGAGTCTTCCAGATAGAACGAGAGAGTGGAAATATCTCCCTGTTCACGGGCCTCCTTGAAGGGACGCGTGGTCTCGATATGTTGGCCAGCGAGTGCCGACGCATGTATTACCGTGTCATCATATTTGAACCACACGAGTCGAACATCTTGTAACTTAGCCAATAACGCCTTCATATCGATGCTTATTGTAGAAAATGACACTTCGTGAGAACTGGCCGCTACGCGACAAAAGTCCAGAATGTCATCCTTCTTGCCGCATAGAAGCAGGAGTTCGCGAGCCTGAGAAAAATACGCGGATATCTCGCCCTTTCGTATGAACTCCGAAAATCTTGTGTCATTGATACGGCCCCACTGCCTTACAACTCGCTCATGTTCGACGATAAACGAACTGAAATCTTCCAATCTGAGGCCATCTGAGGATTTTCTGATGAGAGTTTCCGGAGGGGGAGGAACGTCAGCAATGACAAGCTGCTGCTTGAGTTTGTAAGGGTTATCGCTAAATCTTTCGACATCGAAGCGGGAAACAGGGCAGATCTTGTACGACTTAGGCATTACGTACTTGCTCCTAAGAGCACCTTCACGTCCGGCGATAACAGGATGAAATCGCTAGCTAAACGAGTGAGCGAATCCGTGCTAGTGGCGGTAATGTGAACATGCTTTGAAGCTATTTCTACTCTATCTTTGCGGGTTGGAGAAGTAGAATCTACATGCAGGGTAACCCGAAAGTCATCGATTTGTTCGGGCTTCAGATGGGCTATATAGACCTCGAAAAATGGGTTTTTTCCACGAAATTCGACGTCAAGTTCGAATGAGCTGTGTGCCGCAGATAACCTCGCTGCTAAGACAGTGAGCAAAGGCACGATCTGTCTCTGAATTTTCTCAACCGAATAGCGATAGGGCAGCTCAAGAACGCGGGAGACTACGGTAAAATGGGCTTTATCCTCACCGCCTGCCAAATTGGCCTCTGAGAACTCCTGGAGCTCTAAAGAAAAAGTTAGAACCAAAGACCCATCAATTGTCACAATGGCCTGCCGGCTACTATGGGACTCAACTCGCACTTGCATGGAGAAAGTCTTGGGATCACACAAGAAACTAATAACTTCGGCCAGACAATCCTGACCGAAATCGCCGTCAAAGCGTGCCGCGAATGTCCATCGAGTAACCGCGCCCCAACTGAATCGCAAGCGTAAACGCTGGATCCAAAAGTAAACAGGCAAACTGTGTTTAGAGAGATTCTGTAGGAGGGCTGCACTTAAACCGATAAAGCCGCTGATTTGACCGATGATCGCAGTTGGAGGCAATCTAAAACGCAAGGAACCGATGATTGTCACGAGCAGAGCTGCCCATAGTAAGAAATAAATGAGAATCAGCGCCATAACTTGGCTTGCCTCCGCGCTCTCTGCTGATTTTAGCTCATTAACGAACAAAAAGCGAACTGCAATGTTCTTTTGTACTCAAACCCTATCACTTGTCGCCGACTTTTTGAACGTAAATTCGTGTTGATACCTGCTTGAGACCTGGGGAAGAACTCCCGCAACCGGCACGGGGAGGACTCATGCTCGGGGTTCCGCGACTCCCAGTCTTCCGATCACGCGCGATCTCCCGATCACCCCATCCCCCCCACCACCTTCCTCAACTCCACCACCTCAATCCACTCCGGACACTCCGGCCAGTTGTGCACCCAGCAGACGATCACGTCGCACTTCTTCGGATCGTGGCCGTGCTTCAGAAAGTTCCGGCTCTCGAATTCCACCTCTACATTTACGTCCTGCCACTGGCCTTTGGCCATCTCGCGTACAGCCAGGCAGTCGGGGAAATCGGTCTGCCAGCGCTTGACTATAAAACCGAGTTGACGGGCCAGCACGCCGAAGGCAAACATGACACCGGCTTCGTTGATGGGCGCGTGATGCATTCCCGGTAGCAGCAGCGGATCGCCATAGACGGGGCGGCCTTTCAGTAACGGCGCTCTCCTTCTCCGCTCCTGGACCTTGCTCGGCTTCATCCGCCACTCTTCGTGTTCGCCGATGAGCTTCAGCACATCTTTCCATTGCTTCTCGATCCTCGCGTCCACCGCAAACTTCCGGAACGCCTGCCCCACTCCTTGCCAACTCCCAAATCTGCGGAAGAAAGGGGTCACACTGAAACTCCCTTCCCGCGTATACACTTTCGCCGTGGGGATCTTGCCCAGCTTGCGTACCGTGGCCGCCCAATCCAGCAGCAACTCTGCCCGGTCCACGGAAAACCCCGGCCCATCTGCCTTGAGGCCCGCCGCCGTCAGCGACTTCTTCAGGTTGCCCAGCTTCCGGTACAACTGTGTCCCGGTGATTCCGGCCAACCGCAGATCTCGTAACGTTGGATTGCGTCCCAGCTTCTTCGCGCACGCCTGGATCGCCTTGAGGATCTCTTCTTTGGACATGACTATCTCCGTGAATGTGTTTGGGCAAAAGAAAAGCCACCCGCTTGGGTGGCTCATATGTTGCTGTATCCACAACAGGGTGGAGCAGGCCTTTAGGCCTGCGTTCAGGTCACAATACTCTTCTCGGCTTTAGCCGCTGAGGTAGTCTTCGGCGATTCCTGCCGACACACTTTTAGTATTGTGGATTGGAGGCACAGGCCAACCGGCGTGAAGCCTTGCGATGCCCTGGCGGATGCCTTCTGAAGATGCTGGCCGTTTGGAGTTGGCTTTTCCTAAGTACTAAAAACTAATACTAAGAACTGCCTTCTTCCCCGACGCCGCTCTCGGTCGAGCTTAAACATCATAGGCGAAAATCCAACGAAAGTCAAGGGCTTCGGTAGAACTCCCTATGACGGCATGGCAAAGGATGCGTTCTCGGGGGTCCTTCGACTTGCGCTTATCCCGCAAGGCGGGACTCGCGCGGCGCTCAGGATGACAGATGGTAGCGGTGTTCTTCACCTAACAGAGCACGTAAGCTCCCTGCTCCCGCGCACAACTTTTCCCTTCCCTGTGGGTCTTATTTACCAGAACCGCTCGAATGCTTTACCAGAGCGGTCTGGCCACAAGTGGGGCGGGAGATCGGTGGGGACTGGCTCTCTCGTCACTGCGGAATGTGCGATGCGAGAAACAATGGGTCAGTCTGGCGACTGATCCATTGCTCGTGTCAGCGTCGCCCAGCCAATCATTTAGAATCAACCCATGTCCACTCCGGGACCGCTGTATCGTCCGTATGACAAGCTGGTAAAGATTACGATCGGCGGCAAGGAATTTGAAGTTCCTGCCGGCAACATGCTGCTGCGCGCCCTGCAATATCTCTCTCCGGAAGACGTCTCCTACGGCAAGTTCTGCTGGAATGAAGAGTGCCAGTATTGCCGCGTGAACTACGATCTTGGCCCGGATACGCAGAACCGCACGGCGATCTCGTGCAAGCTGATGGTGCAAGAAGGCATGCGGCTGACGGAGGTGGCGCAGGAGATCCGTTATTGTCTGCGCAAGCTGGGGCTGGAGCTGAAGGTGAAAGAGACGAAGAGTTGAAAACAAAAGAGACGAAGTAAGTTGAAAATCGAAGAGACGAAGCAAAGCCGGTGAGACGAAGCTGGTCAAAGAGGCGACGCGTTTAGTGGTGGCTAGGTGAAGGACGGGCCGGCTTGGAGGCCGCGCCGGCGGCCCCCAGCTTGGTAAGACGATCACGCGCCTGCAGTGCTTCAGGGCTCTTGGGATAGCGGCTGATCAGGCTGCGCAGCTCCTGCACTCCGGCATCGCGCTGGCCCAGTTCCAGCAGAGCATAGCCTTTCTTCAGCTGCGCCGCCGCTGCCTTGTTTCCACCCGGATATTGGTCGAGCACCTTGTTATACGCCGCTACGGCGCCGTTGAAATTCTGCTGCCGATACGCGATCTCACCCAGATAGAACTGCGCGTTGCCGGCGAGATCGGTATTGCCATAGACCTGCAGATACTGCGTGAATTCCTGTGAGGCCAGATCATTCTTGTTGGCGTTGTAATCGCGCAGGCCGTCGTTATAGAGCTGGTCGGCCGGCGGGGCCGCGGGAACATTGGTGGCTCCTGGTCCGGGAGATGAGCCTGGCTGTCCGACGAGCGGCTGGTTGGGAAGGTTCTGCTGCGCCGTCTGCATGTCGTCGAGCTGCTTGCTCACCTTGGCGAGGCGCGCTTTGAGTTCGTCGACCGCATCGTGCAGAGCCTGTACCTGTCCGGAAATCTGGTCGACCTTGCTGCCGGCGTCGGTGGTCTGCTGGCCCAGGGTCTTCTGCAGGTTCTGGACCGTCACACCCATCTTGTTGACGTTATCGATCTGCTGGGTGAGCAGGTCTTTCATTACGCCCATGCGCTCGTCAAAGGTGGTGCGCATGCGCTCCATGTTGTCTTGCATGAGCTGGAGCTGCGTCTGGATCTGGATGAGCTGCGACTTGGTATCGGCGGCGCGGGCGGACGGACCGCCGCACATCGCAAAAACCAGCAGAGCGAACAGAATAGTAAGGCTGTGTTTCTTCATAAGCTTTTCAACTCGTTAGATGCAGAATGGCTGCTGATCCTGCAGAATTTTCTTTCCGTTGACGGAGGAGGCGCTGCTCTTAAGTTTGCACCAGAAAAGGGAGGCTTGCAAAGCGGCGATCTGCCGCGAACCTAAGTTGATAAGCCGGACGGGAACCCCAGCAGGCCCGGTTTTGGCCGGTTGGGTGAGGGCGGGATGCCTCCCGCCCGGCTTGGTTTGGGTTTATTTCAGCAACGTGAAGTGGGCGCGGCGGTTCTTCTGCCAGCACTCCTCGTTGGATTCAGTACACTGTGGCTTCTCTTTGCCGTAGCTGATGGTCTTGAGCGAGTCAGCGCTTACGCCGGCCGAAAGCAGTGCTTGTTTGGCGGCATCCGCACGGCGCTCGCCGAGAGCCAGGTTGTATTCAGTGGAGCCGCGCTCGTCAGCGTTGCCTTCGATCTGTACACGCCAGCCCTTCTGCTTGATGAGTTGTGCTGCACGTGCCAGCATGGCGGCGCCATCGGGACGCAGATCGGCTTTGTCATAGTCGAAGAAAACGTCAGCGATGTTCTGGTTGAAGAGCTGTTCGTCGGTGACCGGCGGCGGAGTGGGCGCCGGAGTTGGCGTTGGCGTCGGTTTCGCGGCGACGGTGATCTGCGCCGTGGCTTCCTGCGTTCCGCCCGCGCCTTTGGCCGTCAAATGATACGTGGTGGTTTGCGTCGGCGAGACGGTTTGCGATCCGCTGGGATCAACCTTGTTGCCGTCGAGTGCAACGTCGGTCGCGTCGGTTGTGCTCCATTGCAGCTGGGCCGACTGTCCCTGCTCAATTTGAGTCGGATTGGCAGATAGCGTCGCGGTCGGCGCTGTCGCCTTCGGCGGGGGTGGTGGTGGGGTTGTTTTTCCACCGTGACAGCCGTTCACCACCATCAACAAACACAGCACCCCCAGGACTTGTATCAAAAGTCTCTTGCTGTTGTTCACCTCATGTCCTCCAAGAATTGAAACAAATGTGTATTACGTGCCCGGTACCAATGATTTACTTAAAACTCCAGTTGGGCTGGCTGTTCCGGCCCTGGCGCGTGAGCTGCTGCAGGTGCGTGCCGTCGGCAAGCACGCTCCAGATCTGCTCCGTGCCACTGCGATTGGATTGAAAAACGATATGCCGTCCATCCGGAGACCACGACGGGAAATCGTTGCGCCCGCCGTCGTGCGTCAATTGTACGATCTGTCGTGATGCGATATCCATCAGATAAATATCCTGCCCGCCCAGAACGCCCGGCCCATAGTTTCGCACCCAGGAAAATGCCAGCAGCAACCCGTTCGGCGACCACGCCGGCGAAACAGCATAGCCCTGGTCGGTCATCTTCTGCACGTTACTGCCGTCGGCGTCCATCACGTAGATCTGGGGCAGTCCCGTTCGACCGCTTACCCAGGCAATCTGGCCATTGGTCTTCGGATTGAACACCGGCGACACATCACCTTTGCCCGTACTCAGCCGGCGCGCATTCGCTCCCGACGCATCGGCCACAAAGATCTCTGACAGCCCGCTGTGCATGGAGGATGAAAATGCGATTTTAGTTCCATCAGACGACCATGCGGGAGAAAAATTGTCCCCACTGTAACGCGGGAACGCCACCGTCCGCCCAAGGTCCATCGAATACATCAGGATCTGCCACGAATCATGCGTCAGACCACTGAACGCCAGCCGCGAACCATCCGGTGAAATCCGCGGCGACAGCGCCACCGACCCCAGCTTGGTAATCTGCTTCTGGTTCGCGCCATCGTAGTCCATTGACCAAATCTCTTTCGTGCCGCTGCGCAGGCTTACAAAATAAATCTGGCTCTCGGCGATCCCCGGAATTCCGCCGCCCAACCGGAAGATGATCTCATCGGCAAAGCGGTGCGCGATCAGCCTTGCCTTGTCCGGCGTGGCATCTTCTCTATATTGCTTGCCCAGCACCTGCGGGAAGCTCGCGTTCTTGGCGTCAAACAGCCAGCCCTGTACGTCGACTTTGCCCGCGTTCACGCCCAGGTTCCCGAAGGCCACCATGGCCGCGTTCACCGGCGCGTTGCCCCAGGCATCAAGCTTCATCTCGCTCGGCTGGCCCGGCTGCGCGGCCGGATAAAAGCTCTTGGCGACCATGTCAAAAATGCCGGCGTTGTCCAGGTCGCTCCACAGCGTGTCGTTGAACACCGAGAGCAGCGGCGCGTTCTGAGGATCGCTTCCCGAAGGTTTAAAATCCGGCACGGCCAGCCGGATCGGGGCGCCGCGGTTTGTGCCGGTGCGAATCCAGTCCTGCGCTATGGCTTGCGTCAGCGGCAGGAGCAGCAGGAGAAACAAGAACAATAATCCCGTTTTTCTCAACATGAGTTCGCCTTTACCTGTGATAGTCAAACCAAAACTCAACCGAAACCTTGTCGCCACGATATCCAGGCGGCAGCGGCCCAAACGTATCGATCCTCTGCAGCGCGCGCATCGCCGACTGGTCCAGTGAAGGAATATCGCTGCGCTGCTCAAAGCGAACGTTGCTCGGCCTGCCGTTGCGATCAATATCAAACAGCAGGTACACCCGCTTGGCATTGGTCACGCGCGGGTCCACTTCTACCTGATACCAGGCATTGGAAACCACGCGGTTCACGTTCTGCACATACCAGCCGAATTGCGCGCCGAAGTCAGCATTCTGAATGCTGAAGCCACCCTTGGTGCTTGTCGTATTGAAGTTCCCGTAAGGCCCGCTCACCGGCCCGCCTTCGCCGTACGCAACAGCTGTCTGCTCCGGTGTGGGCGTGGGCCGCGGCTGCACTCGCTCTTGGGTCTGTGGCTTGTCAATCGTCTTGGGCTTGGTAACTTTTCCCGGGATCGATATGCCGTCTTCGGTCTCCACCGGCTTGGGCTGCGGTACCGTCTGGGTCACGCCCTTGCTCTCGTTGGCCACGATGTTCGGGCTCTCTTCCGTATGCGGCAGCGGAATTGACGCGACTACATCCGCATGGATCGCGCTACCTTCGCCGGTTGCTCCCCAGTTTGAAGTCCCATGCGGCGCCAGGACGTAGCCCAGCACCAAAATCGCCAGCACCAACGCTCCATGGAATCCCACGGAGACGAGCAGCGGCTTCTTCCACTGCTCCCGCTCATAAAACATGTTGGCTCTAACGTAGGCCATTCAGCTCCGCTTGCTTCCTGCCTTAGAGTGCAGTCTCATGGGAGATTTCATTGCCCCCATGAAAAATCTCGTCATCCCGACGGGCGTAAAGCGAGCCCGCGTTGTCATCAGCGGGCGAGTAGCCCCGAGGGACCTTGTGTTTAAAAAAGAAAACTCTTTCAACGCGAACCGGTTCCCCTCTACTTCTTCCCCGGCTGAATCGGTTCCGTCACAATGCTCACGTTCGTGATCCCCGCGGACTTCACCGCGCTCATCACCGTGGCAAAAGCGCCAAAGGCCACGTTCTCATCGGCGCGCACATACACTGACTGGCCGCGCGGATCGCGAATCTTCCTGTGCAACGCGTCATTGATCTGGTCCAGCCGCACATGCTCATTGTCGATGTAGACTTCCTGGCCCTTGGTGATGGAAATCACCACGCGCTCTTCAGAAATTTCTTTTACTACTTTGGTCTTGGGAACGGAAACTTCAATGCCCGACTGCAGCACCGGCGCCGTCACCATAAAGATGATCAGCAGCACCAGCACCACGTCGACAAACGGCGTTACATTGATCTCCGAAAGCGAAGTCTCTGTCCGCCCGTTTTTGCTCGTGAATGCCATCAGCGTACTCCCGTCGTCACCCCGATGGTGCGTTCAATAAAGTTCAGCATCTCCATGGTGAAATCATCCATGCGCGCGCCAAACTCGCGCAGCCGGTGGGTAAATTGGTTGTAGGCGATCACCGCCGGGATCGCGGCAAACAGTCCGAACGCCGTGGTGATCAGCGCTTCAGAAATTCCCGGCGCCACTGCGCGCAGTGTGGCCGAGCCTTCCGTGCCCAGGCCGTTGAACGCGTCAATGATGCCCCACACCGTGCCAAACAATCCGATAAACGGCGCCACCGCGCCCGTCGTCGCCAGCCATGGCAGCCGCCGCTCCAGCCGTGTCAGCTCTTCTGAGCTGGCGATCTGCGCCGCACGCTGCACCGCGGGAATATTGGTATCGCCCTGGCGGCGAAGCTCGTCATAGGCGTTGTCAAACACGGCCACCAGCGGACTCGGCTTGAACTGGTCAGAGACGGCAGCAACATCCTGCAGCCGCTGCGCTTTGCGGAAGGCGCGCAGAAAGCGTCCGCTCTGCGCTCGCGCTCGCTGCAGCGTGCCCCACTTCGTGAGAATCACTGACCATGACATGATGCTGAATATAAGAAGGATGACCAGAACCACCTGCGCCACGGCGCCCGTCTGCCGTATCAGGTTGATGATCTCTCCGCCGACCGCAAAAGCAGAAAGAGCCACGCCGGAAGATGAAAACACCGGCAAACCCGGCTTCAACATCAGGAGCATTAGAGAAATTGAATTTATCATTGCAAAGTCAACCGCCTCTATCAGTTAACTCTTGACCGTAACACCTCAAACTGCTCACGTCAAACGGGTGAATACATTGGTTAAACAGGGTTACGAAAGCCTTAGAACCCGCCTATCGACCTGAAGTTCCTTACTCGCAGTCTATGCTTGGCAAGTCATACGTATTGTTAAAAAACAGCGATAGCATGGGATAGCTTTGCTTCTGTGGCACAGGCACTCTTGCCTGTGCACGTATTGGTCACCAGCCCGGCTTCGATTCGCAAATCAATACAACTTGTGGAGCGCAGGCGCCGGGGTCCCCAGAAAGCCCGGTTTTGGCTTACTGGGGTAGAGGTGCCCTCGCCTGCGGACGAATGACAAATCACTTTCCCCGCAATCTCCGGAGTGTTCCCCATCCTTCATTCACGGAGCCTGTTGAATTGATTGCATCGCATTCCCAAATCCCGCAATCGAATCACCATCTGCCCCATCCGGAGTCCTCTAGTGAGCCATCACAACCTGCTGAATCAAGTCGTCGATCTCGCCGCCGGCTATTACGACCGCCGCGATTCCTCGCCCGTCTTCCCTCGCATCACGCCTGCCGAATTGCGTCGCGCTTACGGTGCAGGCGAGCCTCTGCCGGAAAACGGCCAGGACGCCGAAAAGGTGATCGCCGAGCTCGCTCGCACCACAGAGCTGGGCGTGGTTTCACAAACCGGTCCGCGCTATTTCGGATTCGTGATCGGCGGCAGCCTCCCCGTCGCTACCGCTGCCGATTGGCTCACCTCTGTCTGGGACCAGAACGCCGGACTCTACGCCAGCTCTCCCGCGGCTTCCGTAGTGGAAGAAGCTGCCGCTGCCTGGCTGCTCGAGCTTCTGGGTTTGCCGCGCACCGCCAGCGTTGGCTTTGTTACCGGATGCGGCATGGCCAACTTCACCGGACTCGCCGCCGCCCGCCACTATGTTCTGCGCCAGGCTGGCTGGGACGTTGAACTCGACGGCCTCAACGGCTCACCCAAAATCAACATCATTCTCGGCGAAGAAGCCCACGTTACGATTCACACAGCGCTGCGCATGCTTGGCCTGGGCACACGCTCGATCAAGCACGTTCCCACTGACGACCAAGGAAGAATGGTCGCTACTGAACTTACCCGCGTGCTCAAAACTTGCTCCGGCCCGACCATCGTCTGCGCTCAGGCCGGCAACGTGAATACTGGGGCCTTCGATCCTCTGCTGGAGATCACCGCCGCCACACGCGATGCCGGTGCATGGCTGCACGTGGATGGCGCTTTCGGACTCTGGGCCGCGGTGAGCGACGAGCTCAAACACCTTGTCGCCGGCGCGGACCGCGCCGACTCCTGGGCTACCGACGGCCACAAATGGCTCAACGTCCCTTACGACTGCGGCCTGATCGTCTGCGCGCATCCGGAAGCGCATCGGGCCGCCATGACCGTGACCGCGGCCTACCTCGTGCAGTCTGACAAGGAACGCGACCCATTCGAGTGGACTCCCGAATTCTCACGGCGCGCCCGCGGCTTTACCGTCTATGCGGCTCTCAAGCACCTGGGCCGCAGCGGCGCTCGCGCGATGATCGAGCGCGGCTGTGCCCGTGCCCGTCAGATGGCCGATCTGCTGCGCCTGCATCCCGGCGTCGAGATCTTGAATGACGTTGTCCTGAACCAGGTGCTCGTCCGCTTCTGTAACTCGGATGACGTCACCCGCGCCGTGATCCAGAACGTGCAGCAGGACGGCACCTGCTGGCTCGGCGGCACTACCTGGCACAACATGGTTGCCATGCGTATCTCGGTTTCGAATTGGTCAACGACAGAAAAGGATATCGAACTGTCAGCCCAGGCGATCCGGCGCGCGGTGAATGCGGCCACGCCGGTAGCCGCACGCTAGCACGTTGATTGCGCTCGCGGACCGTTCAAGACATCAGCCTCAAAGCTGGCGGACAAAATCCGCGAGCTTCACATCTTTAAAGTCTTTTTCCACGCGGAACTTTCGCACCTCTTCCGGCTGGCGAAAGAGCAACGGCGCGTCATTGCACGGCGCAAACGATTGCGGCTTAGTCTCATCGCGCTGCAAATAAGGAGTGAAGGTCAGCACCGGGCTAAGTCTCTCAATCGTCTCTCCTCCTCCGGTCCAGGCCGTGCTCTGGTCCGGAGGCCGCAGCAGCTCATCCGGGCTCGCAGGGCAGCTCCTGAACCGGCGCGAGGTAATCCCAAGTAAGGGAATCGAGGCCCTGTCGGTGCGGCACGTATACATGTACAAACTGACCGGCCTCTCTGTAGCTCTGCAGAATCCAATGCCGGGCAATATGAGACTTCCCTCGCTCTCATCGATGGGTTCAGCATGGTCGCGGAAAAGCGTTGCCGCGGCCGTCACATGAACTGAGATAGGCGCGTCTTTGTAACGATCAAAAAAGTTCTTGTCGACCAGAAACAGCGCATTGAATCGGCGCGTATCCCGCACGGGCGGCGACGTCTCGGTTCCCGGCTGATTATGTTCCATGACGTTGAAGACACGCTCCCAGCCGGAATCCCATTGCGTTCCATCAGCCGCCTGCAGCGTAACTCGAACGGCATTCCCCTCGACCACACTGCCGTCCGCCACTTCGTCTCCATACAGGTCGAGATCGATCGCGACATAGCGGTCCGCCTGGGTAAGCGCTTTCGTCAAGATCGGCCGCGGTGTTTGCGATTCCGGCGGACGCTCCATATGCAATTGAATGTAGGCGTTCTGGCTGCTGACGACCGGGTACTTGGCTTCGTTCAGCGTGCTCTTGGGTTCAACAGCGCTTAGCAGCACCAGCGCCAGCGCTCCGCCCAGCAATATCCAGCGCGATTGCACGGTCTTTCGCCACGCATATTGCCGCACAATCACCACCAGAGGAACTCCGAACAGTATTACCTCTCCCAACCAACTCCACGCCCGCGTCCCATGCCAGGAAACGGAAAACCCTGACGAACCGAGCGCAAGCCATGCGATCATCAGGATCAGCGCCACAATCGCCACGCGCGTCAGCTGCGTACGGCTGCCGCTGATGGCCGCCAGCGCGGCAAAGGGCAAAAAGATCGCGTCCAGACCAAGGTTGATGAAGAGCAAAACATCAGGATGATGGAATGGAGCGAACCCCGCAGCCCGCAGCAAACCAAGCTGGACGATCAGCAACGGAAGGTTGACCACCACAATCACAAAGAGGACCTTGGCCGCCAGCAAACTGGGCCAGCAATAGGGGCGCGTCACCCAGAATTGTTTGTCGCCGGCCAGCGACTCCTCCTGCACCAGTCGTACCAGGAGAATCGTCCAGGCCACCACAAGAAAAAGCCCGAGAACCATCGATCCCTGATAACGCAGGAAGGCCGAACCGCCGCCCACGGCAAAAAACATATCCAACGGCTGCCATGACGCCGGCTGGCACCACGCATACACCCCCAGCAGAATCAGTGTCGCGGCGATCTCCCAGGAAAACCGCCGCAGGTCTTTCTTGAAAATATGAATCGTCTGCCTCATATATCGATCTCGGTCCTTTATGCCGTTAAGCTGAAGCTCGGCTGCTTTTCGCCATGGCCAGAAAAATTGCCCGCAGAGTCATAGGCGCATAGGTCACATCGCGTACCGGCCCGAAGGCTTGCTGGATCGCAGCACTGGTGCGTTCCTGATCAAACCGGCTCTCGATGAACTGGAACGTCGCGCCTGCCGCGGCAGGCTGCAGCCAGCTCTCCGGCGTTTTGGCCGGAACCGCCGTTGCCTGCGCCAGCGTGACCACGACTTCCCGGAACCGGCTGGCTAGGCTCGACATCTCTTCCGAGAACTTCAGCCTTCCCTGCTCCAGATAGCCCACGTGGCTGCTGAAGCTCTCAATCTCCGCCAGGTCATGCGACGAAATCAGGATCGTCGCTTCGCTGGCGCGCTCCAGCAGGCCCTCAATCAGCTGGTCCCGCACCAGTGGGTCGAGGCCGGTAAAGGGTTCATCCAGCACAATCAGCTTCGGCCGATACGCCAGCGAGCTGGCCAGCGCCGCCTTCATCTTCATGCCGCGCGAAAGATGCTTCAATTTGCGGTCGCGCGGAAGCTCCATCTGCTGCAGCAATGCGTTTTCCAGCTCGCGGTCCCAGTTCGGATAAAAAGGCCGCAGATAATCGAAGAACTGGCCCACGCGCATCCACTCCGGTATCTCCTGGTTTTCTGAAACGTAGCCAATCTGGGTAAAGAAATCGCCGCGCAGCCGGCTGGAGTCTATGCCCAGCACTTCCGCTTGCCCGCCGGAGGGAGCAAGAATGTTCATCAGAACTTTGATCGCCGTGGTCTTGCCTGCGCCGTTCGGCCCCACCAGCGCATAGATCGCCCCCTGTGGGACATCGAGGCTGATCTCACGCAGGGCCTTCACTGTCCAAAATTTTTTGCTCAGCTGTTCGGTTTTGATCGCGCTGCTCATCGCTTGCGACCTCCTGTTTCGCTCTCTTGCGGGCCCAGGCGCTTCCAATGCGCCGCTATCGACTCCACCACTTCGTCCAGCTCGATCCCCAGCTTCCTCGCTTCCACCACCAATTGCTCGATTTCCGTACCCAACAGCTGCGTGCGCTCCTGCTTGCTCGCCTCCGGCAGCTGCGCGACGACCGTGCCAATGCCCGGCAGCGTCTCCAGCAGACCGTCATTCACCAGGCGCATGACAACCTTGTGTGCGGTGTTGGGGTTGATCTTGAGCTCTTTGCTTAAAGCGCGGACGGAAGGAAATGGATCGCCGGCCCGGAGACCCCCGGAGACAATGGATTTCTTGGCCGCATACACCACCTGCTCATAGAGTGAAGCGCCTGGCCGGAATTGCACTCGGAACGGAATCACTACTGTACTATAACACATAGTACAGTAAACACAAGACAAATTTTGCGCCACGCTTTCCCCAGCCTGGTCAACGGCTGCGAGGGAATAAGGAGATGAAGGCGCGGCCGGTCCTGCGCATAAGAAATGCAGGCAGAGCTGCAATTTTTTCGAGCTTTCGGCAACTCTTCCATCCCGCCTTAGTTCTAAACGTGTAAGGTTCGATCTTTTCTTTCTGTTCCTTGCGTATGCGATCTTTCTGCAAAATCGGTTTGGTTGTCGCCGTGTTTTTTGCTGTAGCGGCGGCGCAGAGCCCGCCGCAGCAGCTCTATGCCGGCGAACCGCTGCAGGTCGGCTCTCTGGCTGGGGCTCCGGAGGCGCCACGGCCGCATTTTGCACAGATGAAGTCGCTGCTGAACCCGCAGCAGATGAAATCGCTCATCAAGACTCAAATGAACCGCGTGATCGATGGCAAGCCCTATCCCGCGGTGACAGAGTGGCAGCCTTTAACCACGCGGCAGAAATTCGATGTCTTTCTGCACAGCACCTACTCGCCCAGCACCTTTCTGAATGCCGGGATCGACGTGGTGGCGGACCGCGCCAAGGGCCGCCATGATCCCGAGTATGAAACCGGCATGATGGGCTGGGGCCAGCACTACGGCATCGCACTGGCCACCAGCGAGACCGATGTTTTCTTCCAAAGATTTCTTTTTCCGGCGTTGCTGAAACAGGACCCGCGCTACTATCGCAATCCCGACCTGCCGTTCTTCAAGCGCGCTCTTTATTCCATGAGCCGCGTCGTCATCACCCGCAGTGACAGTGGCGGGGAGACCATTAACGCCTCGCGCATTCTTGGCGGCGCCGCAACCCGTGCCCTGAGCGATCTCTATGTCCCCGGCCAGAGCCAGGGAATGCGCCCCATCAGTAACACCGTCAGCTTTGACCTGTTGCGCGATGCCGGAATGAATCTGCTGCATGAGTTCTGGCCTGATCTGCGACGCAAATTCCTCCATCGTTAGCGCTAGGGCTGTCTCTCTGGACTCTTGCCTTATGGACCATCGCCTTGTGGACCAAAAATGGAAAGAATATGCCCGTCAGGATCTTTGAAGTGCGCGACCCAGTCGGTCGGCGTGGCCTGGCGTGGCTCGTTCATGAAGCTAACGCCCCTTGCCGAAAGCGCCGCGTGCGTGGCACGCACGTTGTCGACAGCAAAGACGATCTCCGTTGCTCCTGCCACGTGCGGGGCCAGGTTCACATGCCCGCGACTCAGCCCCAGCATCACCGAACCGCACTGAAATAGCGCTAATGCCGGCTCCTGCATCAGCGGTGTGAGCCCCAGCTTCTCTTTATAGAATTCGATCGCCTGGTTCATATCGCGTACGCCCAGCATGACGGCCGAAATGCGGGAAAGCTGAATCGCGTCAGCCATGAATTCCTCCTGCGGTCAGCCCAAACAATAATTAGCAAGGCTAATTAAATGCCTCGGCTTTGACCTTTGTCAAGAAAATATTTAGCCTAGCTAATTGATGGCCCGCAAGGCGAATACAGACGAACTGGCGGACCGGCTGCACTCCACCGCCATCCACTTGTTGCGCCTGGTGCGCGCACAGGACGCCGCCACCGGTGTCGGCCCGGCGCGCTTGTCGGCGCTTTCTGTCATTGTTTTTGGCGGACCGGTTTCGCTCAATGATCTGGCGCGGGCGGAGCAGGTGCGACCTCCCACCATGAGCCGCATTGTCGATGCGCTGGAAAGAGAAGGCCTCGCTCGCCGCCGCACCAACCAGCAGGACCGTCGTGCCGTGGTAATCGAGGCCACACAAAAAGGCGCGCAGATT
The DNA here is from genome assembly GCA_036557225.1 of Candidatus Angelobacter sp. Lineage (GTDB taxonomy): Bacteria > Acidobacteriota > Terriglobia > Terriglobales > Acidobacteriaceae > Angelobacter. Next base: position 28,844 of record DATBHX010000125.1, read on the forward strand.
CTCAAGCAGGGACGCCAGCGCCGGGTGAAATACCTTGCCGGCTATCTCCGTCGGCTGAGCGCCGCGGAACAAAAGCAGATTGAGAACGCGGTCCAGGCAATCCAAAAAGCCTTGGCGAGATAGGCTTCGAACATGTGCCTCAGCTCGCTGTTGTAAGATAACGTTTCCCCTGAGGCGAACCGACTCATGCTGACACTTTCTTTCTCCCGCGCACGTACCGCATTTTTCCTGTTGTTCAT
>DATBHX010000126.1:0-87932 GCA_036557225.1 Candidatus Angelobacter sp.
CGGATGGAGTTGATCACCAATCCTTCGGCGTGCTCGGGCTCCAGCGAACCCAGCGCGTCCTTCATGGTCTGGGTGAGGCCCACCGCGACTTCCACGTGCAAGCCCTCACTGCCAAGCAGGTCGGCGCGGCCATGAAGCACATACCAGTCAGAGCCAGACGTGGAGGCGTGGAAGGGCCATTTGAGTTCGGAAATGTTGATCGGGACACCGGACAGGGTCACAAAATGTAATGGACGAGTAACCATGGTTTAGCTCGATGAAGTGATTTGAAGAGATTTTATACGAGAGAGCAGGGTTAAAAGCAAAAGAGCACGCCCAAGCCTGCCAGCGTGCCCTTTTCATAACGCCGTTGGATTTCGTTTACATCAGGAACTCGCGGGCCTGGCGGCTGATGGGATGCTGCAGCTCCTCCAGTTCATTCTTGACGTGGTTCAGGCCGTACACCAGTTGTTCAAATTCCTGTGACATTTTGCGGAAGAGCGGCGCCACCTTGGCGTACTCAAAGTACTCAAATTTCGAAACGATAAAGTAGCTCTCTTTGCCGGCCTTCACGAAATCAATCAGGCCCTCCATGCGGCTACGGCGGAGGCGCGAGTGATTCAGACCTTGGGGAAACATGCCGGAAAAGAAGAGAGAGTAATCACCGATGTGCTTGCGTACCTGGCGCTCGCGATCGAAGGACGGTGCTGGCCCATAAATCGGATCAGATTCCAGGAGCATCTCGCCCAGATCGCACAAGCAACGGCCTTCGGCATTCCTGATCTTGTATAGTGTCTCTGCCTCGCAGAACTCGGCAAGCAGGTTGGCGACATAGGCCTGCACTTCCGAGCTGCGCACGCCTACTTCATCGTAATTGCGTTCAACTACCTCCTGGAAAAACCTCTGCAACGAACTCGATTCAGGAATCACCTCGATACCCCTTTCCGCGCAAATGCCGTTTGCGGCCGGGATAAATCACCGTCACCACCCGGACGAAAACTTCAGCAATTGGGGAACGCTGATTGATATGACGGTAGTATTGGCGGATTAGTTTCTTAATCGCAAGTAATTTCGCGGGCAACCCTGCACTTTGGCAGCAGGACCAAAGGAGTGCTAAAACCGGACGGACGATGAACACTCGGTTTGCGCGTTCAGGACTTACAAAAATCTAGCCAGCTAAATTTTTCTTCACCAACTCGCTCACAACTTTGCCGTCGACACGCGCGCCCGTTGCCTGCAGCTTGGCCATCACGTTCTTCATCACCGTGCCCATGTCTTTCATGCCGGGCGAGCCCATCTCCGCGATGACGGTCTTTACGATTTCGGCGATCTGCTCCTCGCCCATGGCTTTGGGCAGGTAGTTTTCAATCAGCTTGATCTCGGCGGCTTCCTTGTCGGCAAGCTCCTGGCGTCCGCCCTTGGTGAACTGCTCAATGGCATCGCGACGCTGCTTGATCAGCGTGCTGAGCACCTGCTGGGCTTCTTTGTCGTCGAGCGGTGCACGCTTGTCGATTTCTTTATTCTTGATGGCCGCTTTGACCATGCGCAGTGTGGAGAGGCGCAGCTCCTCGCGTTTGCGCATCGCGTCAACCATGTCTTTTTGAATCTGCTCGCTGATGCTCATGTCACGTCCTCAATGGAATGGAAGAATTATAAGCTGTGGGGAACTCTTGCTCCTTCGCTGATTGATTCCCGCGCGACCTACAAGTTATCATCGCTTCTAACTCTCCGGAGAAGCAATGCAGCCCCTGGCCCTCATCCTGAACATCGCTATTGTTGTCGGGATTGTCGGGATCATCGTGTTCTGGGTTCGCCGCTTTGCTGTGTTCCTCGGCTATAAGGCGATCCAGCCAGACGTGCTGCAAGTGGCCGGCCTGCTGAAAACCGACTCCTACCGCGACGGAAGTGACGTTGTCATCGCCGGCCACTACGGCGGATTTCCCACCATCGTCCGCTTTTCTCACAAAGTGGATAGACCCGGCCTGGACATTCAGATGCGCGTTCCGGCGACCTTCGGATTTTCACTGATGCCCAAGACCACACTGGGCGGCGAAGGCCGGGTGCTGTTGCGCACCGGCAGCGCAGCGCTGGATCGTCGCTTCAATGCCCGCAGCGACAATCCGGTGGAATTCAAGATGCTTGCTGCAGGAAGCACTGCGCTGGGCAGCCTGGAACAGCTGTGCTGCTCCACCCAGAGCGGGTTTTCGGTGAAAGACCGTACGATGGAGCTGAGCGAGCTCACCATACCCCCGTTTACCGCCAACCATGTCTTCGACCATTTGCAATCAATGTTGATCGTAGCCAAGGGCTTGCAGGAGATGCCCGGCTCCGACCGGATCAAAGTTGATCCTTTGCCACGGCGTGGCAGCAGCTGGCCAGTTCGCGTCGCGCTGGCAGGAGGGTTGATTTGCCTGGTTGCATTGCTGTTCACGCAGCCGTATAGCCATCCAGCGAATGCCAATGCAATGCCGCCGCCACCACCTTCCGGAATCATGCCGGCCGATGCAGCGCGTCTACAGCAGCTACAAGGCTGGCGCGTGGTTACACCGGATGATTTCTCAAACTCCGCGCTTCGGGCGCTGCGCGAGCACAACCTGGTTCCCGCAGGTCACATTACAGGCGACTTCAGTGGCCAGGGCAGAGCGGAAGATTCCGCCTACCTGCTGGCCGATGACGAAGGAAGGCGGCGCATCAGCATGGTGGCCAACGGCACGGTGGCTTATGACGCCATTTTTCCCAAAATAGATTTTTTGGCGCGAGTTCCCAACAGCAATCTGGCAAAGATACAATGGATGACGAAGGCCCCGCAGTTCACTGCCGATGGTGATGCTTTATTGGTTGTCCAAAACGCCAACGATCCAACCGCAAGCATGGTGCTGTTGAGGCACGGCACACAAACCTACTCTGTCCGCCCTAAAGATTTCACCAAGATTGATCTGGTATCGGATTGAAGACAGGATTCTGAATGATGATTCGCAAAGCCCGCCTTTTTACCCCTGGACCGACGCAGCTTTTGCCATCGGCGCAGCTCGCCATGGCAGCAGCCACCATGCACCACCGCACAGCGGAGTTTCGCGCTCTCTACCAGCGCGTCTTGGCCGACCTGAAGACCTTTGTCGGGACAAAAAATGACGTGGTCATGTTTACCGCTTCCGGCACCGGCGCCATGGAGGCCGCGGTAGCAAATCTTACTTCGCCGGGAGACAAAGTCCTGGTGGTCTCGGCAGGCAAATTCGGCGAACGCTGGGAAGGGTTGGCTAAAGCCTACGGCTGCCAACTGGAGAGCCTGCGCGCGCCTTATGGCGAAACCCTCACGCCGCAGCAGGTTCGTGCCCAGCTAAAGCCTGATCACAAAGTGGTCTATATGCAGGCTACGGAGAGCTCCACCGGCGTGCGCCACGATGTTGAAGGCATTGCGCGCGTGCTGAGAGGGACAGACACTCTGCTGGTGATCGACGCGATTACCGGCCTGGGCACCACGCATTTTGACGTGGATGGTTGGGGTATTGATGTGATTATCGGCGGATCACAGAAAGCGGTGATGGTTCCGCCGGGGCTGGCGTACTGTGCGGTGAGCGACCGCGCATGGCAGCGCATGGAGTCGACCAAAAACCCGCGCTACTACTTTGATTTGCGCAAAGAAAGGAAAAATGGCGCCAAGGGCGAATCTTCTTACACGCCTTCCACGGCGCTGGTAGCTGCTCTGGGCGCGGCGCTGGATTTTATTCGCGAACAGGGCTCTGGCGACCTGGCGGCAGGACGCAAATTGCTGGTGGACAATGCCGAAACCGTCGCGGCCATGACGCGGGCCGCTGCCAAAGCTCTGGGCCTGAAGCTATTCTCAGGCAGTTCGCCAGGAGCAGCGCTGACGGCTGTCGCCGCACCGAATGGAGTCGATTCCGGCACGATCGTGAAGACGTTCCGCAATCGTTTTGGCGCCGTGATTGCCGACGGCCAGGGCGAGATGAAAGGGCAGCTCTTCCGCATCGCCCACCTGGGTTACTACGACTACCTTGATACCATCGCTGCAATTGGAGCGCTGGAGCATGTGCTGGCGGAGATTGGCCAGTCGGTGGAGCTAGGCGCAGGTCTGCGGGCGGCGCAACAGGTGTATGCGGAGGCAATGCTGCCGGCAGTACTGGCACGATAGAGGACGAAAAGCCGCGAGGCGCGTGCGCGCCGAGCGGCGTGACGCAGGGCTGACTCTTCTGTGCAGAGAGAAAGTTGTCAAGCCGTTTGGAGCGCAGCGACAAGGAAATAATGAAAATCATCGTTGCAGAAAAAGTCGCAGCAAATGCCGTGCAGCTTCTGAAAGATGAAGCGGGCTGGAATGTCATCACGCATGACCAGCTGTCCAACGGCCTGGAGTCTGCTCTCCCCGATGCCGACGCGCTGATTGTCCGTTCTGCGGTGGATGTGAACGCGCAGGTGTTGCGGAATGCAGGCAAGCTGCGGGTGATCGGACGCGCTGGCGTAGGCGTGGACAACATTGATCTCGATGCAGCCACCAAGGCCGGGATCGCGGTGATGAATACTCCCGGCGCAAATGCTGTGGCTGTAGCCGAACATACCATCGCGCTGATGCTCGCGCTGGCGCGCCACATCTGCCGTGCTGATTCCACGACGCGCGCAGGCAAGTGGGAAAAGAAGTCGCTGCAAGGCACAGAGTTACGTGGCAAGACGCTGGGCATTGTTGGGTTGGGGCGGATCGGGATGGAGGTTGCACGGCGGGCGAAGGCCTTTGAGATGAAGATCGTCGCGCATGATCCGTTTGTTGCGGCTTCATTAGCGAGGGAGCAGGGGATCACGCTGGCGGATCTGGAACAGGTCTATACCACGGCTGACTATCTCACCCTACACGTCGGACTGACACCGCAGACTGCCGGCATGATCAATGAGAAATCGCTGGCGAAGATGAAGAAGGGCGTGCGCATCATCAACTGCGCGCGCGGCGAGCTGCTGGATGAAGCCGCAGTCGCTACAGCTCTAGGCAGCAAACAGGTCGGCGGGCTGGGAGTGGACGTCTTCACGGAAGAGCCTCCTAAGCACTCGCCGCTGCTGGCGCACGAAAACGTGGTGGCAACGCCGCACATCGCCGGCTCCACCAATGAAGCTCAGGACGCGGTGGGTGTGCAGATTGCCAGCCAAGTGCGCGAATACCTGAAGCGCGGCGTGATCCAGAACGCGGTCAATATGCCCTCCATCGACCACCAGCAGTACACGCAGATGCAGCCGTACATTGCGTTGGCGGAAAAACTGGGGGCATTCCTCGCTAATGTGGTCCCCGCCTCGGGCTCGATTCAGGAAATTTCAATTCGTTATACCGGACGGATCTCCGATTGGAACACGGAGCTGATTCGCAACGCAGCGATCCAGGGCGTGCTGAACCAGCATGCCACCGAGCACGCCAACGTTGTCAACGCGGCGGCTATCGCGCAGGAACGCGGAATCCAGGTGCACGAGAGCAAGAAAGAGAAACACGACAACGGCGGTAAGGGAGATGCCATTACGGTCCTGTTAAAAACATCGAGCCACGAGCGCCAGGCGCGCGGAGGCGTGATGCGCGGCAATTCGCTGCGGCTGCTGGGTGTGGACGCGATTGATATTGAAGTGCCACTGGGCGGCAACATGATTTTTCTGCGCAATCGCGACGTGCCGGGCGTGATTGGAAAGATAGGTACGCTGCTGGGGCGGCACAGCGTGAACATCGGCAATTTTGCTCTGGGACGTGGAGAAAATGCGGAAGCAATTTCCGTGGTGCAGGTGGATTCTCCGGCGCCTGAAGATGTGCTGCACGAGCTGCGTCAGTTACCCGAAATCCAGGAAGTAAAAGGAATCAGGATCTGAAGAAATTGCCCAAATACGTCTAGCCTATCTTCTGCTTTGATCTTCCACTACCAATCTTCACATTGAACGTAAAATCCAGTTTCTTTGGCGGATAGCAGGCGTTGTTATCACAAGCCTGGTATTTCAGTTCGCCGTGAATCGTATATGTTCCGCTGGCGGCCGCCGTCGGGGCCACTACCATGCCGCGGATCACTACGTCACCTGAGTACACGCTCAATTTGGTCGATGGATCAAAGGGGAAGGCCATCAACTTTCCCGCGGGGTATTCGATTCGCCCGACTGCAAACTCACCCGGCAGCGAAAAATGGATTTGCGTGGGAATCAGTTCTTCCGTCAGCGGCTTACTGGAGTTGATGTGATATGGATCCTGGACACGGAAGACGAATTGTATGGGCGTTGACTTGCCGGGAGCGACGACTACATTGCTGGCCGAAACAAAGTTCACAAAGGTGCGGCCCTTCTGCACGGTCTCCTGCGCAGCGCAGGAGAGGCTGGCAAACAACGCCGCCGTTAAGGCCAAAGAAAGCAAACGATTCAAGTTCATTTTTCTCCGGTCGCAGCCGCTGGGCTTGCTTGTTTTTGCTCCAGCGCGCGTTTAATCGAATCTTCGAGCACAGATTGGTTGGTCAGTCCAACCGCCACGTCCACGATCTTGCCTGAGCGATCGACAAAGAAGGTAGCCGGCAGGCCGTCCAACCCCCCGTAAAGATCAGCCACGGCCTCAGTGCCTTTCAGCACAGGATAGTTTACGCCCATCTTGCGCGCGAACTCCTGAATGGTCTGCTCGTCAGCATCATCCATGGCAACCCCGAGAATCTGCAGGCCCTCTGCGCCATATTTTTTCTGCAGATCAACCAGCCAGGGCATCTCAACCTTGCAGGGTTCGCACCAGGTAGCCCAGAAGTCGACAACCACTGCCTTGCCTTTGAAAGAAGAGAGCTGGATGTTTTTGCCTTTCAGATCGGGCAGGGTGAAGTCAGGCGCTGCAGAGCCGGCTTTCGGCGTTTGCGGCATGGGAGGAAGAGAAGGCGCGGGCTTGTCGTTGTTTTGGGGCTGGCTTTGGTTTTGACTTTGGCTTTGCTGACCCTGGTCTTGGGCCCTGGTATCGGCAGCCCCGCCCTTTTCATCTGCAACACGAGGTTTCGCCGCGTCTTGCGAATGCAGCGCCGGGCTAGCCAGCAGCAATCCGGAAACGAGGGCAGCAATACCCACCACCAACATGGTCTTTTGATTCATTCGCACCCTTAGCAGCGCTTTTAGTTGTTGGAAGCGAGAGCTTCCTTGATTGCGTCTTCAATCGCAGACTCGCTCACCAGCCCCACGATCTCATGCGAGACTTTGCCTGAGCGATCGACAAAATAGGTAAGAGGCAGGCGGTCGACACCGCCGTACAGGTCGCCTACTTTGTCTGTGCCTTTGAGAATCGGGTAGGTGACGCCCATCTTCCTGGCAAAATCGGTAATCGGCTTCTCGTCGCTATCGTCCATAGCCACGCCGAGGATTTGCAATCCCTGCGGCTCATACTTTTTGTGCAGCTCCTCGAGCCAGGGCATCTCGATTTTGCAGGGGCCGCAGTAGGTAGCCCAGAAGTTCACCATCACAGCCTTGCCCCGCAGAGAAGACAGTTTGATGGATTTGCCGTCAGAAAGGTTTTTCAAAGCAAAATCCGGGGCCACGGATCCCGTGGGCGGATCACCCCGGCCGGGCGCGAGAGCAGAGGTGTCAGCGGTCTGGCCGCCGGAGGCCGCAGTATTCGCGCTGGCTTGCGGCGGGCGAGTGTTACGTTTGCCCACCAGCAACAGCGCGGTAATCCCAACTACAACACATAAAACGATAATGACATTACGATTCACGAGATATTCCTCACCAGGAGAACTTGTTCAGCCAGGCCAGGCGGCTGGCCAGGATGGTAAAACGGCCAGCCAAAATCAGAGCTCCCAGCGCCATCAGGAGCACGCCGCTGCCTACTTCCACAGCATGGAGGTGACGCCGGAATTTTCCGTAAAAGCTCAGAAAACGGTCAATCAGGAGCGACGTAATAAGAAAGGGCACCGCCAAGCCCAGGGAATAAACCCAGAGTAGAAGGATCCCTTTGGTGACGGTTTCACTGTTGCCGGCCAACAGCAAAATGGCCGAAATGATCGGGCCCAGGCAGGGCGACCAGCCAAAGGCGAAAGCAAAGCCAATCACAAAGGCGCCCAGCGGAGACTTACCGCCCTTGATCGAGTGCAGGCGCTTATCGGCGTAGAGCCATTTGATCTTTAGAAGTCCGGTCAGGTGGAGTCCGAAGATGATGATCGCCACGCCAGCGATCCAGGTCAGATACTTCTTATATTCCCGCGCTAACTGGCCTGCAGTAGTGGCGGCAGCGCCCAACATCACGAACACAAGGGAGAACCCGAGAATGAACATGATGGAATGCAGAAGCACTGTATTCAATAACTTGCGATCTTTTGACTGCAGCTCTTCCACGCTGGCGCCGGAGATCAGGGAGATATACCCGGGAACCAGCGGCAGCACGCAGGGCGATAGAAATGAGACGATTCCGGCAAAAAACGCGGCAATCGGAAGAGGTAATGAGGACATAGGCCTTTCTCAAGCAACTATAGAAGGATGTCCTTTATTGTAGTCTGGTTACAGATTTTCTTATAGCCCGGAAATCACCCTTTATTGCGGCCTGACACGATAGCCTTCGCGCGCCACCACCTGATACTTTCGCCCGATATCTTCTTTTGATCCGGGCTGGCTCTCCGCCGGGTTCACCACGGTGACTTTGATTTTGCGCCAGGCCGTATCTTGCGCGTTGTTTGTAGGCCGGTAAGAGAGGACGTACCGATTGCGGATAGTCTGGCCGATTTCGTGGAACACGTCACCATATTCCTCCGGGGCGACGGGAAAGAAGATCCTTCCACCGGTCATGCGGGCAAAAACGCCCATCTGATTGTCTTCCTGCAAGTGGCCTAGCCCTTTACCGGTATCGATGGAGAAAATGATCGTGTCTTTGACCGTTTCCAGCCGTTTCAGCACGTCATCCAGGACAGCCTTGCTGAATGTGTCAATGCCGGAAGCCATCAGAATGATGTATTTGCGCCCCTCCACTTGCTGCAACCGGTCCAGCGTTTCATTTAAGGCGTCAAACAAGTTGATCTCGCGCGACAGGGGAATGTAAGCCCGGCTCAGGACTTCCTGCAGAGCGCTCGGGTCCTGGGTAAAGTCCATCGCGATGTGCAGGTGCTTGTCGAAGAGGAGCAGAGCTGCCCAATCGTCGTTCCTAAGAGTCCTGGTAAACCGATAGCTGGCGCGTAGCGTGTTGATCTGCTGCAGAGATGTATCGGCTGAATATTCCACCAGCAAGACGGCTGTGATCGGGTTGTGTCTTTCACTGAAACCGGTGACGGTTTGCGGCACGCCATCTTCAAAAACATGAAAATTTTCTTTTTTTAAATCGGGAACAAAGAAGCCGTTCTCGGTCAGGACCGTTACATCCAGCGTCACCAGCGGCACGGTCACGCGCATGGAGTAAGGAGCGGAGCTCTTTTCATCGGGCTTGGATTGTTGTGGTTGGGCAGCCTGCGAGGAAGGTGCTGCGTTGCCGGCAGGCTGTTGAGCTTGAGCTATGCTGCTGAACAGCAAGGCCGCTGAGAACACAAGCCCAAAACGAGCGAGCGCCGGCCGCAAACGGGAAACCTGGGGAGAAAATCTTTCAGAGAGCATTGAGCACCCCGCAGACAGTTCATCCTAATAGACAGGGGTGCGTTCTGCTGGTTAGCGCTCCGGACTGAATGAAATTACTGGTCCAGATTGGTCAGGGTGACCGCGGCTTTTTTCTTGGTCGCCGCATCGGTGGAAGCGGCTTTCTTCTCTGAGACCGTGTCATCCACAATGATCTTTTTTACGCCTTGCTGGTCGGTGACGATCTGGGTTGACGGAGCCGGAGAAGATGAGGCGGTCTTGCTTTGCGGTGCGTACAACGCCGGCGGTGTAACGAATGAAGCCGCAGGCCGGACGCCGCGGGTTTCCAGATTGGCGGCAGCCAACTGGATGTAGTTGGAGAGCGAGCGGCGGATGCGCGTGAGCGCGGTGTAGTCGTCAACCAGGGGCCCGGCTTCAGACTTGTGGCCAACAGCTTCACTGGCGTTGATCAGCGAATCAACGGCTTCGCACACCAGGCTGACGTCGTCATAAAGCTTAAAGGTGGTGGAGACACTGCCGCGAGAGTTTTGCACGTCATGAACCAGGCCGGGCAGAGCATTGGCCAGGTTGCGCTGCAGAGATCCGGCGGCTTGCTGCGCTTGCTGCGTGTGCGAACCGTCTTTCAGAAAGCCCGACTTCCAGCCCGACTTCCACTTTTCTACCTGGAGGTTGGCAATGTCGTTCTGCGTAGCCTGCGCGACGCGGTCGAGATCAATCAGAGTGCTGTTCAGATCGGCGCGGCCGTTGTTGCCCGTCACCACTTGCGTGCGTTGTGGGGTGCGTGACTGCGCGGCAACATTGGATGCGAAGGCAAAGCTGAAAGCTAAGAGTGCAATGGCGGCCAGAGTGTTCTTCATTGGGCAAAATCCTCGCTCAGTAACACTTAGGATAGCTTTACTCGTACTGAAGCAAGGCATTACTGAGGGTCAGGGCTGAACGTGCGCGGGTGCTGTGTCGGTAGGTGCGGCGGCCCAGGCAGCAACCACGGGCCGAGTGGCGGCGTAACTTTTCCACGAAAAAGAGACAGCTAGCGTTGAACCTGTCTGCTAGACTGCCGAATCATGGCGGAAAAAACAGAACGACGTCGCAATTGGGCGCCATGGCTGGCGCTGCTGTTTGTCGTGGTAGTCATTGCATTGAACGCCACCGCTTTTGTGGGGATTCCCGGACAAGGGCCGATTCAGTGGCTGATCCTGGCGTTCGGCATCGGCGCAGTGCTGTGGGCAGTCATCGGGGTGCGGCGCGCGTTTGGCCAATCTCATCTCTATGGCGGCAAAATCACCGGCTGCATTTTTGGCGTCCTGGCGCTGCTGGTGTGCGGCCTTGTGGTGTTCGGGTGGATCCATGCGCGAGATTTACCGTCCTCAGCGGGCGCTCCAAAGGTTGGACAGAAAGCGCCCGATTTTACGCTGACCGACACCAATAACAACCAGGTTTCTCTGGGACAGTTACTGAGTACAGCACAGGACGGAACTGCTGCTAACGCGACCGGCGCAGCCCCGGCCCGCAGTCCGGCGCCAAAAGCAGTGTTGTTGATTTTCTATCGCGGATACTGGTGACCCTACTGCAACCTCGAGTTACGAGGCGTGGAGAAAAACCTGAAAGAGTTTGAACAGGCGGGCGTACGCACAGTGGCCATCAGCGTGGATGCGCCGGAGGTTTCGCGCAAACTGGCTGAGCAAGCCGGTTATACCTTCACCATCCTCTCTGATCCTGACGCTGCGGTGATTCGCCGTTATGATCTGCTGCACAAAGGCGGTGGACCCGACCGCAGTGACATTTCCCGGCCTGCAGAATTTCTTGTGGACTCTTCCGGCGTAGTGCGCTGGACGAATTTTACTGAAGACATTCGCGTGCGAGCGCGAGCGGATGCGATGCTGGCAGCGGCGAGAGAGCTCAAGTAGCAGCGTCGCGGATAACCCCAAACCTTTTACCGCGGAAAGCGCGGATGAACACGGATAACCTGGAATGATCGGTGCGGTCGCCGAGCTCGACCGTATTGAGCTGGTTACCTCTCTTATTGATGAACAGAAGGGGATTGCATCTTGCATCAGCAAGGCGTATTTCTATGAGGCTTACCAAACAAAAGGGAGTCCAAATGAACAAGCGTTTTGCGACGGTGAAGTCTGTGCTGATGGCGATGACATCAATCGGCGCCGTGATGCTGCAAACATCAGCGGTAGCGCAGGAAGCCCACAAGACCGCGGCGCCTGCGGTAGAGAAAACTACGTCCATCCGCGCGGCGACGCTGATTGACGGCCTGTCGAACCAGCCGCGGCACAACGTATTGGTCGTGATTAAAGGCAATCGGATTGAGAGCGTGACGGAGGGAGGCAATCCTCCGGCCGGAGCCATGGTCATCAACATGCCCGCAGGCGTAACGGTGCTGCCCGGCATGATCGATACGCACACTCATATCTTTCTGCAGGGTGAAGATCCCAATGTTGAAAGCTACGATAACCAGCTGTTGAAGCATGCATCGTCGTATCGAGCGGCGCGCGCCACTGTGTCAGTGCGACGCGCGCTGGAGCAGGGGTTCACCACGTTGCGCGACCTGGAAACGGAAGGCGCAGGCTACGGTGACGTGGGAATCAAAGAAGCAATCAACAATGGCTTCATTCCCGGGCCACGGCTCTTTGTGGTCACGCGCGCCATCTCGGTGACCGGCGGATATCCATTGGAGGGCTACAACCCTGACATCGTCGTGCCCAAGGGCGCGCAGCTGGGCGATGGCCCGGTGGAGCTGCGTAAGATCACACGCGAGCAGCTGGAAAACGGCGCCGACTGGATCAAGGTCTACATGACACACCGCTCCTGGGTCGACAAGCAGGGAAAGCTGGTCTCACAGCCGACGTTGACCGTTGAAGAACTCAAGGCAGTGGTGGACGAAGCGCATGGCCAGCAGAAAAAAGTCGCGTGCCATGCCTATAGCGGGATTGGCCTGCATCGCGCCCTGGACGGCGGCTGCGATTCGATTGAGCACGGCCTATCACTGGACGATGCGGCGATCCGGCAGATGAAAGAACAAGGCACGTGGTATGTGCCGACGCTGGGCGTCTACTTCACAGACTGGTCGCCGGAAAATACCGAGGACGGGAAACGCGACCGGGCGCGCGCCAATGAACACGAGGTGTCATTCAAGAATGCGATGAAGGCAGGATTGAAGATCGCCTTCGGCACTGACATGGGCGGCATCCCCTGGACGCAGCCCATTGCCGATGAGTTCGGCTACATGGTGAAGTACGGTATGCCGCCGATGCAGGCGATCAAGGCAGCAACCTCCACCGCAGCCGAACTATTGGATATGCAGGGCCAGATCGGCGTGATTGCGCCGGGAGCCTATGCGGACATCGTTGCGGTCCAGGGCGATCCGCTGGCCAACGTTGAGGTGCTTAAGAACGTGAGCTTTGTGATGAAAGACGGCGCGGTATTCAAGCAGAAATAGACCAGGAACAAAAATCGATTTCGGGGGGCGGCGATGGCAGGCAAAGGTGGCGGATCGTCTTCAGTGGCGATGGGTGTAGCGCGAATCATTATTGGGATTATGTTTTTGTTCTTCGCGCAGTACAAGCTGATGGGCCATGATTTTGCCCACGGCGGCTATGAACACTACGTGTCCGGATACGTGGATGTGACCGCAGTCAGCCTTTACAAGCCTTTTTTGCGGATGACGCTACAGCATCCGGTGATATCCGGCTATGCGGTGGGTGTGGCGGAGTTGCTGATCGGGCTTTCCATGGTCCTCGGGTTCCTGGTGCGGCCATTTGCCATCGTAGGCGCGCTCTTCATGTTCAACCTGCTGCTGTGCACGTGGGTCCTGCCGCATGGAACACCGGCGTGGAGATACTTTGGCAATGAGATCGAAAACATAGGATTTCTTCTGCTGTTTGTGCTGTTCTACGTGCACAACGCAGGGCAGACTTTGGGGCTGGACAAAGGAAAGTAAAAGTCAGCTCAAAACGCTCTAGGCCTGGCCGCCGCGATTGGATACGCTGGAAGCAATGTACTCGCCGATGTCGATTGTTGCGGCTGGTGTGAGCCTTTTGTGCAGTTCCAGCACGGCGCGGCGCAGCTCTTCAATCTCCGCAGGCGTGCGGGTTGACTTCCAGGCATCGAAGTCCGAGGACAAAGTGTTGCAGATGGCAACCAGCACGCGCCCGGCGTCGACGCAGTTCAAAGCCGGCACTTCAGTGGGTACTCCGGACTGAAGTGTACGAGCCACAACGGTTTGTGGAGGCGCAGGGACTTGTTGCTCGTCCCAGGCCTTTTGTTTGAGTTTTTGCAGGGCCAGCACGATCTTGCGCTGCGTTTCCGGCGCGACTTTGTGGAAGCCGATCTCCATTCCCACGCGCGGCGTACTGGTGTTGACCACGCCCGCAGCTTCCATCGCAATTCCTTCGATCAGCAGTTCCAGACTCACCACAGTATTGAGAGGCAGGGTTGTAACGGTTTCCACATACAGGCCGTTGAGATGAACACTCTTCAGCTGTACGCGCACCGGATAGTTGGAGCCGGGAGCGCGCAGGGTTGCGCCGGCGTTGTATTCATAGCGCGCCGGCTGGCGTTGTTCAGAAGCTGAAGCCACAGAAGTCCGGTAGGACGGGGTTGTACGACGAAGGTGCAGCGCATCGACTGAAATATCAGATTCGTCAGCCGGAAGATGAGTGCTCCAGATGGTTTTGGCCGGGTCCAGGCCGCGCACTCCGGCTTGTCCTTCAAGATCGGTGCCGGAAGCGCCCATCCAGTAGACGCGAAACTTGGCTTTGACGCCGCCGCGCTGGACCTCAATGATCTCGCCCGGCTGCAGCTGTACGCTCAGACCTCCGAGGCGGGCGGAAATCTCAGTGACGTCAAGGGTGTGGGCGAGCTGACGCTCCGCTCCATTGCTGCGGAGGATGGTGACAGGAAGCACCATCTTTCTGCGAAGCTTGCCCCGGTTTGGCATCGATCATTCCTTTTTTGGCGGGAACGGTTCGGCCAGAATCCATACCTGCCAGCTCAAGTTTGCGAGGGTAACTTCGTTTGCAGGTAGAGTACATTGACCGTTAGGCCAATGCGTAGATGACCAAGGTAATTAAGAGCTCTAATTTTGGAGTGCCCCGGCCTTTCACGATTTAGGGCCGGGCTAATCTGCTGGAATTGGCTTCAGCACCTCCGAATATGCGGGTTTCGCCTGTAAAATACTGATTAGACCTGTGTTGAAGTTCACCGAACAATACGATGTGGTAGTGGTCGGCGCCGGACACGCCGGCTGTGAGGCCGCCATGGCCGCAGCCCGCATGGGGCTCAAGACCGCCTTGTTTACGCTGAACGTCGACCTGATCGCGCAGATGTCATGCAATCCGGCTGTGGGCGGGATTGCCAAGGGGCACCTGGTGCGCGAAGTCGATGCCCTGGGCGGGATTATGGGCGAGGTGACAGACGCGGTCGGAATCCAGTTCCGGCTGCTGAATACGTCGCGCGGGCCGGCGGTGTGGTCGCCACGCGCTCAGTGCGACAAGCAGCAATATCGCCTGAAGATGCGCGAGGTGCTGGAAGGGCAGCCAAATCTCTACATCAAGCAGGCCGAGGTGGCTGAGCTGATTGTGGAAGAGACTCCAAATCCACCACGGAGACGCGGAGACACGGAGGGGACCGAGGCTGAAGACAGGTTTAGCAGCGAGGCCGGCTTGCGTGCCGAGCTGGCTGTAACGAGCGCTGAAGAATCCAGGCTGGAAAATGATGCCGAGCGGTTTGTCGCGAAGCGCAGGCGAGCGACAGGAATCAAATTAAGAGATGGACGTACGGTCGGCGCGCACGCTGTGGTGATCACCACGGGAACATTTCTTAATGGTCTGATTCACTGCGGCGAGCAGACCTATCCTGCCGGTCGCAGCGGTGAGCCGCCTTCGCAGCTGCTGGGCGAATCGCTCAAGCTGCTGGGACTGCGTGGCTGCCGTTTGAAGACCGGAACACCGCCGCGCCTCGACGGCCGCAGCATTGACTGGTCAAAATTTGCAGTCCAGCCTGGCGACGCCGATCCAACACCCTTCAGCTTCCGGACGAAGAAGATCACGCAGAAGCAGGTGCCGTGTTACATCGCTTTCACCACGGAGGAGACGCACCGGATCATCCGTGAGAACGTCCATCGGTCGCCCATGTATTCCGGGCAGATCCAGAGCATCGGTCCGCGTTATTGCCCGAGCATTGAAGACAAGATCGTCAAATTCCCTGACAAGCTGACGCACCAGCTCTTTCTGGAACCCGAAGGGCTGAACACGCATGAAATTTACGTGAACGGAATGAGCACCTCCATGCCGATCGATGTTCAGCTGGCGGTGATCAAGTCTGTGCCTGGCCTGGAGACGGCGGAGATGCTGCGCCCCGGCTACGCGATTGAGTATGACTCCATCGACCCCACAGAGCTGGAACGGACGCTCGAAACTAAGAAGATCGAATCGTTGTTCCTGGCAGGGCAGATCAACGGTACTTCCGGATACGAAGAAGCCGCGTGCCAGGGATTGATGGCCGGAATCAACGCGGCGTTAAAGATCAAGGGCGAGCCGCCTCTGATGCTGGACCGGACCGAGGCCTACACGGCAATTCTGATCGACGATCTCATCAGCAAAGGAACGAACGAGCCCTACCGCATGTTTACCTCGCGGGCGGAGTTCAGGCTGCATCTGCGGATTGACAATGCTGACCGGCGCTTGACGCCGCATGGGCGGAAGATTGGTTTGATTGGCGACCAAGCCTGGGCGGATTTTCAGGCCAAGCAGGAGCGTGCGCAGAAGCTGGCGGCGCTGCTGGAGAAGACGCGCGTCTCAGGCGAGATGCTGGAGAAGATTGAGCGGGCGCAGCGGGAGCGGCTGGCGGCTCAGGCGCTAGTGAAACAGGCTGCGGACGATTCTGCAGATGTCGTGGAGTCTTCAGCTGCGGAGGCTGTGATGAAACCAAACGGTCTGGCCAGCGCTGTTGGCGGTCCTTTGGCGCAGCTGTTGCGGCGGCCGGAGATCGTGATTGAAGATTTCGCCGGTGTGGTGCAGGAGCGGTATCCAGAGTTCTTCGCGGAGATTGCCTCGCTGGGGCAAATCGAACTTCCACCACGGAGGCACGGAGAGGCGGAGGAAAGCGATCAGGGCGGGTTCGCACCCTGCCGACTCCCTGCTGCCGCGCGCAACGAGATGAAGACCGTCGAAACCGAAATCAAGTATGCCGGCTATCTCGATCAACAACGCAAGTCGATTGAGCGATTGAAGAAGGCCGAGCAGCGCGTGATCCCCGAATGGTTCGACTATGGAAAGGTCAGCGGACTTTCGCGCGAAATGAATGAAAAGCTGCAGCGCGTCCGTCCAAGGACACTGGGCCATGCTTCGCGCATTCCGGGAGTTACGCCGGCAGCGGTTTCGCTGATCAATGTTTACATCGAGATTCAAGGAAAACAAAAGACGTTAGCCGCTGATTTACGCTGATCTAAGTCAGCTTCACACAAATCATGTCCCATCTCACTTACAAAACGGGCCAATGGGCGGATATCGTGAGTTTCTACCGCAAGGGCATTGACGAATGGGGCTGGCAGTTCGAGCCTATGGCCGAACTTGTGCAGGCGATTGTCTCTTCACGGTATGCCTGTGGATTGTACGCAAACACGAGTATGTCGATACTGCAAATCGTTCAGACCCCGGAATATGACCCTGACGGTGAGATTCTCCGTATCAGCTATGATCCGGCGCTTCGCGAATTCAACTTTGAGCTGCAAGAAGCAGCGTCCGGTCTCTATAAGCGCTGGACACGAAAATGCGCGGCAGAAAGAGCTTTTTCGACATTTGAGCGGTTTCTGCAGTTGAAGAAATGGTTTGTTGAAGAGAAAGGGCCCAACCTTTAATCTATCGCGGCCTTAGGGTCCCCTCGCTCCGCTCGGGACAAGGCAAATCTTACAGCGGTATATTCCCATGCTTTTTCGGCGGGTTCTTGTCTCGCTTGGTCTGCAACATCTCCAGCGCATCGATCAGCCGCTTGCGGGTTTCGTGCGACTGGATCACGGCGTCAATGTAGCCGCGCTCAGCGGCGACATACGGATTGGCAAAGCGCTCGCGGAATTCTTCTACTTTTTCATTGCGGGCTTTGGCGATCACTTCCATCTTCTCTTTTTCCGTTTTGGCCGACAACGCCGCGCGCTCGAGTTCGCGCTTATACACGATATTCACGGCGCCTTCCGGGCCCATCACGGCGATCTCCGCGGTAGGCCAGGCGTAGTTCACGTCGGTTCGGATGTGCTTGGACGACATGACGCAGTAGGCGCCGCCGTAAGCCTTGCGCGTGATGACCGTAATCTTGGGAACCGTGGCCTCGGCGAAGGCGAAGAGCAGCTTGGCGCCGTGGCGGATGATGCCGCCGTACTCCTGCTGCGTGCCGGGCAGGAAGCCGGGAACATCCTCGAACGTGATGAGCGGAATGTTGAAGGCGTCACAGAAGCGGACAAAGCGCGCGCCCTTGGCTGAGGCGTTGATATCGAGCACGCCGGCAAGAAATGCCGGCTGGTTAGCGACGATCCCGACGGAACGGCCGTTCAGGCGGGCGAAGCCTACGACAATATTCTTGGCGTAGTGCTCATGCACTTCAAAAAAATAGCCGTCATCGACCACGCGGATGATGACATCTTTCATGTCATACGGCTGGTTTGATTCCGCGGGGACGACTTTGGCCAACTCGGCGTCGGCGCGGTCGATGGGATCAGTGCATTCGCGGCGCGGAGGATCGTCAAGGTTGTTCGACGGGATAAAGCCGAGCAGCTCGCGGATCATAGAGAGGCATTCGGCATCGTCATGCGCCATGAAGTGGGCGACACCGGAAGTTTCATTGTGCGTCGCTGCGCCGCCAAGCTGGTCCTTGGTGACTTCTTCATGTGTGACGGTCTTGATCACGTCAGGACCGGTGACGAACATATAAGAAGTTTTATCGACCATGAGGATGAAATCGGTAATCGCCGGCGAGTAAACGGCTCCGCCGGCACAGGGGCCCATGATGGCCGAGATCTGCGGGATCACGCCGCTCGAAAGCGTGTTGCGCAAGAAGATATCGGCGTAACCGGCGAGTGACATCACGCCTTCCTGGATGCGTGCGCCGCCGGAGTCATTCAATCCGATCACCGGCGCGCCGGTCTTCATGGCCATATCCATGATCTTGACGATCTTGCCGGCGTTGGCTTCCGAGAGCGAGCCGCCGAAAACGGTGAAATCCTGGGCGAAGACAAAGACCAGCCGGCCTTCAATGCGGCCGTAACCGGTGACAAATCCGTCACCATAAATCTTGCTCTGCTCCATACCGAAGTCGGTGCATTTGTGGGTGACCATCTTGTCGAATTCCTCGAAGGTGCCTTCGTCGAGGAGGAATTCGATGCGCTCACGCGCGGACATCTTGCCTTCTTTATGCTGGCGGGCGCGGCGTTCTTCACCGCCTCCGGCTTCGGCCAGCGAATCGCGGCGCTTGAGCTCTTGAAGCTTCTGTTCCAGATCCATGGAAGGAATTATAGCTGCGCGCCACGTTTTCACCACGGAGACACGGAGGCACGGAGAAAGAGCAAAACTCTTA
Organism: Candidatus Angelobacter sp.; assembly: GCA_036557225.1. Lineage (GTDB taxonomy): Bacteria > Acidobacteriota > Terriglobia > Terriglobales > Acidobacteriaceae > Angelobacter. The sequence goes on from DATBHX010000126.1 coordinate 19,090, forward strand.
CCGCGGATTTGCGCGGATGAACACGGATCAGAGTATAGACCGAAAGCAGTACAAGAATTACCGCGTGAGATACTGAAAAAGATGCACACATTTACAGTTCCGCGCCGCTTCTGTGGTCCGCCTGAGTCAGGCAATGGCGGCTATACCTGCGGCGTGCTGGCGCAGGAACTGGGCGGCGTGGTGGAGTGCACACTGCGCATGCCGGTGCCGATGGACGTGCCGCTTCAGTTCGAACGCAGGGACCACGGCGGAGTCCTGTTGCATGAAGGAAAGGTCGTGGTGGAAGGGAAAGCCGCCGCGATCGACGTTACGCCGCCTGCGTCTGTCGGTTTGCACGCTGCGACAGAGGCGATGAAAAACTCGCCGGCTCTTGATCCTCGGCATCCGTTTCCCACTTGTTTTGTCTGTGGTCCGCAGCGCAAGGTGGGCGATGGCCTGAGAATTTTTCCGGCGCCCGTGGATGGCGCGGTGTATGCAGCCGCGTGGCTTCCGGATCGCGAGTTTGGCGACAGAGATGGAGGTCTGCGGCTGGAGTTTCTATGGTCGGCAATGGATTGCCCAACCGGTTTTGCCGCCGGCTTCCCCAACGTGGGTACGCTGGTCACCGGACGGCTGGCGGTGGAACAGATTCGTAGCATTCGCACAGGAGCGCACTGCGTGTTGATGGCATGGCCGCTCGGCGTAGAAGGGCGCAAGCACTTCAGCGCCGCGTGTCTTTACCAGGATGGTGTGCTCTGTGCGGCGGCGCGGGCGACGTGGATCAGGATCGAAAACTGAGTGGGTACCGCACTATAGCCTTGCTATAGCACCTTCAACATCCAGATGACCAGGTCATCATTCAACCTTACGGTCGCACCGCCGCAAACAGGGACGCAGTCGTAAGTGACGCCACGGCCATCGAATTTGTATCCAAGTTTTGTGTAGAGGCGCTGGGCGGGGCCGTAGTCGGCGTAGAGACCGACGCCCAAGCCAATTTGCTTGTACCCAGCTGAGCGGGTGCGCTCCTCCAGAGCGCAAATCAGGCTCGTAGCGATTCCGCGATTGCGCCAGGACTCGCCGACAACCAGATCCTGAATCTCGGGAATTCCGTGGTCGCGAAACGGACCGTACTGCGACGACCAAAGCAGTGATCCATAGCCCAGAAAACGGTCTGGCTCTTCTTGCGCCACGGCGACTAGCGCGACGCGCCGGCCATCCTGGTGGTCGGCAAGGCGAGTGTTCCATTTCTTGAAGCCGCCATTCCAGGCGACGCCGCCGTTAGTGGCGACGATGCGCGGCAGATCATCGGCCCGTAGTTCGCGTAGTTCGTACATAGTGCTTGCACCATTTTGTCCGGCCAATTCTAACCGTGGAAGCTATATAATCCCGCGTCACAACTCTTGCACGCGAGGTCCACATATTATGCGCCGTTTTCTGCTCAGCCTGGCTTCTGCTCTTTCCTTCTTTATTCCTGCCGTTTTTGCCCAATCGGGGCCGTGCAGGATTACTGACCACACGGAATACACAAAGAAGATCAAAGAGTTTACGACCGAGAGTTTTTTCTCGACTGAGCTGGTAGACCACCTGCCGCTGAGTTCGTGCGTGCCGCCGCCGGACGCGTTTCTGCACCACATTGTCGGAGCGCCCGATGTGCTGGATTACACGAAGCAGATCAATGATTACATGCGACTGCTGGCGTCAAAGAGCCCGCGGGTAAAGCTCTGGAGCATCGGCACGTCAGAAGAGGGGCGCGAGATGCTGGTAGTGGCTGTGAGTGACGAAGCCAATCTCGCCAAGCTGGACCGCTACAAGGAGATCACAGCGAAGCTGGCTGATCCGCGCGGGCTCAGTGAAGCCGAAGCGCAGAAGCTGATCAGCGAAGGCAAGCCGATGTACTGGGCTGACGGCAGCATCCATTCGCCTGAGACTGGCGCGCCGGAAATGCTGATGGAGTTAGCGTACCGACTGGCTGTCGAAGATACGCCGTTCATTCAGAAGATTCGTAAGGACTCGGTTGTCCTGATTACACCCATCGTCGAAGTAGACGGCCACGATCGGATGGTCGACGTTTATCTGCAGCACAAAAAGCACCCCGATGAGCCTCCATATCCGCTGGTGTGGTGGGGACACTATGTGGCGCATGACAACAATCGAGACAATCTGGGCGTGAGCCTGGCGCTTTCGCGCAACATGCTGAAGACGTTTTTGGATTGGCATCCGACGGTGATGCATGATCTGCACGAGTCGGTGCCGTATCTCTACATCATGACCGGTACGGGGCCGTACAACGCGTGGCTGGACCCGATTGTGATCAGCGAGTGGCAGGAGATGGCCTATCACGAGATTGAAGAGATGACCAAGCGGGGCGTGATCGGCGTGTGGACACACGGGTTTTACGATGGCTGGGCGCCGAACTATCTGCTCTCGATTGCCAACAACCACAATTCGATTGGCCGCTTCTATGAAACATTCGGCAACGGCGGCGCCGATACTCGCATACGCACGCTGCGTCCGGCAGATACGAGCCGCGAGTGGTATCGGCCGAACCCTCCGATGGCGAAGGTCAAGTGGTCGGCTCGTGACAACATCAACATGCAGGAGAGCGCGATTCTCTTTGGCATGAACAACGTGGCCAGCAATGGGCAAAAGTTTCTGAACAACTTCTACTTGAAGAGCAAGCGGGCGGTGGAGAAAGCGCGCACGGAAGGTCCGGCGGCCTGGGTCTTTCCGGCGGATGATCCACGGACAGGCGAGCAGGCAGCGCTGTTGAGCACGCTGCAACTGCAGGGTGTGGAGGTGCATCGACTGGAAAAAGAAATCAGGCTGCCGGCGGCAGAGAGTGGGCGTGATGCTTCGCCGAGGGAGGCCGGTGGCCGTGGGGAACGGTCTGAGGGAGCGAAAGATGAGAAGAAGCCTGCGGAAACAGTGATTCCTGCAGGCAGTTATGTCATTCGGATGGACCAGCCTTACAGCCGCCTGGCGGACATGGTGCTGGACACGCAATACTACAGCCCACGCGATCCGCGGTCCTATGACGACACAGGCTGGACCCTGGGTGCGCTGCGCAATGTGAAGACCGTTCGCGCGACGGATTTGGCGATCCTTGACGCGCCGATGCAGAAGATCACGAAGGTGGAAGCAGCCGGGGCAATGGCAGGCGAAGGCAAAACATTTCTGATCCAGCACAACACTGACAATGCGCTGGCAACTTTGCGGTTCCGCCTGGCAAACGTTCCGATGGAAGCTGCAGAAGAGCCATTTGAGGCCGATGGCGCGAAATACAAGCCGGGAACGTTCATTGTTCGCAATGGCGATCGCGCACAGCTGGAGAAAGCTGCCAAAGAGTTGGGCATAAAGATACATGCTACGAATACAGAGATCAAAGCGGCAACCCATGCGCTGGCTGTGCCGAAGGTGGCGATCGTGCACAACTGGCAGAACACACAGAACGATGGCTGGTTCAGGATCGCGTTTGAGGAACACAAGGTGCCTTACACCTACGTGGCGGATACGTGGCTGCGCGAGAACGCGAATCTGAGGGAGAAGTTTGACGTGATTCTGCTGCCGCCGATGGGCGGTGGAGGCGCGGCCGGTTTGAGCGCGATGCTGCGTGGGCAGCCGGTGCGCGGCGCGGATGCCATGCCGTGGAAGAATTCAGCCGACACGCCGAACTTCTTCGCCCCGGGACTCGATTCGACCGATGACATTCGCGGCGGCCTGGGCTATCAGGGTTTGGCAAACCTGGAGCGTTTTGTCCGCGACGGTGGATTGCTGATCGCGGTGCAGACCAGTGCTGCTCTGCCGGTCGCGGGCGGCATGACGGAAATGGTCAACGTGACCGATGCGCGCACCATGCAGGCGCCGGGCAGCGTGGTGCTGTCGAGCGTCGACGATAAGAAGAGCCCAATTGCCTACGGCTATGACGACAAGCTCTATATTTATTTCCGCCAGGGGCCGGTGATTACTGTGGGCGGCATCGGCGGAGGGCCGGGCGGAGGCGGTGGCGATGACGGCGCAGCCGGTGGTCGCTCCAGCGGTCGCGGCTCAGCCAGCGATCCGGATGTGATTCAGGGGCGCAAGTTCGTTGCACCGGAAAAGCCCACGAAGCGCTCACCGCGCGAGCAGGAGCTCTACATTCCTGAAGATCTGGCAGAGGCGGCGCGCTGGGCCCTGCCTGCGAAGGACCAACAGCCACGTGTCGTATTGCGTTTCGCCGCAGACAAAGACCTGCTGCTGAGCGGCATGATTACCGGCGGGAATGAAATCGCGGAGAAGCCTGCCGTGGTGGATGTGCCGCATGGCAAGGGACACGTGGTGCTGTTCGCCAATAATCCCATGTGGCGCAATGAAACCATAGGCAGTTATTTTCTGGTCTTCAATGCGATTATGAATTACGACCATCTGGGCGCTGGAAGAACGTCAGGGCCGGCGCAAGGGACTGCCACCGCGGTTGCAGCGGGCGATGAAGACGAAGATCAGGAGTAAGAAAACCTAAGCGACATTATTGAATGGTATCGCCGGGCTGCCAGCGCCAATGTTTTTTCTTGGCGTCCCAGAAGACCGCGGAATCCATGATGCGGGATTCAAGCGCCTTGATCACAAAGATCGGCGGCTTCTTCTTGCTCACCAGCATGCGACCGAGCTCCACGGTGTCAAACGGGACATTAATCAGCACGAATTTAGCTTTGGGTGTGGCGGCGCGCCAGCCTTCCTTACCGTTGCCGAAGATCACAAGAAGATGATGGGCGTGCTCGGGATCGGCTTTGAATGACGATGTGAATTTGGGATTGCCTACGCCAAAATAGGAGTAGTAGGGATCGGAAACCTCATACTTGAAGCTGTAAGAGTCAGGCAGCGGGTCCTTGCTGTCGGCGACAAGCGCCAGGTCTTCCACGCCGTCACCATCAAAGTCGGCGACCAGAACCGAGCCGGCAAATTTAGGTGGAATGGTGAAGGTATCGCCAAACTGCTGTTTCACCAGCGCGGCAAGCGCCGCGATATCCACTGGAGCCGAAACGGCAGCTGCAGAAGGCTGACTGGCAGCGGGGGCTTGAGTGGCGGTTTGTGGCGTTTGCGCGGCAGCAATGCAGGCGGTGAAAAGCAGGACTTTACCCAGGAACCTCATGAGCAAAGTCTACTGCCATTCGAGTTCAGTTGTCTGCCAGAATCAGAGCTTCGCATCCCGCTCGCCAATACTTTCCAGGCGCTGGTTGCGCTTGGACCAGGCAAACCAGATGGTCACAGTGGCTCCTGAGGCCAGTGCTGCGAAGAGGACCACGATGATCGGCAGCGGCAGATAGAAATACATGCTCAGGATCCAGAGGATGAACAACGCTAATACGGTCCACATTGGTAGCTTCCCCAGAAGTTCGATTTACCACGAATTAAGGCAGGTTCAGGTATTTACGATGGCTGGGAGCTGCCGCGGGTTGACTCAGGTGAAAACTACTCGATCTTGAGCTGAAGACGCACGTTGACCGCCTTCTGTGCATCGTCAATCTGCTCAGACGACATCCATTGCCACTTGTGGCCGGGAATTTTGAGCACCGTATGGGCCAGAAACTGCTGAACATAGGTATTGTCATAGGGCTCGCCTTCGCCCAATTTCCAGGCCAACAGGAGCTTACGCACCTGCTCGGCGTCCAGGCCTTCAATTTCCACTTTGCCCATGTGGTAAAGCTCACCTTCTGTGACTTCAAACTTGTAAGCAACCGTGCCATTGTTGAAGGTGGGAGTGGGCTTAATGATTACGCCCTCGCGGCCGAATTTGCCGAAGAGCTTTTTGACCTGGGCCAGGTCGCGCTCCAACTGCACGGCATTCACCGGCTCGCCCGGCTTGAGCGTGATGCGACTGGAGAGTTCGTTGCTCGCAACCAGGGTATTGCCGGACCAGGCAAAGCTCTCGAGTTTGTACTGGTCGCCTTCGCTGACAGACACCTCTAGGTCGATCAGTTCCGCGCCCTCCAGTTTGGGCTTGATTTCAGAAATCGTGAATTTAAGAAAGCCGTGTTCGCGATAGAGCGGCACCAGGTTCTTTGTCAGGACGGTAGCCACGTCGCTGCGGAAGTAGGCGGTGCTTTTGAGCGGCGCAATGGATTTTGCCAGCAGGTCAGGGAGCATGTGCGCCGCGCCGGAGACAGTGACATCCTTGATCTTCAGACTGGCGTTCACGACCTTGAATTTGTAGGCGGAAGGCTGCCGGCCGAATTCAGCTGCCAGCATGTAGTTGACCTCGCTGGGAAGGCCTTTGGCGGTGAGAATTTTTCCCAGCGCCGCCTCGACTTCGTCTGACATGCCTCCGGAAGCCGGCAACTGGCCGTTATAGAGCGGAACGAGCTTATGCACAGCTTCCTGAAGCTCGCCATCAGTGAACCAGACAAAGTTTTCAAACGCTGCGGGCAGGAATTTCTCTGCGTCGGTGACCTGAAAGTCGGCTTCCACGCCTTTTGTGCCAATGGCCGGCTTGAAGAGGTATTGCACGGTGGCAAAAGCGCCGCTGTTGCCCAGCCGGTTGGCGGCATTCTGAAGATCGTCGGCGGTGACCTGTGAATCGACGGTGAGGCCGGTGGCGCGAACCAGGTCCTCTTCGTGATAGCGCTCTGATCCCGTGACCAGCACGCGCGCCAGATGGTAGTGGTCGGCAGCACGTCCGAGCGAGGGCAAAAGACAGATCAGTGCGAGGAGGAGGAGGCGCATAGAGAGGCTATTCTGCCGTGAAAGACGGCAATCTGGCTAGCGGCATGTGACGAAAGGCAGGAAGCGGACTGCACGCAGCTGCTCAGCTGCATCTAACGCGCACGAAGGGAATTTAGCGCGGATGCCCTTAAAGATAACAAGTTGTGTACTGTTTCTGATGCTTTTGGCGGGTTGCGGTGGAGTAAGTACCTCAACCTCGTCCGGACCCACGCCTACGCCCACGCCGCTCGCGCCCGGAACAATTCCCGCGGCTGACCATGTTTTCCTGATCATGCTGGAAAACCATGGCTTTGCCCAGGTGATCGGCAGCCCGGCCATGCCGTACCTGAATTCGCTGGCCACGCAACACGCTCTGGCGACGAACTATTTTGCCGATACGCATCCTTCCATCGGCAACTACTTTATGCTGACCACCGGCGCAATTCAGACCAATGACGATGCATTTACCGGGACCATTAGCTCTGACACTATTCCGCGCGCCTTTGCCAGCGCAGGAAAGACCTGGAAGTCATACACGGAGAGCCTACCCTCGGTCGGGTACACGGGCGGCGACGTCTATCCATATTTCAAACACCACAATCCGTTTGTGTATATGACTGATGTGCTGAACTCCAGCACGGAGACGGCCAACGTTGCGCCATTTTCGCAGCTGGCCACGGATATGGCCGCCGGCGCGCTGCCGAATTTTGTTTACATTGCACCCAACGCGGAAAATGATGCGCACGACTGTCCGGGCGGCGGCTCGCTGTGCACGGACGATCAGAAACTTACGGCTGCGGATACATGGCTCAAGACCAATATTGATCCGTTAATCAACTCTCCATCGCTGGCTAACAGCGTCTTCATCATTACCTTTGATGAGGCGTTGGATATCGACCTCAGAGGCGGCGGGGGACAGGTGGCTATGGTGATGGTGGGCGCGCACGTCAAACCCGGATTCAAGTCGACGACATTCTTTCAGCACGAGAGCACGCTGCGCGTGATCCTGGACCTGTTACAGGTCAGCGACCATCCGGGCAAGTCAGCCACCGCACCGCAGATGCAGGAGTTTTTCCAATAGTCGAGGGCCCACGTTAGAGCTGACTGGGAAGAAACAACGGTCCGCGCTGACAGCGCACTGGAAGACGTGTGCTGTCAGAGGGCAGGACTTCAATGAGTTGTTGGGAACGCTCATCAAACTGAAATGCCACAATCAACATCTGGGCCAGGAACTCTGTCGGTGGTGGAGGAGAGAGAGCGGAAGGACGACTGAGGCCTTCCGTCAAACTGCGGAGGCGGCCGATATGGATGTTTCCATCCCGGCCAACCTCCAGTGTCTCCGTGTTGTAAAGCCGTACCACCCCGGATTCGAAGCTGAAAAGACCGGGCGGCAACAGAGCGTAGGCCAGTTTGCCGCGCCAAGCGCGGCTTCGCACGTCGATCTTTTCTGTATGAACCGCCTTCGGCGTGAAGGGCGAAGCGAGGTCCCATTGCATGTCAGGAAGCAGATAGAGGCTTTGCGGGGGTTCGTCAGTGAGCGGAGCAACGCAGGTGTAGGCGCCCACCACATTCCAGGGAATCGGATGCGAAACCTGGCCCGAACAGGGAAGACCCAAACCGCAGGTGAGAGGCAGAAGAGCGAACCATGGCAGGTGACGGGATTTGATGTTCATCGAGCCACTCCAAGTACTGCACTCGTGTTCAGAACGCGGCGAAGACCATTTTCTTGCGCTTTTCCTTGTGGGCGAATGGCCGGTTCAGGAATTCCACCATGGGTAACATCACAGCAAAGTGCTTCGCGATCTCTGTGACAACTTTGGGAGAAGTGACCAGTCTGGCATCCACCGTCGTTTCCAGAAACCACTGCTTGTGGCGTAATAGCTTGTCTGCGGGATGATCTTCTGCGTAGCCTTTTGGCATTCGCGTCATCTGCTCGCCTTGCAGGCCGCCGAGCCGTTTGATTGGTTTATCCGCCAGAATCTGACGAAATTCTTCATGCTGCTCCGCCACCAGTGCGCGATAAGCCAGCAACTCGTCGCGCTCCGGCGCATAGACACCACCAAAGATCAGCAGCTCTTTTTCAGTGAAATGGAAATAAAAGACGGCGCCTCCGCGCTTGAGGGCTGTGCTACGGGGAAAGATAGCGGAAACGCGGGTCTTGTAAGGCGTCTTGTCTTTGGAGAAGCGCGTATCGCGGTAGATGCGGTAAACGGACTTTTGGGGTGGCGTGATGTACTGAGGAGCAAAGTCCATGAACCGATGGTTCAGCGCTTCAATCAGCTCCAGCATGGGAGCTTTGATCAGCGTTTCGAATTTTTCTTTGCGCGGCTGAAACCATTCACGACGGTTGTTACGCTTGAGTGCGCGCAGGAAGGAGAGCGCATCAGGGGAGAAGCCGGGGAATTTGGACTTCATTAGTTCAGGAACGAGAGAAACCTGGGCCATGGATTTACCTTCTTATGCCGCCCCAGAAGGGCTCAATTCGTTTTTGCCGTCTACACAGGCCTTACGGCCTGGGCTCAATCATTTGGCGCCTGCGGCGCTGCACTTGTTGATCGCCGCGAGAGGCCTAGAAGAAAAATGGCTTATCGCGTGCATCAGCGCAAAGGGACGGCTAAGTAAGATTCACAGCCTTGTCTGCGATCAGCTTCTTTACTCGCTCCACAAACTGCGCAACCGGCACCGTGCCCTCGGGTTGTTGCTGGCCGCGGACGCGCACGTTGACGGTACCCGCCTCAGCTTCTTTTTCGCCGACAACCAGCACAAACGGCACCTTTTGCAGAGCGTGCTCGCGTACTTTGGCATTCATTTTTTCATTGCGATCATCCAGGTGCACACGGATGCCGGCGCTTTGCAACTGCTCAGTGACTTTTTTGCCGTAGTCGGTGTGCTTCTCGCTGATGGGAATCACTGCAACCTGGACAGGCGAGAGCCAGACGGGAAATGCTCCAGCGTAGTGCTCCAGCAGCACGCCGAAGAAGCGCTCGACCGATCCATACAGCGCGCGATGTACCATGAGCGGCTGTTTGCGCGTGCCGTCTTCGGCAACGTATTCCAGCTTGAACCGTTCCGGCAGGTTCCAGTCGAACTGAATGGTTGAAAGCTGCCACAGACGTCCGATGGCGTCCACCAGTTTCACATCGATCTTAGGGCCGTAAAACGCGGCTTCGCCGGGAATAACCTTGTACGGGATATTCAGCTTCCTGAGGACTTTCTCCAGCGAGTTGTTGGCGAGGTTCCACATCTCGTCGCCGCCGATGAACGTCTTCTTGTCGTTTGGGTCCCAGGTGCTGAGTTCGACCTGATATTCGCTGAAGCCGAAAGTCTTCAAGACGGCAATGGCGAAGTCGATGCAGCCTTCAATCTCAGATTCAATCTGTTCCGGCGTGCAGAAGATGTGGGCATCGTCCTGGGTAAAGCCGCGCACGCGCAGCAGCCCATGCATCACGCCGGAGCGTTCGTACCGATAACACGTTCCCAGTTCGCCCAGGCGAACGGGCAGATCGCGATAGGAGCGGAGAGAGTTGGCATAGATCAGGATATGGCCGGGGCAGTTCATCGGCTTGACGCGGTAATCCGCATCGTCCAGTTCCATGGGCGTAAACATGTTTTGCGCGTAATGGCCTTCATGCCCGCTGGTCTGCCATAGATTCACGCGGAAGACATGCGGCGTATAGACGAGCGAGTAGCCGCGCTTGAGATACTCGTTGCGCATCCAGTCTTCCATCTCCTTGCGAATCAGGCCGCCCTTGGGGTGCCAGAAAATCAGCCCGGGACCGGCAAGTTCCTGGATGCTGAATAGATCAAGCTGCTGGCCGAGCACGCGGTGGTCGCGCTTTTTGGCTTCTTCGATGGCGTGCAGGTGCTGCTCCAGATCTTTCTTGCTGAAGAACGAGGTGCCGTAGATGCGCTGGAGCTGCGGGTTCTTTTCGTCGCCGAGCCAATAGGCGCCGGCGATGCTGGTGAGCTTGAAAGCCTTGATGCGGCCGGTGGAAGGCACGTGGGGGCCGCGGCAGAAGTCCACGAACTTGCCGTTGCGATAGGTGGAGATGGGATCGCCGGGCCGGGTGAACTGCTCAATGAAGTGGACCTTCATGAAGTCGCCATCTTGCTTAAATCGAGCGAGACCTTCGTCGCGCGGGATGAACTCGCGGACGAATGGCTCGTCTCGGTTCACCACCTCCTGCATGCGCTTTTCGATCTTCTCGAGATCTTCGGGCGTGAAAGGCGTGGGTCGATAGAAATCGTAAAAGAAGCCGCTGTCGGTTGGCGGGCCATGGCCGAGCTTGGTTTCAGGAAAGAGCTCAAGCACGGCGGTCGCAAGCACGTGCGCGGAAGAATGGCGATAGACTTCAAGCGCCTCGGCGTCGCGGTCGGTCATCAGGCGGAGTTCGACGTCGTGCTCCAGAGGCTTGCTGAGATCGGCGAACTGCCAGCCATCTTTGGATTGCGCGGCGTGCATGCTGGCAGGAGTTTTGGCTCCGTCGGCAGCCTGGGCTGCAGTTGCGCTTTGGGCAATTCCCGCACTGCCGGTCGCTGCAGACTTGATTTTTGCAACCAGAGCGGCGTCGGCCAGGCGCGGGCTGATGGAGCGGGCGACGTCGAGCGGCGTGGCGCCTTTGGGAACTTCTTTTTTGCTTCCGTCGGGAAGCGTGACTTGGATGATTTCGGGCATAAGTGTCGTGACACAGCCGCATTCGGCTGCGGCAGGTGATCTTTCAGTCTAGCGAAGCAGGAAAGACGGGGTCAAACCTTGATGGGGATAGGAGACAGAGCCTTCCAAAGTTGCACCCCCCCACCCCAAGCGGCCGGGCCAGTGCGGACAGCGCAACACGTCGAGCAAGGAGCAAAACGAGGACACTGACGCATTACCTCAGTTTTGCCCAAAAGAAGCATATGAAGATCACGTAAGCCGCGACGATTGTGGGAATCTTAGTCCAAAAGAAAACCAATGCGGGGTAGTTTATCCAGTCTGGTAGCGCGACAGAGTCGTCGTCCTGCTTGCTTTCTTTTTCTAGCTTGCGAGCCCAGATTGCCCACATAAGTGTTCCAGATACATACTGCAAGAAGTCTAGGGTAATTCCAAGAACGATCAGTACCGCTGCAGGCATCAGATCATTGGGAATCCTTGATTGACCCTGTACTTCAGCCTTAAACACCCATATCAGAGCAACGCCCGCGAGCGCCATCTGGCGGATAATGTCACTAACTTTTCCAGAATGAAAATAATAGTTCTCTCTCACACCGGACAGTTTCATTGGCGCTTCTTCTTTTTCTTCGCGATTCGTTTAACAGATCGCCTTTGGCTTGATCTTTTCTTGGCGGCCTTCTTGTGCTTATGAGGACCACCGCTTCCTGTATCGTAGTAGTCTCTCGATCGCGAGCTAGAATCGCCCGAATCGCCCGACCCATTTGGGACCATTCGATGCCTCCCAAAAGAATTTCATCAACTTCGAAAATCCTATTACAGAATACCAAGACGTTTGCCATCTAAAAAGTTACTCTTAAAACACGGGTGCAATCATTGCGGACGCCTCTTGGGCTTAAGAAATTTGAACGTAGGAACTGAAATCTGGCTTCGCGGGATACCAATCCTTTCCAGGTCTTTCTCAGGGTCTTGAAATCTCGGCGCTTCCGGATAAACAGGTGCTAGATATGTGCCAGCAAGCTTATGTTCTTTGGCATCGTGTTGTGACAGTTCCATAAACACGAGCTGGCCGATCATGCGTCCCGGGTACAAGAGTAGTGGTGTGTTTGACACATTTGCGATTTCGAGGGTGAGACAGCCTCGGTACCCCGGGTGAATCCACGGTGCAGTCTCAATGACTATGAAAGTCCGTGCTATTGAAGATTTGGTCAGTATTTGTCCGCAAAGATCGTCTGGCATTTTCAAAAATTCGAGTGTGGCCCCTAATACGGTCTGGTGGGCTGGAACAACCAAATACCTACCCAAGGGAACATTCACCTGAACATGAGATCGTCGCGACAAATTGCGTGACGGATAATAGAAAGGCGCTGGCGGCACCTGCGGCAAGAGAAAATGTGTTCCAAGGCGCACGTCGATCGCGTCCATGTTGGCGGTATCTTCAAAGATCGTTGTTCTTTGTAAAAGGGGCGTTATGACCAATGAATCTTTTTTTGAAACATCAAGATTTAACCGTTTGAGTAACTCCGATTTATGAACAACAGCCACGTTATTTTTCACCCCTAAGAAGTCGGCTATCCTCTAATGCCTTCAGAATCCAGAGTTCCAGCCTCTCCGTAAATTGGCTTCTGGTATCGACAGACTTCGGATCTTTTCCTGCAATGTTTGATATTAGATCGGCCATATGATCGAGGTAAAAAAAGAAGCCAGCATTGATTAGGACTATAGGCGACGGAGTTATAACTTTCTTTCTTAGAATTATGGTGGAGGGAACTATTGCACGCTTTAGGTAATCGTATATTTTGGGAGATTGATTTTCAAAGCTAGTAATCTCTTTTGTGGAGACAGCAACTTTAGTCGGTAGAAATGTCAGAAGCCATTCACAAACCTCAAAATAACATTTTAAGAATCGCTCCTCATCTACCGGAAGAGCGTATTCGATGTGTAATTCTTTCGTTGGTGAGGCTGATTTTCTGAGAACATCTACGAACGCCGACGAACTCTTATCGACCACCGGCCACCATCCAAGCTGCTTGAGCAACTTGAAATGGGCCTCAAAGCGCGCCATCTCTGCTGGGTGATCCTGGATAAAGAAATGGAAGTCGCTAAGTTGACTTTTTGGCTCCCCAATCAAGTGCGTTGCGTCAGTCAATTCGATAAGCGCAAAAGAATACGCTGGACCGATCAGACAAATCGCAAATAGGTCGCAAAAAATCTCCTCAATCCAGCTCTCAAGGAGATCGCGACACATTGTAATGTCTTCTTCATTCAGTGCGTGGCCGATGTCTTTCTCTAATGTCTCAAGTGCTTTATCGATTTCTGGCACAACCTCTGTTACGAAATGCTCCTGATACACGAAATGGCCCATTTCGTGGGGAAGAAGACAGTTCAAGAAAAAGCCATTTGCTTGAGAATAAGGAATTCCGACAACTCCCATGCGAGGTGGGAGTCGTGTCCCTTTGATCAGGTCGGCTATGTCGTTAGCCCGCTGTATCAAAATACCGGAGGGAACTTGCAAATAGTTCAATTCATTGATAAGAAAAACTGTAAACGTTATGTCCTTGAGGTCATCGATGCTCTCGATTGCATCCTGCAGTACAGTTGTCAGAGGGGCAGGTAGATGCAGAGTGTCTGCGTCCAATACAGGCTTAAGATATTCGTGTACAGTTTCCCAATGAGCGCGTAAGTCTGATAGTTTTAAACGCTTTGAGAAGGCTGTGCGGGCATCTTTAGCGGCTTCTGCCGGGAAACCGTTAAGAAATGCCTTGGTCTCTTCACCTAAGCGCTTTATCTTCGCAAAAAGAGAACGCGATGAACGCGGATAGACAGGATATTCATTAATATCCGTGCACAGACGAATGACAGAATCAACAAATCTATAAAGCGCCGCAGATTCCTGTCGAACCGTTTCTTTCAGGTCGTTCACGTTCGTGCGCTTCACCTGGTGGCAGCAACACGCTTTGTGATCGGCGGATGATTGTAGTGGTACAGAGCCCTGCTTTCCAAGGCGTCAAAAAACTGGATAGCAATTAGAGCACTGTTCCGCCGACCCTGTCGTGTGTTGGAATTCAGGACGCTATTTAGCTTTTCGATGAGGTCTTTCTTGTCAGTGACTCTCAGAATTTCGTTGAGCGTTATCACGTTCTCATAACGATCAAACGGGCCTCGATCCTTAAGTGTCTTAACGGGGGTAGGCTTGTTAACACTGTTTAGGGAATTCAAGACCTGCCGCAAGCCAACTTCGAGATTTCGCGTCCTCTCGTCGCGCTCCGCCAAGACTATCAGCGAATCCGTGAGTCTCCGAACATTCGCCGCAAAAGCCAAGTAACGAGCTCTCGATTGCACTCTCATTGGGCTCTCCTTTCTGCATAAGCTAAACTCATGCTCGTGTCGATATGGGAACGTTGGGTTTTGTAGGTTACTACATTCGCTTTTTATTCGCAACTCTACAACCTGCTCTTTGCCTACTAGATGTTGTGTGTATCAGTTTGGATGCTCAACATTATGTATGATCAGGTAAAATCGGGTAAAAGTCAATACGTTATACTCCGAAATTATTGAAAACAATCGATTGATGTCTTTTTGATTGTTGGTAAAACTGGGTAAACTGTGTTCTTGCTGCAATGAGCACAGAATTCATCACCCCGGTCCATACGACTACGGACACCTCGAATCGTGTTACGTTGCCTAAGCATTTTTCCGACCGGATTCCTTGGTTAGAGGGAAAAGAACCTGTTCGTAGTTGGGTGCTGCTCATCGAGGCGGGCAGGTATCGTGTTCTCTCAGACGAGCAGGTAAAGGGTGATCCGCAATTGGAGCCCGTTCGATCATTGATTCTGGATGGAAAGTCTGCTGCGGAGCTCGAACCTACACACTCGGATGATATTAGGCGAGCGGCGATTGTTGCACGAATTTTGCCTGCCCTGGTGGCGCCTCCACCACCTGGCTGGAGACTTTCCTTTCCACGAGCATTCGATGTTTTTGCTCCGTCAGATTGTGACGTAAGGGCAGTTTCAAATCTCTTATCACTCGAAGGGTACTGGGAAATCTGGTACACAGACATTCTTCGCCGAACGGCTGTGTTGCCTTGGCAGAGACGTTGAATCTGGTGTGAGCCTAGTTGATGATCCACGGGCGGTAATGATTTCAGAATTGCCGAAACCTGGCAATCGCGATTGTGCCGAGAATTATCCTGGCTTAAACAGAGGCGTTGACTCACTTTTCCACTAGCCTTCACAAAACCATGCCCTGAAACGGTGCAACTCGCTCGGCCCAAATCACCGCTGTTTGGACAAAAAGATTTAGCAAATGTTGCCAGTTTTTTTACATCTTTTCGTGTGTTCATAATGTCCATTCTTTAACAACTGTAGTCAGAATATCCTGGTGTTTCTTGTGTGGTCTTCTGCGTCCCGTTCGCGCGTATATGAGGGTCCTACGAGACAGTCCGCTGATCGCTTCAAGCTGGGCCAGAGGAATTTGGTTCAGCGCGGGGACTATTTTGGTTTGCCATTCATCACGCCGCTGGTCTGGGTATTCCGTGTACACACTCAGCTCCGAGTGAATTAAGCCCTGGCCCACCTCTTCGAGGCTGTTCGATTCTTTGCCGATGTATTTGATTTGATCGACCCAAATGTGTCGTCGCTGAAGCAGACCCACAGTTTGTCTCACACAAGGACTACCATTCGCATCAGAACACTTTGCTTCCGGGTGAAATTCATATTCCGTAGTGACATCACCGTATGTTTTAACGCGGGCGACAGAGCGGCTGCCATGATGTCCCGTTGACGTAATGTCGTAGGTCTTCCCAGAATATTGGTCAACCCATTCTCTCCTCAGCCATTCTCGCGAGTCGATTTCATACGGGGCAACCAGGTGAAACCGTTCAGGGTCTACACCTACTGGGTGTCCAAGTTGTCTGACTTGACACGACAAGAGGAAGTTAAATGGCTTGACTTGATCGGAATAGAGTTTGTCTTTGTTGAGATTCGATAGAGGCGCAATCACAGCGGGACTGCTAACCGTAATTCTCCCGACCGCAGGCTTTTCCGCAAACTGAAGTTTCTTTGCTTGGAGATCGACAGCCTTGAGTACGATTGCGTCCCAAACCTGACCAATCCATTCGCGATCGTCGCTCTCAGGATCCGTGGGATTGAGCAGATGTCCAAGCCCGTGTTCTGACCATTGGTTGTCTACGTTGTTCTTGTTCTTTCGGAGCAAGACAGGAACACCATCGTCGAATAAAAACAGCGCATAGCGCTTTGCGGATATGGCGAGACAATACAATTGTCGCTGCTGCCCCGTTTTCGGATCAAAGTTATCGTCCTCGATTTTTAAAATTGAACCGGGAACAGCCGTTGGATCGTAAGGACTAAGCAATGCGAAGCGTTCGGCTATTAGTCGCACCTGTTCCCAGGACAACGCCTTGATTAGGGTTCCTGCGCACCGAAACTCCCCGCCCATCTCCGTTGCCACGATAGCCATCGAATCGGTGTCTTCCATGGCGTACGTACCACCCAATTCAGCCACGCAGTGTTCCAAGAGAGCAAGCATCAGGCGCGCTGCCCCCGTAATCAGCGAGGCCAGTGGCGGAAAGCAAAATTCTCCAGGTACATCCGGATGCGCAACCCGACAACAAAATGCATTGGGGTCAACTCCGTAACAACTAACCTTAACTTCTTGGTCGTTTTCTTGGCGATTCATCTCCGCGTAGATGCCATAGCCCGCAGCATTTGCCAGAACCTTGAGCGCTTTACCGAGGCGTTCCTTTTCGTCAGTACAGAGCTCGACGCGACCGGACAGACGCTTGCGTTCCTCAATCACGACTTTAAAGAAATCTTGTTTCCCAGGGTCGACCTCTATTGCACCGCGCAACTTAACTTGATTGAGCTCCGATGACTTGCCATGGGCCTCAATTCGAAATGCATCAAGCACCTTGGGAATCCGGCGCGTCAAGATCACCGACGCGACTATATCCGGGAGGGAATACCACAAGGCGTTGTCGGCATCCGCGTAGACGTAATTGATTCCCACTTGCCAATCGTTCGTTTCCTTTGAGTACTTCGCGCGAACTGGAAGAACGTCGCCGTCCGGAACAATCTTCACGAACGCGGTAAGATCTTTCCAGGTCGACGGGTTGAAAAGGTCTTCAGCCGTCACTTTGCACAGAAATTGTTGTATTTCTTCGTGGCAGTGTTCCACGATATGAATTCTCTCAGCGACGACAACGCTCCAAAGGTCCATCAAACGATTGACAGTGGGATACATTGAGAGAAAATCCGTATACACGACTGGCACGGCGACTTTTCGAATATGAGCGCTGGTTCTTCCCCCAAAGAATGCCGATTGGGCATAACCCAAATACTCTTTCGGGAAATCTGGTTGACGCTCAAGGACGGGCTTGATTTCCATTGCACGGAGATAGGCCTTACCAATTGAAGCCGGCGAATATGCTCTTGTGGGCTGAAGCGTTATTGGATGCTTGTCATATTCCTCGAGCAGCTTCACAGCCAGCTCGAAAGTTACCAAGACATCCCGGCGGTTGTAGTCAATGTACTCCTCACTCAGAATCCCGTGTTTGTGGGCCTTCTGTTTGCCATGCTCCACGCCGAAGGCCTCGCATGCCTTTTCCAATGAGTAGCCTCGATCTGTCAGAGCGAACGCGAGGGTGCGCAAGTCCAGAACATGACCGCGAAACTTGTAGCCTGCTTCTGGCTCACCGGTTTCAGAGCCTTCCGGAATTAAGGCAGATTTGTCAGGGTCGTTGCATGCGGTAAACCCAATCAAGTGACGTTTGCTGTCGATTTGTTTGATTCCGATCCTTGGCCGATATTGATGAGGCCTTTCGTGACCAGCCTTGTCAATGTAAGTCCACATCCCCAACGAAAAGCCCCCTGCGAACCGTCCCCGCGCTGCAGTGCCGTCGTGTGCTATTCGGGATAAATCAAACGGAAGATTGAAACCAACCAAGAGGCAACGCCCTTTATAAGCAGCCTGGAAAAACTTGCTCAGAAACTGGCGGCGCGTAACCAGCAGAAGCTTCTTCTTGGCCGCATCCGCCATGTGAGTGGCTACGTATTGGTTCAGGATCTGGCGATCCTTGTCGGGCAAATCGTCTGCATAAAACAATCCCTCTTCCAAACACTTTCCGCTCACGATGAACCGATAACTACCGAAAGTCAGACGCTGCGTGGAGTCCGTCCGAGTCTCGGTGTCAAATACCAACATTGCGTCTGGACGGCACCACTGTTTGGAGAATCGGGGACGTTTCTCCACATTGAGCGGCTCGGGATAGACGCGAATACCAATCGGTACTGGGCAAGGCTCATGCGGCAAATGGATTAGCCTTTAGGATCAAATTGATCAAGGGGTGTCCCGCGCCACCACTTGTCTCCAACTTTCCTTGCCAAGAATGCGTCCAGGGCTTCAAGGATTTCCGCTGCCCAAAGCAGTCCTTTCTGAAGGTAGTTCATCGTATCGACAAACCCCCGAATGCGCCCTGCAGCTGCTAATAGCGGACTACTGTCCTTGTTTCGCAATGTTGCCTTTGGCCAATCCTGCTGAACTAGGCTTAGCTCGGCTCGGTGATCATTCACAGGCACAGGTATTGTCGTGTTGGGGTCGTTTGATTTACCGAAAACATGATGATTGTCCATGGTTGTATGTCCGTTCTTCACTCGTTTGCACGAGGCGCAGATGATTGAGCTGTTACCTTTTATGAGGGCTTCGGGCCGCCTTTCTCCGCACGCGCATTGCTTATCGCGGCCGATTCGTCGGGCTGCGGTTACGCTGCGTCGATAGGCCCCTACTGGGTCTCGCGATGGGATTTGGTTCATCGCACCCTCACGTAAAGGGACTCAAAGGACAGAACGCCCGCGTTGCCGAGTCGGTCCAGTTCCTGGGTATCGGTGAGCAAAGGCATTGACCTGCCTTTCGCGTCTTTAATGTGTTTGCCTTTGAACCTACGCAGTTCGGATTCGTCGCCTGTCTGCAGGTACCGCTGAACGGCATTCCAGTATTCCGCAAGTTGAGTCGCCTGACGTGAATCGCGGATAGTGATTTCGGTCAGCCCAGTCGGTGTTGGTATTAGTAAAACGCTCATATTTTCTACCTCCAGCGTGTTTGAAAGCTCTTGCCGAGCCTTTTTCGACTCGTAAGCTCTTGACACTGGCCGATACTGACCGGTCTCCCGAACCTCAACAATAAGGGCCAGTTTTGGCATAGTTAGGCATTTTGAGCCCGATCACATATGGTGGTTTTTGAGTCAAAACTAGCCTGGGGGTTTTGGCGTCGATGTCGTCAAAACTGGGTGAATGAAATTGATGTCTTAAGCTCGGGGTCGCGCATTGGCGGTCTGGTACCCTAACAGGCAAGAAGTGAAAGTGGAGTTTGTACTTTGGAACCGCAAACACGCGAAAGAATTGTCAATGAGTTTTACAGGTTGTTCGACGGGCTCACCAAGGCGTTGGGTTTTGAGAACCAAAGCTACGAAGAAACGATGCAATTTGTTCATGCAGGAGCTTTGAAATATGGCGACAAGACTGTATCAAGTCTATTGTTAGCCGCTGCGCAAAAACTGGTTCCTTTCCGGAGTGATGATGGATCGCTGAGGCCTGAAAGCATCGCGGAATATTTTGCGGCGATAGACACGAAAGAAAAACTAGAACAACGGCTGGAGGCCGCACCAGAGCCCGACCCTCGGACTGTGACGTTAGCGATAAGCATTTTTAGAACGTTGCTTCCGACTGCCCGAGAGGTTCTGCTTCCTTTTGCTAAAAAGCTCCCCCATCCTCCCGGCGGCCGCCCTCGGCTGCTATCAAATCCTGACGAGCGTAGACGAATCTGTCTGGAGATAGGGGTTCTTCACGCGAAGGGCGTGGACCTCAAGGTGGCCCAAGGACGCATACCATTTCGCGGGACTTGAGGGCGGTCACATCGTGGCTTATCTCACCTTGGGCGGAACTATGAGGTACAAAGAGACATTCACTCCCGTCCCTCCAAATCGTCTCCAAGGTGAAATTACCCTGTGCGTGGCGACCACGGACAAGCAGTTTATGAAGCCGGGTAGCAAGAAAGACACAGGCGGATGGGCCGACTGCTGGGGTAAACACAACAAGCCTCCTGAGCCTTATGCAAAAGATGCGATCATCGAAATCAACGGCAGTACGTTAACGTATAGTGACCCTACCGGCAGTTTTATTCTCACGCGATGATGGTGCAGAGACGCCGTTGTTTCTGCTTCTCGTTCCGCGCACCCGCCTGGCAAATCCGGCCCTCGAATCCCTAAAGAGCCCCCGGGTATAGCAGTTTTTGTATTGCTATCCCCGGCAAACGCAGCGTGGGAGTAGGGGAAAGAGACTCCGTCGGAAGCGCCCCCTCCGTCCCTATGACTGACACCTCCAATTGGGCGATGACCTCCGGAATCTAGCATTCACGCCCCGTTCTCCATGTACAATCCGCGCATGGATTCCTTGCCCAGGGAAGAAGGGGCTGGAGTGTGTCTCCGGCCCGCACCGCCATTGCATTTGCTCGTCGAAAAGATACCTGCGGTCCTATGGACCACGGATTCACTGTTGCGGCTTACCTCCTTAGCCGGCGCAGGCTTGTCATCGGTCAAGCTTGATGCCAAAGACTATGTAGAGCGGCCTTTGCATGAATTCCTGAAGGCCATTGGCGCCGGTGCAGGTCCTTTTGCGGCGCATACACGCGCGCTCGAAGGCGTCGCGTCGGTCCTGGAATTGGCCACGCGGGAGCACGACTTCAAAGCCCATGTAGAGCCTTTGCGGGAGGCGAATGGAACGATTGTCGGCGTGATTGGAGTGGCCCTTGATGTCACGGAATACCGCGTTGCGGAGAGAGCATTGCGGCTCTCCGAGCAAAGCCATCGCTCCCTATTCGATGAGGCGCCGTATGGAATCTGCCGGTTCACCGCGGCCGGCCAGCTGCTCCAGGTAAATCCGACAATGGTCGAGATGCTGGGATACGAATCTGAAGCCGATTTGCTTCTGTGCGACCTGGACCGGGAAATCTTCGCAGAACCGTCCAGCTACCATGACTTTCTGGAGCAGATTGCGCGCTCAACTACGTGCCAGGGCTTCGAGTGCGCCTGGCGGCACGCGGAATCGCGCCAATTGACCGTCCGCCTTGGAGGCCGTGCTGTTCGCAATGAGAGCCGAGAAATAGTCTACGTGGAGATGTTTGTCGAAAATGTGACCGAGCGCAAGCAACTGGAGGATCAGTTGCGCCAGGGACAAAAGATGCAGGCGATCGGTCAATTGGCGGGCGGGATTGCTCATGATTTCAATAATCTGCTGATCGTGATCCATGGCCATGTCGAACGGATTCTGTCCGAACCCGGAGAGAGCAATTCTCATTTTGAATCTTTGCGGGAAGTTGAAAAGGCGGCGAACCGAGCGAGCACGCTTACGCAACGGCTCCTCGCCTTTAGCCGCAGGCAGATGCTGAAAAGCAAGGTCCTGGACTTAAATCAGGTGATCTGCGGCATGACGGAGATGCTGGGACGTTTGATCGGCGACCATATTGAGCTGGTGTTTTCTCCGGATGCGGAACTGGGCATGGTATGCGCCGATCCCAGCCAGATCGAGCAATTGCTCATGAACCTGGTGGTGAATGCCCGGGACGCGATTCAGGGGAGTGGAAAGATCGCCATCAGTACGGCAAACGTCGCTCTTCGGGCTGCCACCGTGCGTTATGGCGTCAGGACCGCTGCCGGCGAGTACGTGGCAATCTGCGTCTCCGATAATGGCCTCGGCATGGACGCTGACACCAAAGCCCACATTTTTGAGCCCTTCTTTACCACCAAGGAAATAGACGAGGGGACGGGACTGGGGTTGGCTACCGTTTACGGCGTTGTCAAGCAGAGTGGCGGCTATATCTGGGTCTATAGCGAGGTGGGCCAGGGCGCGACTTTCGAGATCTACCTGCCAAGGGTCTCTGAAGCGGCAGAAACTCGACCTGTGGCTGTACCAGCCAACGCCAGCGGCGGGAACGAAACCATCCTTTTGGTGGAAGATGAAGAGAGCGTTCGAGAGCTGATTTCAGCTGCGCTCACGAAAAAAGGCTATCAGGTACTGGAGGCCTGCAATGGGGTGTTGGCGCTGGAGTTGGCTAGCGCCCATGCCGGAAAAATTGATCTGGTGATCTCGGATTTATGTATGCCCAAGCTTGGAGGGCAGGCACTGACAGCAGAATTGCGTCGCGCCTACCCCACAATGAAGGTGATGTTTACGACAGGCTACCCTGGAGACTCGGTGATCGAGACCCCGGGAATCGACCTGGGCGCTCCGATCCTGCAGAAGCCATTTGGCATGCGCTACCTGGCCGCTGCTGTCCGCCATGTTCTGGACGGAATGGAGATTCCTGCTCCTCAATCCGAGTGATCCTGTTCCCTTATTTGGGTGTGAGATCCTCCGCAGGAACGATCCTGGTAAATGGAACCTGCGCCCGCTCATTCGCTTCACGCACAAGATCGGGATTAGACGCTTCGAACAGGCACATGCATCTGCCTTCGTTCGGAACAAACATTGAGCGGATGTATTTCACCGTCTTGCCTTCAGCTGTCAGTTCTTTTCCCGCCTGGATGGCGCGTTTTTGTGCCTCCGCCAATTGATCCATTTTGAGGCCCGGAAGAACCCTCTCAACCATATACACCGGCATACGACAAACCTCCTTAGTGATGACTGGCCAGATTATGGATGAGCTTGGTAAAAATGCCAAGTTACCCTTGGGGCCATCACGAATAAACGACGACAGAAAAAAGGCCAAAAGGTATTTCGCGCAGCTACGTCCAGCCCGTTCCTGTCGGCTCTCGATTTACAATCCCAGCATGCGTTTGGCGAACAAAGCCGCAATCGTTACCGGCGGGGGAAGCGGGATCGGCAAGGCCATTGCTCAGGCATTTGCGCGTGAAGGCGCGAACGTATTGATTGCCGGTCGCGATGGCAAGAAGCTGGAGCTGGCGGCAGCAGAGATCGGCACGAATTGTGTGGCGGTCGCGGCGGACGTGAGCAAAGGCGACGACGTTCAGAAGCTGGTTGCGGCGGCGGTCGCGAAATTTAAGCGCATCGATGTTCTGGTGAACAACGCAGGAGTGCTGCTGGCGGGAACGGCGGAGCAACTGAGCGAAGACGATTTTGACCAGACGTTTGCTATCAATGTTCGCGGATTGTGGCTGCTAACACGGGCGGGGCTGCCGCAGATGCGGGCGAATGGCGGCGGGTCGATCATCAATATTGGCTCGGTGCTGAGCACGTTGGGAGCGCGCAACCGGGTGGCCTACGCGGCTTCAAAGGGCGCGGTGCTGGCCATGACCAAAGCGATGGCTTTGGACCATGCGGCGGAGAATATCCGCGTGAACTGTATCTGTCCGGGGATTGTGGAGACGGAGATGGTCGCACGGTTCAGCATGGATGAGAACGCGCGGCGACAGAGGCTGGCGATGCATCCGGCGGGACGCTTTGGCAAGCCGGAAGATGTTGCGAGCCTGGCTGTGTTTCTGGCCAGCGATGAGTCGGCATGGATTACGGGAACGGCGCAGACTGTGGACGGCGGATACAGCGCGCAGTAGTCGATGAAGCTTGACCGAGTCGCCAGCGGCGACGAGGAATTGGTAAATGGTACGTTGATAAGTTGGTAAATTGAAAGATCAAAAGCTAACCGCCACGTATCCACTTTCGCAGTAGCTGAAAAATCTTTCAACCGACGATCCGTCCTTGCCAACAAATGCGGTGTCAACATAGGAGAACTCGTGGCCGGAGCCAAGAAACGCGCGCGCAGCAGCAGCAAAGATCCGCTGCCGGTGGCCGATCTGATGCAGTTTGAGCCGCTGGCGCGCAAGCGGCTTTCGCAGATGGCCTATGACTACGTTCGCTCCGGCGGCGGAGACGAGATCACAATGCGCGAAAACCGGCTGGCGTTTGACCGGCTGCGGCTGGCGCCGAATGTAATGGTCGACGTCGCAAAGCTGGATACGCGCGTGACGCTGTTTGGAAGTGAGCTGGAGCATCCGATCCTGCTGGCGCCGATTGCGTATCACCGGCTCTATCACAAGGAGGGCGAGCTGGCGACCGCGCGCGGGGCAAGCGCAGCCGGCGCGGCGTACGTGATCAGCTCATTTACGACGATGGCGATCGAAGAGATTGCGCGTAACACGCAGCAGCCTATCTGGTTTCAGTTGTATGTGCAGCGCGATCGCGCCTTTACCAGGGACATGGTGCAGCGAGCGGTGTCTGAAGGCTGCAAGGCCGTGTGCGTCACGGCGGACACGCCGGTACTGGGCTGCCGCTATGGACAACTCGCTTTCAAATTGCCCAGCAACGTAGAGTGCGTGCATCTGCGCGGTCTGCAATACCAGGTCCCGCCGCCAGGAGACAACATGCAGCGCGCCAGCATTTACGATCCGGCTGTGACCGATCCGTCATTCAGCTGGAACGATCTGGAATGGCTGCGCTCGGTGGCCGGCGTGCCGGTGATGGTGAAGGGAGTGCTCTCGGCCGAGGATGGCAGGCGCGCGGTGGAACACGGCGCCGATGGCGTGATCGTATCAAACCACGGCGGCCGAAATCTCGATCTGGTTCCGGCGACGATTGATGCGCTGCCGCGCGTGGTGGAGGCAGTTGCTGGGCGGATTCCGGTGCTGCTGGATAGCGGCATTCGTCGCGGCACCGATGTACTGATGGCGCTGGCGCTGGGGGCGAAGGCGGTGTTGCTGGGCCGTCCTTATATCTATGGACTGGCGCTGGGCGGAGCGCAGGGTGTGGAACGAGCAGTGTCAATCCTGCGCAGCGAGTTTGAGAGGGCAATGGCGCTGACGGGCCGGCGAACGATTCAGGAGATTGATGAGACAGTGTTGTGGAGGGATAGGGAAATTGGTAAATGAGTAAATTAGTAAGTTGGTAAATGAAAATCAAAACCACGCTTTGTGCAGGGGCTAAAGCCCAACGAATTTTTTTGAGGCCTTTGACGGGCGGCTGAAGCCGACCCTCTTCTACGGCAGTGTTAGCAGCGTGGTGCATCCCAAATTGAGTTATAGGAATTTCTAAACATCAATCTGAAAATTTGCCTAGCGCGTTAAGAGGCAGCCACCCTGGCCCGGCACTCTTCGCAGGGGCACATCTCGCGCAGATAGTCCCAGGAGTAGATGCCGCTGGCGTGGCCGTCATTCCAGGCGATATTGAGGGCGTAGCGGCCTACGGGCTTTACTTCCTTCGGGCGCGCCGGCTCCTTGTACATCGGCAGAAGAGTGTTGGCGGCTTTGGGCGGCTCGCCGGGACGGCGATTGTGATTGTTGCGCTCTTCGGTGCAGGTGGCGCAGGGACAGGCGTCGCGCAGCCATTGAAAGCTGTAATGCGTGTGGTGGCCGTCGTCCCAGTCGATGTCCATGCCGGTTCCGGTGGTGACGTTGACTTTGACGGATTTGGGGTTGACGGGCATTGATCTAAGTATAGGACAAGAGGCGGGGGGATTTGGTAATTGGGTAAGTTGGTAATTTGGTAAATGAAAAACCGAAAACCCTACCGCGGATCCAACGGCAAGCCGGGACAGGTCAACGCGGATTTGCGCGGATCGGAAGGCGGCCAGAAATAAAAGGCCGCTTTTCGGGCCGGTCTGAACGGCCCTGGCTCATTCATCTTGCCAAAATCGGCGAAATTGAAAAGCGCAAAACGAACCGGGAGGAAGCGAAGGACGTCAAAGAAAATATTATTGGCGAGCAATATCTTTCCAAACATATGATTACCGCCTATGGAAAGCGCCGACCAGCAATGGCAACGATTGAAAGAACATTACGCACAAATGACGGAGGATGAGCTAGCCGCCCTCGCCCAGGATGCCGGCGATCTCACCGAGGTGGCGCAGGAAGCGCTGCAGGCGGTGATTGCCGAGCGCGGATTGGATATCCAGCTCAAAATGGAACCTCCCGCGCCACTGGGGGGTCATCCTCCCGAGGACGAGAAGCTTGTGATCCTCGGCTGGCCGGAGAGCGCCGAGCAAGCCGCAAGCGTGATGGAGGCCCTGACTGCAGCAGGAATTCCGTCTTTTCTCCACCTGGAAGTCCTGGAGAGCGATTTGAAACGCGCACGTGCAGCGGTGGAGCAAGCATTTGAGGAGGAAGACGACGACAGCGATGACGGGAAGGGCTACGCCGTCCTTTGTCCGAAGTGCCGCGCCGGAGCGGTGGTACTCGAAGAACGGGACTCGTCTTCCACGGCTCCGTTCCATTGGCACTGCGATGTCTGCGGCCATCGGTGGAGTGATGAGGGCATTGAACAGGAAGTGCCGGCCGGGCAGGAAGAGGAGGATTCCGGCGAGGAACATTCTTGAAGATGAAACAGGCCTAATATCCCCTTCTTCGAGCGCCCCCTGGGTGCGTCGCGCGACTATTTCTTGAACAACCCATTGATCTCCGCATACGGCACTGCGCCTTCGGTCAGGGCCGAGTAGGTGCCTGTGGTGCGGGCTTCGTCGGCGATGCGGCGGAGCAGGCCCATGGCGGCGCGGTGCGGACCGGAGCCGTAACTCACGCGCTTAACGCCCAGCTTAGCCAATTCAGGAAGCGAGGGAACGCCGGGGCCGGCAAGGATGTTGATGGGCGCGCCATGGACGTGATCGACCAGCGTG
Source organism: Candidatus Angelobacter sp. (assembly GCA_036557225.1). Classification (GTDB taxonomy): domain Bacteria; phylum Acidobacteriota; class Terriglobia; order Terriglobales; family Acidobacteriaceae; genus Angelobacter. The sequence continues at coordinate 46,022 of DATBHX010000126.1, forward strand.
CGGATATGGTCAGGGTTGCGCAGGCCGGGAACGAAAATACAATCGCCACCGGCTTTGAGGTAAGCGGAGGCGCGGTCAAGGGTGCCGCGCAGCGCCTGGTCAGGAGTTACACCGCTTTGCCAATAGGCATCAACGCGGGCGTTGATGACGAGGTGGACGTTGAGCTTGTCTGCGGCGCGGCGCGCGGACTGGATACGCTCGATTTGCTCAGGCAATGGAAAGAGCGGGCCGAAATGTTCGTGTCCCGGGAGCGCATCTTCAAGATTTACACCAACGGCGCCCGCGTCGATGACCTGCGTGATGGAGGTTTCAAGCTGCTTTGCGCCAGGGGCAAAGCCGGATTCGATATCGGCAGTGACAGGAACGCTGACGCTGCGAGCGATGCTCCGGATAAGAGCAAGCATGTCATTCCAGGGAACCTGCTGGCCGTCGGGATAGCCGAGCGCGTTGGCGCAGGCCGCGCTGCTGGTGGCGACAGCGGGCAATCCGCAATGCTCAACCATGGCGGCGCTGGCGGCGTCCCAGGCGTTGATGAGGACCAGCGGCGTAGCGGCATGGTGAAGCTCAAGAAGAGCAGCGGCTTTTTGTGCTTGCGTCATTTCATGGTTATATCAAGCCATGCCGGTGGACGGAAGAGCGCGTGGGAAATCATGCCGGCATGCCGTTGGCAAAAAAATCCCGAGGCGAACTTTCAGAATCACCTGCTGTTGGGACTCTTTTGTGTTTTCAAAACATGACTCACCGTGCGCAGCACGTCTTGCGCACCGGCAGTGGTGGGGATGAGCGCATCCGCCAGCTCGGTATTTTTGAGGTTGTCAAAATAGATCATGACGATGCGGATGTCAGGATTGGCGCGGGCCAGCCGGCGTGCCATTTCATTGCGCTCCTGTTCGGGCACGCTGAAGCCCAGGACAGCGACATCATAGATATCCTGTTCGATGGCCTGGAAAGCTGCTTCCTGAGTGGCAGCCATGGCGGGCTGATATCCCGCCGCGCGTAACGCGTGGTCACGTTCTTCCAGAAGTTCACGAATATAGCCTACGAGCAATACCTTGGCCATAATCCCCCTTGCGTGCAGGACATGAAACCAGCGATCGGAGATCAATGCCTGAGCAGGGTGGAAAATGCTTGTCTTCCACGATGGCTCATCTGCGCAACATTGATGCTCAAAGCTGATTCAGGCACAATTGCGAACGGCACAGCAGGTATTGCCTGAAAGGGGGCCACCAGACAAAAGGAAACGCTGGCTGTGCAAGCCCGCGCAATTCGTACTGCGAAGGATATAATACTACAGACTTGAAAAGATGCCGGAATCCGCGATCTTGCATACAATAGGGCACGTCTATCTTTCCGTTTGAAAATCCCTTGGAGTAGAGATGAAAACCGTATCGCTTGAACAGGAGCTGAACCCCTGGGAGGCACAGGCAGCTCGCTTTGACTTTGCCGCGCAAAAACTGAATCTCGATGAAGGCCTGTGGAAGATCCTGCGCTATCCGCAGCGAGAGATCATCGTGCACATTCCCGTTGCTATGGACAACGGAACGCTGGAGGTCTTTACCGGCTTCCGCGTGCAGCACTCCATCGCCCGTGGACCCGCCAAAGGCGGCGTGCGTTACGCGAAGGATGTCACGCTCGATGAAGTTCGCGCCCTGGCCAGCTGGATGACATGGAAGTGTGCGGTCGTGAATATTCCTTTCGGCGGCGCCAAGGGCGGCATTATTGTCGATCCTAAAAAGCTGAGCCTCTCCGAGCTCGAAAAACTCACGCGCCGCTATACCGCCGAGCTCATTGAATTTCTTGGTCCGGAAAAAGACGTCCCCGCTCCGGACATGAACACCAATGAGCAGACCATGGCCTGGATGATGGACACATATTCCATGCATATGCGTCAAACGGTCACCGCCGTGGTCACGGGAAAACCTATAAATATCGGAGGCTCCAGAGGACGTCGTGAAGCTACCGGCCGCGGCGTCATGATCAATTGTGACGAAGCTCTGCGTAAATTTGGCATGTCCCGTGAAGACACGCGCGTGGTGGTGCAGGGTTTCGGCAACGTCGGCTCCAACGCGGCCAAGCTCATGGCTGACGCCGGTTACAAGATCATTGGTATTGCCGAATGGGATGGCGGCCTCTTCAATCCCCGCGGCATCGATATCGACAATCTTCTTGAGCATCGCGATCGCAACAAGACCATCGTTGGCTTCGCCGGCGCAGAGCCCGCCGATCCGAAGGAACTACTGCAGGCCGATTGCGACATCCTGATTCCAGCCGCTACGGAAAACGTCATCACCAGCCAGAATGCTGCCGGGATCAAAGCCAGGATCATCTGCGAAGGCGCCAATGGCCCAACTACCGCTGCGGCCGACGAAATCCTCGCTGACAAGAAAGTCTTCATCATCCCGGACATTCTCGCCAATGCAGGCGGCGTCACTGCCTCCTACTTCGAGTGGGTGCAGGACCGCCAGGGATACTTCTGGAAAGAATCGGCGGTGAACGAGCAGCTGGAATTCATTCTGCGCGAATCGTTTGAAGACGTGGTGCACTTCTCAGAAACGCACAGCGTCAACAACCGGATCGCGGCTTACATGCTCGCTATCAGCCGCGTGGCCCACACCATCAAGCTGCGCGGAATTTACGCGTAGTTGATCCTTACACTGTTGAATCTCGACACCGCCTGCCGCAAGGTAGGCGGTTGTATTTTTGGGTCGATTCCCACGGAGACTACTCGCGGTCGTCGTCGGATCGAGTCATGCATAAATTCCCGGCGCTTCGTGGCCGATCTTCTCCACATACTCCACGTAGGATCCGGGATAGACCTGCGGTGTCCGATCCGTACCGCTCTCGCCGCCCAGTTCCAGTACGCGCGAGCCGAGGCCTCGCAAAAACATGCGGTCATGCGAGACAAAGATCATGGTGCCCTCAAAATCTTTCAGAGCTTCCACCAGCATTTCTTTGGTGGCAAGATCAAGATGGTTCGTCGGCTCATCGAGCACCAGAAAATTGGGTGGGTTGTAGAGCATAAGCGCCATCACCAGCCTCGATTTTTCTCCGCCCGATAGCGCGCGAATTTTCTTGTCGACGTCTTCGCCTGAAAACTGGAAAGCGCCGGCCAGGGTCCGCAGCGAACCCAGGCTGTCGTGCGGAAAATCACGTTGCAGCTGCTCGATAATCGTCAGATCGGGATCAAGCACATCGAGCGACTGCTGCGCGAAATAGCCCATCATCAGGCTCGCGCCCAGGCGGACTTTTCCCGCGTCGGGCTGAGCGGCGCCGGCAATCATTTTGAGCAGCGTGGTTTTGCCCGCTCCGTTTCTGCCCATCACCGCCCATCGTTCGCCGCGGCGGATGGTGAGGTTAAAGCCGTCATAAATCACTCGCGGCCCGTAGCTTTTGTGCAGGTCTTCGATCACCGCCACCTGTTCACCCGATCGCGGCGGAGGCCGGAATTCAAACTTCACAATCTGGCGCTTTTTGGGTAACTCGATTTTTTCGATCTTATCCAGCGCCTTGATCCGGCTCTGTACCTGCGCGGCCTTGGCCGCGTGCGTGCGGAAACGGTCAATGAAACGCTGCTCCTTGGCCAGCATCGATTGCTGCCGCGCGAACGCAGCCTGCTGGTTGGCGGCGCGAATGTTGCGCTCGCGCTCATAAAAATCGTAGTTGCCGGAATAGGCGATGATCTCGCCCGATTCTATTTCCGCGATCCTCGAGACCAGCCGGTTCATGAATTCGCGATCGTGCGAAGTCATCAGCAGTGCGCCTTCGCAAGACTTCAGAAACTGCTCCAGCCAGATGATCGATTCCAGGTCAAGGTGGTTGGTAGGCTCGTCCATCAGCAGCACGTCCGGGCGGCCCAGCAGCACGCGCGCCAGAGCCACGCGCATCTTCCATCCGCCGGAGAGCGCGCCCACGTCGCCATCAATCTGGTCGTCTTTAAAACCCAGGCCATGCAGCACCTCGCGCGCCTGCGCCTCCAGCGCATATCCGCCCAGATGCTCGTACTCTTCCTGAACTTCCCCAAAGCGCGCCAGGATGCGGTCCATCTCTTCCGCTTTGCCGGGATCCGACATCTCATGCTGCAGCGCTTCCAGCTCATGGTGCAGATCGCCTACACGTCCGCTGCCGGCGATGGCTTCGTCAATCACTGAGCGCCCTTGCATTTCCTCCACATCCTGGCGAAAGTAGCCGATGGTCAGCCGCTTGGGTACCGATACTTCACCCTCATCCGGCTCTTCCTCGCCCACAACCATCCGGAACAGCGTAGTCTTGCCGGAGCCATTCGGCCCTACCAGGCCAACCTTCTCGCCCGGATTGAGCTGGAATGAGGCGTCCACAAAAACCAGCTGTTTACCGTACTGTTTGTTGATATTGGAAAACGAGATCATCCGTTTCCAAACTATCAGAATGCCCGAAGGATGTGTAACGGCCAAGCGGCATGCACACACCGCGGATGCCCGCAGAGCGGAAGAAGGAGCTGGCGAAAAGCGCAAACCGAAGAAGCGATGAACCCGCCGCATTTGGCCAGATCCGCCCGCAAGGCGGGTTTCCTATTCCAGACCGCCCTCTGCGTCCATTTGCGCCCCCATGGTTCTGGAGCGAAGCGACAAGGCCGCGAGGCCGGGGTCCCCGACGCGCGTTCTTTGCGCGGTGGGGTGGGAGGCCGGCTTGCGCGCCGAGCGGCCTGCATCAGGAGCAGCATTGAGTCGGCTAGGGCAGAATCGTCAAGCGGTGTGGAGCGAAGCGACAAGAAAAAATGGCCGCGAGACTTCGCGGCCTTTTCTGTTGGAAAAATTCTAGAAGGTTTTACCGGCGACCCTTCTTTTTCGCAGCTTTTTTCTTGCCGCCTTTTTTCTTTGTGGTTTTCTTGGCTGCCTTTTTCTTGGCGGGTTTCTTTTTCGCTGCTTTTTTCTTGCCGCCGCTCTTTTTCTTGGCTGGTTTCTTCTTGGCCGCTTTCTTTTTGGCTGGTTTCTTTTTGCCGCCACCACCGCCGCTGCTGCGTGGAGGCGCAGGCACACTCACCGGAGCCGCGGGAGCCTCGTCCATGGACTCATCTCCGCCGCCGCTGATTTCCGCGCCGATCGATTCTTCCTCTTCTTCCTCGTAATCTTCTTCCGTGGAGCCGCCACCGTAGCCACCGATGTCGCCGTACTCCTCGTCCATATCGTCCTCACGTCTTGCCTTGAGGGTTTCATCGTAAAAGCTCATGTTTCCTCCAGAAATTAAGGCCGCTCACAACACCACATTCGCGCAAACAAAACAGGCGCGGATTATACCAAGCTATACGAATCGCGTGTCAACTACCCAGGAACCCAGTGTGCAACGCGACGCGCGAATAATCAAGTTCATTGGCTCTTGGCGCTGAGAGAATCTTTCTGGCCTGCTGTCGAAGCAGTTTTGGGCTTGGGCTTAGCAGCGGTTTTCCGTCTTTTGGGTACGCGGTCGGGCTCTCCGGGAGCCAGCGGTTTGTAGATCACCAGCAGTCGGCCGTGGCGTAAGTCGTTTCCTTTCAATCCATTCCAGCGACGCAGCTTCTCCGGAGGCACGCCAAAGTCTTCCGCCACGCTCATGACCGTATCGCCCGTGTGCGTCTTGTAATGTGAAGCGTAGCGTGAATAGACGATCTTGCCATTGATCCCTGAACCGCTGACCGGGATCACCAGTTTGGCGTTGCTTAAGAGATCATTGCTTTCGAGATTATTGGCCTGGGAGATGGAGCGCTCGGTCACCCGATACTTGCGCGCAATGCTCGAGAGAGTGTCACCCGGCTGCACCGCGTGATACCGCCATACCACCCGCTTTTCCGTTGGGATGGCGGCAATCGCGCTTTCATAACGGTCCTTTGAGCCCTCCGGGATGTGGAGGTCGAATGCCTGGTCCTTGGGCGTGGTGCGCCGCAGCAGGCTGGGGTTCAAATCGATCAACACATCCACCGGCGTATCCACGCAATCCGCCACCAGCCGCAGGTCCACCGGATAGTCGACCTTCACCACGTCATATGTCATTGGCGGGTCCGGCTGTACTGAATCCAAACCGTATTGTGCCGGATTCTTTGACATGATGGTCATGGCCAGGATGATCGGCACGTAATTCTTGGTTTCCGCCGGCAGCACATTGCGCTTGTAAAGCTCCCAGAAATCCGCATAACCGGTCCGCCGGACCGCCTGCTGCACGTTCCCTGGTCCGGAGTTATAAGCCGCCATGGCCAGATACCAGTCGCCAAACTGGTTGTAGAGATCTTTCAGGTGCCGTGCCGCTGCTCGCGTGGCTTTTTCCGGGTCCTGCCGGTCATCTACCCACCATGTGCGCCGCAAACCGTAGCCGACGCCACGGCTGGCCATAAACTGCCACATGCCTCGCGCCCGCGCCCGGGAGAGCGCTTGTGGTTTGAACCCTGACTCCGCCTGCGCCATATAGATCAGGTCCTGGGGAATGCCCTCTTCCCTGAAAACGCGCAAAATCATCTCGCGATAGCGGCCCGAGCGCACCCATGAACCCTCAAAAACGCTGCGGCCATGCGTGGAAAAATAGTTGATGTAGCCGGCCACGTAGTCGTTGATGGTCAAGGGCAGGTCAGACTGGATGTGTTGCAGTTCGGCCTCGGCTTTGGCCTTCAATTTAGGATCGGCCGCCGGTTCTACCTGGTTGGCTTCATCAATCGGCGCCGGCACCGGTTGCTGTTCCGGCAGGCCCTCGGCTTCTTTCGGTGTATTGGCTTGAAGATTGTTGACCGCTTCGCTGATCTTGTCGAACTCGTGCTGCAGGCGCTCATCGGATTTTATGTCCACATGGAGCTGCGTCAGGATATCCAGTGCGCGATTAAAGTCCTGCTTAGCTGCGTCAAGATTGCCGGCAGCAACGTTGTCCTGGGCCGCGGCGTAAGCTTTTTCAGCGTCGGCGATGACGGCGGGTACCGGGTCAGCCTTCTGCGGCAGCGGCGTAGGCGTCTGGAGGCTGACTGGCGTTGCCGGTACTGGCTCCGCGACGGCAACCGGGGTCGATGGTTTAACCGTGGGCGCCATGGCTTGCGCTGCCGGATGCGCCGCCTTCTTCGTGTCACTGCTATCGCATGAGACCAGCGCTGCCAGTCCCAGGACCAGAATCGATATACACAGACGCTTCAACCGAAACTCCTTGCCGAAAAACGCTCACCCGCGCAAGCGCTCATCCTGCTTAGATGGATTGACGAGCCCACACGGCAAATGGCAGCGGGGCCCGGCTTCGCTTTGGTGAACAGCGAATCCAGGGTAAACCTGGAAAACAGTTCCCTTATTTTCACATAACCGAAATAAAACAGGCCCCGGAAAGCACCGAGGCCGGTAGTTACTTTGGGGTAACGGTCAGTCGAACCGACCCGTTACCCCGTATCAGCGTTCTGGACCGCGGGGTCCCCGACGCGCCCGTTTTTGGCGCGGTGGGGTGCAACGCTACCAGGTCAACCGCAACCCGAACTGGAACTGGCGTGGGTCAAACGCCGCGGTAGGCTGACCTGCTTCGGTGTAGAGCGTGTTCACGTCAGCCACGTTGAAGCGGTTGATGAAATTGAACACGTCCACGATGCCCTCCAGCTTCATGCGCTCGTTGAAGCTGATGCCCTTGGCGACGCGCATGTCGGTAAAGACCGTGTTCGGCCGTGTGCCGGCATTTCGTCCCAGATTTCCATCCAGCGAGCCCGTAAATGATCCATCCAGAGGATTGGAGTCAATGAAGCACGGAATCTGGAAAGCCCCGGTGGGCGACGCCTTCGATGCGACCGTGGGGAAGCCGCAGGCGTTGGTTGGCGTGCTCGGCGCAACGGCGTTCGGACGGTCGGTTGAGGTGCTGAAGTTAAAGTTCTGATCGGTAGCGGTAACAATGTTGAACGGACGCCCCGAGCTGAACTCGATGATCGGCGCCAGGGTCCAGTCGCTCCAGAACTTACCCCAGAAGCCGCCACCCTGCTTGCCGCTCTGGTAGATGCCGCTGAAGACAAGGCGGTGGCGCTGGTCGAAGGTCGAGTTGGCGCGCTCTGCCGCAGGATTCAGATCGTTCTGGGGCGAGAGCAGCGTCTGCAGATCGGTGGAATCGTCAATCGCGTGCGACCAGGTGTATGAAGCCAGGAATTCATAGTGGTTCTTCATGCGTTTGCGCAGGTTCAGCGTCATCCCGTTGTACACCGAGCTGCCGTTGGAGAAGTTGCCAACCATATCGCTGAAGGGCACGTTTGTTCCCAGGCCCAGGCGGTATTGTCCGGCCACAAGATTGGCCAGGCCCATGCACGGTGCAAAGACCGCGGTGAGCGACGGGTTGAACCCCGAAGGCCGGAAGAAGCTAAGCAATGCCGGCGGCACAAACGCCCCTGCCGGACCTACGTTGCAGGTGGCGATCGTCAGCGGATTGGTGAACAGCGGCTGCGCGTTGGCGACCGCCCAGGCGTTAGCGCGCTCCCAGTTCTCCACGATTGCCTTGGGATTCGCCGGGTTCACGTTGATGGGGCGGTTGAGGTGGTGTCCGCCAGTGTAATTGTAGGTTGCGCTTACGGCGAACTCATGGCCGAAGTCGTGCTCAATCGAGAGCCCGGCTTGCTCCGCATAGCCATACTGGAAGTTCTTGCCGGTGGGGAAGCCGAAGGGCTGCGAGATCAGAGGCACACCTGCCGTCAGATATTGCTGATTCACAAAGACTGAAGGCGCATTCGGCGTGGGATTGAAACGCTGTTGCGAGTCAACAAAGTTGGCCGCTGCGGCAAGTCCGGGCGGCAGGCAGTTGCCCACGCCCAGCAGTCCCTGGAATGCATTGGTGGCGTTCAAATTGAGCGCAGCTGCAGGCGAAGGCGGAGCCGCCGGATTGCAAGGCGAGCCGCCGAACAGAATGAACTGCGGCGCCTGGCTGCCGTCAGCCACGTCAGAGTCAAAGGCCAGCGCCAGCAGCGGATGGTCGTAAAACATTCCATACGAGCTGCGGATTACCGTCTTGCCGTTGCCCTTCACATCCCAGGCCAGGCCCACGCGCGGCGCAACGTTGTTGTTGTCGCGGGGAATACCCTGGGTGATGTTGAGCGCGTCCTGCGCCGACTGCGAGAGCTGGTTCACCGCGGCAAATGTCGGCGTGAGTTCGTAGTCATAGCGCACGCCGTAATTGAGCGTCAGATTGTTGCGAATGCGCCATGAGTCCTGGGCAAAAAAGCCCAGTGAGGTCAGGCTGAACTGGTCATGCGGATTGCCGATGCCCTGAATGAACACCTGCGGCAGGCCTAATCCATAGGCCTGGACTGCTGAAAAATTTGGGAAGCTTGCGAAAGCCGGGCTCACTTGCGATCCGGTCAGCTCACCGAAGTTGTAAATACCGCCGAAGTTCACGGTGAAGTCAGCCGTAACTGGAATGCGATTCACGTCCCCACCGAACTTGAAGCTATGGCGGCCTTTGATCACTGAGAAATTGTCACTGATCTGATGACGCTGCTCCACTCGATCTACAAAGGAGAACGGTTCACGCCCCATGAAAGCGAAGCCCGGAATGTTCACGGCCACATCGCCGCCGCCCGGGCCGCGAGAGAAGTTGTAGAGAAGGCCGCGACGCGAATATTGATAACGCGCCTCATTGATCTTGTTGTCGCTCAGCAGCCAGGTGTCCTGCACGCCGATGCTGCCATCGTGATAATTCTGGGTCGAGGTGCGGGAAAAGGCGTTCTGGCCGAAGTCCTGGTTCTGCGCGTTTACCTGGATGCCGGTCTGGTCGCTCGGGCTCAGGCCGCCGCGGACCATGATCGAGTTATTGCTGTTGAACTTGTGGTCCAGCCGCAGCGAATATAGCTCCGTCTTCTCTGAAACAGGATAGTTCCCCACCTGGCTCAGCAGGCTGTGGAATGAAGCCGGCAGCGGAGCGCCTGTGGTGGGAAACGCTCCGAGAGGCCCGAGAGTGCCAGGAGTTCCAGCCAGGGCAACTCCTGCTCCGCCCGCCGCAAGCTGGGCATAGGCCACGGTAAAGGGGCTGATCGGCGCCGTCGCCAGGAATTGTTGCTGCGCCGGTGTCACCAGCGCTGTGAGTGGCAGACCGAAAGAGGCCGCATTCGGCAGCGGTACCAACCCGAAATTGTTTGCCCCGATGGTGGAAAAGCCTGTCTCCTGGCGCCGCGTCATCTCAAACGAGAAGTAGGCGAAGGTCTTGTCTTTCTTGAGCGCACCGCCGGCGGCCGCTCCCGCCTGCACTCGTGTATAAGCCGGGTCCGGCGTGTTGCTGAAAGGGTTCTGCGCCTGGAAATCGCGGTTCCGCAGATAGCCAAAGACGCTGCCATGAAAATCATTGGTTCCTGATTTCGTGATGATGTTGACCACGCCGCCCGAAGCGCGGCCGTACTCAGCTTCATAGCCGTTGGTGATGATCTGGAACTCCTGCACACCTTCCTGCGAAAGCGTGGAGCGAATACCGTTTACGCCGTTGTCCACGGCATCCATACCGTCAACGTTCACGGCGTTGGAGCGAGCGCGCTGTCCGCCGAAATTCAGACCTGAGGTCGGCGCTGCGCCGATGCTCGGCGCCACGTCGCGCTGCACCTGCGAGTTGGTCAGCGAGAAGTTCACATAGTTGCGGCCGTTGATGGGCAGGTTTTCGATACGTTGCTGGCCGATCGTGGTGCTGGTCGATGTCTTGGCCGTCTCCACCAGCAAAGGCTCGCCGCTGACGGTGATCTCGGTCTGCGCCGTCGGCAACTGCATGGTCACCGGGTAATCCGCCACCTGGCCGACCGTCAGCGTCACGTTCTTAGCCACCAGCGTGGCAAAGCCTTTGGCCGCGACCGTAAGCTTGTAACTGCCCGGCGGGAGTGACAGCAGGGTGAAATAGCCGGTTTCATTCGATTGCGCCGACCGCTCATAGTTCCTGGCTTCGTCGCGGACCGTCACCGTAGCGCCCTGAATCACGCCTCCGCTCGGGTCCTTGATGGTGCCATGCAGGTCGGCAGTGGCAGCCGTCTGCGCCATAAGTGAAGCCGAGGCCATTAGGAAGAGCACGAACAGTGCGATTACCGGTCGCTGAATGATTTTCATTCTCTCTCACTCCTTGCCCAATTCGGCTCAAGACGACGGTTGCCGTGCAGAAGGGCAGATGGTTCGGTTTTTTATCACCCAGGAGAGACAAACGCAAGCAGCTATTTAGCTTAAGAGATAATCGTGTCATCAACAGATCGGGGTATCTGGTCATCGGATATCCGGCTATCGGAATTCGCCTCAAATAAGCAGGTTCGAAAAAAGCCAAATACCAATTTCTGGATTCCCACCATCGCGAGGAGCCAGCTTGGGTTCCGATCACCTGATGTCCCGATCACCCGATTTCCCGATGAATAAAGGTGCTACCCCCGAAGTTACTTTTACAATTCAGGTACATCTTCATAAACTAGGGGCACTCTCCCCAGGAACTCCCAGAAAATCCCGGTAAACTTGACTGGTATTTTCTTCCCTGAATCCTGTTGGCAACCAGGAGAGGGCTTGATGGTTACTGCTGTGGCAAAGTCAAAGACGCAGAGCAAGAACTATGTAAACGCATTCGCCAGCGCCGTGGCCGCGCTCAGCCGCGCGGGTGAGGACATTACTGCGCGCGTCCTGGAAATGCTGGTGAGCGACTTTGACGCCGCCCGCGCCGAGCTCTGGCTCTGGGACGGATCCTCCGGCTCCTGCTACCTTACCCACGCCGAAGGCCTCAAGGCGACGCACCGCCTCGACTATGCCGCAGCCGGCGCCGGTGCTGTGGGCAAGATCGCCCACAACAAGACCACGATTGAAAACATAGTTCTCTCAACTTTCGGCGGTGACGATCAGGAGTTTGCTCGCGCCACCGGTCTCAGCCATATCTCCGGCTATCCTCTATTGGCTGCCGGACAGCTGGCTGGCGTGCTGGCGGTTTATACCACCGGCGAAGTCCCGGAGGATCTGTTGTTGTGGTGGCGGCTTTACTCTGAGATGAGCGCGGCCAAGCTCAACAACGTGCTGGCTACGCAGGAAAAAGACAAGCGCATTAACCAGCTTTCGCTGTTGTTCGAAGCCACGCGCCTGCTCAATTCCACGCTTGATCTGGCTGAGCTGCTGGAGTTGATCCTCAAAATTGCGCGGACCGAGGTGAAGGCCGAACGCGGCACCGTCTTCCTGGTGGATAAATACCGCGAAGAGCTGTGGTCCATTGCCGCCTCCGGGCTCGACCATCAGGAGATCCGCATTCCATTCGGCAAGGGCACCGCCGGACAGGTCGCAGTTTCCGGCGAAATGGTCAATACTGACGATGCGTATGCACTGCCCTCGTTTGATCGTACGCTTGATCAGCGCCTCAACTACCGCACCAAGTCGCTGCTGATCCTTCCGATTCGCCACCATTCCGGAGAGATCGTTGGCGTTCTGCAGCTGCTCAACGCGCAGAGCGGCAAGTTTACTGCGGAAGACATCGGCTTCCTCACCAAGCTCTCCGGACACATGGCCATGGCGCTCGAAAATGCGCAGCTCCATCGTGACACGCTGGAAAAACAGCGCATGGAGCGCGAACTATCGCTGGCGCGCAGCATCCAGCAGCGCCTGCTGCCCGATGCGCCGCCAGTGGTGCCCGGCTATGACATCGCCGTGCTGCGTGACTTTTGCTTTGACGTGGCGGCCGATTACTACGACTTCATCAACCTCGGCCCGCAGTCACTGCTGCTGGTTAGCGCCGAAGTCGAAGGCAAAGGCGTTTCGTCTGCGCTTATCATGGCCAACCTGCAGGCTACGCTGCGCGCCCTGGTGATGCACCTGCATTCGCTTGAGGTCCTGGCGTTCTCGCTCAACGAAATGCTTTACACCTACACGCGAGCCGGCAAACATCTCAGCGTTTTCCTTGGACTGGTCGATACGCGCCGCAACATTCTGCAGTACGTGAACGCCGGCCACGTTCCACCGATCCTGGTGAAAGGCAAGACCGGTGAAGTAAAGCTGCTCGAAGAGGGTGGCACGGTAATCGGCCTGTTTCCTCAGGCCGACTACACTCGCGGCTCCATCAAGCTGGAAAAGGACGACTTGCTGGTCTGCACTACCGACGGAATCATCCGCATCTCTGACGAGCAGAAGCACGAATACGGCGCCCGCCGCCTGACCGACTTCGTTCGCCGCAACCACGAGCGCAGCGCTCAGGGCATTGTCGATGCCGTCCTGGCCGAACTCTCCGCTTATTCCACCGCCAGCATGAACGACGATGACAAGGTGTTGATTGCGCTGAAAGTGACGGCGGAGAAGGAAAGCTCTTCTGAAGTCCCAAATCCCGCGTAGCTTTTTCGAAGTCCCGAGCGTAGCGATGGATCCCTATCGTTTCGAAACACTCAATGGTCTGAAAGGCAAAATCGCTACTTGTAGATTCTGTAAGCGGTAATGATCCCTCATCGCTGCATTGCATGACGAGACACCAGCTGTTCCGAGGTCGCGGATTCGGGATCTCGGAAAAAGGCTGAATGCTGATTGCTGACTGCTATTCTTTCGGCACCGTCTCACTCGTCTCCTCCGACTTCCCGCTCTCATTCCCATGCAGGTCTACCGCTGAGACAGAATAGAAATACTTCATCCCGGGCTGAATTCCCGGATCGGCAAATCGCGGCGTCTTCACCAACTCGGTATTGATCTTCACCGGCTGCTCGCTCCCCGCACGCCGATACACGTTGTATCCCGCGAGGTCTGGCTCGCCATTGGGCCGCCAGGTCAGGTCAATGAATGAGCCACCCTGTACCGCCGAGTACACCGCCTGCACGCCTGAAGGAGCGGCGGGCGGGAAGATATCGTGGGCAAAGACCGCGGTCACCGGCGAATCGTCGCTCTCCACCTCGCCTTTGCGTTCTCCCATCTGCCAGAGCGTGACCGGGACAATCCAGTATTGATAATTCTTTTCCCACTCAATCCCATCATCGACAAAAACCACAGCCTCATTGCCGGCGCTTACCTGCTTAACCATTGCCCCATCGGCTGCGCCTTCCACTTTGCGCATGATCCTGTAAACAAACTGCAAAGTGAACGGCGATTCTTTTTTCGGGGGCCAAGCCTGGTCCCACGAGATCCTGATGCCCGTTGGCACCGGCTCAGCCTGGATCTTCTGCGGTGTAGTCAACGTTGGCACCAGCGGCACGGAAGCGCGATTCGGCAATCCGGCTGACTTGCCGCTGCGGCTCTGCGCCAGCACCGTGTAGACAGCAAATTCTGCGTTCCCGCCCGAGCTCAACACGGTTGTCAAGGAATCTTTGGCTGTAGCCTCCGCGCCGCGCTCTTCTTTCAACGTTGGTTCCAGCGTCTGTTCGCTGATGGTCTGAAAGCTCAGTTCTGCATCTTTTCCCGAACTCAGCGCGCGCTGCACCTGCATCTTGCCCGGCTTACGGATGAGCACGCCATCGCTGGTGTCCTTCGGCGTGGTCCAGGTAAGCGTAACCGTGTCACCTTTGCGTACCGCTTTGAGGTCGCCCACGAACTTGGGAATGCCCGTCGAGGGCGGCTGGGGAGCGCCGGGAACGCCGCACCCGGTGAGGAATAAGATCCCGAACCCCGCGACTACGAATCGTCGCAGCACTTGTCGACTGTAATGGAGCGGGTGAGGGAGCCCTATCGTCATAAGAAATTTTGAAGGCGGAAGAAATCTTAGCAGAGCTGCATTTTCGAGCATAGCTTGCTCGGTCAGGTATTCTTGGCGGCCCCGGCGTTCCCTCATTTGGCTCGGGATTTCAGAAAATGCCTACAAAATGTATCTTGAGAGGTCCTGGTCCTTCACAATATCCACCAGCATCTTTTTCACGTAGTCGGCGTCGACTTTGACTGTTTTCTCTTCCATATCCGGCGCGTTGAAGCTGATCTCATCCAGCACGCGCTCCATGATGGTGTGCAGCCGCCGTGCCCCGATATTTTCCGTGGCCTCGTTCACCTGAAAGGCGAAGTGAGCGACCTCATTCAGCGCTTCGCGCGTGAACTCCAGCTTCAGGCCCTCGGTCTCCAGCAGCGCCGTGTACTGCTTCACCAGGGACGATTTGGGCTCCGTGAGGATGGCAATGAAGTCCGCCATGGTCAGCGACTTCAACTCCACGCGAATTGGGAAGCGGCCCTGCAATTCTGGAATCAGGTCGCTGGGCTTGGAAACGTGGAACGCTCCTGCTGCGATGAACAGAATATGGTCGGTGCGCACCATGCCATAGCGCGTATTCACCGTAGTGCCTTCCACGATCGGCAGAATATCGCGCTGCACGCCTTCGCGCGAAACATCCGGGCCGTGGCCGCTCTCGCGCCCGGCAATCTTGTCGATCTCGTCCAGGAAGATGATGCCGGCCTGCTCCACGCGCTCTACCGCCGTGCGCGTCACCTGGTCCATATCAATCAGCCGCGACTCTTCTTCCTGCGCCAGATATTCAAACGCCTCACTGACCTTCATCTTTCGCTTCTTGGTGCGCTGACCAAAAATGTTGGGCAGCATGTCTTTAATGTTGATGTCCATCTCCTCTACACCCTGGTTGGAGATGATTTCAAACGCCGGCGTGGAGCGCTCGCGTACTTCCAACTCCACGACGCGGTCATCGAGCTTTCCTTCCCGCAGCTGCTGGCGCAGCTTTTCCCGCGTACGGGCAGAGGAATCCTCACCTTCGGTGGCCAGAGCAAATCCCGCGGTGGAGGTTGCGGGCGTG
Organism: Candidatus Angelobacter sp.; assembly: GCA_036557225.1. GTDB lineage: Bacteria > Acidobacteriota > Terriglobia > Terriglobales > Acidobacteriaceae > Angelobacter. Next base: position 61,656 of record DATBHX010000126.1, read on the forward strand.
GGAGCGGCAGGTAACAATAGATCGAGCAGCCGTTCTTCCGCCTGCAACTCGGCTTTGTCTGTGACTTCTTCCAGCTTTTCTTCGCGCACCATGTCAATGGCGATCTCCACCAGATCGCGGATCATCGACTCCACATCACGGCCGACGTAGCCCACTTCCGTGAACTTTGAAGCCTCGACTTTCAAGAATGGAGAGTTGGCCAGGCGGGCCAGCCGGCGCGCGATCTCCGTCTTGCCCACGCCCGTGGGGCCGATCATGATGATGTTTTTCGGCATGATATCTTCCGCGATATCGGGCGGAAGCTTCTGCCGCCGCATGCGGTTGCGCAGGGCAATGGCCACTGCGCGCTTGGCGTCATGCTGGCCGACGACGTACTTGTCCAGTTCGGTAACAATTTCTTTCGGGGTCAGATCATCCAGCATGATCTCAGCTTCATCGGCCACGCTGGGCAGGTAGATTGCCATTTATACAGCTCCTCAACTTCAGCAATTAGCAACTAACAATTAGCAAATAGCCAAAAACGCAACACACATGAATCCCGGTAACACTGCTATCGAATACGGCTGGTCCGTTTGATCCTTACTAAGAAACTGTGTCCTTATCAGTGTTGGCTAATTGCCAATTGCTATTTGCTAGCTGCTCGGTCTTTCACTCGAATCACAAACTTCAAACCTGACCACGTTTCATCAATCGCGCAGACCTTTACGTCCACCAGTCCGCCTTCCAGTCCGATTTCGCGGACAATATTCTCGTTGAGATCGGTGGCGCGCCCGCTGGCTTTCTTGGGCCAGCTGATCCAAAGCATGCCGTCAGACACCAGCGCAGAAGCGAGTCTGCTGAAATCCTTTTCCAGCGCCGCGCGTTTGTCAGTGAAATAGATCACGACGTTGGCCTTGCCGGCCAGACGCTCCGAGCTCTCTACACGATCAGGAAGCTTGCCCAGGTCTTTGATGAAGGTCGGCGGGTGGTTGCGCAATACAACGCGGTGTCCCGGCTTGATGCCGATCTTCTGGACCAGCGGCGTTCCTGAATAGCCTGCCATGGTTCTAATGCGCGGAAGCCGGTGTAACCGCTTTGTCCGGCGAGCCGGAAAGCTCCTCGACCACGAAATTCTCGTTGGTAAAAATGCAGATTTTGCCGGCGATTTTCATCGCCTCTTCGGCAATCCGCCGTGCCGGCAGCTCGGTGTTATCCATCAATGCCCGGGCCGCAGCCAGGGCATACGATCCGCCGCTGCCGATGGCGGCCACGCCTCCGTCCGGTTCAATCACGTCACCGGCGCCGCTGATCAGGAACATCACGTTCGCGTCAGCCACCAGCAGCAGGGCTTCCAGATGGCGCAGCATTTTGTCGGTACGCCACTCTTTGGCCAGCTCCACAGCCGCGCGTCCCAGGTTGCCGTGATACTGCTCCAGCTTGGCCTCAAAGCGGGCGAAGAGCGAAAACGCGTCTGCGGTTGAACCCGCAAAGCCCGCCAGAATTTTTTCGTTATACAGCCGCCGGATCTTTCGCGCCGTGTGCTTGATCACGTTTTCGCCCAGCGTGACCTGGCCATCAGCGGCCATGACCACGCTGTTACCGCGGCGTACACACACAACCGTGGTGGAGCGGATTCTGTTCTGATTGTTGCCGGAAGTCGCTTGCTTGGGTGCCATGAGAACAATTCTTTATTATACAGACGCAACTCGCTGGCGATGCGCAACAACCGCCGTGGCACAGGCCTTTCTTTATCAAAATCCAGCTCTGGTCGGCGATTGATTTGTGGGATAAGATGTGTCCAATTTTTTCCTCGAGGAGGCAGCATGCTTCAAAAAGGCAAGATATTCGTGTCTGCGATTGTCGTGGTCCTGTTCCTTGCCGGGGCTGTTCCCCTGCGCGCAGCGGGGCACGATGAGCACAGAAAGTGTGAACAGCGCATTCACAACGCGGAAGCCAGATTGCAGAACGCGATTCGCAAGCATGGCGAACGCAGCCGTCAGGCAGAGAAGCGCCGTCGTGAACTGGAAGACGTTCGCGCCCATTGCCGCTACTAGGAAGACGCATTCCAATCAGGTCGATTTCTTTTTACCGGCCAGCCTGCCCAAGACTGGCCGTTCTTTTTCCAACCAGCCCACGATTTGATAAATTCTCTGCATGTCAAAACCGGTTCCCATCGGCGTTCAGGGCCGCGCGGAAGAAGTTGTGGAGCATCGCCACACGCTCAACCATCATAATCCGGCGCTGCCAGGCATATACTCCACTCCCAACATGATCGGCCTGATGGAGTGGGCCGCTTCCAACGCCATGCTGCCTTACTGTGACGAAGGTGAAATCAGCGTGGGCACGGCCATCAACATTGAACATCGCGCTCCCACCACGATTGGCGTATTGGTGAAAGCCGAGGCAGTGTTGGAGTCTGCGAACGGACGCTTTTATGTCTTCCGCGTCACGGCGCACAACGGTACGGCGGAGATCGGGCGCGGCACGGTGACTCGTGCTTTTGTAAATCCGGCGAAGGTTGCAGAGCGTCACACGCAGCGGACCCAGAAAACGTGAGAGCTGCGTGCCAGGACTGTCTGCATCCCGGCAGCTACCGCGCGAGTCTAACTTTGGTCACGAATTCAATTTTGGAGATCGCCTATGAAAAAGCGGCAGCTGGGAAATTCTGAAATTCAGGTTGCGCCTCTCATGCTGGGCGGCAATGTTTTTGGCTGGACCGCCGACGAGCCTGCCTCTTTCAAGATCCTCGACGCTTTTGTCGCCGCCGGCCTGAACTTCATCGACACCGCTGACAGCTACTCCACATGGGTTCCCGGCCACGCCGGAGGCGAGTCAGAAACCATCATCGGCAACTGGTTCAAGCGCAGCGGCAAGCGCGATCGGGTTGTGATCGCCACCAAAGTCGGTTCGGAAATTCCCGGCCAGGGCAAAGGACTTTCTCGCGCGTGGATCATGCGCCAGGTCGAAGCCTCGCTGAAACGTCTTCAAACCGACCACATCGATCTCTATCAGTCGCATCGCGACGATCCCAGCACTCCAGTCGACGAAACGTTGGAAGCGTATGCGCGGCTGATTGAGCAAGGCAAGGTGCGGGTGATCGGCTGCTCAAATTTCATGGCGGAGCGAACCCAGGAATCCTTAGCTGCAAGCCGTAAGCATTCCTGGCCGCGTTATGAGAGCCTGCAGCCGCACTACAATCTGGCCTACCGCGAAGCCTACGAAACCACGCTGGAACAGCTGGCTCTCAAGGAAAAGCTGGGCGTGATTCCGTATTACTCGCTGGCCAGCGGCTTTCTTACCGGCAAGTATCGCTCTGAGGCTGATCTCTCCAGGAGCCCGCGTGGCCAGGCGGTCAAAAAGTATCTCAATGATCGTGGCTTAAGCATCTTGCAGGCGCTCGATCAGGTGGCAGAGAAGCACCACGGCACGCCGGCGCAGGTGGCTCTGGCCTGGTTAATGGCGCGCCCAAGTATTACCGCGCCCATCGCAAGCGCAACGAGCGTCGAGCAACTCGACAATCTGGCCGCGGCAACGCGATTGGAACTCGATAGTGCGTCCATCGAACTGCTGAACAAAGCCAGCGCGTATGACGCGCCGGAAAAACGGATCGCTTCCTGAAATCCCGAATCCGCTCCCACAAAAGAGCTATCGTTTGTGGTGCTGTAATGGAGCGGGTAAGGGACCCTATTGCTATCGAAAAACCCCAGGGCTCACACTCTGTAGCAGCCACGCAAGGTGAACTTACACGAATATCGTGACTAAAAAGTTCCCTCGCCTGCTCGGGACTGAACGATGCATCTCTTCTCCACCACAGCCGACGCCGTAGCTGCGACGACGAAGAAGACCGAGAAAATCCGCCTCGTCGCGGGCTATCTTTCCTCCCGCCCCGTCGACGAAGCCGCCCAGGCTGCAGTCTTCTTCTCCGGACGCCCCTTTCCCGCCTGGGAAGACCGTACGCTGCAGGTAGGCGGCGCACTGTTGTGGCGAGCGTTGGCTGAGGTTTCCGGCAAACCCGATGTCGCGCTTACCGCCGCTTACCGCCGCCACGGCGACCTGGGATCGGCGGCCGAAGATCTTCTGGAAAGAGACCTACTCGAACAAACGCCAGTCAAAGCATCGTTGTCCATCGCCGATCTGTCCCAGACTTTTGACGATCTGGCCGGGACTTCCTCAGCGGCGCAAAAATCGCACCTGCTGCAGGAGCTCTTGCGCCGCGCAACGCCGGTGGAAGCAAAGTACGTCATCAAGATCATCAGCGGTGATCTGCGCATTGGCTTGCGGGAAAGCCTTGTAGAAGAGGCCATCGCCAAAGCTTTCGGTGAAAAGCCTGCCGCTGTCCAGCGCGCCAACATGCTGCTCGGCGATATCAAAGAGACTTTACGTCTGGCGGCGCGACATCAGCTCGATCAGGCCCGTATGCGGCTCTTTCATCCTATTGGCTTCATGCTGGCGAGCCCCGCACAGGACGCAGCGGAAGCATTCTCTTACTTCACACACGCCGCTGTCGAAGACAAATATGACGGTATTCGTGCGCAGGCTCATGTCGGCGGCAATAGCGACCCGCGCGTGCGTCTCTTCTCGCGCACATTGGATGAGATCAATCAGTCATTCCCCGAACTGCCGCCCGCTCTCCAGGCTTTTCCGGAGCCGGTAATCCTTGACGGTGAAATCCTGGCGTGGAGTCCAGATACGGGGCAAGCCCTGCCTTTTTCCGAGCTGCAAAAACGCCTGGGACGTAAGAATGTTTCGGAAGAGCTGGTCCGTGCGGTGCCGGTTATCTATATGGCGTTTGACATTCTTTATGCGCAGGGCGAGTTGACCATCGATCGGCCATTGGAAGAGCGCAGGAAAACCCTGGAACAGGCCTTCGCCGCCGTAGCGCAAGACGGTCTTTCCGTGGAATACGCGCCGGCCGCGCAAAGCCCCCAGGGCCAGTTGATTTTTGAGCCGGCCATCGCTGCCAGCCACGGGACGCCGCGCGTGATCCTTGCTCCCGCGCTCACTGCGGACTCCGCCGGGCATCTGGAAGAAATCTTTCTGGCGGCGCGCCAGCGCGGCAATGAAGGGCTGATGGTGAAGGACCTTACCTCGCCCTATACGCCGGGCCGTCGCGGCAAATCCTGGCTGAAACTCAAAAAAGAGCTGGCCACACTGGACGTGGTAGTGACCGCCGTGGAGTGGGGACACGGCAAGCGCAACAAGGTCCTCAGCGATTACACCTTTGCGGTTCGCAACGGGGATGAGCTCCTGAACGTGGGCAAAGCCTATTCCGGCCTTACCGACGCGGAAATCGCCGGGATGACGCCGTGGTTCCTGGAACATACGATTGAAGATCAGGGCTTTCGCCGCACGGTCGAGCCAAAGATCGTGCTGGAAGTGGCATTCAACAACATGATGCGCTCCAGCCGCCATGAAAGCGGTTATGCCCTGCGCTTCCCACGCATTCTGCGCATACGCACAGACAAATCAGCCGCTGAGATTGACACCCTCGATGGGGTGAAAGAGATATTTGCGCGGCAGGAAGTAAATCCGAAACCCGAGTGAAGCCTGGTTAGCGGCGGCTCTTGATGGGCTCGCGCTCCTGGACATGGCCGAAGGGGATCACGCAGCCATGAGCAACCTCACAATCCACGTTTTCCAGCTGAATCGTGGTGTGGTCGATGTGGTAGGTACTGGCCAGCAGCTGCGTTACCCGGCGCAGGATGATCTGGCTCTCCGAAACCGTAATGTCGTCGATCCGTATATGGCAAGAGAGCGCGTGGGTGTCCGATCCCAGGCTCCATACGTGGACGTCGTGAACGTCGCGCACGCCATCAATCTTGCTCAAAACGGCGCTGACGTGTTCTGCGGAAAGGCCTCGCGGCGCCCCTTCCAGCAGGATATTCAGCGTTTCGCGAATAATGCCGTACGACGACCACAGGATCAGGCAGGCAATGCCGATGGAGAGCGCCGGATCAATCCACGTCCGCCCGGTCCAGAGAATCGCCCAGCCGCCAACGATCACGGCTGCCGTGGAGAGCGTATCTCCCAGCTGGTGGATAAAAGCGCTGCGGATGTTCAGATCGCGCGCTGCCTTGAACAGCACCCACGAGATCACGCCGTTCATGACCACGCCGATGACCGCTACCCAGATCATGGTCTTGGAATGGACCTGAACTGGACTATGGATCCTTAAAATTGCTTCATAAAAGATGTAAAACGAGATGGCTACCAGAGTCAGAGCATTGACAAAGGCCGCCAGAACGCCGGCGCGATGGTAGCCAAACGTCTTGGTTGCGCTGGGAGGCCGGGTCTGGATAAATACCGCAACCCAGGAGAGCAACAGGGCCAGTAGGTCAGTAAAGTTGTGTCCTGCTTCTGACAGCAATGCCAGGCTGTGAGACTGAATGCCCGCGATCAACGTGATCAGCACATAGGCAAACGTAGCCAGCAGCGAGTACCGCAAAGCTTTGGCGCTCAGGGGCGCATGCGTATGCCCGGAATGCATGGTTTTAAGTTTACCGCCGAATTCGGTTTTGACTCGAACTTAACTGGAAAGGTGGAATCTTGGTACCTACCCTGGCAGCGCCATGCCAAATAGCGGCAGAGGGTGGTACCAGCGTTCTTTTCCTCGCCCTATTGTCGTTTGTCCTGGCCTGCAAATCCAGTTTTTTTAACGATTTGAAAGGACTCTGGTAACTTGGCGGCGGTTAACTCTTGGCCTCAAATTTGCATCGAAAGAAACAGTTTATAGGTGTCTGGGAACATTATTTTTTGGGGCAGGGATGTCGACGGCTCTCCAGGAGATGAAAGCTTTATGAAAAAGTGGCTTTTTTTGCTCGGTATTGGATTTTCCCAGGTTTTGTTTGCAGCGGCCCAAAGCTCGAGCCAAACCCAGAATCCTCCGGCCAGCTCAACCACCCCTGCAACCCAAATTGGCAGTGGCGCGCAAAGCAAGGCCGGGACCCCAGCCTCCACGTCCACCAGCAGCCCAAACGGCCAAGTCAATCCTACCGGCACAGCACAGCCGGCTGACCAAACCCAACCCGTGCCGGCGACCGGCGGGGTAGCCGGAGCCGCCAGCTCCAGTGCTGGTCAGTCCCCTTCGCCTGAGGCTTCAGAGGCCGGCATGGCCGCGCCCAGTGATCCTGAGCTTGAAAACCAGATTCAAAATGCTCTCAACCGGGAGCCCACGCTGACCGGTGATGCCACGCATGTAACAGTGAGCCCTGACGCCATCGAATTGGCAGGGAACGTCAATACCAGCAAAGAGAAGCTGACTGCCACGCGGATTGTCCAGTCCTATGCGGGCAACAAGAAGGTCCTCAATCACCTGGTGATTGGCGGCAAAGGTTCGCCGAGCACGCAGCCGCAGGAGAAGCCGGACGCGAACCCAGGGAACAATACAAATCCAGCTAATCCGGAACCAAACAAGGGCGGCAAGCCTCCGCTCAGCTAGCAACGATCAGTATTCAAAGGATGTCTGCTGTTCTGGGGCGTGCTTCTGCCTGGGTGAAACGCTGAAGCTCGCGCCCTCAAGCCGGAGCAACTTTTCTTTCGTAGGCAGCCCGCCGCCATAGCCGGTGAGCATGCCATTGGCGCCCACCACGCGATGGCACGGAACCACGATCGCAATCGGATTATCGTGATTGGCCTGGCCTACTGCGCGGAACGCCTGCGGACGGCCGATCTTGCGGGCGATCTCGGCGTAGGTCGTGGTCTTTCCGTAGGGAATTTTCAGTAATGCCTGCCAGCAGTCCTTTTGAAAGCTGGTGCCTACCAGATCGAGGGGGAAGCTGAATTCGCGAAGATCGCCGCAAAAATACGCATCAATCTGTTCTTCATAGCGCCGCAGCTGTTGCCTCGACTCGGTCCATTCTTCGTTGGCCGCGGGACGTGGCTGCTTACCCCGAAAGAATTGCAGGCTGCGCAGGCCTTTTTCAGTGGCGGCGATCAGCAGCGGTCCCACGGGAGATTGCATGACGGAAAAATAGACGGTCGTGGTCTCAGCCATGCTCAAATTCTAACAAGGTTAAGGTGCTCCGATAAAAATTCCCGCAGCAGCTCTGACCTTACAACACGCGCTGAGGGAAACACATCTATTTCAACACTGCTGCCAAAAAGTAAGTGGCGGTGGCGTTCTGTCTTTGGGCATCGGAACGCAATCAAAATCAGTTCTGCTGGCTGCGTGCGACAAGTGTAAGCGCCACGGATTGCAGAGCCAGAAGGGTCCTATGGGTTCAGTAGTGCGGCCATTGCTCTTTCGAAGTCGGGCCAGTGTTACAAACCGGGTATTCCTTCTCCTGCTTTCCACCAGAGGCGCGCACGCCTCCGCCGATAGAACGTTGGCAGGTGAATGAGAAATGGATATCCGCGGGCTGCTGCTGGTGAATTCGGGGAACACAGCAGAAGAAGATTTATCGTTCCTCGCTTCAGGCCCCCTGGGAGTCCTGGAAGTTGCCGGCAAGACGCCACTGGAACGCATGGCGGAACGCCTGCAACAGTTTGGTATTGTGCCGGTGGCGGCCGTGGTTGAAACCCCAACCTTTCCCGCCAGCCCAGGAATCTCTTTCCCTTCGGGTCTTAATTTTGTAGCGTCTTCCGCCGACCGTTTTTGGCGCGCCGCCGAAAACGCCTTCAATGAGATGGCGCAGAACGGCGCCGAGCTGGTCGTGCTGGTGCGCCTTGGCGCCTACGCGGAAATTGACTTCGAACAGCTTGTGCAATTTCATCTGGATCGTGGCAGCCGGGTAAGCCAGGTCAGTTATCAAGGCCGGCCTCTCGATATCTTCTGCATGAGCGCCTCACGGCGTAATGATGCGGCCTCGCTCTTTCGCAGCCGGCTCAGCCGGTGCCGCAGCGATTGCCCGCTCATGGAGCACAGCGGATACATCAACCAATTGAGCGAAGCCCGCGACCTTCGCCAGTTCGCGATTGACATTCTGACCCGGCAGACAAACACCTGCCCGGCCGGCAAGGAGTTCAAGCCCGGTGTGTGGGTGCGTGACAGCGCGATGATCGAAAAAGGCGCGAGGCTTCTGGCGCCGGCATTTATCGGCGCGCATGCACGGATCAGGACCGGCGCCGTGGTAACGCGCTGCACCACCGTTGAACATCATGCCGAAGTGGATTGCGGGTCGGTTATCGAGAACTCGAGCGTGCTGCCCTATTGCTATGTGGGCGCGGCGCTCGATCTGGCCCATTCGGTTGCCGGCATGCGCCAGATAGCGAACCTGCGCCGCGATGTGACCGTGGAAATTTGCGATCCCAAACTCATTGACCTGATTTCGGCGACTGCGGGTAAAAAGTTTCTGAACTCTGCAGCGGAATTTCTGACTTACCTGCCGCGCGCAGCCTGGGCCAGCGCCTTTAACGGACACAAGCAACCGGAGCCCGATCTGAACACGGCGTTGCGCAAAACTTCGCCCGCATTGGGCAAGGCTGCGGGATATGAAACGCCTGCGTGTGATACCGAGGCCGCTCATAAATTTCCCGACATGGTGGTAGCGAGGAGATATGGACATCAATAGCAGACCAGTGGTCGTCAAGAGAATGCCTGAGCGTCTTAACAGCCGCGTCGCGCGCGAATTTCTGCGTGATGTTCAGCCCTTTCTCCTGGCCGACCGTCCGCAGCTGGTGTTTGATCTCTCCCAGGTGGTGCAACTCGACGCCGCCGGTGTGGAGATGCTGTTGCGCTGCATGTCAGAAGCGCACAAGCGCGATGGCGACGTCAAGCTGGCCTCGCTCTCAGAGCAGTCTGCCGTGGTCCTAGAGCTTACGCGCACAGAGCGCCTGTTTGAAATCTTTGAGACCTCCACAGACGCTGCCCGCAGCTTCAGCGGTTTCCTGCCCAACGCCATGCGCCAGCAGCTTCTGCACAACAAGCGTCCACCCGCGCCCGTTGCGGCCTAGAGACTTTGGCTTATGCCCCAGCCAGAAAGCGTCGTCACCCTGCCTGAAACCGATGTGCCTGTTCCGCTCCGGCCAGAGCCGCAGCGGAGCGCTCATGCCATGGTGCTGAGCGGCAGCCTGATCATGCTGGTCAGCATGCTGCTGGTGAACCTCTTTAATTTTGCCTACAACGTCGTCATGGCGCGTGTGCTGGGTCCGGGTGAGTTTGGCCACATCAATGCCGCCGTAACCATTCTTCTTCTGGCCTCGTGTATCAGCCTGGCCTTTCAGCTGGTCTGCACAAAGTTTGTCGCGCGCAATGAAACCGCTGGGGGCAAAGCTGCGGTGGCGCATTCGTTGTTGAGTAAGGCCTGGATCGCCAGCCTCTCGCTTGGCGCTGTGCTCTTTTTTGCGCAGAAGCCGATTGCCACCTACCTGAACCTGCCCAGTCCCTGGATGATGGGGATCCTTGGGGTTGGTATTGCGGTTTACGCTCCGGTCGGCGTGAAGCGCGGTGCGATGCAGGGCGTATGCGCGTTTCCGCGTCTCGGCGGCAACTTTGTTCTGGAAGCGCTGACGCGGTTTGTGGTCGGCGCAGGCCTGGTGTTTGCCGGGTACGGCGCGCTGGGTGCGGTAGGCGCGATCTCTGCGTCAGTGATTGCAGCTTATTTTCTTCCGCGCATTCCTCCGCAGCTGCGAGTCAAGACCGAAACTGCCGTGCCGCCGTCCTTTGCTGAGGCGGTGCAGGCGATTGTGTTCTTTGTCGGCCAGGTCATCATTAACAACATTGACATCCTGCTGGTGAAGCACTTCTTTCCCTCTGATCCCGCCGGCATCTACGCCGCCGTTGCCCAGATCGGCCGGCTGCTCTATTTCGCCTCCTGGTTCGGCGTGGTCAATGCCATGTTTCCTGTGACTGCGGCGGAGAAGGACGAACAGCGCAAGAGCCACGGCATCGGCTTGCCGCTGGTCCTGGTATTGGCTATATCGATCACTTTTGTCGTGATCGCGGCACTATTTCCGCACCTGATTATGGGTGTGATCTTCGGTTCGCGCTTCGTGGAGACCGGATGGCTGCTCGCTTTGTACGCCACAGCAACCGGCCTGTACTCGCTGAGCGTCGTGTTCATCGCCTATGAGATGTCGCGCCGGATCGCCAACACCGGATGGCTGCAGCTCATGTTCAGCGCCGCGCTGGTACTCGGTATCGGACTATTCCACGGCAGCCTGCGCGAGGTCATTATGGTGCGCATGGTTCTGATGGCCGCCCTGCTGGTGCTGGTGGCAGTTCCTTTCCTGCGCAAGCATTCGGGCAAGCCCGTGCTGGAGGCCGCTGCATGAAGAAACTGCGCCGCATCACGGAGGCCGAGGTCATCGCGGAATTTCTGCAGGGCGAGTTTTTTCACGAAGAGTTCGACGCCGGCCGCGAACAGTTCGCCGACATCGTGAACCACCCTGATCTAAGCAACGAAGCCGAGAATGAGCTGAGGCGCGCCCTGTTCTTCCGCCGCCGCGACACCATGTGGTGGGAGCTGCCTGACGATCGCCAGTGGTGGGAGATTGAGTACGAGCCGGCGGATGTCGAACGGGTCAGCGTTTTCCCGCGCGAGCACTGGCGCAGGCTGGCCCGCGGCAACTTCAAAGCGCAGCACGTGGCCCAGCGGGCCCGGCGGCAAATAGCGGTGCAACCGCTGGAAAAATTTGCCGTGAAGATGGCAGCACTCGCTTCCAGCATGCAATCTTCGGGGGGCAAAGGGCTGATCGTCTTTTTGGGCCTGGATGAGCACGGTCCGGTAACCCTGCTCGAAGGAAATCACCGGTTTGTCGCCTCATTATTGGCCCCGGAGAAGGACCTGCTGGCGGGAGCGCGCATGGTGGCCGTTTTTTCACCCCAGATGGAAAAATGCTGCTGGTACAAAACCAGCTTCCAGACCCTTTTCCGCTGCCTGAAAAACCGCATCAAACATTATTGGGACAGAGATCCTGATGTGGCCGCGCTGTTGGAGCAAACAGGCGTATTCCGCAGTGCAGGCGCCTCTGTCGATAGACCGGGCCCAGTCAAATCAAGAATCTGAAATTGAAAATGTAAGTTCCCCGAGGTTTCTATGAAGAACCAGTATCGAATTGCCGGAATTTTGAGCACCACGTTGACGGCGAGTTTGTTCCTCATGCAATCTGCATTGGCTCAACAGGGCAACGCACAACAACATATCGCCCAACCGGCCAATGCCCAGCCATATAGCTCTTCGACCCAGAGCCAGCCGATGGCGGAGCAGTTTCAGGAAGTAGCCCAGGAATCGCAACAACAAACTCAGCCGACATCCGCGCAGACCACGCAGAATCCTCAGCCGGCGAATGCCCAGCCTGCTGCACCTGCAAGCCAGGGCCAGCAAGCGCAGCCGCAGCAGAGCCAACCCGCTCAGTCGCAACAGCCAAACCAGACGCAGCAGCAGCCGGCGAATCCGTCAGGCACCACGGTGAATCCATCGCAAGCGCCGTTGGCGCCGGTAACGACCTATCCTGATGCATCAGGTGCGTCGCAACAGCAGCAGCCGAGCACCACGACTACGCCCGCACAGGCCAACGTTCCTGAAGGTCCGCAGCCCAAACAGCAACAGCAGCAAGGCGAACCGGTAGGCGCAGCCGCTGCCGAGCGTGTTCCTACCGCCGGCGGAGCCGCCGCCAAGCCTGCTGGCGTAGCCATTGCTCCGGCCAAGCAGCATCAGACGCGTTCGTTGCTGATCAAGGTTGGCGCAGCACTGGCCGCGGGCGCCGCCGTGGGAACGATCTTCGCGCTCAGCCACAGCTCGCCGTCTGTGCCTCCGGGAGCGACTTCACCCGGGGTTACCCAAAAATAACGCCACGCAAAAATAAATTTGTAACGTTCAGGAGTGATGCTGCACAAGTGATATGGACGGGCCGAACCCGATGAACAAAGCCGCCAAGACTCCTCTACTCATATCCTTTTCCGGTGTGGACGGTTCCGGCAAATCCACGCAGATTGAAAGCCTCTGCGCGGCTTTGCAAACTGCCGGACTCAAGACCACCCTGCTGGCCTTCTGGGACAACGTGGTAGTGGGCGTGAAATATCGCGAAGGCTTTGTCCATAAGGTATACAAGAGTGAGCGCGGGATCGGCGCGCCGGGCAAGCCGGTGAACCGCCGGGATAAGAACATGCGTGGCTGGCATCTGACTGTCGCCCGCCATTTTCTTTATTTGCTTGATGCGATCCACCTGCGTCGCGTCGTGGCCAGGGCAAGAAAGAGCGGCGCTGATGTGGTGATCCTTGACCGCTATATCTATGACGAGCTTTCCAATCTGAACCTTTCGAACCCACTGAGCCGCGCGTTCGTGAAGCTGGTGCACGGCCTTATTCCGCGGCCTGACGTCGCGTACCTGCTCGATGCCGATCCAGTGGCAGCCTATCTGCGCAAACCAGAGTATCCGGTGGCCTTCATGAAGCAGTGCCGGCGCAATTACTTTGAACTGGCAAGATTATTGAAGACCATGACTATCATTCCCGCGCTGGCCCTGCCGGAAGCAAAACTTGCGGTGCTGAAAGCCGCTGAAAGAGAATTGGCAGCACAGGGAAGAACAGCCGATCTGGTTTCGGGAAGCTTGTCCGCAGCTTAGCTCCGCCGCAAAGAAAACATTAGCGCTTCGTCCCGTGCCGTTGTAGCAGCTCCGCAATCTCCGTCTGTTTGCCTTCGAGCGCCCAACCCAGGGGAGTGGAATTGAATTGTGTATCGCGCAGTTGCAGGTCAGCGCCACTCGCAATCAAAAACTCGACCATCGGCCTATGGCCGTTAATTGCGGCCCAATGCAACCCGGGCGCGCCGAAAAATCCGCGACAGTTGATGTCCGCGCCTTTTTCCAACAAGAATCGCGCAACCTCAACATGCCCATTGCGCGCAGCGATGTAAAACGCCTCTGACACTAGCTCCTTGTAGCTCTCCGGCGGCGGAGCTTTGCCCCACTTACCGTTGCCTAAATCACGCGAACGCGCCTGGCCGGCGCCTGCCTTGAGCGAATTGGGCGAATCCCAGAATGACTCAACCACGTCGAGCATGCCCAGCCCGGCGGCGCACCACATGTTCAGCTGTGGACGTGCGCCATGCGCCAGCAGGATTTCGGCTACGTCGCGGTTGCCCATATTGGCAGCCCACTGCAACGGCGTCATACCCCAGGTGACTTCCGACTCGATATTGGCGCCACTGTTCACCAGCAGCTCCGCCAGCTCGCGATAATTCTTTTCTGCGGCCCAGTGAAGGGGCGTTTTGTCGTAAGCGCCTCTTGCATTTACCAGCGTGGAATCAAGAGAAAGGAGTTGACGGACGCGGCCCACGTCACCGCGCTGAGAGGCTTGGAGCATCTCCTCGGGATCGGTCATGTAGCACACGTTGCTCTCCACCGCTGAAGTCTCCTCAGGCAGGGGCGCAGTGATTACAGCTTCTTTTCCGCCACCATCGGCTGTATCTGGTCGAGCGGAATGAACTCCGTGGGATAGATGCCGGTGTAGCAGGACGTACAGTAAGTCGTCTTCTCGCCTTCAGCGCAGGCTGCACGCAGCCCTTCCAGAGACAGATAAGCCAGCGTATCGGCGCCGATGTAGTCGCGGATCTCTTCCACCGTCTTGTTGGCGCCAATGAGTTGGCCCTTGGAAGGAGTATCCACGCCGTAGTAGCAGGGCGAGATCGTTGGCGGGCAGGAAATACGCATGTGGACTTCCTTGGCCCCGGCGTCGCGCACCATACGGACAATCTTGCGGCTCGTGGTGCCGCGAACGATCGAGTCGTCCACCAGGATCACGCGCTTGCCCGCGAGCAGGCTGCGGATGGGATTCAGCTTCAGCTTCACGCCGAAGTCGCGGACGCGCTGCTCCGGCTCAATGAACGTCCGCCCGATGTAATGATTGCGAATCAGCCCAAAGCGGAAGGGCAGCAGCGATTCAGAAGAATAGCCCAGCGCAGCAGCCACACCGGAGTCCGGCACAGGAACTACCAGATCAGCTTCAACCGGCGACTCCTTCGCCAACTGGCGCCCCATGGCTTCACGGCTGGCCTGTACGGACCGGCCAAACACCACGCTATCCGGTCGCGAAAAATACACATGCTCAAAGATGCACGCCGATTGCTTCATTTCAGAAGCGAAGAAGCGCGAATACGTTCCCTCCGGGCCAACCACCACCATCTCACCCGGCTTTACATCGCGCTCATACACGGCGCCAATCAGGTCAAAGGCGCAGGTCTCAGAGGCAAAAACAATCGTGTCGCGGCCTTCGCCGACGGCATTGGGAATGCGTCCCATCGAAAGCGGACGGAAGCCACGGGGATCGCGAATGGCAAAGACGCGGTCGCGCGTCATCATGACCAGAGAGAACGCGCCTTCAATCCGGCGCAGAGCGTCGCACACCGCTTCCGGCAGCGTCTGCTCTTTGGATTGCGCGATCAGGTGAACAATGACCTCGGTATCACTGGTGGTCTGAAAGATCGAGCCCTGGGTTTCCAGCCGGTGGCGAATCTCATTGGCGTTGACCAGGTTGCCGTTATGCGCGATGGCAATCATGCCCTTGTTGCAATCCACCATGATGGGCTGCGCATTGAGCACGGCCGAATCGCCCGCCGTGGAGTAGCGCGTATGGCCGATCGCCAGGGTGCCGGGCAGATGGCTCAGGACCTCGGTAGTAAAAATCTCGGCCACTTCTCCCATGGCCTTGTGGACGTAGAGACGCTCGCCGTTGGACGAGACAACGCCAGCCGACTCCTGCCCGCGATGCTGCAGCTGGTGCAGACCAAGGTAGGCCATGGTGGAAGCCTCGCGATGGTTGTAGACTGCTACTACCCCGCACTCGTCTTTAAATTTGTCGGGCTTCATTTCTGTCGCTTCGCTCCACACGCTTTGGGTTCATCTACCAAATTAATTGTCGTCTGCGCCTGATGTACGCCGCTCGGCGCCCACACGGGCCTCGCGACTTCTATTTTGTCGCTTCGCTCCAAACCGCTAGGGTTCGTCTTCCAATTAGGTTTCTTTCAGCTCTTGTCGCAGGCCGCTCGGCGCGTGGTCCGCCCTTGCGGCCTTCATCTATCCAAACCCTTACCAGCTACTGCCAAGTTTCACTGGCTGAATGCTGAGTGCTAATTGCTTTCTAGCTCTTTTGCAACACCTCCGGCACCAGATGCTCCGGAGTTTCCGCATGCAATGCCTTCTTGAGCGCCGCATCCCACACCTGCCGCAGCTCCGACACGTTTGCCGAGACTGCCTGTTTGCCGTCGATACGAATCTCTAGTTTTTCAGGAACCGTGCGTCCGATCTGGTCCGCCCGTACGCCCCATTTTAGCGCTATTTGTTTGATGTCCAAGACCTTTTTCGGGTCGCAACTAATCACCACGCGGCCGGCATCCTCGCCGAACAGAACGCCTTCGGCAAAGACACCATTGGACTTAACGTCAATCTCAGCGCCGATGCCCTTGGGGAAGCCCGATTCCGCCATCGCCACCGCCAGGCCACCTTCTGAGCAGTCATGGGCCGATTCAATCGCATGGCACAGAGTCAGCTCGCGCACGCACTTCTGGAGCGCCGCTTCCTGCTTCAGATCGAGCGCGGGTGGGACACCCCATATCTGGCCGAGGATCTCCTTGGCGTACTCTGAAGAGCCAAATTCGGTTTCGGCCTGCGTCTGACTCGCGGTCGGGCCGGAGCTCAGCAGCAACACTTCATGCTCGCTAGTGCGGAAGTGGAAGGTCATGGCGTCATTGATATCCTGCAGAATTCCTACCACTCCGACCACCGGCGTTGGATAAATGCCTTCGCCCAGCGTCTCGTTATAAAGGCTTACGTTGCCGCCGGTGATCGGGGTCTCCAACGTGGTGCAGGCTTCGGTCAGGCCGTCCACGACTTGTGAGAACTGCCACATGATTGGCGGCTTTTCCGGGTTGCCGAAGTTCAGGCAGTTGGTTGCGGCCACCGGCGTAGCGCCGGTGCAGGAGACGTTGCGCGCAGCTTCGGCTGCGGCGTGCATTGCGCCGAGTTTGGGCTCAAGCCAGCACCAGCGTCCGTTGCCATCGAGAGCCATGGCCAGAGAGCGCTTGCTGCCCTTAATTCTCATCAAGCCCGCATCAGCCCCAGGTCCTTCCACGGTGTTTGACTGCACCATGGAGTCGTATTGCTCAAAGATCCAGCGCTTGGAGCAGATGTTGGGAGCAGCCAGCAGCTTCTTCAGATTTACCGTGAGATCAGCCGACGCACTCAACTTTACGCCCTCGGGTTTTGTCCGCGAGACCGGTGCGCTCCACGGCTCCATGGGCCGGTGATAGAGCGGCGCATCGTCCGTCAATGCGTCATTGGGGATATCCGCTACCAGCTTTCCATGCTCCAGCACGCGCAGGCGGCTGCCACGGGTAACACGACCCACGATCACCGCATCCAGGCCCCACTTGTCAAAGACGTTTAGAACTTCCTGCTCGCGGCCGCTCTCCGCCACCAGCAGCATGCGCTCCTGCGACTCGCTCAGCATGATCTCGTAGGCGTTCATGCCGGATTCGCGCTGAGGAACACGGTCCAGCTCGATCTCAATGCCTACGCCGCCGCGCCCGCCCATCTCGCAGGTGGAGCAGGTCAGGCCTGCGGCGCCCATGTCCTGAATTCCGACTACCGCGCCAGTGTGCATCGCTTCCAGGCAGGCCTCAAGCAACAGCTTTTCCAGGAACGGATCGCCCACCTGCACGTTCGGCCGCTTCTGCTCCGAGCCTTCACTGAACTCTTCGCTCGCCATGGTGGCGCCGTGGATACCGTCACGCCCGGTCTTGGCTCCAACATAGATCACCGGGTTTCCTTCTCCGGCAGCCTTGGCATAAAAGATCTGGTCGCGCCG
Source organism: Candidatus Angelobacter sp. (assembly GCA_036557225.1). GTDB lineage: Bacteria > Acidobacteriota > Terriglobia > Terriglobales > Acidobacteriaceae > Angelobacter. Next base: position 79,375 of record DATBHX010000126.1, read on the forward strand.
CACCAACCCCAGCGCAAACGCATTCACCAGCGGATTTCCCGAATAACACGGCTCAAACTTGGTCTCACCGCCGAGGTTGGGTACGCCAAAGCAGTTGCCGTAAGAAGCAATACCGCTGACCACACCTTCCAGGATCGAATGGTTCTTGTGCAGCGTGGTTTTATCAGTCTTACCGTCCGCCGAGATCGGCCCGAATCGCAGGGAATCCATCACCGCCAGCGGCCTGGCGCCCATGGTGAAGATGTCGCGCAAAATACCGCCCACTCCCGTAGCTGCGCCCTGGAAGGGCTCAATGAATGACGGATGATTGTGCGACTCAATCTTGAAGGCGCAGGCCCAGCCATCGCCAATGTCGATGATGCCCGCATTCTCGCCCGGCCCCTGCACCACCAGCTTGCTGCGCGTAGGCAAGCGCTTCAGGTGCACGCGCGATGACTTGTACGAGCAGTGCTCGCTCCACATCACGCTGAAAATGCCCAGCTCCGTGAGCGAGGGCTCGCGTCCCAGCGCGGTCTTGATCTTTTCATATTCCGGCGGCGTGATGCCGTGCTCGGCGATGACCTCGGGCGTAATGGCGGAAGTTTGTGTGGTGGTGGGCATGGGGGTAGTTCTATTTTCGCATCTTTTTCCGCAGTCCGCCGAACCATTGAGGCGGGGAAAGAGAAGCAATCGGCGCCACAGAAGTACTCGCAATGTGCTTCAGGTCTCAAAGCCGTATTCGCGGCGATTTACAGGGCCGTAGGCCCGTCAAAAAGTTAGCCCCGCCTGAGGCGAGCGAATGCGGCCCGGAAGGTGGGGTAAGGCGTGGAGAAATGGAAAAGCCCCATCGGGGCGGCACAGGATCCGCTCCTAGCGCCCCAGCGATGCTTTTATCTTCTTATACTCCGGCGTGATTGCCGTGGTCCAGGCGGCGGGAAATTCATTTACAGAACTGAATCAAACAATTCATTTTGGACAGCCAAGCTGATAATGACAGTCAGCGGCGGCTTTTGCCTTTTTTGCCGATTCTAATTCTATTTTTGCCTCCTCAAAATCCGGCTTCAGCCGCAATGCCATGGTGAAGTCGTGGATGGCATTATCAAGGTCTCCACGCTGGCGCCAGCCCCGCCCCCGAGCAAGATAGTCATTCGCGCTCATCCGTCCCACTCCAGTAGAACTTTTGCCCGGAGGAGGAAGGAGCGCACTCGGCGTCATAAAAGGAGGAGCCGTTCGGATGACCTCGTCATAAAACTCCTGAATCACAGGTACGATAAACTTTCCGGCGGTGACATACAGCGGGACTGCGCTCCAATCGGGAGTCGATCCGCCCTTCAGCACGATCAGGCTGCCAAATCGCCATGTATCGCTGACCAGACTTCTTCCTCTTGAACCATACGTAGTCGATTCTTCTTGAAACCATACCAGGATCAAGTCGGCTTTTGCCGGCTCATCGACCAATGTCCAGCGGTTCTTTTTCGCAAACACCTCCTGGAACGACTTGGGTATAGGCTCATTACAGTCGTCAAAAACAGACCTGCACATGACATATACATTCGTAGCCTGGTAAATCTCGCTGCGGAATTGGGCGGCACGAGCGGCAGCGCTTACCGCAATCGTGGCGGCAACAACCAACATGGGTTTGACAAACCTGATTTTGAGAAAATCATATTTCATGGTAATGGCTCATGGGTTGTTCTTTTCAGCTTTTTGTATGTGATCATGAAGGAGCGCCACGTCGTCTGTATACCACTTGTGAGCTAGATCTATGCTTGTTGTCATCCACAGCGGCACTGCATCCCAATGTGCGCTGGTTCCGCCTTTAAGGACCATGATCGCGTGGGAAAACTCCCCGCTTATCTTGCCTTCGCCTAAATTAGGCGAGTAAATGATCACCAGGCACACAAGATCTGCAGCCGCGGGGTCGGAGACGACCTGAAACCGCTTTTTCCTGGTAAAGACCTCTTCTACTTCAGAATGTGCTTGCTCGATGTAAGGCTTCAGTTCGTCTGCGGACGCGTAATGGTGGGGAGCAGGCCCCCAATGTTTGGTTCTTTTCTCATAGACCGTCCCCCCAACAAGATTGACCCGTATTACGATCGTTTTTGCGGAGAGAATGTCATCTGGGAAATGACGATTCTTCTTATCCTTGGCCTGTACCTGCAGGAAGAAAACAACCAGGCCGCAAAGCATGGCAGCGTGCAGCGTCTGGCTGGCTTTCATGGGCGGGGATGGTAGCTTGGCCTGGCGGCTTTGTCAAAAGAAAATCAGCCGCTTTCGATTTTCAGAACAAGCTTGTACATTGTGGCGTTTTGATGCGGTCTCCTGGGGTTGGCACCCATATTTTTGCGGGCAATTTATCGTCTGATCAGGAACCAGTACACTATTCATCGGCAATGAAATCCATCATCATCGGCACCGCCGGACACATCGACCATGGCAAGACCGCGCTGGTCAAAGCCCTCACCGGAATCGACGCCGATCGCCTGGAAGAAGAGAAGCGGCGGGGTATTACCATCGATCTTGGCTTCGCCCATCTTGAGCTCGACACAGAACAACAAGCCGCGAGCCTGGGGTCCCCGACACGCGCGACTTCTGCGTGGCGGGGTGAGAGCCCGGACACGCGGCGAACGGCTTCGCATCAGGCGCAGGACTCGGCTAAGGTGGCAACAAGCGCAAGCGGTTTGGAGCGAAGCGACAAAAATGAAGCCAAGCTTAGGCTTGGCTTCATCGATGTACCTGGTCATGAACGTTTTGTCCGCAACATGCTCGCCGGCGTCGGTGGCATGGACCTAGTGTTGATGGTGATCGCAGCCGACGAATCCATCAAGCCGCAGACGCGTGAGCATTTTGAAATTTGCCGGCTGCTCTCCATCCCGCGCGGCATCACCGTGATCACCAAAGCCGACCTGGTCGACGAAGAAACGCTGAGCGTGGTGAAGATGGAGATTGAGGATTTTGTCCGCGGATCGTTTCTCGACGTCAGCCGTTCCCCGGTAGTCGCGGTCAGCGCGCTCAAAGGTACGGGCCTGGACGAGCTGAAGCAGGAGATTGTCCGGCTCGCCGCCGATGTTCCTGCGCGCGACTCGGAAGCTTTCTTCCGGCTGCCCATTGACCGCGTCTTCGTCATGAAGGGTTTCGGCGCTGTGGTGACGGGTACGCTGATCGCAGGCAGGATCAAAAAAGAAGAGGAAGTTGAGGTCTTTCCGGCGCGCAAGCGGGCGCGTGTCCGCGGCGTGCAAGTGCACGGCAGCACCACGGAGCAGGCCACCGCCGGCCAGCGCACGGCATTGAATCTGGCCGGCGTGCAGATGGAAGAGCTGGCCCGAGGCATGACGCTGACCGCGCCAGGAGTGTTCGAAACCACGCAACGGATTGAATGCCAGCTTTCGCTGCTGAAAGACTCGAAGCCGTTAAAAAATCGCGCTCGCGTCCATCTTCATGCCTTTACCTCGGAGACGATCGCGGAAGTAACGCTGCGCGGCGTGAGCGAGCTCAAGCCCGGTGGCACGGCCTTCGCACAGCTTCGTACCGCCGAACCCTTGTTGCTCCTGCCGGGAGACCGCGCCATCCTGCGCCAATTTTCTCCGGTCATCACTATCGGCGGCGCCGTTGTGCTCGATGCTTTTCCGTTGCCCCGGCAAAAGCCTGACGCCCTGCTCAAGTTTCTTGAGACGCAAGCTTCTGGCTCGCGACAGGAAGCCTTGCTGGCGCGAATCGCACGGCGCGGACATGAGGCTTTGTCATTGGCTGCCGCGGTGCGTGAAACCGGATGGAAACCTTCAGTCCTGCAGCCGATGATCGCGGCGCTGGCCCAGCAGAAGCAGGTCATTCAGGTTGGCGAATTCCTGCTCGCGAGCGATGCCGCGCAGAAAACAACGCAAAAGCTGCTGGCTACGCTGGAGACATTTCACAAAGCCAATCCGCTGGTTGGCGGTATGAGCAAAGAAGAGCTGCGCGCGAAGCTTGGCCTCAACCAGCCCGTCATGGAGGCGCTGCTGGCCCAGCTTGCGCGCGATAAGAAAGTTGAAACCGCCGGTGAGCCGGTGCGGCTGGCTGGCCGCGGCGTCGAACTGAAAGACGACGAAGCCAGGGCCAAAGAGCAGATTGAACGCGCCTTCGCTGCAGCCGGACTCAAGGTCCCGCTGATGAGAGAAGTCCTGGATAAGCTGCCGGTTGATAAAGCGCGCGCGCAAAAACTGGTCACGCTGCTGCTGCGCGACCGCGTGCTCATCAAGCTGGCCGACGACCTCGTCTTCCACCACACGGCTCTTGAAGGACTACGCCAGCTCATGGCTGCACAAAAGGCCAAGACGCCAAAAATCGATGTGCCTACTTTCAAGGACCTGATCGGCGTCACGCGCAAATACGCTATTCCGCTGCTTGAGTATCTCGATCAGCAGCGGGTTACGCGGCGGGTGGGTGACGAGCGCATCATCATTTGATGTCGCTGGCGCTCCAAACCGCCAGGGATCCATCCCGTGACCGCCTGGACCGGCTGCTGTTGTGGGGCCACTCGCCGCGTGCCGGGCTCGCGGCCCGTTTAATTAGTCCGGCTAGTCGCTAGCTGCTAGTAGCTTCCCTACCAGCCGCCTCCGCCCCCGCCGCCTCCACCGCCGCCTGAAGATCCACCCCCGCCTCCGCCCGACGACGAGCCCGGCGCCGTGGATGATGACGAGATCGCACTAGAAAACGAACTACCGAAGCTGGAAGTGAACGATGCAGCGGAAAAAGTCGCAGTGCTGAAGCCGGAATACCACGAAGGCGAATAACCTCTGCTTGCGCCGCCCGCTGCGGCTGCCTGTGCCAGCACACTGGAAAACTGGTTGGCCCAGGCCTGTTCCACCCCGAGCGCCAGGGCATAAGGCAGAAATCGTTCGAACAGTTCGGGAGTCTTGTTCGGCGGCGGCGCCATGGTTTGCAGGCGATCGGCATCCACCGCTGTAAGGAACATTTTGAAGCCTTCAACGCGGTCCATCAGGGCTCTTCCGGCCAATGTCGGTGCTTTCAACAGGTGATGGAAGAGAACGTTCAGGAACATTGCGCTTGCAATGATCACTGCTGCAATAACCCCGGATGCCCAGAGCAGGAAGCCGATGCCAAGGCATTCACCGCCAATGAACGGGAGGCTGAATAAAGTCAGGAATCCGGCCTGTCCGTAACCCAGCACGCCTTCGCTGCGCGCGCTGCGCCAGGCGCGGACCACGCTGCTCAGTAGCGCGTAGACACCGAAACTCCATCCAGTGAGCCAAACTGCCATAAAGAGCGCGATAGCCAATTGCGGTCCGCCGCGCGTTACCAACATGGCAGAGATCGCCGCCAACGACAGCAGTGCGCCCGGCCAGACATAGCGGCCGTTGGTCCGGAAGTATCCTGTCTCCGTTGTCGCGTGGAGCGTATTCTCCACGGCTTTCTGGGCGCGGCTCAGCAACGAATGCTCCGCATTGGTGAGCACCAATACGCTACCGTCTTCGAAGAGAATCTTGGCCAGAGCCTTCTCATCGGCGGTAAGTCCACTCTCACTCGCCGCTTTGCCGCCCCGCACCAGCTTGTAGGTCTTTGACTCATCCTGTTCGATCCGGAGATGGCCTTTGGCAGCGAGCCCGATAATCGCGCAGGTGAAGCTCTTTTGATCAAAGCCCATTCGTTCCAGAAAGCGTACTGCCGCGGGCGACATGCCATCCGGCGGCTCGTACAGCGGCATAATGCTTCCAGGTTTGGGATCGCGTCCTATCCTGCCCCAGACGATCAGGTAGTAAAGAAAGACAAGCCCGATGCCACCAATGCCCAGGATTTCCGGTTTGTTGTCCTGGATGAACCAGGCGCGCTTCTGTTCAGCCGTGGGCTCGGCGATCAGGCCTTTCGGCCACTCCACCACGATGGTTAGTCCTTCGCTTGGCCCGAGCCGGCTGGCGCGAAATACCGGGTTTCCCTCGTTATTGCGGCTCGCGGTGTATTCCCGCCCCTTGCCGCCTTCGTGACCGGTGTATCCCTCAAGGTCAGTCACCCGGCTGCGCATGTTCGAGGGAAGAACTACAGTCGCGGTGACAACGTCGATGGGAAACTGCCAGCCATTTCCGGTCACGTTCCAGTAGAGCTCGTCGTGATCGGCAAAGAAGCCGAGCTGGCGGTCGGTTCGATACACGAATTCGTACGTGTGCTCACCCGGCTGCAGAGCATAGGCGGAGCTGCCGAAATAGACGCGCACTCCATTGCTCTGGTTTTCGGTGTGGTAGCTTTCTGAGTAGCCGTCGAGTTGAACGCCCACAACGTCAAACAGAACCGAATAGCGGTTGCCCAGGCGGTCCTTGTAGCGAGTGGGAAAATCACGATAGATACCGTGCCGGATTGCTTGCCCGGCTGACTTCACGGCAATCGTTTCCTTTACCAGCATGCTCCCATCCACATTCACGGTGATATGGGAATCGAAGGAGCGAATGCGCTCGTCCTGGTCCTGAGCTGCTGCAGGCACAAGCGCCATGCATAGAAAACACAGACCCGCGAAAACGTTTTTCATGGAATTTGCACTCGACTATATCCCGATACGCCGCAGGGCAGAAGAACAAAGTTGCTGAAGCCTGGGTTCCTGTGAAACAGTTTTACGCGGAGTGCAGTATGAAGGTCCTTCTCATCGGCGGCAGCGGTTTCATCGGTCCATTCACGGCGACCGCATTACTCAAGAGCGGACATCAGGTCACGGTATTCCATCGCGGCAGAACCCGCGCCGCTGCAGGCACAGAAGAAATCCTCGGCGACCGCCAATTTCTGCAGGACCACCAGCCCGAATTTCGCCGCCAGAAGTTCGATGTAGTCGTGGATTTTGTTCTCAGCTCCGCGCGCCAGGCCCTGCAGCTCGTCGATACATTCCGCGGCATCGCCGGCCGCGTTGTTGCCTTGAGCAGCATGGATGTCTATCGCGCCTGGGGCGTTTTCAACGGATTCGAAACCGGCGCCTTGCAGGCGCTTCCGGTCACCGAGGATTCCGATCTCAGATCGAGCCGCAACGTCTATCCTGCTGAAACTCTGCAACGTTTGCGCTCGACCATCTATCCCTGGGTTGACGAGGAGTACGACAAAATTCCTGTTGAACAAGCAGTCCTGAGCGAACCAAAACTTCCCGGCACGGTCCTGCGTCTACCTATGATCTATGGCCCGGGAGATCCTGTTCACCGCTTTCATGCGGTCGTGAAACGAATGGAGGATGGCCGCCGCCAGATCATCTTTGCCGATGACGTCGCCGCGATGCGCACGCCACGCGGCTATGTGGAGAACGTAGCTGCGGCAGTCGCTCTGGCTGCGACTTCGCCACAAGCCGCTGGCCGCACGTACAACGTCTGTGAGCAGGAATCATTTGGCGAACTAGAATGGGCGCAGAAGATCGCCGCCGCCGTCCAGTGGGACGGAGAGTTTGTTGTGCTGCCGCATGACCGCACACCCAAACATCTGCTCTTGCCGGGTAACACCGCGCAACACCTGATTGCTACATCGGACCGTATTCGCCGTGAGCTCGGATACCGTGAGTTGGTGTCACGGGAAGAAGCCGTCCGTCGCACCATTGACTGGGAACGCGCGAATCCACCGGCACAGCCTCTAGTTCAATTTGACTATGCGACGGAAGACGAAGCGCTGAAGGAGTTCAAACGAAGTGCTTAGGGGAAGGGCTTCAAGGTGATTTGCTTACCTTGTAAACTTGAAGAAACCATGCTCACCATCCGCAAAGCAACTCCGGCCGACGCCGCCTTGATGCTCCGCTTTATTCGCGGCCTGGCCGAGTACGAACGCGAGCCGAAAGCGGTGATCGCCACGGAAGAGGCGCTCATTCGCGACGGCTTTGGCTCCTGTCCCAAGTATCGTTGCCTGATCGCGGAATGGGACGGTCAGCCGGCGGGCTTTGCCTTTTTTCACTACAACTACTCCACCTGGCGCGGACAGCCGGGGCTGTACCTGGAAGATCTTTTTGTGCTGCCGGAGATGCGCGGCAAGGGGATTGGCAAAGCCCTGTTGCAGCAGCTGGCGCAAATTGCTGTGGAAGAAAACTGCTATGGCCTGCGTTGGATGGTGCTGGAGTGGAACACCCCGGCCATCAAGTTTTATGACGCACTCGGCGCCGAGTTGCTCGATGAATGGGAGACCATGCTGCTGCGCGGTGAACCGCTGAAGCGGCTGGCTCAGTCTGGCCCAAAGACTTCATCAGCCTTAAGGTAAGAGAGAACTTTTATGTTTACGGATTGGTTGCGAAAGAAGAAACAAGCCGACTCCGGAACGGATATTCGTGACGCTCTTTTTGGCGACAAGTCATTTGCAGAAGTTGCCCAGGCTAGCGCCGCAGGAGAACCCTGGCAGTCATTTGCCGCAGCAAAGAAGGCCCTGGATCAGGGAGACAGAAATACCTGCATCGCGACATTAACTGATATCGCAGGACGCGGGGGCCTCGAGTCCAGGCATTACGTTCAAGCATGGCATTTTCTTAGAGCGCTGGGAGTTGCGCCTGCCAAGGAGAAAGAAAAAGAAGTTTATGGCGTGATTGTTGAGGTTGGATTGCAGGGCGGACTCGACATCATAGCGGCCTATCCAGATGTGCA
>DATBHX010000127.1:0-10333 GCA_036557225.1 Candidatus Angelobacter sp.
TTCCATAGCAGTCAAAGGTGATCAGGCGAATTGAATCAAAGGACATAGTGAAAAGGATAAAGGCGGCCAGCAGCTCTGTCGAATCGCGTTCTGGTCCTGGCTGGCAGGTCGACGAACAGGCAATCCCTGAATTTGGCGCACAGCATCAGAAGTGAACAAGGAGCGTCCAATGCCGGAAAGAAAAACACTGGAGCGGGCAGAGCAGGACAAACGCGAGGGGAAATCACCCAGCACACAGGCTGGAGAATTTGTGCGCGAAGAGATCGATCACATACGTGAAGGCAAGCATGGAGCGGCCTCAGCCAAGCAGGCGATTGCGATTGGGCTCTCCAAGGCGCGACGGGCCGGCATCGACTTGCCGCCGCCGAAAGCAGGCCGCGTTTCCGCCAAAACCCGCAAATCCGCCGAACGTGACTATGCCCGTGGTCACAGCCGCAAAAAGAAAACTACGTCGACATCGCGCTCACGCAGCCGGGAAGCAGCTCTGAAAAAGGAGCCGCGATCCGCCGCCTCCCACCAAGCGCTCTCAAGGCAAGCCAGAAGCGCGGCGCGGAAGCGATCGCGACAGAAGGCGGCCTAGAAGTCGCACCTGTATAAGCAATCTACTGTTCCCGATTTGCAAACGATAGGGAGCTTCCATCGCGAGCACTCAGGCTGCATACTAGTAGCGCATGTTTGCTCCGGTCTCTGAGAGCCCGTTTGCTGTACTCACGCTGATCGCGGCGCCGGCGGTCTTCACCAACGCATCGTCAGTGTTGGCGCTGGGCACAGGCAATCGCCTGGCGCGCGTGGTGGACCGTACACGGCAGTTGGTGCGTGAACTTCACGGCGCGGAAGCCGATAAGGCAACCAAAGACCTCTGGGTCAGCCACCTGGGCCGTCTGGAACAGCGTGGTGCTTTGCTCGTGCGGGCCATGAGCTTTTTCTATGGCTCCATCGGCTGCTTTGCCGCTGCCAGCATTGTTTCTCTGCTTGGCGCGAGCGTGGTTTCCTACCAGAACAAGGTGATTTTTGAGATCATCGTCGGGGTCAGCTTCATCGCGGGGACAGTCGGCTTTGTCGGCCTGGCCGTGGGCTGCTCATTCCTGGTGAATGAGACGCGGATTGCGCTGCGCTCGATGTATGACGAAGCGGCACTGGCGCGAAACTCGATTAAGCTGCTCTAAATCCTAGTTGCTTCCTGCAGCCGCCATCTTTGTTTTTGCCCGTTGCAGCTCATCCCGGTCTGCCTGGGGTGGGCATAAATCACGCAGCTTGCTGTAGTAGCTCTTCGCTTTGCCGGTGTCACCGGCCACTTCTGCGGCGGCCGCAGCGCCATACAACGCGTTAAAGCGGTTAGGCACAATCTTCAGCTCAGCCTCATATTGAACCTGGGCTTGCGCGGATTGGTGCAACTCCAGCAGCATGTCGGCCAGCATTTCACGTGCGGGAACGTTAAATCCGCCAGGATCATCGCTGTCCTGCTTGTCCGCCACGGAGCGCATCTTCTTGAGCGCCTTGTTCTGTTTGCGGTTTGAGTAGTCCACCCAGGCTTCAGCTACGTGACGATAATAGTCGGATAGCCGGCGATCGCGGCTGCCCGCCTTGATTGCGGACTTCAGCTTTTTGAAATGTTCTTCGGCAGCGTGGGCATCTCCCGTTCGCGCTGCAGCGACGGTATGCAAGAAAAAGATCATCTGATGGTCCAGAACATCGCCTTCCGGTGTTAAAGCCAGTGCCTCTTTCCAGCGATGCAGCTCCATCAGGTTTCGCGTGGTGAGATTGACGCGAATGTTGGTAATCACCTCAGCGGTACGCCCGGGGACCTTGTCCAGATCTGCCACGATCTGCCGGGCTTTGCCTTCTTCGCCCAGTTGCAGATAGGAGTAATCCAGGAAATCCATGGCATGAAACTGGTAGTGGGCTTCGCCCAGGTGGTGCTCTGTCGCGTCGGCGGCAGCAACCGCGGCAGCCATATTGGAATCGATGGACTCCTGCCACAATCCCAGCCGGACAAAGATGTGTGACGGCATGTGCAGAGCGTGCGAAGAGTCGGGAGCAATCTTGGCATAACGGCGCGCGGCATCGAGCCCCTCAGGCGCGAGTTCGGGAGTGTCCGCGGCGTGGATCAGGTAATGCACTGCTCCAGGATGCTCCGGCTGTGCCGCAGAAAGCCGGTTCAGGATTGCGATAGCCTGTTTACGCACCTGAAGGTCGTCACCCTTTTCCGGCAACGCCAGCAGTGACAAAGCATAAAACGCCTGAGCTTCTCCATCGTCAGGATAGTGCCGGCAGAGCTGTTCCAGCGCGTGGCTATAGTCCGTCAAGCGACTGGCGCCGGCCGCCCGATCGCCACTCAGCACGATGCTCAGCGCGTCAATGTATTCCTGCTCGCGCTTGTCTGCCGTACCGATCTTCCGGGCCTTGGCCAGATACTCACCCCCTTTGCGCACCGCCATTTCATCCGCGCCATCCCAGAGTGCGTGATAGGAACTCATCGCCAGTCCCCAATACGCCATGGCGCATTGCGGATCGCCTTGAGCAACCATATTGAAGGCTTTCTCAGCCGCGGCATATTGGAATGAGTGCAGGAGAGCCACACCCTTTTCGAAAGCAGGACGCACCTCAGCCTTGCAGGAAATGGGGAATCGCACCGTACCAAGGCCTTGGGTTGAGGTCGAACTACCGGCTTCCTGAGCGGAAACTGACGGCCTGGAAGCCACAAAAACCAGCAAAATAAGGAAGAACCTGACAAGTAACATCACTGAAGCCTTCATTCCCGGGATCTAAGAGTCATTTTAACTTCATTTTTTATATAAGCAATTGAAAAACAATCACTTAATAAATCTGTACCGAACCACCAAAACAAGGGCCTTAGCTCTTTTCCGGTGACCCAAGGAGCAGACCTTAGGGTATATGGCCTAGGGCAGGCGAAGCCGAAATAATATGAAATGGACGTGCAGAAAGGGCCCAGTGTGAAAAGGGGTTCACACCCCTCAAAGTTAGACACGCCGCCTTGTCTCATGTCGACTCCAATCCCCGGAAGACTGTAAACCGGGGCAAAGGAAGGTCCCGAAATGATCGACACCAAGGTTGTTCTGGTACTTACACTATTGATCGGCTCCATATTGATTGGCCAAAAACCAGGGCCAGGGCCGGCGGGTGGCGTTCCCATTCCGCAGCATGGAATTAACAACGCCCAATAAGAATGCTGAATGAAAAATCGCTTTTTTACGTTTGACTACGTCCTCTGGCTCAGCATCATCCTGTGCCAGTTTCTGGCGTGCTGGGCCATAGTCAAACGTAAAGCTTTTTTCCGGCACTGGAAGGCCTTCAGCTACTACCTGTTTTACATGGCAACCTCAGCCGTGGTGATGCTGGGGATCTCTCAGTTCGGTACCCGCGACCTGTTTCTCTATGGCTACTCAATCATGGATTTCATTGAGGCGATCCTGCTGAACCTGGTCGTCCTGGAAATCCTGGTGAAGGTGCTGGATCCGTTTGAGACGCTGCCCGGCCGGACTGTGGCTCGCTTCTGCTTCTGGGCCATTCTGGGCATTTCTACAGCGGTCGCCCTGTCTGTGATGATGCCCGCAGGGCATAAAGAGCCCTATATACAAGTTCCTCTTACCATCGAGCGGACTATCTTCCTTGCCGATGCCTGCGTGCTATGGATCCTGCTGATGCAATCCAAGGCCCTCGGCATTACCTGGAAGTCAGCTGTGGCCGAGATTGCGATTGGCTTCGTCTTGTATCTAACCGTGCAGGCAACCACACGGTTTGTGGCTGCGATCTACCAAACCCCAAGGCTGCTGAGCCTGTCGAGCGAAGTGGGACAGGCTGCGTACCTGATCGCAGTGCTGAGCTGGACCTGGACCATCTTTCGCCGCGACCCCATCCCCGCGCCGCCCTCTGCGGAAGCTTTGGCCCGTGTACAGAAGCTATCGTCCAACGATGAGATCGTGCCCAAAGAGCGCATCTTTGCCGCCGTTGGCATCAAGATCACCCGTCCCGGTGAAGAGGAACCCGAGGAACAGAAGCGGCAACACCCGGAATTACAGCCCTAACTGGTTCGAGGCCGCTCTCGCACTGGATCTTGTACTCTGCCTTTCCACTTGCCTCCGCGCCCGGCCCAATATTGACCTGCGGAATGAACGGTGGCGCCCAGATAAAACGTGGCGATCAGCGGCAATGCCAGCCCCCATAGCGGGCTCAGACGATAGATTCGCAGGATTGGAAGAAAGCTAATCGCCATCATGAGCCACGAGAGTGCTCCCAGAAGAGCAGGCACTTTGCTGTGACCGAAGAGCACCAGCGCGGGAGGCAGAAGGTAGATAATGGCCATTCCCACCAGGGCCAGCAGCAGCAGCCAGACTGAATGCTGCAGCTGGTTAAACGCAGTGCGCGAGATCATGTTGCCGATATCAGCGAACCCTTGGTAGGGTCGAATGCTGCGCGTCGAATCGGACGCTCCCAGCCACAATTTGCCGCCAGTGGCTTTCACTCGTGCCGCCAGTGCGCAGTCATCGATCACCTCACTGCGAATGGCTGCGATTCCTCCCGCTTTCTGCAACGCCTCAGGACGAATCAGGATGCAGCCTCCAGCCGCTCCGGCCGTGACGCTGCGAGGATCGGCAACCCAGTTGGGCGGATATAGTTTGAAAAAGAAAAAAACAAATGCCGGAATCAGCGACTTCTCCGCCGGCGATTCACAGTGCAGCTTCACCATGAATGATGTCAGATCGTAATGTCCCTTTTCAGCGATGGCGACGAGCGTTGCCAGATTGTCCGGCGCATGGACGATATCAGCGTCAGTGAACAGAAAAAAATCCGGAGCAGCTGCGCGCCCCTGATCCACACCCTGTTGCAGCGCCCACAACTTTCCCGACCACCCAGGCGGAAGCGCTTGTCCTTCGATCACGGTAAGCATCTCCGGCCGTCCGCTGGTGGTTGCCCCAATCCGCGCTGCCTGCGCAGTGCCGTCCGTGCTGCCGTCGTCTACCAGGAAGACGTCGAGCGTGTTCGCGCCGGTCTGCTGCAGTAGTGAGGTGACAGCACGGCCTATGACATCAGCCTCGTTCCTGGCAGGAATGATCACAACGACGCGGGCAGGGCTGGAATCGGCCTCGCTGTATTCACCCGGACGGATTGGCCGAATACGCCAAAACTGCCCGCGCGCCAGCAGCAGATATCCCCATAGGAGCAGGGTGAGAAGCCCCGCAGCGATCAACATTGCGTTATTGTACGATTCGTTCGATTTGCCTGCCGAAGGCATCCCGCGATTGGTAAAGCAACTCACATTACCGGGGGAGCTGCTTTGCATGGCGATTGAAAGCGAAGCAATACGGGACGGCGGCACCGAGGGGACTGCGCTCGAGCGGTTCTTCAACCGCCACATGGGAAACTTCATTCACCTTTTTCTTTCCGTGCTGGCGGTGCTGGTGATGGCAGCGGCATGCATTTCGCTGATCGAGATTGTCCGCTTTGACTTCCCCAAGTTGTGGGCCACAAACAACGAATACCAGACGTTGCACGTGATCCTGCAAAGCATTCTCTTGCTGGCCATTGCCGGCGAACTGGCCCTGCTGCTGCTGTTTCATCGCACCAGCGCAGCGGTGGAGGTGGCGATGTTCGTGATCGCCAGAAGAATGGTGGCTACCGACGCAACCGCCTTCGATCTGCTGCTGGGCTCTGTCGCGATTGCCATCCTGCTGGTGGTCCGATTCTACTTCCTGCCGGGAAAGCCGAAATAAGCCATCCCCTGGAGTAAAAAGGGCCTGAGACCTCAACACTGCGATCATCGCAGGTGTTGTAAATCTCAGGCCGTTGCTTTTTAACGCAATTGCACGACCGCGCTTTGTGTTGTGCCGTCATCCAGCGGCAACAGGAAGGCGTAGCATCCGGTAGCTAGTCCGGTCGTCTTCCAGTTGAACTGGTAACGATCGTTATTCTCCTGCAGTCCGTTACCGGTGAAGTTCGCATCGACGGCAAGGCCTTGCTGTCCCGCGACACAAGAGGGATCAGGCGCCACCTGAATTGTTCCCACTGCAGACGGTGCCACAATGAAACCGCCTTGCGCGTTCTGCAAACGCCATTTCACGGTGATGGTAGAGCCGGCTTTGAAGGTTTTTCCATCCGGCCCGTCGGGTGAGAGATCGGTAAGGAAACCGGAGAAGATGTAATGCACGTCATAGCTGGCGCTTACCGGCGGAGTGACGTTGCCGGCATTGTCTTTGGCGCCGCTGCAGGTTGCGGTAAAGTGACCAACGCCATTGGCCGTGCCACCAGTGATGGTCAGCGCAGCTTGCGTGGCTACGCCCGTGACCGAATCAGCCGTAGAGCAGGAAGCCGTGGGAACTGCGCCGAGGTTATAGACCGCGCCGTTGCTCACGCCATTCACCGTCACTGCCGGTGGTGTGGTATCGACTACAGAAACAGTAAAGCTCCCTGTGGCGGTTTTGTTGCGACTGTTGGTGGCAGAGCAATTCACCGTGGTGGCGCCCAGCGCGAAGCTTGAGCCTGAGGCGGGAGCACAGTCAGCTACCAGGTTGACGTCGCGGGCGTCCGTGACGGTCACAGTGTAGCTAACGATTGCACCGGTAGCGCTCGTTGCTTCCGCGGTGATGTTGGCCGGAAGATGCAGTACCGGCGGCGTCGCTTCCGGCAGGAAGAAATAGGCCACCGGCATGTCATGGTCAGAGATGCGCTCCGGACGGTTGGGATCGCTGCGGAAGACCTCTGGAAAGTCCGCATCGTTCCTGGTTACGGCGTAGCGGCTGAAGCTGGCGAACAGCGCCTGGTTCACCACAACGTGGTCCAGTGTCTGATGGCTGCCATTGAAGTCATACGAATACTGCTGATCGCGGGGGAGTGTGGTGATCAGATCGGTGAAATCAGGATCCACCAGGTCCGGGCTGGCCAGCACAACCTGGTCTGCCGGCGCCGGATGGCCGAGGATGGTCCCCACCACATCAACGTAGCCATCGCTGAACTCGAAAGCGTTGCAGTCGCAGACCGAGATCACGTTCTCACCCGCGGCCTGGTGCGATTGCAGCAGGTTGGCCAGGAACTCCGCTTGCGCCTCCCGCTTGGCGCGAACACGCGGACCATCGACGGGATCGTCAATGCTGAGCAGCGAGCGGAGATGGTTTACCACCATGGTGAATGGCAGCGAGGTATCCGAGTTCGGCTGCGATGCCGTCGCCGTCATCACCAGCGGCGGCCGGTCATTCAGCAGCGCCGTGGTGCCATCGGGCTGAAGGAAAGTTGTGTCCTTGCCGACCTGCTCGACCGAGATCACATTGATGGTCGACTTGACCAGCAACGCAGCGTTGATCCCGCTCACATCGTTGCCTTCAACGAGGAAGGTCTGGTATTGCGGATCGGGCTGCCCCGCGGCCAGTGCATCGGCGCTGATTTTTGCCGAGAGCGCCTGCAACGTGGTGAGGTGCTCCATCTCCTCAATGCCGATAACGTCTGGCATGTTCATCACATTGCGGATAGCCAGGGAAGCCTTGTTCAGGCGATTGGCAAAAGCCGTCGCCGTCAGTTTGACATCGCTTGTGCCTGGATCATCCACCGTGTCATAGAAATGCTCCATGTTGAAGTTGGCGATCGTCAGCTCATTGGGCGCAGCAACCGGGACCGGTGTAGCACTTACGTTGCCGGTGGCTGTGGCGGTGTTGGGATCGGTAAGGATGCTGTAGAAGCGTGAATTGAAATCAAGAGGCCCAGTCAGGTTGGTAACGGTTGCGCCCGTGGTGACATCAAGAACGGTGGAACCGCTCTGCACAGCCGTGTTCACACGAAGGATTTCAGGATTGGTGTCCCAGCGCGTTACGGTTGGAGGAGCGCCGGCCGGCAACGGATCAGGCAATTGGATACCGGGCTCGCGGAATGGCTGAGGAATCCCGGCAACCACACCGAAGAAGACGCCATTGGAAGTAGAGATTGCATTTGCTTCGCTGAGGTTTCCGTCAGTCGGGCCGGTGACGGTCATCACGTCAACATGCACGCGCATGCCTTCGTATTTTTCCAGTTGATCAATTGGGCCGGCAGGGTCGGTGTCTGCCGCAGTGAGTGTGACCGGCGTGGGCAACGGATTGCCGCTGCTGATCAGCGTCGTGACAGGTCCCTGAATCTCCGTTGAAGATGGGCTGTTCGGATCGCTGCTGGGAATGAACTCAGCAACCGTTCCTGTGACTTGAACAAAGTTTCCCACCACCGCCGGTGCAGCCGGCCTGCTGGAGGTGAAGACAAACACGCCTTCCGACGTATTCGGATCGGCATCGACCGCGTTGTCCGGATTCTGGATGAAGAACCCATTTGAAACTACGGCGGTCACAATTCCGGTGGTCGAGACCAGCTTTCCCGCTACCGGTGAAGTATTGCCCGGCCCTTGAATGTCGTGGATGGAAAGATTCAGCGGAGCTGTGGTTACGGTCAAGGTGATGGTGGCGGAGCCGGTGCGGCCTTGATCGTCAGCAAGACTGATGGGCAGGGTCTTGCTTCCCAGCGTGGTGTTAATGGTCACCACCGTGGAGAAGGAAAACGTCGTGTCGCCTGCCGTCGCGTCGCCGTTGGTTCCATCATTGAAGAACGGCTCGGTGGCTGAGCCGCCGATGCTGCTCAGATCGCCGGTAACAACGATTCCGGTGCTCGTTGGGTTCGCGCCCGGCGTGACCAGCACGGTCAAAAGCGTTGTGCCGCCCTGCACAACTGAAGCCGGAGTAGCAGTGCCAACGCCGCTCGGATTCGTTGTACCAACCGGCTGATTGCGAGGATTGGGAGCGCCGGCGGCAAAATCTGCGCTGTTGTTGTCTGTGTCCTGGGCGCCGTTCAGCTTGCGCAGATCAGCCGTGGTATTGGTCAGCGTTGGCGCGGCCGCCGTGCCTTCAAAGCAGCTGGCGCCGCTTGCGCCTGTGCCATAGCCAACAAAGTCAATCACCGTAGCGCCGCCGACAGGGCAGCCGCCGGACAAGGCCGTGGTGCTGCTGACCAGTGCGACTTTGCCTGCGGTCGCACTCATAGCGATGTTACCGGTGGCATTCGGCGTAGGAAGAGGAGTTGTGCCGCCGGCTCCCTGCGATTCCTGGATCAGAAAATACTGTCCCGGAGCGAGCGATCCGCTCAGCGCCGTGACCTGCCAGGTGGTGCCGGCCGCAGCTGCGTACTGCACTGACCAGCCATTCAAACTGACGGTGGCGCTGCCGGCATTGAAGATCTCGATGAAATCATTTTTGAAAGTGGCGCCGGCATTCCCGCCGCCGCCATAGACCTGGCTGATGACCACGCCGTTGGCACTGGCGCTGACAGGGATTGGATGTACTACAAGAACCGCAAAAAAAAGAGTTAGGACTACCCGCGCGCAGATAGTAGCAAGTGTTTTCTTTATCATAGCCAATTGGTGAGTATCCACATGCAGCGAGGTGAGTACAAACAAAAATCTCGTGAAAAAGTAGATTTATTTGTGGATATTCGGACATTCCCATTTTGGAACTAGGATCGGCATAGCTCCGCGGGCTGCAACTTCTACCGTTCGATTACCTTCGTACCTCTGCACAATCAAGTTGCGTTGTACTTGAATCCTGAAGACAGGTACAACTGAAGACGCAATGCCGCACAAATACCTCTTGAAAGAATTTGAGGACTTCGCCGGCTCCGCCCCCAACCCCGAAAGTCTCATGCAGCGCGTGGCCCAACGGATTCATGCGCATATCCCGCGCTATAACTGGGTAGGCTTCTACCTGGTCAACAAAAAGGACCCATCGACACTTGTGCTGGGCCCTTACACCGGAAGCTTTACACCGAAAGCGACTTTGTCTGTGACTCAGGGACTGTGTGGCTGGGCTGCTTCCACCGGCCGTGTGATCGTGGCCGACAATGTTGCGGAAGAGCCTCGTTATATTCACGCCTCAGACCTGGTGAAATCGCAGATCGTGGTTCCAATCATGGCCGGGAGCAAGACACTGGCGGTTCTGAACGTGGAAAGTTACTTCATGTCTTCTTTTCGCGCTGCGCAAGAGCGTGACTTTGTGGAAGCCTGCGCAAGAATTGTCGGGAAATGTCTGGCCAGGACCATTGCCTTTGATCTGGTAAACGCTTAATCGTTTCCGGAGAGTTCAGGCCGCGCTGAATCGCTTGTCAGACTCACAACATCCGAAGAACGACCCAAACCTCCTTAAAGCATAAAAAAACCGGGGCCATGAAGGCCCCGGAAATTCTTGTTTTGCAGTCAATCGTTATTGGACGTTCAAGGAAACGTCATCAATCACGAATGAGGTTTGCAGGCTTACGTCCTCCCTGCCCGTAAAGCGGATCTTTACGGTTTGTCCTTTAAACTGCGCCACGCTGA
>DATBHX010000128.1:0-62752 GCA_036557225.1 Candidatus Angelobacter sp.
TTCCGCGGCTTCCCATCCTGGTCCGTGAGAAAGCCAATGTGACTCCGGTCACCACCGCGACTGGCGCCGGCAACGGTGACAATTAGCTCGCACAACCTTCCATTCATTGCGTTTTTGTACTGCACCAGTGATGAGGCAGTACCGAGTTTCTAACGTAACGTCACCACCGTAACTTGTTCACGCATTTCTCTGACCGCTATCGTTATCGCTGTCGATCAGCAGATGCTGTTGGTCGTTGATCAAGGAGAAAACGCGATGGCTGCCGGAGATATTACCTTCATTGAATGCCCGTATGGGGATTCGTTCCCAGTACGCAAGACCGCAAGCCGTTCGTCAGGGATACAACAGATCGTCTGCCCGCGCTGCGGACATGGATTTGACGTGATGATGGAAGAGACAGTCGAGCGGTTGTCGCGCGATCCCAAGCCGGTGCTGAAGACCCAGTTTGCCTAGAACGCGGTGGCTTGAGATTGTTCTCAGTCCTGCAACGCCACCTCGGACTCCGTTGCCATCACCAGTTCACTGCCGATCCTGGTCTCGTATTGAATGATCGGCCCGCTGCGCCATCCTTTCTCAATGGTTCCGACCCCATACCTGGTGCGGATCTTCTGGCCTGCGCGATAACGAAAAGCCTTCTTCGCGTCCGCTGATTCGAACGTCTGCAGCGGATACTTCCAGTGCAGGTGGAAAGGCCCAATTCCGTGCACTTGCACCGTCGCCGGATCTGGCGCTTCGCCGAAAATCGTTGTCCCCTTGGGGAAAAAGGCGTAGCCACCCGGGCCAAGACATTGCAACTTTGCGCGATCAAATTCCGGACCTGTGCCCAGGCACACCTTTCCCTCCAGCACGGTCAGGTGTTCGTCGATCGGGTGAGTGTGCGGTGGGATGAAGCTGCCACGCAGCTCGCGGATACGCATCACAAATTCCTGTCCCACCTGTTCGACGTCGCCATGGATGACGGAAGAGTCTTCGTTCAGAGGGGTGAATGGAACGTACTTCGCGTCCTGGGAATAGCCGCTCCAGGCCGCAAAAGTCCCAGCGGTCAGAAGGATGAAGCAGGCGGCAGACAGTTTCCTTAGCGGACTCACTGTGGACCCGCCGACCTTTTCAACAACTCATCCAGATGATTACCCCAGATTGCCGGCCAGGAGTGTGTGCCGTGGCCCCGGGTCTCATCGGTGATAGGCAGCAGCACGTATTTGCCCTGCTTCACGCGCTGAATGTCGCGGTCAATGACCTTGAGTTCAGGTGGATTGATGGTGTCATCGGCCGAATTGACGGCAGTAAGCGGCACGGTGATCTTTGCCAATTGCGGCTCCGGGTTGTAGTTCCTGGAGGCGTCAAAGTAGTAGAGCATGTCATTGGCGTCGGTCGACTTCATGCGGTCGGCGATAAATTTTTCCAGGAAGTCATCGGCCTGGGTCCGGGTGGGCTCTTCTTTCTGCATGCGCAGCGGCGCGCTGCCCATGAAGAGCAGGACGCCCAGGGCGTCGGCCAGACCCAGCGGCTGCTGTTTATATTCGCCGTTGTTCCAGTCCGGAGAGTTGCGGATGGAGTCCATGATCATGCGGCGCATCATGCGGTTGCGCCCGGCGATCTCGATCGGCTGACTGGCCAGCGGCATGGCAGCGTCAATGAAGTCGGGATGCTGTTCGGCCCACAGCCACGTGTGCATGCCGCCCATCGAGGTGCCCATCACCAGCCGCAGATGGTTCACGCCCAGACCCTGCGAGAGCAGGCGGTATTGCAGCTCAATCATGTCGTCATACTCGTAATGCGGAAAGCGCATATGCAGGCCGTCACTGGGTTTGCTGGATTCGCCGTGGCCGATGTTGTCAGGCAGAATGATGAAGTATTTCGAGGCGTCCAGAAGCTGGCCGGGACCAAAGAGCACTCCGCCGAAGTTGGCGGTGAGGAACTGGCGTCCGGTACCGCCGGTGCCATGAAGAATCAGCACGGCATTGCGCACCCTTCCTGCGGAATCCTTCTGCGGCGTGCCCAGCGTGTAGTAGTGCAGTTTGACCTCGGGCAGCTTCTCGCCGGATTTGAATTGAAAGTCCTTGACCACAAATGTTCCTGCATGCGGCGCAGGATAATCAGCGGCAAGAACGGTCATCGACGCAAAAACCAAAAGCAGTTTCACAATGGCACGCAGAAGTTTCATTCACCAGCCTCCTCGGGAGGCAAAAGCTTAAATCATGGAGGCGCACAAGGGAAGATGACAGTCGGAAACCGCTGCTCTAGAGGGAATATCCAGCCGGTTGGGGCCCAACGGGTCCGGCTTTCGCCAGATATCTGCGAAATGTTTTTCTCATTTTTTCTTACGATTCTGAGAAACGGCCGGCGGTCCTCGCGCACTCCAAAGGTGACGTGCGGGCCCCGCACAATCCGGTCAGCTACTTCCTGAAAAGGGATAGAAAGGGTTTAACGATGAGAAAGCGTGCACCAAGCTTGATCATGGCCAGCGCAGCCCTGGTTCTTTTGTTTGCGCTTAGCGCCGTTGCCGAAGACACAAAAGACAATACCGTCAGGCCTCTTGCAGTCAACCAAACCGAGGGATTTGCCGACGGTCAGCTTCTGGTTTTCACGTATTTTCAGAATTTCGATTGCATTCACCAGCCATTTGACGATCTTGACCACAACAACCTGGTGGCTGCAGTGGACGCCAATGAGTTTCAACGCCCGATTTGTACCGTGGGCCGTGGCTCGACCATCGACCCAACGGGTGGTCCGATCTCGCACACGCAGAAGCTGTATGTGATTGCGCCATTCTTTGGCACTGACAAAGACCCGAATGACGCCTTCACGCCGGAGCTGGGACAAGCACTTCTGAGCTTGTTTGGGTTCATTCCCGAGGCGTTCAAGACCCATCCGACCGTTGCGGTCCAGTGTCCCGAGCCTGGTCCTCCGGTTACGCAGCATACTGGCATGCCCGGTACCTGTACCATGCATACCACGCTGACGGATTTGGGGCCGGTCCTGGCCAAACTCGGCAAAGTACCGCCCAATACCAGCGTGGTTGTGCCAACACTCAATCACAGTCACATTCTTGACGGCACGGATTTCGGGCCGGTGTGGTGGGAAATCATCTCAGTGCTGGTCACCGATCCCAGCGCGTGGCCCAGCGCGGATGGAAAGACAGGAATCAACTCACTGGAGGCATTGCGCGCGGCCCAGGCCGCCGGCAGGGCAGCTGCCGACCAGCCGACCAATTTCTTTTTGTTCTTTGACGCCCAGCCTGAGGGGCATCACTAACGCCGATTTTGCAGGCGCGGTCCACGTGTCTGGCGGGTGCGGAAACCTCTTTCGCACCCGCGAACCTATTTAGGTGGACACTCATCTGTTGATTCTAAGTCCGCGGACGTGCTGTTCAAAAAACAGGTCTACAATAAGGCCCTGGACAAAAACGACCGCAAATCCCATTTTGTTGGCCCAGCCCAGTTTTTGTCCGTCATGGTGTAACTTCCGGGCGCCTTTGCACTCAATGGGTGGCAAGGGCTTTCTTAAGTTCGACGACCAGCTTTCTTCGTTGTTGTTCCTGCGGTGCAGGTCCCAGGTTCCCTTGTGTCTTTTGGCGCGGTGTACTTCTACATAGTTGCTGTGCGGCAAATAGAAAAAAGGAATGAGGAACAATCCACAATGAACCATCACATCAGGAGAATCGTGGTCGCAGTCTTTACCTCTGCAGTGCTGTTGGCGGCGGCGGCGGCATGGCTGCTGAACAGCAAATCAGTCATAGCATCGTCCCAGGCTGCGTCAACGACGTCCATAGACCAGCAAAATAACAGCAATATGCAGGCGATGTTCAACCAGGGAAGACAGATCTTCCGCTATGACACGTTTGGCGACGAAGCTTTTTGGGGCGGCGCCCTGCATCTGCACCAGGCCATCGCCGGGGATAAGCTGGGCGGAGTGGGACCCGGTGTAAGTCCCAAGACCGCTCTTTCCGTCGGCTTGAAGGTCGATGCCGACGCATTGCCTGCTTCCCTGGTGGAGCAAATCAAGGCAGGCAAAGTGAATCTTGACGATCCGGCCACGACGCTGGCGCTGCTCAAGCTCAACTCGGTAGTTGGTGTTACGGGAATATTTGACGCGCAGGGCAAATTACAGAGCATGGGCATTCAATGCGCCTTCTGTCATTCCACGGTCGATGACTCTTTTGCTCCCGGAATCGGCCACCGGCTCGATGGCTGGGCGAATCGGGATTTGAATGTTGGCGCAATTGTCTCGCTTGCGCCTAATTTGCAACCTGTCGCGGACCTGATTGGCGTGGATGTCGCGACGGTGAAAAAGGTACTGGGAAGCTGGGGGCCGGGCAAGTACGACGCGGAGCTAACCGTCGATGGCAAGGCGTTTCAACCAAATGGAAAGTCGGCCGCAACATTGCTGCCTCCGGCATTTGGCCTGGCCGGCGTGAATGATGCCACATATACCGGTTGGGGATCGGTCACCTATTGGAATGCCTACGTGGCGAATACGCAGATGCATGGCAAGGGCGCGTTCTCTGAGCCGCGCATTTCGGCGGCGCAGTTTCCTGTCGGCGCCCGCGCCCATTTCAATCAGGTACGGAACAGCGATGACGAGATAACATCCAAGCTGGGGGCTCTGCAGTTCTATCAACTGGGCCTGGTAGCTCCCAAGCCTCCTGAGGGCAGTTACAACAAGGCGCAGGCGGAACGTGGGAAAGCGCTTTTCTCCGGCAAGGCCAATTGCGCCAGCTGCCATGTGCCCAATCTGTACAGTGAGCCAGGATCGAGTCTTCACACGCCGGCAGAGATTGGGATAGACGACTTCCATGCTTCGCGTTCGCCAACCAGGAAGTATCGGACCACGCCGCTGCGCGGGCTTTGGAGCCACCAGAAGGGCGGCTTTTACCACGATGGACGGTTCCAGACACTGGATGAGGTCATCGCGCATTATGACCAGCACTTCAAACTGCAGCTTAGCGAACAGGAAAGGAAAGACCTGGCGGAATTTCTGAAGTCTTTGTAGTCAGCCGGCCCATTCACGCGTTGCGGCGCGTGATGGGCTTTTTCCTTCCTGCTGTCAGAGCCACTTCGTCATCAGGTTTCTTTCGTCTTCGGCGAAACCGGTGTTTTTGTATAACGCCTGCGCCGGCTTATTCTCGCGGCCAACTTCAAGACGCAAAGCCGCGATGCCTTCACGGCGGCAGATGCCTTCGGCAAAGCCCACCACGCCCTGGCCCAGCTTCTGGCGGCGAAAATCTTCGCGCAGGTACAGCTCGTCCAGCAGGGCGAAGCGGCCGTGAAATTCCATGCTGAAGCAGAATGTCAGAACAAAATAGCCGGCCATGGTTTGCCCGCGGAAGATGAGATAGATCTGGCCATTCTGCGGGGACTGAAGAAGGTTGTTGATCGCGTTACGCGCGGTCCTTTCGTCAAAGCGCATCTGCTGCTGGGAGTAGAAGTCGCGCATCATCTGCAGAAGCGCAGGGACTTCCTGGTCAGAAAGGAGTTGGAAGAGCACGTTCATGGGGAGATTTTACAGGCCTTGCCTGATTTTGCTCATGCCAGGCGACGGAAGCTGGAAGCTCGCGAAACATGCAGCTATAATGGCGTCCCGCATTTCTGATCATAGGAGAACTCATGCTTGACCGTCGGGCTTTTCTTGCTGTTTGCTCTCGTCTTGGATTGACCTCTACGTTGCTGCCCGGAGTGCTCTGGGCGATGGCGGAACAAAAGCCCAAGATCACACGCGAGATGATTGACAGCGCCGCCAGAATCGCCGATGTCCCCATTCCCGACGAATACAAGGACATGATGCTGGAAGGACTTAACGGCTACGCCGAGAGCTTCGAGGCCATTTACCAATTGCACATCAAGAATGACGTGGCTCCGGCGGTGATATTTGATCCGGTGCTGCCGGGGATGAAGTTTGAAACAGCGCGTCGTCCGGCCAGGATCTCAACCGTCGCGAATGGCGGCGGCGCGGCGCCCAGGAATATTGAAGATGTGGCGTTTTACTCGGTCCGGCAGTTGGCGGAGCTGGTGCGTACGAAGAAAGTCTCCTCCACCGCTCTCACGCAGATGTACCTGGAGCGCCTCAAACGTTACAACCCGACGCTGAAATTCGTGATCACCTTGACAGAAGAACGCGCGCTGGCACATGCCAGGGAGGCAGATCGCGAGATTGCAGCAGGGAAGTATCGCGGGCCACTGCATGGCTTGCCGTGGGGCGCCAAAGACCTGCTGGCAGTGAAGGGCTATCGTACGACGTGGGGCGCAGGCGGATTTGAAGAGCAGAAGCTCGACGAAGATGCCACGGTCGTTCAGCGGCTGGACGCCGCGGGGGCCGTGCTGGTCGCCAAGCTAACACTCGGTGCGCTGGCGCAGGGCGACAAATGGTTTGGCGGGATGACGCGCAATCCCTGGAACACCAAACAGGGATCAAGCGGCTCGTCGGCGGGATCAGCTTCCGCCACGGCTGCGGGCTGCGTGGCGTTTGCGATTGGATCGGAGACGCTGGGCTCGATCTCTTCGCCTTCCACGCGCTGCGGCACGACAGGGCTGCGTCCGAGCTTTGGGCTGGTGCCCCGTACCGGGGCCATGGCTCTCTCCTGGACCATGGACAAGCTGGGACCAATCTGCCGTGCGGTGGAAGATACGGCCATCGTGCTGAGCGCGATCTACGGGCCAGACGGGCATGATCGCACGGTGCGCGACGCGGCCTTCAACTGGGACGCAAACCTCGACTGGCGCAAGCTGCGCGTTGGATACCTGAAAGCCGACTTTGAAATCCAGCCGCCACAACAGCCCGAGCCTCCGAAAGAGCAGAAGGAGCTGAGCGACGAGGAAAAGAAAAAACAGGCGGAGGAAGCAGCCAATCGCGCGCAGGCGATGGCGCGCCGCGAATATGACCATAAGTTCGATCAGGCAGCGCTCGACAAGCTGCGGGAGATGGGCGTAACGCTGATTCCGGTGGAATTTCCCAAGTTTCCATACCAGGCCATGCGCAGTATTCTGGTGGCCGAGGCGGCAGCGGCGTTCGACGATCTCACCCGCAGCGGCCGTGACAAGCTGTTGACGGAGCAAACCAGCAATGACTGGCCCAATACCTTCCGCAGCGCTCGCTTCATCCCGGCTGTGGAATACCTGCAGGCCAGCCGCGCGCGGACGACGGCGATGGAACTGGCGGCCAAGGTATTTGAGCAGGTGGATGTAATCGTCGCGCCCACCTTCAGCACGCAATTGCTGATCACCAACCTGACAGGGCATCCTGCGCTGATCCTGCCCAACGGGCTGCGCGGCGATGATGCCCCAAAACCGCGCGTGCGCGAGAACGGTGAAGTCGATGCCGGAGGCCCGGGAACGCCGCTGAGCCTGACCTTCCTGGGGCAGCTCTATGGCGAAGCGAAGATGCTGGCGCTGGCCAAGGCGTATCAGGATGCGACGAACTTCCATCTGCAGCATCCGAAGCTTGAGGCCTCAGCCTGAGCAAGGTTTATGTATAAATCCGGTGAATTTGGGGAAAGCTTTTCCCTATTGCGCTCATAGCGAAAAGGAATTAGAGTCGCAGGCACATCCATGCAAGGATGGGGCAAGGAGCGAAGGACTTGCGCCCGCGTCAGCGCGATTTTTGGCGGAATGAGCAACTTATTTTCTTGTCTTACTGCAAAATCTTGCACGATCAGTTCTAAAGTGGAACAACGTAGCAGTTATTCATGTTTGTTCCGGAATGGGCACAGGCAGCGTAAGAAGCTAAAGCGATTCCGGCGAAATTGATTAATTCTGTGCGTTCGTGTCGCAGAGCTGAGCTGGAAATTTCAAAGACAGTTGGTTGCCGGCGCTCGCGTCGATTTACGCCACGTTAGGATTTTTGAGAATGCGCTACGATTCTTGTGGCATTAAGAAATTTCTCATGTAGTCTATTCGCAACTTTCGGACAGAATTTTCGTACACCAAGATTTGGAGGAAAGAAAAACAATGAAACTCGCAATGCGTGTGTTGGTATTTGCGACAGTCCTGCTAGCTGGAACATGGGCAAGTGCTTCTTCGCCGGCGCCCGGACCGATTCCAGAGATGCCAAGGCCACCGGGAGTTTCCGTCAACTGAGCCCAGTCGGGGTTTTAGTTTGGCAATCCAAACGAAGTTGATTTAGGCTGGCTCATGAATGACACCGGCAGATTGGATATGGAACTTTCTTGCATGGCTTTCACTGCCACTGCTTGCCTTGCTGGCAGGGGTGATTGCCTGGCGAGGCCTGCAGCGTAGGTTCCCGTTTTTCTTCTTCTACGTTCTGATTGCCTTTTTTGTCGGTGTCGTTCGCTTTGTGGCCTACAAACTTTTCTCTAGAACAGTTTATTTTTACGTTTTCTGGACATCGGACGTGGTAGTTGTACTGGCTGCCCTTCTAGCAATCTATGAAACCTTGCTGCGACGTATTTTCCCCGGTTTTGCAGCAATCCGCTTTTACCGCTATCTCTTTCCGGCTGGTGCGGCTCTTATCGGCATGTTGGGATTTCTATCGGCCCTGCACTCGCCGGACAAGCGCTCTGCTGTCCTCGTTATCTCCCGTGTCCTTGATTTCATCCGATCTGCAGTAATTGGTTTCTTTGTGACGGTGATTCTCTTCATGGGACGTCAATTTACCGGTTACGAATTCAGCATTGCGGCCGGGTTCGGAATTCAAGCAGCTGTAGCGCTTGCGAATGCCGCGATCCGTATGCAGATGCATTACACGTCAACACCACTGGACCGCTTTGAACCTGTAGTCTTCGATGCAGCTTGCTTTATCTGGCTCTGGGCATTCGCAAATAAGAAAAATGAACTGAAAATAAAATCGGAGAATGTGGCGCTGGGACCGGAAATGCTGCATCAAGCCAGAAAATGGGAAGAGGTCCTCAAAGACTTCCTCACGCCGGGCAAACATACGCTTTGATTTTGTACTGAGGCAACTAAAACACCCGAATCAAATTACAGGTTCTGGGCCAGCGCCTCGTGAAAGCTGGAGAATTTCAGGCAGGTCAGGTTGCCGGCTTTGTCTTTAAGCTGTGAGTAGGCGGGGATCAGACCCGAGGAAAGAAGCCGTTGTACTTCGGCCGACCTGGAAGCAGCCACAATCGGCATCCAGCTGAGCCAGTTGCGCAGGTGCAGCACGATCAGACTCAAAAACGAATACAGGCGAACGTGCACGCCGGCATCGATCATCTCCTGCGCCAGTTCAGCAATGAGTTGGTTCCCGCTGTGCAACTGGCCATAGCCAAGCTGCTGCAGCAGGGCAGCGTTGTGGGTCATGCGGCGCAGACATTCGATCGTCTGGTTCAATTGTTCGCGATAGATCCTCAGCAGCTCTTCCTGTCCATAAGTTTCCTGCAGGTACCGCTGCTGCGCAGGGCTGATTGCCTCTTTTAAGACTTCTACATCCACAGGTAAAAACGAAGGAATCAAATCCCCAAGTTCAACCTTCCTGGCATGCCGTTTCCGTGAGTTCAGGAAAGCGGCATACAGGAACAGCAGGAGAAGGCCTGCGGACAACCCGATCCAGATGGCGAACATGGAATTTGGCATTTCCGTCGTATTGCTACAGGGCAAATCTAACCCTGGTGCGAACTGAAGGTCAATCTAAATTGCTCTCAACAAACACTTTAGTAATTTCTTACTTCCCGAATCGGGGCCCCGGGATTGTGAAAGTGCATCTTGTCCCTGTACTTTCATCAGTTTCCGGGACCCTTATTTTCCTGTGGTTTTCCGGAAAGCACGATCGCCGGCACCTCCTGTTTCCGTACCAGATCGTTATAGGCCGGTACGTCAGCACCCAGAATCTGCTTCCACTTCGCTAGTTGTTCGTCCAACTGTTTGCCAAGCATGTCAAAGACTTCATAGGAAACCTGCGTAGGCGCCGAGTCAGAGCTATCGACCACGCCACCCAGGGCCACCAGGTAGTTGTTAAGGCGGATGGGATAGTTCAACACGTCCTGGCCGCTCTTGGCTTTGGTCTGGATCAGCACTTCTTCGACCTCAGTCATCTTCTTGTCGAGTTGCTTACCGGCTTCCGCCACGGTCTTGGCCTGGGGCTGATTTTCCAGACGCTTATTGAGCGCAGTCATCTGCGCCCGGATATCGCGGATCTGGTTGATGGTTTCATGCGCCTGGGTGACGCGATCGCGGATTTTGATCAGCAGATCAAACTGCTTTTCCAGGTCCTGTTGCGTGGTCTTCAGACGGGGATCGCGAACGATTTCCAGCGGCGCCGTGTACTGTTTGCCGTTCACCGTAAGCCTGACCTGGTAGTTGCCGGGCAACGCTACCGGGCCGTCGGTGTTGCCGGCCCAGAGCGGAGAGCGCGGCACGCGGGTTGCGCCTTCATAGCGCATGTCCCAGACAAAGCGATTCAGTCCTGCTTCTGTTGGCAAGCCCTGCTCGGGCGGACGGCCAAACCCTTCATCGTTACCGGCTTCTTCGCCGGCTTGCGGCTTGGGCGGATATTTGCGAACGACCTGGCCTTTCTGGTCCAGGATCTCCAGAGTAATGGGCGAGGGCTTCGCATTTGCGTTCTCAGCATTCTCTGTGGCGCCGGCTTCCGGTTTTGCCGGAGC
Organism: Candidatus Angelobacter sp.; assembly: GCA_036557225.1. Classification (GTDB taxonomy): domain Bacteria; phylum Acidobacteriota; class Terriglobia; order Terriglobales; family Acidobacteriaceae; genus Angelobacter. Next base: position 10,556 of record DATBHX010000128.1, read on the forward strand.
AGGCGTGTTTGCCGGGTGCGATTCTCCGGGCTCTTTGCTTGTTGCTGCTCCACCTCCTGCGGTGGCGGCTGGAGCAGCGCCTTCAGCTTTCTTGTCTTCTCTTTTTTCTTCGGGCTTTTTTTCACCGGGCTTTTTCAGCGCCGTCTTAAGCGAGTAATAAATGACTGCGCCGGCGGGAGGGTTCTGGCCGCGATCTCCGCCTCCACCGCCAAAGCCGCCGCCGAACTGTGTATGGTTCGCCGGGCTGGGCGCGTAGAGATGAACGTCTTCGCCGGTATTTTCCGTTTTGTATTGCTGCAGCGGCGAGAGGTCGTCCAGCACCCAGAAGGAACGGCCGTGCGTGGCCACGATCAGATCGTTGTTGTGCGTATACAAGTCATAGGCGGGCGAAACAGGAAGGTTCCCTTGCAGAGATTGCCAGGTGGTGCCGTCGTCAAAAGAGAAGAAGACGCCGCGCTCAGTACCGGCATAGAGAAGCCCTTTGCGCTTGCGGTCTTCACGTACTGCGTGGACGAAGGCATCTCCGGGAATACTGTTGCTGAGGGTGGTCCAGGTTTTGCCGAAGTCGGTGGTCTTGAAAATGTAGGGAGCAAAATCGTCCATCTTGTGACGCTGCACGGCGACGTAGGTTGTGCCGGCTGCATGCGGCGAGGCCTCAATCATGTCGACGGTGCCCCACTCCGGCATGCCTTTCGGCGTCACGTTGGACCAATTCTTTCCGCCATCGGTCGTTACGTGTACGAGGCCATCGTCACTGCCGGCCCAGATCAGGTCCTTCTGCAGCGGCGACTCCACGACGGAAAAAATCGTGTCGTAGACTTCCACGCCGGTATTGTCTTTGGTGATGGGGCCGCCGGCGGCGACCTGTTTGCTCTTGTCATTGCGGGTCAGGTCCGGGCTGATGATCTGCCAGCTCATGCCTTCGTCGGACGATTTGAACAGCACCTGCGCAGCGAAGTAGAGGACCTTGGGGTCGTGCGGCGAAAAGACGATCGGCTCGGTCCACTGGAAACGATATTTCTGGTCAGCAGCCGCAGCGCCAATGGGATTGATGGGCCATGGCGTCACGTCTTTGGTCTGCTCGGTGCGATGGTCGTAGCGCGTGATCTCCCCGCCATACGAGCCGGCATAGACGATTTCCGGATCGTGCGGGTCAGGCGCGATATAACCGCTCTCACCGCCGCCGACGGCGTACCAGTCGGTGCGGTCAATCCCGCCTGGAGCGGCGCTGGCAATGCCGACGGAGCTGTTGTCCTGCTGCGATCCGTAAACAAAATAGGGAAAACGATTGTCAGTGGTTACGTGGTAAATCTGCGCTGTTGGCTGGTTGGCCTGGCCAGTCCAGCTAGAGCCCGCGTTGGTGCTCACGTTGGCGCCGCCGTCATTCGATTCGATCATGCGTTTGGGATCGTTGGGATCGATCCACAGGCCGTGATTGTCGCCATGCGGCACGCGGATGGGCCGGAAGGTACGTCCGGCGTCGTTGGAGTGATACATCCCCGTGTTCAATACGTAGACGCCATCGGCGCTGCCAGGATCGGCAAACACGTGAGTGTAATAAAACGCGCGCTGGCGATACTGTCGGTCACTATTGGTGAGGGTCCAGTTCTCACCGCCGTCATCGGAGCGGAAGAGGCCACCCTTGTCGGCTTCAACCAAAGCCCACACGCGATTGCCGCTATAGGCTACGGCCAAGCCGATGCGGCCCAGGGTTCCATCAGGCAATCCGTGGCCAGAGAGATGTTTCCACGTTGTTCCCCCATCGGTGCTGCGGTAGAGGCCACTTCCAGGGCCGCCGCTATCCATGCCCCAGGGGGAGCGCCGCGCCTGCCACAACGAGGCAAAAATCACGTTGGGATTATTGGGATCGAGCGAGAGATCGATGCCGCCGGAGTTTTCGTCCTTGTAGAGAACTTTGCTCCAGGTCTTACCGCCGTCAGTGGTGCGGAAGATACCACGTTCTGCGTTGGGACCATAGGTGTGGCCGAAAGCCGCAACGTAGGCGATGTCTGGATTTTTGGGATGCACAGCAATGCGGCCGATGGCCCGCGTATCGCGCAGGCCGATCGAGGTCCAGGTCTTGCCAGCGTCGATGGATTTGTAAACGCCGTTGCCATTGATGATGTCGCCGCGAATGCAGGCTTCGCCGGTGCCGGCATAGATCACATTAGGATCGGAAGGCGCAACGGCGATGGCGCCGATGGAGGGCGCCATATCTTTCACTTTGTCGGTCATTGGACGCCAGGTCAGACCGCCATCCGTGGTCTTCCACACGCCGCCGCCTGCGCCGCCGAAATAATAGGTGTGGGTATCGCCAACCACGCCGCTTACGGCGAGCACACGCCCGCCGCGAAACGGGCCGATCAGCCGCCATGTGAGTCCGTGCCACGGACCTTTCGGTTCTTCCTGATCGTCTTTGTCGCTCTCCGCACTCCCAGCCTTTGGAGCTTCTGTCTTCTTTTCTTGGTTGGCGGAGGATTTTTCGCTGCCAGCCGGTTGCGTTTTCCTGCTCTGCGAATTCGGCTTGGGCTTCTCAGCGCTCTGACCGGACGCACCCGTGCAATAGAGAACCAGGGTAAGCAGCAGAACAAAGAAGATACCTGCAGTTCTTGCAGAATTCGATTTCACAGTGACCGGCGACTTTGCGAGCGAAGGGACGCAACACATTTTGGAGCCTCTCCGAACAGCCATAGTTTTTAGGAACCGCACATCCTAAATTCCGCGCCCGGAAATGGCAATCGCTTACGCAATTCTAGGATCCAAACTTTGACGGTCAAGGCGAAGCGGTCTCCTGTCACCAAAAAACAAATATTAAGCGAATAATAATTAAGAAGTTCTGCTTAAGTCATTGATTCCATTGAAATAGAAATAATTAAAATTCATTAATTCCATATTGACACAAGAGAGAGATGCTGATATTTTTCAGCACTGCTCTGCGTTTCAGCACGTCGTGAAGCGTAAAGCTGCAAGGCCACTTCAAAGCAAGCCGACCATCTGTACCCCGTCACCTATTGGCAGACAATCCCTAATCGTCTGCAGTGCGGCTTAGCTCCTCAACCGAAAGCGCGGTTCGAACCAAAACTTCCGGAGGAACTTAAGCAATGAAGAGGCGGAAACTTCCCTTGTTGCTGTGTCTCGCTGCGCTGGCAGTAGCATTTGCCATCGTCGGCCTGGCGCAGTCGGCCACGCCAGCTGTGTCTGGTTTCAATACCCCTTTAAACAACAATCAATCGGGAGCGGTGAGCAACGGCCTTACTACCAATAGCGTGTTCGCCGCCGATGAAGGCGTCTTCATGGAGGAAGACGACATTCCCGACGGCCTGGGTCCGGTCTATAACGCTCGCGGCTGCGTGGATTGCCATGCGCAGCCGAACGTCGGTGGCACCAGCCAGGTGACTGAGCTGCGAGTCGGCCACAACGATGGCCGAGGCAATTTTGTGAATCCCACCATCGCCATCAACGATGGCGCAACCAGCATTCCCAGTCGTTCGCTGGTGAATGACCGCTCTGTCTGTGCCGAAGCTTCAGAGCGCGTGCCCGGCACGGAGAACATTCACGCACTGCGTGCAACCACCAACGTATTGGGCGATGGCTATGTTGAGGCCATCGACAGCAATACCCTATTGGCCATCGCGAATTCCCAGCCTGGGCAGAGCGGTGGAAGGATCTCAGGCCAGTTCATCCAGGTGCCTTTGTCAGAGGCCCCGGGACAGATGCGCGGCGGGCGCTTTGGATGGAAAAACCAGCAAGCCAGCCTGCTTTCGTTCGCGGCGGACGCGTATGTGAACGAGCAGGGCATTACCAGCCGGCTCCAGCCGAGCGACACCACCTCGCTCTGTGACACGGTCGCTGATCCCGAAGACCACACCGATGCAGAAGGTCTGGCGGACATCGACCATTTTGCCCGTTTCATGCGCGCCACGCAGACGCCGCCGGTAGATGCCACGCTGGCATCGACCGCGGACGCAAGAGCAGGGGCTCAGCTGTTCAACGCCATCGGCTGCAACATCTGCCACGTGACCTCCTTCACCACAGCTCCAGCGGGGACGGTGATCAATGGCGGCGCATTCACGGTGCCGGCAGCGTTGGGAAATAAAGTGATCCATCCGTATAGCGACTTCCTATTGCACAACGTGGGTACCGGCGATGGGATCGTGCAGAACGGAGGACAAGCCACAGCTAACAAGATGCGTACGTCGCCGCTATGGGGCGGACGCACCAAGGACCGGCTGATGCATGATCTGCTTTCGTTTACCAGGAACGACGCGATTCTGCGCCACGGCGGCGAGGCCACGGGAGTCATCAATAACTACCGTGCTCTCAGCACCACGCAGAAGAACCAGCTGATTACGTTCCTGCAATCGCTCTAACGCGGGAAGGTGTTCTCGAAAGAATTGCGACGGCGAGACTCAAGCGTTTGGGTCTCGCCGGCCTTTCCCGCCGATGTGAGATTGCGGTTCAAGAGAAGGCGTAAGTCATTCCCAAATTGGAACTTATTTGTTCATTCTGTTGATTAATACTTTCTTATTCAGGCGTTGACTCTTGATTCTGAGTTGCTGTATGTTTTGCCCGCGGATTCTGCTGCTCGGGCGCTGCGTCAGCAACGCGTGCAGAAAACGCGTCAAAAGATTTCCCTCCCGTCCACTTTTGGCAGACAGTTCGCAATCGTCTGCAGTACGGCAGAGTTCTTGCTGCACAGAGCATTTCCATTCAAATCTAGGAGGAACTCGCAATGACGAGGCGGAAACTTCCCTTGCTCCTTTGCATCGCCGCGGTGGCCGTTGCATGCGCTATCGTAGCTCTTGCCCAGGGAGCGACGCAGGCCCCGGCGGCCTTCGCTACCCCCATCAACAATGACCAGTCAGGCGCGGTCAGCAATGGCTTTACCACCAATGCGACCTTCGCCGCCGACGAAGCCGTCTTCATGGAAGAAGACGATATTCCCGACGGTTTAGGGCCGGTCTATAACGCGCGCGGCTGCGTGGATTGCCATGCTCAGCCCAACGTCGGCGGCACCAGCCAGATCACTGAGCTGCGTATCGGCCACACCGATGCCAACGGCAATTTCGTAAACCCCAGTCTCGTGATCAATGACGGCCAGACGACGATTCCCAATCGCTCTCTGGTCAACGACCGTGCGATCTGCGCCCAGGACAGCGCGAACGTCCCCGGAGCGGAAAATATCCGCGCTCTGCGCGCCACTACCAACGTTTTGGGTGACGGCTTTGTTGAGGCCATTGACAGCAATACGCTGCTTGCCATCGCCAATGCCCAGCCTGGACAGAGCGGTGGACAGATTGGCGGACTGCTGATCCAGGTTCCAGTATCAGAAGCTCCGGGCCAGGTCCGTGCCGGACGTTTCGGCTGGAAAAACCAGCAGGCCAGCCTGCTCTCGTTCTCGGCCGATGCATACGTGAACGAGCAGGGCATCACTAGCCGTTTGCAGCCCACGGAAAGCACGACGGTCTGCGACACGGTGGCCGATCCTGAGGACCACAATGATGCGCAAGGTCTGGCGGACATTGACCACTTTGCTCGCTTCATGCGCGCCACGCAGGCGCCGCCAGTGGACGCGATACTGGCAGCTACCTCCGATGCGCAGACCGGCGCTCAGCTGTTTAACGCCATCGGCTGCAACATCTGTCACGTAACCTCCATTACCACCTCTCCCGCAGGGACGGTGATCAATGGCGGCGCGTTCACAGTGCCGGCAGCGTTGGGCAACAAGATCATCCACCCGTACAGCGATTTCCTGCTGCATAACGTAGGTACAGGGGATGGGATTGTGCAGAACGGCGGACAGGCGACGGCCAACCTGATGCGCACCGTGCCGTTGTGGGGCGGTCGTACCCGCGACCGTCTGATGCATGATTTGCTTACTTTCACCAGGAATGACGCGATTCTGCGCCATGCCGGCGAAGCCACGGGAGTGATCAATAACTACCGTGCGCTGAGCACCACGCAGAAGAACCAGCTGATTACGTTCCTGCAGTCACTGTAAGCGCTCAAGCGTAGTATTTTTGGGTTGGGTCCTGGCTTTTCAAGGACCCAGCCCGTTCTTAATTCAGGTATCAGGGGTCTCCTATGAGTCGGACGAAAGTTTTTATGCTCGTACGTCTCGCACTTATCACCGTTTTTGTTCTATGCGCTCTGGCAGGCTGCAGCAGTAAGAACTCGAATGGGCAGATCGAGAAGGCAATTGCTGTTCCGACGCCGCAGAGTTCTCCAGTCGCCGGGTCTACGCCTGCAGCCAAGCTGCCGCCTCCAACACAAGCCGAAGTTGAAGCCGCATTTCACCGCGTTTTTGGCGATGATCTCACCATCGACGCTCGGAACCACCAATCTTTCATTGTCGGCGACTTCAACGGCGACGAGTCGGAAGACCTGGCGATCATCGCCCGCCCGGCAGCCGGCAAGCTGTCTGACGTCAACAGTGAACTTTCGAACTGGATCATTCAGGATGCTGACAAGGCGTTCATTGCCGCGCCGGGCAAGACGGTAGTCGTGCCTCCTCACCAGGAGCGGCCGCGGGTTGAATCGGGCGAAGAAGTGCTGGCTATCATTCATGGCTACGGCCCACAGGGCTGGCGCAACCCTGACGCGCGCCAGGCTTATCTGGTCAAGCATGCCGCGGCAACGCTTTTGGGAACTGCGCCGTCGCTCAGCCAGAAGGCGCTCCGCGCCATGAAGCTGCCGTATGAAACCGACATCATCAATCAGGTCCGCAATAACAAAAAAGGCTTCCTCTTCTGGACCGGCGGCGTTTATGCCTGGCATCCGAGCGAAGGATGAAGAAAATTGGTAAATGGGTAAATTGGTAAATTGGTGAGGTTGAGCGCACTGTCGCCCTTGCCACCCTTATTGTGTGGTTCGAGTATTGCGATAGTGTGCTTCGAGTATTGCCGGCTTCGAGCAAGAATCTAGTGCTTAATTTACCAACTTACCAATTTACTCATTTACCAATTGCTCTTGACCTTCCTATCCCTCTCATTTAGTTTTCTTCGAGTCTGGTTATTTGGGAAGCGCGGTGAGAATCCGCCACTGCCCCGCAACTGTATTCGCTGAGAATCTGGGCACATGCCACTGGAAGGTCCGCATTCGCACCAAGCTTAGGTGAGGATGAGATATCCGGGAAGGCGCTCAGGGTTCGCTGAAGCGTAAGTCAGGAGACCGGCCAGATGCCCGTCAGTGGGCGTTTCCGGCTAGCGCAGGGAAAGCCGGAGAAGCTTTCTTGCTCGTCATTGCGTTCCGGTCCATCGGTTGCGTAAGAAACTCAGCTAGATGAAATCGCGTGCGCTTGAACGTTGTTTGTGTCAGGAAAGCTCTCCTCGGCCCTCTTGATCGAAACCGGCAATCCTCCGCTGACTACTTCCGAGGGAGGAGTCACCACATGCGTTCAATCCGTTGCGCCGGCCTTGCCCTGGCGTTTGCACTCACATCGATTTTCACCATTGCCGCTACTCCCGGCAGCAATATTCACGGGACGATCACTGATCCGCTGGGCGCAGCTGTCGCGGGGGCGCAGGTCCAGCTTTTACGGGCAGGGAAACCTGTGGCAACCACCGTCACCAACGTCGACGGCAAATATCAATTCAGCCCTCTGGCCCCGGGGCGTTACCAGGTAAGAGCTGATGCAGCGACTTTTGCATCGCGGCAGAGTGACGCTATTTATCTAGGCAGCGGCGCGGCCACGGTGGATCTTGCTCTCAAACTGGCCAGCGTGTCGCAGGAGATTGTAGTGTCTGCCACGGGCACCGCGGTGCCTGACACGCAGGTAGGCGCGTCCGTTTCCGTGATTAGCACGGATCAGTTTCAATATAAGCTGCCGGCGCTTGAGCCATTGCGCCAGGTCACCGGCGTGCAGGTGCTGGAGACTGGGCAGCGCGGCATTACGGAGTCAATTTTTATCCGCGGCGGCAACAGCAACGCCAACGCCATCTGGCTGGATGGGATTCCCGTCACCGAGATTGGCGGCGCCGTGGATTTTGGAAACATTTTTACCACCGGGATCGATCGCATTGAGGTTTTGCGCGGTCCCAACAGCGTGCTCTACGGCGCGGACGCGCTGGCCGGCGTGCTCAACCTGACCACCGCGCGAGGCAAAACCTTTCTTCCTGAACTTAGCTATGCTTTCGATGGCGGTAACTTCGGATCGCTGCACCATGACGTCTCGCTCGGTGGGATCTTCCGGCAATTCGACTATTACTCTGAGTTCTCGCGGTTCGACACCAACAATTCCGAGCCCAATGCCGAATATCACAACTCGACCTACGCGGGCAATTTTGGATGGACGCCGCTGGCTTTCACTGAACTGAGGCTCACAGTGCGGCGAACGGCCGACAACGTTGGCGTGCCCAACGCCATCAACTTCTTCGGTATTCCCGATGATTCTTTCCAGCCAACGCACAATACCTATATTTCCGCGACCTTCCAGAACCAGACCACCTCGCACTGGCACAACCTCCTGCGCTATGGCGCTGCCCGTATTGATTCGGAGTTCGTGAACCCATCACCGTCGGGCATTCTTGATCCGGGTGGTTCAGGGAATTTTCTGGGAAAGCTGCTGACGATCCGCGGTGCGAACGGCTTCAGCACCACAGGCCAGGCGATTCTCGATTTTGCCGGCACCTATCCGCAGCAGTCGTTTACTCTAGCGAATGCTGATTTTGCTGACATCCAGTCGGACTACACGTTTTCACCGCACCTGACCGCGCTGTTCAGCTTCCGCTATCTCAATGAACGGTCGAACCCAGTGCTTGGCTCCGACCAGATCGCCCACTCCAATTTCAGCTATACCGGAGAGCTCCACGGCAACCTGGGCAATCGCCTGTACGCGACCATTGGCGCGGGCGTGGAAGATAACGCTGTCTTCGGCGTGGTGCCGACGCCGCGCGTTTCTGTTGCTTATTACCTCTTTCGTCCGCGATCCAGCGGCCGGCTGAGCGGGACCAAGATCAAGGCCAATTTCGGCCAGGGAATCAAAGAGGCAAACACGTTCCAGGACGGCTTCTCGCTCTTCCAAACACTGGGGCAACTGCCGAACGGGCCGCAGCTCATCTCGCAGTTTCACGTTGCGCCGATCCGTCCGGAGCGTTCCACCAGCTATGACGTTGGGGTGGAGCAACTGGGGTGGAACGGCCGCGCCAGGCTGAGCGCGACTTTTTACTACAACCGCTTCAATGACCAGATTGAGTCGGTGCCACAGAACGGACTGGTTGAGTTGGGCGTTCCCATGGACATCGTCAACAACGCGCCCTTTGGGGTGTTTGTAAACTCTATGGCCACGCGCGCTCTGGGCGCGGAGACAGAACTGGAACTCAACCTTGGCCACGGACTGACCGCGCGCGCGGCTTATACCTATCTTGACGCGGTGGTGCGCCGGTCATTCTCCAGTGACGAGCTTTTTCCTTCGTTTAACCCTGCGTTTCCAACCATTCCGATCGGAGCATTTTCGCCGCTGGTGGGAAACCGTCCGTTCAATCGGGCGCCGCATGCGGGCAGCTTCTACGTCGGCTATTCCCGAAAAAAGCTGACACTGAGCATGAGCGGAAACTTTGTCAGCCGGCGCGACAGCAGTACGTTCCTCTTTGATCCGAATTTCGGCTCCACGATGCTTCTACCCAACCAAAACCTGGCAGCGTCATACCAGAAGATTGATTTCGGCGGCAGCTACCGATTGAACCGGCACCTGGAGTTCTATTCCGCGATCGAAAACCTGGCCAGCCAGCACTACGATCCGGTCCCGGGATTTCCTGCACTGCCGCTCAACTACCATGCGGGCGTCAAGCTGACGCTGGGCGGCGAGTCGTGGAAGTAATTCGCGTTCTGTAAAACATAGAGAGGCCGGTGCAACCGGCCTTTTTTGTTTTAGCACGACGGAGATGTGCAATTTTCTGCAACGGCAGACGTTCTTTGGCTTGGCTGTCAGTGTGACCAAAGGCCATCCACCAACGGCCTCATGTCATCAAGTGGCAGTTGAACTTATGATGAGCAATGGAAGGGCCGTTTGTACCTTTCTCCCCATGGAACTTACAGCTGAAACCAAACTGAGTTCAACCCAGCATTACTCGCCGACATCGACGCCGGTGCTGGACGTGTTTCGTCCGCTGCCGCCGCAGGCCAAGGACGGCCTGAGCGCAGGAGAATATTTTCTTGTCAGCAGCCTGGTGATCCTGACGCTGGTGGCGATGCCCACCCTGCGCGTGGTGCTTGCGCGGCTCTCGTCCCTCACCGGCAATACGGCGTATTGGGTGGCGTTACTGGCCCCGATCATAGCCGGTCTTGCCGCTGCGTCCATGCATGAAATCGGGCATCTGCTGGGGGCGCATTTTTCCGGCTTTAAGATCACGAGCGTGAAGCTCGGCCCAGTCCAATTTGGCAAGCACGCCCACTGCGGTGAACCTTACTGCGGCGACGTGCTTACATTCGGATTGGCGGCTCTGCGGCCACACGATACCGATCAGGACGATTCCAGCTTGCGACGCCGATTGTTGTATTTGTCGCTGGGCGGCCCGGTGGCAAACCTGATGCTTGCGGCTGCGCTTGCGGTAGCGCCGGCGGTTCTACGGTCGGGATTTCTTTTAGATTTTGCTTTGCGCATGGCGGCGGCGTTCTCAGGACTGCTGGCAATCACGGCTCTCCTGCCCGATGTAAACCGCCGCGGCAACTTCTCTGACGGGTCGCGCCTGATGATGCTGCTCAAGAACGATGACAAAGCGGCGCGCTGGCTCTCCAACATTCGTTGCCAGATCGCGTTGAACCGGGGCCGCCATCCCCGCGATTGGGACGAAGCGCGGGTGGCCCAGGCTGCCGCGGTCAATGACGATTCGCACGATACGTTTGTTGCGCGCTGGATGGCCTACCTGTGGGCGGCCGAGCGGCAGGACATCACATGCGCTACCAAGCATCTGGAAGGCGCGCTGGAATCGCTCAGCTACGCCACGCCAAAGCTTCGTAACAATCTGTTCCTGGAAGCTGCCGTTTTTCAGGCCTGGTTCCGTGACAATCCTTCAAAAGCCCTTTTCTGGGTCTACCGCATTCGCAGCAAGAAGCTCACACGGCTGCAGAAGCAAAGGCTCGACATAGCTTTGCTTTGGGCCGAAGGCCGGCTCTTTGATGCCTGGGAAAAGCTGTGCCTGGGCTATCTGGACCTGCTTCACGAACTGCCGAAGTCGCCCGGCCGTCACCTGGCGGAAGAGAGCGCGCTGGAGTGGAAGCGCCAGATGGAATCGCGCATGTTGACCCGCGCATGGCGCAGCATGTATTCCATCTCGCGGCAGATCGAACCGGCGGCGTTGCAAGCGGCGTTCAGTTCGCAGGACGGCCCGCGCATCGCCTCGTGGTAGTATTTTTTCGTGTCCCCTTCCCGCAAAGTGCAGCGAGGCGGACGTGTGAAATCGCGACCTCGCCAAAGTCCCAACCAGCTGGTGGTGATCACCGGCATGTCCGGCTCGGGCAAAGCCTCTGTACTGAAGGCCTTTGAAGACCTGGATTACTACTGCGTAGACAATCTACCGATTGATTTGATCCCGCGCTTTGCCGATTTGGCCAAGCAGTCGTCGGAGATTGAAAAAGCCGCGCTGGTGGCCGATATCCGCGAGGGCGAACAGTTGCGCCGCCTGCCGCGGATCATCCAATCGCTGCGCCGGCAGCTGAAGACGACGGTGTTGTTTCTTGAGGCGTCGGATGAGGTGCTGCTGCGCCGCTTCAGTGAGACGCGCCGACCGCATCCGCTGGGTAAGGATTCCACGGTCAAGAGCGCACTCAAGAAGGAACGCCGCCTGCTTCAACCCATTCGCGCGCTGGCCGACATGGTGATTGACAGCTCAAAATTCAACGTGCACGAGCTACGGTCGCACATCACGGCAAAATTTACAGCCGGGAATACAGACAAAGACATACTGGTTTCGGTGGTCAGCTTTGGTTATAAGGCCGGGGTTCCAAGCGAGGCCGATCTGCTCTTCGACGTGCGCTTTCTGCCTAACCCGCACTTCATCCCGGCGTTTCGCCCGTATACCGGACGGCACCCGCAAGTGGCCAAATATATTCGCTCATTTCCGCAGACGCAGGAATTCATTGATCGGATTTCTGCGCTGCTGATTTACTTAATCCCGCATTACGTGCGCGAGGGCAAGAGCTATCTCACCATTGGCTTTGGCTGTACGGGCGGCCAGCATCGGTCGGTTTTTATCGGGGAAGAGGTCAAAAAGCGGCTGGCTGAGGCGGGTTACCGGGTAAAAGTCATTCATCGCGACTCACCCCGTTAGTTAACAATACTTTACGTATATTCAGCGGCTCCTGATTCCGCTGCACTCCTTTAGAATGGTGGCAATGCTTTCCTCACCCATGGGTGCCGTATGCGACAACTAAGGCGATTGCTGGCCTATCTTCGTGCCTATGTGCCGCATTTTGTGGTTTCGGTTCTGCTCCTGGTAGTGGTGGCTGCGATGGAAGGTTTTCGCATTCTCCTGATCGGCCCAATCATTAACCGCGTATTGGCTCCCAAGACTCCTGGGCGGTCACTGGAATTATTTACGATTCCCGGTACCCAGCATATCGTCTATCTTCAGGATTTTATTCCCACGCATTTTGGCAATCCGCTGACGGTTGTGGCAATAGCCCTGGTAAGCACCGGGATCATCAAGGCGATTTGCGATTATCTGGGCACGTACCTGGTCAATCACGCAGGTTTCGGCGTGATTACAGATTTGCGCAATCACCTGTACGACACGATTCTGCAGCGTTCGATTGCTTTCTACTCGCGGCATTCGACCGGCACGCTGGTTTCCACCGTGATCAATGACGTCGAGAAGATCCAAGTCACACTCACGATCGCGCTAGCGGAATTTCTGATGCAGTTCTTCACGCTAATATTTCTGATTGGCGTGGTAATTGTGCTGGGCCACAAGCTGGCGTATGTCCTTTTGATTTTTGTTCCATTTGTGATCTTTTCGGCTGGGAAGATTGGCCGCCGGGTCCGCACCACAACGCGCAAAGGACAGGACAAGCTGGCGGAAATCCAGAATATTCTGCACGAGAGCATTACCGGCAATCGAATCGTAAAAGCCTTTGGCATGGAGAAGTGGGAGAGCCGGCGTTTCTGGGAAGCCGCGCGGAAGCTGTTCCGGGCCAATCTCAAGTCGGTGGCCGCCCAGGCGGTAAGTTCGCCGCTGATGGACCTGGTTGGCGCCTGTGCCGGCGCGCTGCTTCTGGTTGTCGGCCGGAACCAGATCAATCACGGCGTAATGACTACCGGAGCCTTCATCGCGTTCATCATTGCGGTCTTCCGTCTCTATGATCCGGTGCGCAAGATGGCGTTTTTCAATAATAGCTTCCAGCAGGCGCTGGGCGCATCGCAGCAGATCTTCCACTTTATTGACGAGGAAGACGAGATCCAGGAACGCCCGGACGCCATCAACCTGCCGGCGTTTCGCGATCGCGTGCGCTTCGAGAACGTCAGCTTTTCCTATAGCGGCGCGAACGGCTCTGAGCCGCAGATCCTGCACAATGTGAACCTGGAGACGCGCGCGGGCGAGATCGTCGCCATTGTCGGCTCGAGCGGAGCAGGGAAGAGCACCCTGGTGCATTTGATTCCGCGCTTCTTTGATGTTACCTCGGGCTCGATCAAACTCGACGGCCATGATGTCCGCGATGTGACGCTGTCTTCTCTGCGAGCGCAGATCGGCATTGTGACCCAGGAAACCATTCTTTTTAACGATACCGTGCGCAACAACATCGCGTATGGCCAGCCGAATGTCACCCGTGAGGCGGTGACGGAGGCCGCCCGCGCCGCGCTGGCCCACGACTTCATCATGCGTCTCCCGGAAGGCTATGACACCGTGATCGGTGAGCGGGGATTGCGGCTTTCCGGTGGTGAACGCCAGCGCATCGCAATTGCCCGTGCCCTGCTCAAGAATGCCCCGATCCTGATTCTTGATGAAGCCACTTCGGCGCTCGATACCGAGTCAGAGGCGCTGGTGCAGTCAGCCCTGCAGAACCTGATGTCAGGCCGTACGGTCTTTGTGATTGCGCATCGCCTGACTACGGTCCGCCACGCCGATCGCATCGTGGTGCTGGAAGGCGGACACATCAGTGATTCCGGCACGCATGAAGACCTTTTGACTCGTCTGGGTACGTACCGCAAATTATATGAATTGCAGTTTATGGATTTAGACTCCAAAATGGGTGACGAGGCCGCCAGCGTCGCCGCTCGCGGCCCGCAAGCCAAAAACTAAAGGTCCCAACAGAACAACCGATGCCTATCCGCTCGATGACCGGGTTTGCCCAGGTGAAGTCCCACTCAAGCGAGGGGACTTCATTCACGCTCTCATTGAAGTCAGTCAACCATCGTTTTCTCGATCCTCAGCTGCGGCTGCCGCTGGAGATGGACGAATTGGAGATGAAGGTACGCCGCGTCCTGAAGGAGCGCCTGGCGCGAGGCCATGTGGAGGTCACGCTTTCCGTGGAGCGCCGCGGCGGACAGGGTTACGATTTCAACCGCGAGTTGGTGGGAGGTTACATTGAGGCTTTCCGCAAAGCCGCCCAAGAGTATGGGACGGCCGGCGAGCCTGACCTGAACAACGTCTTCCGCATGCCCGGCGCGTTGGGCGCTATGACGCCGCTGGACGGCAATTTTGAGGCTGCTGTGCTTGGGGGCCTCGACGTGGCGATCGAGAAGCTGAACGTGATGCGCGAGCATGAAGGCGAGGGCATTGAAACTGAGCTGCGACGCCGCCTGACGGCGCTGGAGCAGGCGACGGAAGAAGTTTCCAAGTTGCGCGGCGCGGTCTCACGGGCTTTCATGGAGAAGGTCCAGTCGCGCATGCATGAGCTGCTGGAGAACGCCGACGAAGACCGCATCCTGCAGGAAGCGGCGATTCTGGCCGAACGCAGCGATATTCAGGAAGAGCTGGTCCGCCTGCATACGCACATCGACCACTTTCGCAAACTGCTCGACCAGGGCGGCGAGGTGGGGAAAAAGCTGGACTTCCTGCTGCAGGAACTGAATCGCGAAGCCAACACGCTGCTGTCGAAGACTTCGGGCGTAGCCGGCGAGGGGCTGCGCATCACCGAGCTGGGCCTGCAGATGAAGGCCGAGATCGAAAAATGCCGCGAGCAGGTGCAGAACCTGGAATGAGCGGCATACTCTATATCATCTCTGCGCCCTCCGGCTCCGGCAAGACCACGCTTGTGAATGAGCTGCGCCAATATGTGCCGCACCTGGAGTTTTCAATCTCATTCACGACGCGCGCGCCTCGCGGCAGCGAGCAGGACGGGCGCGAATATCATTTCATTACCCGGGGCGAGTTTGAAACCATGATCGAGGGCGGCGAGTTTCTGGAGTACGCCCAGGTCTTCGGCAATTATTACGGGACTTCGCGGACGGTCTTGCAGCAGGCCAAGCAGCGTGGCAATGATTTGCTGCTCGATATCGACGTGCAGGGTGAGCGCCAGGTCAAAGAGAAAATGCCGGATGCGGTGAGCATTTTTGTGCTGCCGCCGAGCCGCACGGAGCTGGAGTCGAGGTTGCGGAAACGCAGCCTGAGCGAGAACGTGCACGCGGAAGAGACCATCCGGCGCCGCCTGGACACGGCCCGGCGGGAGATTGAGAAGTATCCGAATTACGACTATATTCTGATCAACGACCGTCTTGAGCAGTCGGTGGACCGCTTGCAGGCCATTGTTCTGGGCGAGCGCACCCGACGTTCGGGTAAACCGCCATCCGAGGTTGAGAAACGTTACCTAGAGACGGCGGAGAAATGCCTGAAGTCAAAGATGCAAGACGAGATCAAGGGTATTCTGGGTTCCTTCGATGATTCCTCTCCTGCCTGATGATAGGGGTACTGATATGAAGCTCAAAGATGGATTCGACAGCAACTACCGCTATGTCCTGGTGGCGGCGCGCCGCGCCCGCCAGCTTTCCGGGGGAGCGCCTCCGCTGGTGAACACCACCGCGCGCAAGCCCTGCAAGATCGCCCAGCAAGAACTTGATGCCGGCAAGATTCAATTCACCACCAAGGCAAAAGAGGAGCCGGCAGCAGCGGTGCAAGAACCGCCGAAGACGGAACAAAGTTAGCCTTCGCAGCAAGTTACCTCCGCGCTTTCTTAAGCTAGTTGTGGTGACAGGGGCGTCCCCTCCCCGCTCAGGACAAAGAAGATGCGTCCCAAGCCTGCCACTATTCGTCTAATCATGGGCGGAATACAATTCTGAATATGAAGATCGCTCTGGGCGTCACCGGCGGAATAGCGGCTTACAAGGCGGCGGAGCTTGTCCGCCTGCTGCAGGACCGCGGTGTCCGTGTGCAGGTGGTGATGACCCGCGCTGCCCAGGAGTTTGTGCGCCCGCTTACCTTTGCCGCGCTGAGCGGAGAGAAGGTAATTACCGATCTTTTTGGCGGGGGCTCTGAAGAGCCGAACATTGATTCGGCGGTGGAGCATATTGCGGTTGCGCAATCGATCGATGCGCTGGTGGTTGCGCCGGCCACGGCGGATGTGATCGCCAGGTTTGCCCATGGCGAAGCCAATGATTTTCTGACTACGTTGTTTCTCGCCACTACGGCGACAGTAGTCGTGGCGCCGGCGATGAATGTGAACATGTGGGAGAACCCGGCGACGCAAGCCAATCTTCAGACACTGAAAGATCGCGGCTATACGGTGGTTGAGCCCGACAGCGGTTACCTGGCTTGCGGCATGATTGGGGCCGGGCGGCTGGCGGCGAATGAAACGATTGTGAAAGCTGTGCTCAAGGCACTGCACGCCGAGCAGGACCTGGCCAGCGAGACTGTGCTCATTACCGCTGGACCGACGCGCGAGCCGATCGATCCTGTGCGTTATATCGGCAACCGGTCAAGCGGGAAGATGGGCTACGCGCTGGCGGAAGCGGCGTTGCGTCGCGGCGCCAAGGTGATTTTGATCAGCGGGCCAACGGCACTCAAGCCGCCGGCGGCAGCCGAGGTCGTGCAGGTGCAGACGGCAGCAGAGATGCGCGATGCGGTGAAGGCCAACCTTGAGCGCACCAGCATCGTGATCAAGGCTGCTGCGGTTGCAGATTTTACCGTGCGACAGGTTGCGGACGAAAAGATCAAGCGCAAGGGACCCATGACGCTGGAACTGGAGCCAACGGCGGACATCCTGGCAGAGATCGGAGCGAAGAAGGGCAATCGCATCGTGATTGGCTTTGCTGCCGAGACGACCGATGTTGTGGCCAACGCGCGCAAGAAGCTGGAGAGCAAGTCGCTGGATGCCATCGTGCTCAACGACGTCTCACAGCCGGGAATCGGCTTCGATTCCGAACGTAACGCTGTAACCATCCTGACGCACAGCGAAACTGAAACGGTGCCCGAAACCAGCAAGTGGGAGGTTGCGCACCGCGTGCTGGATGCGGTGGTCAGGTTGAAAGCGCAACGCGCTGCGCACCCTGCGCGCTCCTAAATGGCTCGGCTTTTCTTGCTGTAAACTAATCGTCCATGCCCAAGCCTCTTGATGCCACGACAAAGAAGCAGCTCTCCGCTCGCGTAGAGTACTACCGCGAGATGGGGATTTACGATTTCTATCGCCGCGAGGTCGGGCCAGAAGCGCCGCTTGAAACGCCAACGCTTGAGACAGCGCAGCCAGCCGATGCCGGTCCGTCAAGCGCGCGCGGCGGGCGCTCGGCTTCCGATTTTCCGTTGCCTGTGATGCAGGACAAACCTGCCGCACTAAAGCTGATCCGGGAAGACATTGGCGACTGCACGCGCTGTCGTCTGCACAAGGGCCGGACCAACCTGGTCTTTGGCGTGGGTAATGTAAATGCCGAACTCATGTTTGTTGGGGAAGGGCCGGGCGCCGATGAAGATGCGCAAGGCGAGCCCTTTGTAGGCCGCGCGGGGCAGCTGCTCAACAATATGATTTCGGCGATGGGGCTGAAGCGTGAGGATGTTTACATCGCGAACGTGGTGAAGTGCCGCCCGCCGGGAAATCGCACGCCGGAAAAGGACGAATGCGATACCTGCTCGCCCTTCCTGATGCGGCAGATTGATGTCATCCGGCCGAAGGTGATCGTTGCGCTGGGCGCGGTGGCGGCCAAGAACCTGCTCGCCGTGAATGATTCCATGGCCAACCTGCGTGGACGCTGGTATGACTTTAGAGATTCAAGATTGCTGGTGACATACCATCCGGCTTACCTGTTGCGCGATCCCCGGCAGAAAAAAGAAGCATGGAAAGATCTGCAGATGGTGATGAAGTATCTTGGGCTGGAGGCGCCGAAGAAGCCGGTCGAGTAGAACGCGAGGCTTGCCACGTAGTGGCTAGTATCGTATGTGGAAAAAGCACAAGGTCCCTCCGGCCTACTCGCGCGCTGATGACAGCGCGCGCTCGCTAAACGGCCGCCGGGATGACGAGTCTAAGTTAGATCGTTACTAGCGATTACAGAAATTGGCTCCCGATTTTCTTAGTGCATCTCACGCGATCTTCGCGCTTGACTGGGCGACCGCGTTGACGGTTTGCGGCAGATACACATGGAAGCAAGTGCCGCTGCGGCCTTCTTCAGTGCTGGAGTGGAATTCAATCTTGCCGCCATGTTTTTCAAGGATCTGGCGCGTGACCCAGAGGCCGAGCCCGGTGCCGATGTCGGCCTTGGTGGTAAAGAACGGCTCGAAGATTCTTTCCTGATCGCCAGGCTTGATGCCGCTGCCGGAATCCTCCACTTCCACACAGACCCCGGGTTTGTGATGCGCGTTATGAACGCGAACAACGATCTTCCCTCCCTGGCTGGATGCGTCAATTGCGTTGGTGATCAGGTTTGAAATGACCTGGCGCAGCTCACCGGTGAACGCCTGCACAGGCTGCACGGCTTCATATTCTTTGATCAATTGAAGATGCTTTCCCCCCAGGCGCGGTTTGAAGATGGCGAGCAAGTCGTCTGTGGTTTGCACCACGTCCACGGACTCCGCGGTGCTGCGTTCGCGATAAAAGCCCAGCGTCTGTTTGGCAATGTGGTTGATCCGGTTGAGCTGTTCCTCCGCCATGGAGAGCATCTGCTTGCTGTCACCCTGGATAGAATCATCCCGGCCGATCAGAAACATCAGGTTCGTAACGGCTTCCAGAGGATTATTGATTTCATGAGCGATGGTGGCAGCCAGGCGACCGGTGGCAGCGAGCTTTTCCGTACGTCGCAAGGCTTCTTCTTCCATGCGGCGCCGGGTTATATCCATACCAATGCCAACCATACGGACCGGCGCTCCATTCCCGTCCGTCACCACGCGGCCCTGCCCGGAGACCCAGTGCACCTCGCCGTCAGGCCAAAACACACGGAACTCAACGTAATATTCGGCTTTATTCACGAGCGCCCGCTGGATTTCGGCCTGTACGTGCGCCAGGTCTTCGGGATGAATGGTGCGCAGCCAGCCATGCAGTGTGCCGTCAAACTTGCCTTCGGGCAAGCCGTGAATGCGGGCGATTTCATCAGACCAGATCAGCTCATTGGTGCGGACGTTCCAGTCCCAGGTACCCATGCCGGCAGCTTTGTGCGCGATTGCCAGACGCTCCAAGGCCGAGCGCAGCTCTTCTTCACGTTGCTTGGCCAGGCTGATATCGCTGAATAAGATACCGATGCCCTCCGCGGAGGGATAGGCCCGCACGTGAAGCCAGACGCCCAGCCGCTCCCAATGGGTTTCAAACTGCACCGGCACCCCCTGGCTTACGCATCGTTTGTACTCACGTTCAACGATGGTCCCTCGCGATTCAGGCAGGGCCTCCCAGTGGTTCTTGCCGATGATCTGTTCGCGAGAAACGCCGGCGATCCGGACGCCGACATCATTGATGAAGGTGATATTCCAATCGTGGTCCAGCACACAGAAGCCTTCTGTGATGGTGGACAGAATCTGCTGGGTCTTTTCTCGCTCCGCTTCCGCCTGGTGGCGGGCCATCTTCTCTGACAGGAGCAGGCGTTCCTGCTCCTTCTCCGCCATCTTGCGCGCCGTGATGTCACGATATACAAGGGACAGGCCATCCTCTGAAGGGTAGGCGGCCGCCTCATACCAGGCGTTGACGGGAGCGAAATATTCTTCGAAGCGCACCGTGCGGTGTTCTCTCATGGCGCGATGAACTTCGTTGTAGAACTTTCCTCCCACGGCTTCAGGGAAGACTTCCCAGACATTTTTTCTCAGCAGTTCATGCGGCAGCCGTTGCAGAAACATAGCGCCCGGTTCGTTCACAAGGACGCAGACCCACTCGCGGTTGACTGCCAGGAACCCATCGGTAATGCTGCTCAGCAACCGACGCATCCGGCTTTCCGACTTTTGCAGGTTGCTGGCCAGGTAGGCGATGGTGACGGAGATGGCGAGAAAAAGAATGTCGCGGACCAGTTCCTCCGGGCCTTTCAGAAATTGATGGATGGGTACGGCGAAATAATAATCGGCGACCACAACCGAGAGGAGGGCAGCGAATACTCCATGACGGAAGTGGCCGAACCAGGAGCTGACCATCACCGCGCCAAAGAAGAACATGAAGGGTATTGCGTAGATTCCGGGAGTGAGGAACCAACTGAGGACAAATGCCAAAGCCACGGCGGCCAGAGCTACACCGTAAGCCTTTGGTCCTGTAAGTTCAGACGGACGCAGGGGAAAGATGACAGGTGTCATGATCCAAGACCTTCGTACAAGGTTTTTTCGTACCTGGTACCAATGCTTAGACGAACCTGCCCACAGACCTGCGATGGGCGCATCGGCAGCCGCTACAGCAGAAGAAACAGCGCCCGGTCCTCCCCAGATAACTTAACCCAGCGAAGCCCGCCGCGCCTGGCTGCGTCTTCACCTAATTTGACATTGACCTTTGATGCAGGGGAGTGTGTAGAAGGATACCCGGCATAGGATCAAAAATGCCCGAAAAATGACTTGGGAACCGCGGGGCCAAGTCTTTACCTTACAATCAGCATTGCTCATGTCCACTTTCTGCGATGTAGCCCTGCCTGTCCCTCTGGACATGGCATTTACATACAAAATTGCGGATCGCGAGCCCGTGGTGGGCGGGCGCGTGCTGGTTCCTTTCCGCACCGAGCGGCTTTCCGGTGTGGTGACGGCGTTGCACGATCGCGCACCCTCCATGCAGGCCAAGACGGTGCTGCAGGTGCTGGACCGAGAGCCAGTGCTCGACGCGGGCTTGATGAAGCTGGGGCAGTGGATCGCACAGTACTATCTGGCGCCGCTGGGCGATGTTTATCGCAGCATGCTGCCGCTGGCGGCGGAGATCAAGAAGGCACGGGTTTATCGCATCACTGAGGCTGGGCATGAAGCTCTGCATGCGTCGGCGACCGTGGGGTCGTCGCGGCGGTCAAAGCAGGATGTGGACACGCAGATGCTCGAGTACGCGGTGCTCGATTATCTCTCCATGTCTGACGATGCGCTGGGGGGGACGATTCGCTCTGCCACCGGCGCCAACCGCCAGGTGCTGGACCTGCTGCTACGCAAAAAATGGATTGCCCGCGAAGACGCCACCGCAGCTCGCGATGCGAGGCGCACGGTGCAAGTAGCTGTGCTCAAGCAAGCCGACGGCAAGCTGAATGAGAACCAGAGAAGGATCGTGGAATTTCTGCGCCAGCAGGAAGGCAGAGCCCTGGTGGAGCGGCTTCGCTCGCTCGACGTTCCACGTACCACGCTGCAAACCCTGGTGAAGCGCGGATTGGTTGAGCTGCTTGACGAACCGGCCGGCTTCAGCGTCAGCACGATGAAGAAGCGTGGGCCTTCTCATCTGGATTTCATCTTCAATTCCCAGCAGAAAGCCGCGCTGGCGGCGATCAACAAATCAGTCGAAGAAAGGAAATTCTCCGTCGCTCTGCTGCACGGTGTCACCGGCTCGGGCAAGACCGCAGTCTACCTGGCGGCGATGCAGGCGGTGCTGGAGTCCGGGCGATCGGCAATTCTGTTGGTCCCGGAAATCGGGCTTACACCCGCGGCTGCGGCCAATCTGCATCAGGTATTTGGCGACGAGGTGGCTATTCTTCATTCGGCGCTCTCGGCCGATGAGCGCGCCGAGCAATGGCACCGCATACGCCGTGGGGAGGCGCGAATCGTCGTCGGCACGCGCTCGGCTGTGTTTGCGCCGGTCGAGAACCTGGCGTTGATCGTAGTGGACGAGGAGCACGACAGCTCTTACAAACAGGAAGAAACGCCTCGTTATCACGGGCGCGACGTGGCGGTGATGCGCGGCAAGCTGACCGGAGCTGCGGTGGTGCTGGCCTCGGCGACGCCGTCGATTGAGTCGTACCACAACGCGGAAGCGAAGAAATATGCGCTGATCGAGTTGAAGGAGCGGGTGGAGCGCCGGCCGCTGCCTGAAGTTGAACTGGTCGACATGCGGAACGAGTTTCAGCAGACCGGCAGCGAACAGATTTTTTCGCGACAGCTGATCCGGGAGGTGACGGACCGGCTGGAGCGTGGCGAGCAGGCGATGATCCTGCTGAACCGCCGGGGATATTCGTCGGTGGTTTTGTGCCGCGCGTGCGGCGAGACACTGCAGTGCAAGAACTGCACCATCGCGATGACCTACCACAAGGCGGCACACCGCATGGAGTGCCATTATTGCGGCTATCGGCAGGCGGTACCGCGGCGCTGCCCGGCATGCGACAGTGAGCACATTTTTTTCCTTGGCGCCGGCTCAGAAAAAGTGGAAGAGCGCTTGCACGAGGCATTTCCGCAGGCTCGGATTGGCCGATTGGACCGCGATACGGTCCGTAGCCGCAACGATTTTGAGCGCGTGCTCAACCAATTTCACGCGGGCGAGATCAATCTGCTGGTGGGGACGCAGATGATCGCCAAAGGGCATGATGTGCATGGCGTCACGCTGGTGGGCGTAGTGGGCGCCGACTACGCTTTGGGGTTTCCTGATTTCCGCGCCGCGGAACGGACATTTCAATTGCTCACTCAAGTTGCGGGCCGCGCCGGCCGCGGCGAGATGCCCGGGAAGGTGGTGTTGCAAACCTATCATCCAGACCACTACGCCATTCAGTTTGCCCAGCAGCACGACTATGCAGGTTTCTATGAGAAGGAAGTCCGGTTCCGAAAGTGGATGCACTATCCGCCATTCAGCGCTTTGGCCAACGTGCTGGTGCGCAGCGACAAGCTCGATCAGACACTGCGCTGGACCGGCTTGCTGGGCCGGTGGTTTGAGTCGACACGTAACGAGGGTGTGCGGGTGCTGGGGCCGTCGGTGGCGCCGATTATGCGTCTGAAGCGTGATTTCCGCTATCACTTTATTCTGAAAGCCGCGAGCCGGGAGAAACTGAACGCGGCGCTCAAGAGAATGCTGGTCTTCGCTGATACGGAAAAGATTCCGCGCACCAACGTGATTGCAGACGTGGATGCCTTGTCACTGCTTTAGCTAGTGATCGGGGCCGGCGGGCAGAATGCGATGTTGAACGCGGAATTTTCTGTAATTGGTATCGACGGTTTCATATTCTACAGGCCTGGGATGATTCGCTCCTGCAAAACGAACTTCTCCTTTGACCACAAATATGTGGGAGCCTTTGGCATGGCATCGCTGGAGCAGCCATACCTCGTCGTTCACCTTGGTCCACTCCTGCACGACCGTGGTGCCTTCACCGTAGTACAACTGTGATTCGGCAAGCTGCTGTTTGCTCTCATCGATATCTTTTTGCGATAGCCTTGAGGTCGAAGAGAAGGCTGAATAGCTGGCCTGCGAAAGAGGTCCTGCGCGCAGGGCTTTGCCTTCAGCTTTTACGATCTGCAGCTCCGCCTGGTCGATCCATACCTTGATTTTGAAGTTGGCTGTGGGGCTGGCCTTATCGCCGGAGCGCCTGGGATCAGCCTGGATGACGTAAGCTTTACGGCCTTTAAGAAGCTGCTCTCCCTTGGATGTGAGATTGAATTCCTGTGCGAGGTTCCCCAGAGGCAGGCGAAACGTGTACAGAGATTGTGGAAACAGAACCACGCCCATCGACGACGCAGTTGGCGGCGTGGCCAGCTGCGGTTTCCAGTCTTTGAGACCGGCTTCTTCCATGATCTTCTGCACCGCTGCGGCAAGGCTTTGCGGCGTGCGGCCGGGCTTGATCTCCTCTTCCAGGAGCTTGTGCTCAACTTCTCTCCACTTCTCGAGATATCCCTCATCTTGCGCGTGGTCTGGTTCATCCACGATCTTGTTGGCGTTGTGCATCGTGTGGCGGCGAAAAGCGTGCCCCTTGATTTCGATGACCTCATAGGTGTCTTCGCTGCGGCCACCGGCCTGTCCAGGATGATCCGCCTTGACGCGCTCAACGTAGGTGTAATCGCGGGGCAGAGCTTCGCGGGTGTTGAAATTAATGACCGCCTGCTTTACCAGTTCCTGTACGTCGATCTTCTGAGTATCGGCCGGCGCAGCGATGGCCACGGATGGACGAAGGGCTGCCAGCGGCATCAGCAGGATGGTGAAAAACCAGCGCTTCACGGTGCTTGTACTCTACCTCCGCAATGGCGACGGCTCAATCAGTTTTATTTTGCAGGCCGGACCTGCTGATCGTGTTGTTCGTGGTAGTCATGGAGCACCTTGCGCAGCCCTTGATCCCCGAACGGCGCGGGCGCCAGGGTCAGGATGAGGAGAAAAAGCGCGAACAACGCAAGCAGACGCCGTTTGGTACCGAGAGGCGGATCCATTGGGACATCGGGATGGCGGCTACCTGTGAAGCGAAGCACCACCGCCCACAGGAGCCATCCCGCCCAAAGGTACCAGCTAAACAAAAGTAAGACTACAGTGCTCAACAGAGAAACCGGGCGATGGAGCCGCGGATTGGACGCAAAGATGATGTGACCGCCATCGAGCTGGCCACCAGGCAGCAGATTCAGCGCGGTGGCCAGGCAGCCAATCCACGCCGCCATTGCAGCAGGGTGCAGATAGAGACGGCTGAGTGGTACTTGCGCCGCTGCCACATGGCTGCCCAGCGCCGACATTGCCCAATGCACCAGATGAAAGATTAGCGGGAAGCCCACAATCAGGCCATCGCCGCTGGTGAGGTTAGCCGCAGCTTCCCCGGTCAGAGGTTTTGATGCCAGCAGTCCGAAGATGAGAACGGGCACGGCAACTACAAATCCGGCAATCGGGCCGCCAATGCCGATATCGAACAGATCGGCGCGGTTGCGGATCGGTGACTTGATGCGGATAAAAGCTCCGAGCGTGCCGATCAACGTTGGCGCCGGAATGAAGAAGGGCAACGTGGCAAAGACCCGTCTCAGGACGCAGAAAACGTAATGCCCGAGCTCATGCGCCGTCAGGATCCCCAGCAGACACGCTGAGTACACAACGCCCAGCCCCAGCCGATGCCAATCCTGCAACGCCCATTGCCACGGCCAGTAGTCCAGGTCCTGGGAGAAGAGGCCGAGGTTCTGATCAAAGCCATATTGCATCCGCGCGCCGATACACAGCGTAGTGAAGATCGTGGCGACAAAGAGCAGCGCATGCAGCCAATAACGGCGCTTCGGCGGATGGATCAAAACGACCCTGATCTCCTGCCGTGCAGGGTCGTAGAGGTGATATTCCTGTGGAGGAGGCTGGTCCGGCATGAACTCTTGTGGCCTTGGCTGCAGATCTGAAGATCGAACGGCGGCGTCCAGGCGGCAGACCCCCTGGGCGCAAGTCACCGTTACTTACTAGTCAATCGACTGCAGCTCCTTCCCCGGCTTGAAGCGTACGGCCTTGCCCGGAGGAATGCTGACCTCAGCGCCGGTACGCGGGTTGCGCCCGATGCCGGTCTTGCGCGGACGCACATTAAAGACGCCAAATCCGCGCAGCTCAATGCGTTCGCCCTGGGCCAGGGCTTTCTTCATGCTCTCAAAGACCGTTTCCACAGCCAGCTCGGCTTTGGTCTTGGTGATACCGGTCTTGTTGACCACTTCGTTAATGATATCGAGCTTAATCACAGGTCAGCTCTCCTCAAGATTGTCAGAAAGGGCGTAACTTGCAGATGCTATTGGACTTCTACGCTGGTTGTCAATGGAGCAGTTTCGCCTGTAAGATCACTTCTTTGTCGCTCCACAAAATCCCCGCAAATATTGAGGAACTCTAAGCGAAATGGCAATTAAAAGTGACCGCTGGATCCGCCGCATGGCGCACGAGCACGGCATGATCAACCCGTTCAACGACCGCCAGGTGCGCGAAGGTGTCATCTCCTACGGCGTCTCCTCTTACGGTTACGATCTCCGCGTGGCCGACGAATTCAAGATCTTTACCAACGTCAACTCCGCCATTGTCGACCCCAAAAATTTCGACGAACGATCTTTTGTCAGTGTGCAGGCCCCGTCGGTGCTCATCCCGCCGAACTCTTTTGCCCTGGCGCGCTCGGTTGAGTACTTCAAGATCCCGCGCGACGTTCTGACCATCTGCGTCGGCAAATCAACCTACGCCCGTTGCGGCATCATCGTGAACGTTACGCCCTTTGAACCGGAATGGGAAGGCTTTGTCACGCTTGAGATCTCCAACAGTACACCTCTGCCGGCCAAAATTTATTCCAATGAAGGCCTGTGCCAGATCCTCTTCTTCCAGGGCGACGAGCCGTGCGAAGTCAGCTACAAAGACAAGGCAGGGAAGTACCAGAAGCAGTCAGGGATTGTGCTGCCGAAACTTTAAGGGATTTTGTGATTTTGGAGCGCGGGCGCCCTCGCCCGCGGACGATCCTTCGTGATTACCGCTGACTTTGCCTGCGACCGCGATACTCGTGTGGCACCGCCGCCCTCGGCGGTGTCCCTAACTCCGATCAGTGTCATCTGTGTTTGCTTTGCCTCTCCGATCACCCGGTTTCCTGTTCTCGCTGCTTGCTGAACAATTTCCTCAGTTCCAATGCCTCCAGTGGACAATCCTGCCAGTTGTGTTCCCAGCACACAATCAGGTCGCAGCCCTTCGGATCGTGCATGTGCAGCAAAAAATTCCGGCTTTCATATTCAAACTCAATCCGTACCCTTTGTTGCCGGTTGGGCGCTACCACACGCAGGGCTTCGCAATCCGGAAACTCCGTCTGGACGTGCAATACGGCAAACCCCAATTGCTCCGCCATGGCCGCAAAAAGAAAAAACACGCCCGCCTCGTTGGTGGGCGCGCACAGCATTGGGCAGGGGTGCATCAGCGGCCCGTAGGCAGGCCGGTCCGGCATCATGGTCACTCCTGCCAGCGGGACCACCGTGGCCGGCCCTCTGACCCGCGGGTGGTTCTCCCTTTCCTGGACCAGCTCCAGCACGTCCTGCCACTCCTCCGTCCAGCCTCGCTCTTCCGCATACAGCTTCAGCCCTGCAGGTATGGCTCGCCATGAGCCAAATCGCTGCATCAGTGGCTTCATGCTGTACTGGCTTTGCTCTTCGTATTCAACCCCCGTAGGAATTTTCTTCAGTCTGCGGGTAATATCCGCCCAGTCTCGGAACAACGTCTCCATTTCCACCATATGGTTCTTAGGGAGTTCCAGATTGCATTCTTTGAGCGCTTGCGTGTAAGTCCCAAAATGCCGTCTGATCTGCTGCCGGCTGACCTTGCAATGCTTGGTCAACTCCGTGCGGCTGGGCACATGGCCCAGCTTCTCTTTGCAGGCCACAATGGCCTCCAATACTTCTTGCTTTGTCATCTTTGGCTCCGTGCGATCCCATTCGCGCCGCTTTTGAATGGGCAGAAATTAGAAAAAGCCACCCGTAGGTGGCTCCCGTTGCTTTTTAAACTGCTGATTTCTGGGGTTCTAGTTTTTGCTTTTCCCGATCCCGGCGATCCCGCGCGATGTCGGCGATCCCGGCGATTCTTCCGGGCACACTTCAACTGTCTGGATTTTGTCACAGCAGGCGAGCGGAAAGCTCGCGGACCGTAACGAGGATGCAGGCCTTTTGGAGCTTTCGCCTTGGCTAATTGCTATTTGCTAATTGCCAATTGCTCTCCGACGCCGCTCTCGGTCTTGCCTCTGAAGAATAGGCGAAAATGGGCGGCTTTGTCACGCGCGAAATAGGACATCTTGACAAACCCACGCCGGAGACGACCTCAATTTCTTGGTTCGTATCAGGGCCCGGGCTTCAGCCGGGCCGTAAGGGTTGGCCCCTCTTAATTCTGTCATTCCGAGCGACCGCGCGGGAGCGAATGCGACTAAGCGGGAGTCGAGGAATCCCGAGGATGTGTCCATTGCCATGCCGCATCAGGGAGTTCTCTCGAAACTTTGTGCTTGTTTGCCATTCTCTTAACGTAGAGACGTAGCACCGCTACGTCCCTACGCTTCGCCTGACGCACATGCCAGGCCAGATAAAGGGTCAAAAACTAATGACGTTAGCCCCGGCTTCGTCGCAGCCGTTCGAATTTCTCGGCCTCGCGCTCCTCGCGCCCGGAGAAAAAGTGCAACAGCTCGAAATTCGCCCTTGCCCGTAGCTCTTCAGTACGATTGCGGTAATCCAGCAGGCAGCTGGTGGGGAACATACCCGGCTTTTGCCAGCGGTCCTGTTTTTGAAGTCGGTCAAACGCAGCAAGCGCTACGCCAAAACCGCGATTCAGGTGCTTCAGGGTTTCAAACAGCTGGGATTTCAGTTGGGGATGGGGGTGTTGTTGGGGTTGAGCTTGATGTTGCGCCGTGCGGGCGGAGCGTTTACTTTTACTTGCAGCCATCGTTGCCTCCTTTGGTAGGCAGTGTTGGTTAGGGCGCGTTCGGTGCTGATATCACCGGGCGCTGCCCCTTGGGTTTGGGTTACTTCTTCTTCTGTGGCGCAGGCACTCTTGCCTGCGTCTTCTTCCCGTGCCTTGTCTTTCTCCCATTGGCGATCTTCGGCAGAAGTTGGCGGACATGCTCAATCTGCCTGTCGGTCCACAGATGAATCGTCATCCCGCCGCTGGTTACTGACTTGGGGGCAGGAATCTTCTTCGCCGAAATGTATTTACTGAGTGCCGCATGCGTAATGCCTAATTTCTTAGCAGCTTCTCGTGTGGAGAATGTTCTCATTCGTTACCTATGGTAACGATACTAAAGAGAAACGTCAAGTGAATTTCATTAGCAATAACTAATTCCCAAGGGTGGAACGGCCTAGCTCGGATCCGTAAGCCCTAGATGCTTATTTCGCCCCCAAAGGGCAGCCAAACAGTAGCGAAATAAATGCCATTTACATCAGAGAATTGGGGCAAGAGTTCCTTTTCAAAAGAGTACATGGAGACTGAGTTACGATGAGTGCGATTTAAATGTTGGTATCTATTGGACCCATAGTAGATAATTAGCTGCAATCTATGGCCGGTAGATCGAAAGCTGATCAAGATAAGTCTGCTATTCGTTTTGAGGCAGTTAGCGTTGAACCTCTTTTTGAGGCGTTAGATGCTATTGCGTGGCTAGATAGCCCATCGAGTAAGTCAATCTCGCAATTTGCAGGTATCGATCCGAGAACCGCGGGCAAGCTGCTCAAGAATGCTCGACTCATCGGCTTAGTACAGTCTCCTGACGCTGACTCCTATGTACTTACCCAAGCATATCCGTACAAGGGCAGCCTTGAACAGAAAAGAAGCGTCGTACGTGAAGCCCTATTGCGCCTGCCGCTAATCGCCAGCATTCGACAATTTATGGCTCTCGGAAATAACCTTGAGGACGCAATGCGCAAAGCCGCAACCATTGCTGGCGACAACAATTACGATCAAAGTGGCATCGCTCCCTTAATAAAATGGGCAAATAACTTTCAAGTGCTAGACTTGGGCGTTCGTGTTGAAGCACTTGTTAATGATGCGGTAGCTACCAAGCAGAGCCGTCACATCCAGAACGTTCAAGAGCGAGTAGCCTTCATATCCCACAGCTCGATCGATAAGAAATTTGTCCGGCAACTCGCGGCCGATCTGGTTGCCAATGGAGTTCAAGTGTGGCTGGATGAACAGCGAATCCGCGTCGGCGACTCGATTCCAGAAAAAGTGGCCCAGGGTCTCGCTGAATCGGACTTCTTCCTTGTTGTCGTGAGTGAAAACTCAAGTAAGTCCTCTTGGGTACAGAAAGAACTAAACGGAGCGCTCGTTAGGGAGATCGAACGCCGCGAAGTTACGGTACTGCCGGTCAAAATAGATGAAGCCCAACTTCCTGAGAGTATCCGTGACAAAAAATATGCAGATTTTTCAGGGTCCTACGAGAGAGGGCTCCAAGAGTTACTCTCGGCGATAAAGCCGACGGGAGGTAAACACTAATGGCCGGAAGCGACAAAGTGGCTGTTACAAAGAAGCAAATGCCTAAGGGAGGACGGAAGGGCGGGACCCTGTTTCCCCGTGAATCTCTTAAGCAGGCATTAGAATACGCCGAAAAACTGGTTCGGAAGACTCACACTGGCCCCCAGCCTGAACAAACGATACTCCCTGGCGTATTCGGCAGTAGCGGAGCTACAGGCAAAATTCGTTTGTCAGCGTTGAAGCAGTACGGACTACTTGAAGGTGAATCAGCCGCATACAACGCCACCAAATTGGCAAAAGAGATCGAGGCGGCGCCACCAGAAGAAAGAACCCCCCTTCTTCAAAGTGCTTTTCTCAATTCAAAGATCTTCAAACAGATTTTCGACACTTTCCATGGCGACACCGTTTCAAAGGCGAAGATCCGGCAGACCGCGCTTAGTCTAAAAGTTCATCCTGACTCTGCGGATGAGTGTGTAAAGCTCTTTATCGATTCAGCAGAGACCGCTAGGCTCGGGAAATCAAATGAAGATTCCATAACGTTGGTTCAAGCTAATGGCCTCCCTACCGAATCACACGAACTAATTGCGAAATTACCGATCGACCCAGTTGAGCCGACCGAAGAAGAGGATAATCGCGAAGGCAGTGGTGACGATGAGGCCAACTTGGAATTTGGTAACGCAGAGGAAGCCAAAGAAGAAAGCGCCAAGGGGGCGCAGTCTGCTAAGGCGGGCGTTACAGTGAACTTTAGTGTTGACTCCAGCTTGGATACTGACAAGCTGGCGCGACAGCTTGCGCTTCTCAGAAAGTTCGGCGTGATTTAATGGCACCGCAGATTTTTACTGCCACAATAGGCGCAGGAGTTCAAGCTCACGCACTGGCGAAACGCCTAATAATTGAGGCGGGTGGCGTCTCGTATGAAGATAGAGACGAGTTTTGGCCCGACGGTGTCCAAGATCCTCATCGTGCGATAGCCGAGGTTGATGCCATTGTGTGGATATATAGACCGCATCTTGGGGCGGTTGTGCTTGGAATGACTGACTACAATTACCTGTATTCTGACAGCGTTATGCAATTCGCGGTACGTTCAAAGAAACCCATACTCCACTATACGATACGAGGAGACACAGAGACACTTGCACCTTCAGTGATGCGTCGCATCGCTCGACGGCATTATGTTCAATCATTGGCCGAGTTGGAGTTGCACCTTCGAGATGATCTTCATGATTTGATGAAAGGCCAGGTACCTTTTTATGATCCGGATGCACCCACCATATTCCTCAGTTACACGCACTCGGACAAGCCTTTTGCGCGACAGCTCAAAACAGACCTTCTGTTAGCTGGTGCGCGAGTCTGGATTGATGAAGCTGAGATCGGCGTCGGAGATTCTCTTATCGAAAAGATTGCCCAAGGAATTGACCAAACTGATTTTTTCGCAATTATCCTCTCGCCAGAATCGGTATCTTCTCCATGGGTAAAGAAAGAGCTTGAAATCGCAATGAAACTCCAAATCGACGGCAAACCAATCAAGATAATGCCTTTGCTCCATAAGAGTTGCAGTCTTCCCGTGTTCTTAGAAGGGCTGAAATATGCGGATTTCAGTAAAGACTATAATCAGGCATTTCGTGAGTTATTAAAACCTCTTGATCTCGTAGGGATTACTGATTTTTGAAGTATGAACGGGTGGCAAGCGGTGTGCAACGCCTATAACACGGTCGCGCCTACTGCAACCTTCCTCTTCGCCGCCCTGCAGGCGGAGCGACAAGAGCCTTCCGCTTGATTCATCCCAGATGCTTCAGCCTGCGCTCGCTCTCCTGAACGCCAGCTTCAACGTTCACACTGGCATAAAGATTTCTGGCTTCTTGCCATAGCGCCACCGACTCCTTTGGCTCACCGATTGCTTCTTTCAACAGTGCGAGTCCGCGGAGCGTATTCGCCAGATCAAGCGGAGGAGTTTCAGGGTGTGCCCGATAAATGGTTAGCGCTTCCACGTAGCAGGGTTCGGCGAGCTGTAAATGTCCTTCATCCTGATGAATATCGCCGGCGTGACGGACGGCGTGGGCGAACTTCAGCGGAATATCCACGCTGCGATAAATATCCGCCACTTCTTCATAGTGCCGCAGCGCCTCATCCATGCGGTGCAAATCGCGCTCAATCTGTCCCAGCGCGGTGAGCGTCTTGGCCAGTTGCAGCGGGTCTTCGGCTTTGCGGGCGAGAGCAACGGCCTCAACCAGGTCTCGCCTGGCGCCATCAGGATCGTCAAACCGCGCATGGCGCGCCAGGACGAGCAGGTTGTCAATGGCCTGGGACATAACTAGAGATTATCGCCGATTTTTGTGAGCACTAGCTGCTTTATGTACCTGCTCTGACTGCCGACTCCCGCGTGCCTGGTGCCCCATCCTTCGGGATTTTGCGAAGGGTGGGATCATCTGTGCGCCAGTGCGGCGCCCATTACACGGTCGCGCCTGCGGCAACCGTCTTTCGCGCCGCCCTTCTCCACTCTACCAATCCCGCAATCGACATCGCCAGAAAAACCAGATACAACGCGGACGTCAGATAAAGATGCTTGTAAACATAAAGCCCGATCACCAGCACGTCGCCTATGATCCAGAACCACCAGTTCTCCACCAGTTTGCGTGACATCATGAACTGCGCAGTAAGAAACAACGCTGTCGTCAATCCGTCAGCAAAAGGAACAGTGCTAGGCGTGAGTCGCAGAATCAGATACAGAATCGCGGTGACAGCGCCGGCGATGCCTGCATAGCCCAGCATCCCAATCGGCGAAGCGCGGTCCACCTTCAGCTCAGATCGATTCACACCGCCATGCAGCCAGTTCCACCAGCCATAAAAAGCGATTGCCATGTAGACGAATTGCAAGCCGGAGTCGGCGTAAAGGCCTGACTTATAAAAAACGATGACGTAAACAATGTTGTTGGCGATCCCGATAGGCCAGTTCCAGATGTTCTGCCGGATCAGCAGCCACACGCAGAGCGCGCCGGTCAAAAAGCCGGCCAGCTCCTGCCAGTTGTGCGCAAGAAAGCCGGTGACGGCAGAAAGCGCATGCATGGATGGGATTTTACGGTTTGTTGGTGGCTTCGCCGGCCTTGTAGATATAGCGAATCGCGGGCTTATACACCAGAAGATGAGGAGCGCTGCCGCGGCTCAGCTTAATGCAGCTGCGGTCATACCACTCGATGATCCCCTCGAGCTCTTCGCCGTCTTTCAACACCACCACCACGGGCGTCTTGCCCTGGATCTGTTTCTGGTAGTAGTAATTCTCGGCGTGGGTCTGTTCCGGTGCGCCACCGTTGCGGCGCGGGCCGTTCG
Organism: Candidatus Angelobacter sp.; assembly: GCA_036557225.1. Taxonomy (GTDB): domain Bacteria; phylum Acidobacteriota; class Terriglobia; order Terriglobales; family Acidobacteriaceae; genus Angelobacter. The sequence continues at coordinate 43,982 of DATBHX010000128.1, forward strand.
AGGGCATACGATCGGTACGCTCCAGCCGCTCGCGGCGCTCAGAGACTGGTTCGGTGCGCGGCGCCGGAGAGCTGAGCGATGGACGGATCAGCTTGCGGCTTACGAATTCTTCTTGCTGGGTGCGCTCGGGAGCCTGGCGAGCAGCAGTTGATTCCATGCCTTCTTTCATAATTGTCCGTCCCGCTTTTTAGAAACTGCATCGGCGGGAAACGCCGACTCGGCTAGCCGAGCTGAACCCAAAATGTAGCCGAGAATTCAGTGCGGATTGACTGTAACCGTATCATAGCGCGCTTCGGCTTTTCAATTGTCTGGAAGGCCAACGACCCTATGCAAGTAGGAACAAGGCAAATGATTGCAAAGATTTGCTAACGTTCCAGCGCCAGCGCGAAGGCATCGAGCGAGAGCGGGCGCAGTACATTGCGGCGCATTCCGCTCTGCACCTGTCCCAGTTGCCGTGTGGCCTGTGCGATCCAGTTGAAATCGACGCTCGCGGCCAGCGATTTGAGCTCCGCTGCAATGTCAGTATTGCGCACCAGCTCCGGCGTGCCGGAGATCAGCGCGAGCAGGTCTTTGAGCAGGCCATAGACAGCCGCAAGCAGGCTGTCAGTCTTTGCCTTGCCCTCGCCTCCGGCGCGATACGTCTCCGTGGTGCGGAAGAGGTCAGAGTGGTCGGATGAACGTACAGCCGTAACCAGCAGCGCCAGCGCGTCTTTGCGTGCAGCCACGTATTCTTCCAGGTCCAGGGTTCGCGCGCGGCCGACAGCGCCACCGCTCAAACGCGCCGCCAGCTGTCGTTGACGGGCATTCCATTCCGGCCGGTCTTTTGCCAGGTAGCTTTCGATCTCCGCTACCGGCAGCGCTGCCAGCGTAAACGTTACAGAGCGCGAGCGGATGGTCGGCAGCAGCTCTCCGGGGTTCCGCGCCAGCAGGAAAAGATTTGCGAACTCCGGCGGCTCCTCAAGAACTTTTAGCAAGGCGTTGGCCGCTTCCTTCATAAATAAAGAATCCGTAAAGATGAAGACCCGGCGCCGCGCCTCCTGCGGCTTGAAATGCGATGTCTGGATCACCCGCCGCACCTGGTCTACTTTGATCATCATCTGCGGCGGATCAGGCGGCACTACCATGACGTCCGGGTGCGTTTGCACCAGGATGCGGGTCTCGCGCTTGTCGGTTTCGCGCAGCCCCTCGCGCGCTTCCACGGCTTCGGCAAAGCGCGCGTCAAGGTCTTGAGCTTCGCCGATGCGCCGGCAGTTTTCACATAGGCCGCAAAAGTCGGGAAGGCCATCCGTCTGCGGCGGCTGCAGGCAGTTCATGGCCCGGGCCAGCATCAACGACAGCGTGTACTTTCCTGCGCCCAGCGGCCCCGCCAGGATCACCCCATGCGGGAAGCGATCACGGGCAAGGGCCTCACGTAGCCGCTGTACGACCCCGGAATTCCCCTGAAATGTGGAAAACGACATGGCCATCATTGTAGACCGAAGCCCCGGAAACAACGGCCCGAGGATATGTGTCTACTTATCTCCTTAATTATGAATAGCTTACACGGTGACGTACTTTTTTGGGAAAATTTGTACAAAGTCTATATTTTTGCCCCCCCTTCTGACTCTATTACTACAGAAGCAGGCTCATCCGTCGACTGCTAATAGGGGGATATGGACCCGGAAGCCGTATCCCCCTTATAACTTTTCTGGGCGCATTCGCGTCAATCCTTTACACACTTTCATTGTTACTCTCTCCATATACTGCGCCAAAAATCTGTGCGGCCGAGCTGTCCCGTCAACGCATTAGCCTTTTTAACCACCCTCTAATCATTGCCTAAGAAATGAGGCAGATGATCGCAGGCACAGGGATTCCCCGTCTCTATCGTCCAGCAAACAATGGCGATTGAATTGCTTTTTACCTCTGCGGGCCCCCCATCGAGAGAGGTGTTTTGTGGTAATTGAACTCTTCCAACTGGCCTGGTCGAAGGTCTTTGCCTGCCGCCATAAGAAATGTACTCCGCTGATCACCTGCCGTCCCGGGACGCTGCGTACCGGCGTTGCCTCCATCACCGGGACCTACTTCGTTTGCCTGAAATGCGGTAAGGAGTTTGCCTACGATTGGGACAATATGAAGGTCATCGACCCTGCGCGTATGCATGCCAAGGGACTGGTGGAAAAAGCAGCTCAGATGTACGCAGGAAAGTAGCTGTGTCCTTCTTGTCGCGGCTGGACCACCCTCAGCGATGGGTAAGAGCTTGGCAACGCAACAGCGGAGTTCGCGTTTTCACCGGAATTTAACGTCCGATCTAAGGCGCCTTCTCTCGGAAGAGACATGTAACCTTAGCGTACTACGCCGCGAAACGCCTTATTGTCGGTGCTGCGTCTGCTCGTTACCCTCCGCTCATGCTCCCAGGAAAATTTCCATCATTTCTTGCCATCTTAAGCTTCTGTTTCTTATCGGGCGCGCTTTGCGCGCAGTCTCCGGCGCCTTCGCCGACTCCTGCTGACGAGTTCACCATCGTCGCCTTACCCGATACGCAGTTCTATTCCTCCACTTATCCGGAGATCTTCGCTGCGCAGACGCAGTGGATCGCGAATCACGTCCAGGACCAGAACATACAGTTGGTGGCCGGCCTGGGCGATATTGTCGATAGCGGAGGCAGCCTGGCGCAGTGGCAGAACGCTGATGCTGCCGTGCGCCTGCTGCAGGGCAAAGTTCCCTACATGATCGCGATGGGCAATCACGACTATGACAAGAACAATCCCGCGGGCCGGACAGCGTCGAGCAAGAACTTCAACGCATTCTTTGGTCCAGCGCGTTACACCGGGGCCGGTTGGTATCGCGGCAGCTTTCCTGCGGGCAGTAATGAGAATTTCTATGGCTTGATCACGGTGAACGGCCGCAAGTATCTGATCGTGGTGCTTGAGTTCGCCGCACGCGACACCTCTCTTGCCTGGGCTGACGGCATTATCAAAGCCAATCAGGATAAAGACGTCATCATCGTTACCCACATGTTTACCTACGCTGACAATACGCGCATCTCGCAGTGCGATGAGAACAGCGCCGGCAGCTTTGGCGTGGGCCAGGACAACAACGGTGAAGACATGTGGTGGAAGCTGGTGCGGAAGTATCCCAATGTTCATCTGGTGCTGAGCGGGCATGTGGTGGAAGGCGACGGCACCGGCCGGCGCATGGACCTGGGCGCCAACGGCAACCTGGTGAATCAAATTCTCTCCGACTATCAATCCGATCCGCTGGGCGGTGGCGGTTATCTGCGCCTGGTGAAGATTTCGCCGTCGCTGAACCGGGTGAGCGTCAGCACCTACTCGCCCTATCTCGACTCGTTCAAGACTGACGATCACAACCAGTTCGTAGTTCCGTATCGCAATCCCGGAGTGTCTGCTGCGCCCGGCACGATCTCCGGCATCGTGAAGAAAGCAGTGGATTGCTCAGTGGCTGCGGGCATCACGGTTTCCGATGGCTCACACTCCGCGGTCACTGACAGCAACGGCAATTTCACCATGGCGGAACACGCGCGTAAGTCTCTGGCCATCACCGCGGGCAAGACAGGCTGGCAGAGCAACGCCCGCTTCGCAACGGCAACGCTCAATGCCGCCGCGGAGCCGAGTCCCACGAAAATTTTTGTCTCCACCACCGGCCGAATCAGCGGACATGTTCTTAACAGCGGCGGCGCGCCTGTCGCGAACGCTACCCTTACATTCACCGGCGGGAAACTGCGTGTGAACAAGACGGTCGTGACCGATGGCAGCGGAGCCTACAACTCAAGTTGGATCGCTATCGGCAACTATGCGGTTAGCGTCTCTGCAAGTGGCTATACCGCGATAAACGGTACGGCAGCGGTGAATACCGGTTTAACCACCACACTGAATTTCAGCCTGCAGCCCTAGCTGTATCACCGGTTTTTCTTGATCCCGATGTAATTCTTTAGGACGGCAGCACGTCTTTATTGATGAGGGGCTGCAATTTCGCGGTTCAATCAAGCACATGCAACCATCCCGCCGTCCATCCGTTTTGCCACTAGGCCTGGTTTGGAAGATCCTGGCCGTAGCCAGCGTTTCGTATCTGGCATTTGCCACCACGGCCGGCGTGGTGATCGCCGATATGTCGCTGAAGCTGCCGCACCGTCCTCTGCGCTACCGGCCCGCCGTTCTCGCGGCGGCGCACAATCAGTTTCAGGCCCAGTTGCAGGACATAAGCATTCAGGCGGCTGACGGTGCGGTGCTGAAAGCGTGGTACATCCATCCACATACGTTTAACGGCAACGCGGTCATCCTTCTTCACGGCATCACCGACAATCGCGAAGGCGTAGCCGGATATGGCAGACTCTTTCTGGAACACGGATACGCCGTCCTGCTGCCGGATGCGCGCGATCACGGCGAAAGCGGCGGTGAACTGGCAACCTACGGCATCAAGGAATCCGACGACATACATCGCTGGGTCTCATGGCTCTATGAGCACGATCCGCCGCAGTGCGTGTATGGTTTTGGCGAATCCTATGGCGCCGCGTTGATGTTGCAATCACTGGCGGCAGAGCAACGTTATTGCGCGGTTGCAGTGGAAAGCCCGTTCTCCACGGCGCGGGAGATGAGCTATGAAAGAATCTCCGGTCCGCTGCATCTGCAGCCGTGGTTCGGCAAGACGTTGGGCCGCCCGGTCGTATGGTCGGCGGTCGCGTATGCACGGCTTCGCTACGGGATTGATCTCCTGCAGCCAAATCCTCTGGAAGCCGTCGTGCACTCCTCAGTACCGGTTCTGCTGATTCATGGTGAAGAAGACTGGAGCATCTCTCCGCATCATTCCGAACTCATTGCCGCCGCTGCGCCGGACCATGTGCAGCTCTGGCTGGTTCCACATGCCGGCCATACCATGGCCTGGGCAGTAGCGCATGACGAATTTGAGCGGCGCCTGCTGGGTTGGTTTTCGGCGCATGGAAGGCCAGTTCAGCCAACGTCTGCGGCAAACTAGCGGCGCAGCCCGGCACCAGACGCCCACGCTCTCAGTGCTTCGTTCCTGGCAACTTTAGAAGATTTCACTGCAAGCTTTGCTTCAGTAATCGTTCTGCCAATGTCCGGCTTGGCAAGTAGTTGGCGCAACCGCTGGCGCTATAATTGCCGGCTCCAAGACAAACAACGTATTCATGAATCGCCGTAACTTCATCCTGGTGGTTTTTCTTGTGTTCGGCAGTGCGCTGGCACTCGGCCAGTGCAGCTTTCCCGCGCCTGATTCCGCCAATGTCTTGAATTACGTCTTTGAACCGATCGTGACGCAAGACAAGATGAGTCTCCGCGTCACCTTGGAATTCAAAGGCAATCCGTCGGGCAAAGCGAAGCTCGAGCTGCCGTCACAGTGGGCGGGCGAGAAGGAAGCATACAAGTCGGTCACTGAGCTCACCGCTCTCTCGGCGCAAACCATCATCAGCGACACAAACTCTCCCAAGTTTAAGCAGTTGCGCTTTCCTCCCGGCAGTGTCGTGAAAATATCTTATGTTTTGATCAAGGACTGGAGCGGCCCGCTGAATGCCAACACCCGGTTCCGGTCAGATCTTTCGCCGGAATATTCTCATATCGTGGGCCCGACTTCGGTGGTCGGCCCCAAACTCGACCTTTTCAAGACCGTGGATGTGCATTTTGACTGGTCGAAGCTTCCGGCAACGTGGTCGCTCGCCACCAGCTTTGGCACAGACGAGCGCTGCCAGTCATTTCACGGCAGCTGGAGTGACGCACAGAACTATCTCTTTGTCGGCGGCGATTACCGTATCTTCCGCACCACGGTTGCCGGGAACGCCGTGGACTTCGCGATCCGCGGCAAGTGGAGCTTTACTGACGACGAGTGGACCAGTCAGGTGCGCAGGATCATCGAATACGAGCGCGCCTTCTGGCATGACAACAGCTTTCCCTACTTCCTGATCACGCTCACGCCGTTTACGCAGGTGCGCGGCAGCCAGGGCGGCACAGCGCTGACCAATGCTTTCATGGAGCATCTTTCCCGCCAGGACACAATTTCCCCGAGCGTCCTCCGGCAATTGACGCATGAGAATTTTCATTCCTGGAACCCTTACCGCATCGGCCATGTGCCCGACCCGGAAGAGCGCGTCAATTGGTTCTACGAGGGGTTCACCGGATATTACGAGGACTTGATGCTCCTGCGCGCCGGGCTGGAGTCCTTTCCCGATTATGCCCAGTCGATGAACGGGAAACTACGGAACTACGGCATGGGCGAAGCCATCGACGTTTCTCTGGATGAATTCGTACGCCGCCGCAGCGCCGACAAATCAGCTCTGCCCGGACTTGAGCGCCGTCGCGGCATCGTGATTGCCGCCTGGCTCGATGCCACGATTCGCCAGGAAAGCCATGGCCATTCTTCGCTCGATGATCTGATGTTTTATCTGGTGCAGCAAAACACCGATTACAAACAAGGCCATCACGGCAAGCCGATGCTGCTTACCAACAAGAGAATTTTTGCCGCGGCGGGCAGGTACGTGAAAAAAGCCTCGCTGGAGCAATTCCACCGGTATGCGCAGAGTGGAGGCGTCATTCCACTGCCGGAGAGCGCACTGGGTCCATGTCTCCAGGCGCATACGGAGATGCTTGGATCATTCGAGCTGGGCTTCGACCGCAGCTCCATCACCGGCGATACCAAAAAAGTCATCGGCGTGAAACCGGACAGCGAAGCCTACAAGGCCGGGCTTCGCGATGGCCAGCAGCTCCTTGGCTGGTCGATTTACAACGGCGATCCATCCAAACAGGTTAAGTTGACGATCAAAACTGATACCGGTAAGCAGGTGCTCACCTACTATCCTCAGTCAGCAGCAAGGAAGCCGGTCCAGCAATTTGTTTTGGATGCGAATGAATACGCCTTGAAGCCTGAAGCGTGTTCAGCAGCAATCCAGCCGCACAGTCAGCCCGCGGGATCCAACTGATGCCAACTGGTGGTGACGGGACTCAACTGCCGTGCTTGCGCTCGGCCTGCGCCAATAATCGCTCCTCGACGATCCGCGCGATTTTTTTCTGCACTTTGGCGATCGGATCGGCCGCGTCCACGGCAGAGACACGCTGCGGCGCACGCTGGGCGATCGCCATATACGCCGCCAGAACCCGCTCATAAAAAGCTCGGCTCTCTTTTTCAAACCGGTTCTCGTCGTCTTCTGTTTGTTTTGACTGCCCAACGTTGCGTTTTCGGGCGCGGGCCACGGCGCGGGCGGCATCCGAGAGCATGAGGATGGTGAGGTCGGGTTGCAGATCGTGACAGAGTGATCGATGAAGCTGCTGCACGATCTCCGTTCCCAGTTGGCGTCCGCCGCCCTGGTAGGCCTCGCTGGAGTCAGTAAAGCGGTCGCACAGAACCCACTGTCCACGTTCGAGGGCCGGCAGAATCTGCTCGTCGATATGCTGGGCGCGGTCGGCAAACATGAGCGCCAGTTCGGCCAAAGGCGAGAGACCGGATGTTCTCGAGCTCAGCAGGACCGTGCGCAGCTTCTCTCCCAGCGCAGTGCCGCCGGGTTCGCGTGTGGTGAGCACGTCAATACCACGTTCGCGCAGATAGGTGGCGAGGTTCTCCAACTGCGTGGACTTGCCCACGCCGTCCAGGCCTTCAAAGGTAATGAATTTCCCGCGTTGATTGAGAGGCACGCTACAGATTTAATCATAAACGCGAGACAGCGCCACTGGTTTCAAGGCAAAATAAGCTGAGCCAAGCGGCAGAATTGCAGGAGGCACCTATGCGTCTGGGCGACGACATTGACGACCATTGTTCATCATGCAAACGCACGACCGACCATTCCGTTGTGTCGATGATGGGAGACGAGGTGCTGCGGACGCGCTGCCGGACCTGTAACAGCGAGCACAAATATCGCCACAATAAGAGCCGCACTAAAGAGATGACGGCCAAAGAGGCCTTTGATAAAGTCCTGGCCACGGTGACGGGCCAGGCGGAAGAAAAAAAGCCCGCGAAGAAGAAAAAAAGTTAGCCCATCAAGTCATCCCCTCGCCAAAACGCGCAAACTGAGTTGGTTTCTCTTGCGTTCCCGCCTGGGCTTCTTTAGTCTGGTTCGCTCGCCTCGGAGATAATCACAACCTATGTCTATTTCCCAACGCCCGCTGCGTTTTATCTGCCTTCTTACGATTCTAGCCAGTTTCACTCTGAGTGCCGTTGCGCAAAAAAAGCAGCCCGCACCGGCTGCTGCCAATGCACCGCTGACGCAGCCGATCAAGTTGGCTGTCGATGCCACGCGTGCGCCCGAAAAAATTCTGCACGCGCAGTTGCAGATTCCGGTCGTCGCGGGCGCAGTCAAGCTGGTTTATCCCAAGTGGATTCCGGGTGAGCACGGACCTACCGGCCCGATCACCGACCTGACCGGCCTGAAATTTTTTGCCAACGGGCAAAGGCTCACATGGCGACGCAATTTAGCCGAAATGTATGAGATCGACCTGACGGTTCCTCCGGGAGTCACAACTCTGGAAGCCGATCTTGATCTGGTGATGCCGGCGCCGCCGGAAGGCTTTTCATCGGGAGCCTCGGCGACCACGCAGCTCGCCGTGCTGAGCTGGAACCAGGTAGTGCTCTATCCGCTGGGCCCGCGCAGTGACGATATTCAGATCATCGCTTCAGCAAAATTTCCCTCGGGTTGGCACTACGGCACGGCGCTGCCGGTAGCCGGTGAAGCTGGCGGCCAGATTAACTTTCAGCAGGTGTCGCTCACCACGCTGGTGGATTCGCCGGTGCTTGCCGGCGCGCACTTCCGCCGCATCCCCCTCACGCCGGATGGGCCCATCCAGCACTTTATCGATGAAGTCTCCGATGGCGAGTCAGCGCTGCAGATGCCGCAGGAGACCATCGACAGCTACAAGCGGCTGATTGCCGAAACCGGCGCTCTGTTTGGAGCGCGCCACTATCGCGACTACCACTTCCTGCTTACGCTGAGCGACCACACCGCGCATTTCGGTCTTGAGCACCACGAGTCGAGCGACGATCGAGTGCCCGAGCGCACCATGATCGATGACGACGAGCGCTGGCTCGCCGGCGCCCTGTTGCCGCATGAGATGACGCACTCGTGGAACGGAAAATATCGCCGTCCTGCGGGACTGGCCACTCCGGACTACCAGAAGCCGATGGAAGGCGACCTGCTCTGGGTCTATGAAGGCATGACCGATTATTGGGGAAATATCCTGGCCGCGCGCACCGGCCTCTGGAACAAACAGCAGTTCCTGGATGAAGTAGCGGACCTTTCCGCCGCGCTCGACCACACGCCGGGCCGCTCGTGGCGTCCGCTGCAGGATACCGCCGATGCAGCGCAACTGCTCTACAGCGCCTTGCCCGAATTCGAAAGCTGGCGGCGCAGCGTGGACTACTATCCGGAAGGCTTTTTGATCTGGCTCGACGCCGACACGGTGATCCGGCAGCAGACCAACGGCCAGAAGTCGCTGAACGATTTCTGCCGCATCTTCCACGGTGGAGGAAACACTGCACCGATGGTGAAGACCTTCACCTTCGACGACGTAGTCAGCACGCTCAACCAGGTCACGCCCTATGACTGGAGGAAATTCCTGCGCGATCGCCTGGATACTTACGGGCCGGGCGCCCCGCTGGGAGGCATCATCAACGGCGGCTGGAAGCTGGTGTATGACGAGAACCCAAGTGATTTCACCAAAGCCATGGAGAAGACCAATAATGCGGTGGATGCGCGCTTTTCCATCGGGCTTGCGCTCAACGATAAAGGCGCCATTCAGGACGTAATTGTCGATAGCCCGGCATGGAAGGCCGGCGTGGCGCCGGGAACTACCGTGGTTGCGGTAAACGGACGGAAGTACAATCCTGATCTTCTGCGCGATGCGCTGAAAGAAGGCAAAGGCAAAGGTCCCAACCTGGAGCTACTGGTGATGAACGGCGATTATTTCAAAACGTTCACGCTCAACTACCATGACGGCGAGAAGTACGCTCACCTGGTGCGCGATGAATCAAAGCCGGATGTGCTGAGCGAGATCATCAAGCCGGTGGCGAAGTGAGCTGTTAGGAATTGTTTCGGGACTCTCTGCTTTCTGCGATCAGTGTGGCGAGTTCATTGGCGAGAGAAGGATCAAGTTGTGCAAGCATTTTTTGCTGCTCTGAAGCGGCATCAATATCATTGACTTGCACATACGCCCAGGCAAGCCATCCTCGTACCTCAGCGGAATCGGACACGATCTCAAGCGCTCGTTTTAGCTCTTGGATGACTTTTGGGTATTGACCAAGTTTTTGGTATGTCCACGCTAAGCCCTTGATTGTTGGAAGGGAGCGCGGGTTGATTTGGAGGTTTCGTTGGGCGACCTCAATTGCCTCGTCAAACCTGCCCAACTCACAGAGAGCTGCGGACTCTCCCCAATACCCGAATTCCTCGTCGGGGCGAAGCCGGGTATAAGCCCTGCTGGACTGCAACGCTGCATTCCAATCCTCGAGTTCGGCTTGCACGACACTCAGCTGTAGGAGAGCGTCTGCGTTGTCGGAGTTCAAATGCAGCGCTTCATTCAAAGATGCCCGGGCAGCGGAGAACTCTCCAACTTCCTTTTGACATTGCCCCAGTCCGGCCCAAAAGTCGGACGAATCTGGCCGCAACGTCGTTGCGGTTTGGAACGACGCGAGAGCTTCCTTCCACTTGCCTTGACCGTTAAGTGCGACCCCTAGGTTATGGTGGGCATCGGCATCGCGCCGATCCAAAGCAATTGATTTTCGCAAATATTGCTCAGCCTGTTTGAAATCTTGAGCGGAACAATAAGCCCATCCGATTCGATGAGTGACACGAGCATTTCTAGCATAGAGCTTCACAACAAGCCGAGCTAACAGAGAAATCTTCTGACGTCTCGGCATCCGATCAATGATTTTGAGAACTAGCCAGTACCATGCTGTGACAGACTTACCAAGCTGCATTAGCTACTCTTCGATCCCCGCAAACAAGTCCGTTTCCATCTCTACTTTGCGCGGCGTGGCGGCGTTGGCCAGATGAAAGACTTCCAGATTCCCGCGCTTGCGGACGGTCTCCTCAAAAAAGCCGAACAGCGGGGCTTGCGTGGTGTGGCATTTGAATGCGGCGATCTTTATGTCAATTTCTCGCTGTTCCAGGTTGATGATGGTGGTGGTCGGCGCCAATGAGACTGGCTGGCGTTGCGGCATGGTAAACAGCGCGCTGGCGTAATACAGCTTCTGTGTACGATGCGGAGCAAGGCCGTTCTCGAGCTGATCAGCAAAGCGATTGGTGCGTCCGGCCCAGTGGCAGGCCATGGTGGCGAACAGGGAAACCATGGAATGGTCCGGATGCGCGGTGATGGCGCCTTCGGTGCCCATCGACATGACCACGTGCGGTCGGATCTCGCGTACACGGCGGGTCAGATCGGCCACTACGGCAAGGAAGTCCTGGCGATCGAGCTTGCCGTCAGGATAGTCCAGCACTTTGCCGTGGCTGATCTTGAGCAGCTTGCCGGCGGTCGCAAACTCGCCGCGCCGGAGCACTGAAAGCTCGTCATCTGATTTGGCGCTGCCGCGATGCGTGGCCGCCTGGCCGGGAGTAAGACAAATTACGTGGGTTTCAACGCCGCGTTCAGCGTAGCGCAGCAGGGTACCGCCAAAGCCGCCCGCCTCATCGTCTGGATGGGCGGTAAAACAGAGCAGGCGAAGCATCTTTTTTTGTTTTACCCTTCTCTCATCAAGTGAAGCTTCTTGTGTATCACGGCGCGGCCACGTCGCGCCAGAGTTGAAGCGGGAACAGCTGGAAGAGTTACGCTGGGAAGAGTGAAAGATCAGTTATGCAGGTGTGCCGCAACAGAATCGGTTGGATTCTACTGGTCTTGTTGATTTCAAGCCTCCCGGCGGCCACACGATCGGCGCCGGAAAGACTTCCCGGCCTTCACTCCGCCATGCCCGCCGGCTATGACGTGATTACGTTGCAGCCATCAGGCCTCAATCTCTCGTTGATGGGACTGATTGAGTGCCCCGAGCTGGAAGGCGCGCAGCATATCTCCGAGGGCCTGCAAGCTAAGATCATTACTGCCGCTGGTGCGCGGATGAATGAGTTCCCGCATCACTTCAGTTTCCGCATCACCGCTTCGCTACGAAAGATTATTCTGGATGGGCCCGCCAGTTCGGTGATTATTCCCGACGATCCTTACGCTTTTCTGTTGAAACTCAGGTTCCGCATCAAGGCTTATCACGGGCTTGAGGTACGCGAAGTGTTTGCCGACTCAGTTGAACTGATCGGCATGCCGGGTGATGTGCCTTACGACGAGCGAGTCTACCGCGTCACAGTGGATATCAAAGATGCTCCGATTACTGACAGGTTTGTGGTCGATATCCTGACCCCGGAAGGCGAGCTTCTGACCCACTTTCCTTTCACCGTGCTCTAGCTCGTTTGACCTGAATAAGCTTTAGCTCTTGATGGGAGCCGGTTCGCCGGCAGCCGGCCAGGTTTGGCCGGGCGGTGGCAATATGGAAGCCTGATCGGGCGCGAGTGCGGAGCCCGGCTCGGAGACAGGGAACCACTGGCGGATTTGCGGCATAGCGGCGCGTGCAGCAATTTCTCCGGTGCGAACCAAATCAGGGGCGCGAACGAAATCATCGTAGGCAAACTCGCCGATTTCCGGGGTCAAGACCACGTCAGACGCGGCCTGCCACGGGCCGCACATGCGTGACTGCGCGATCGAAAAGCACTGGCCGATAACGTCAAAAACATGGCGCGGCCCGCCCGGCTTGACCCAGTGCGCAGCCAGATAAACCGAGATCACACGCTCGGCGCCCATTTGTCGCAGCGGATCGGCAGGAACCGAGTGTGAGAGCAAGCCATCCACCAACACCTGGCCGCCAATCCTTACCGGCTGGAAAATTCCCGGATAGGCACAGCTGGCCCGCACCGGCTCGATGAGGTCGCCTTTGGTGAAGACGGCCGGTTCGCCGGTGATGATATCGGTGGCGGCGACAGCCAGTGGAATACGCAACTCCTCGAAGGTCTTGCACCGCAGGACCTTGCGCAGGAAGATTGACATCTTGTCATTGCTGAAGAGGCCGAAGCGGGAGAAAGTCCAGCGGGAGAAATCTTTAAACCGGACCAGCGAAGCAACCTCTTCCAATTCCTTGGCGCAGATGCCGCTGGCATAGGCGGCGCCGATCACCGACCCAACGCTGGTGCCGGCGATAAAATCGATGGGGATTTTTTCTTCTTCCAGCACCTTGAGTATGCCGATGTGGGCCAGCCCGCGGGCAAATCCGCCGCCCAATGCGATCCCGAGTTTTGGCGGTTTGGGCGGCTCGGCAGGCGCGTCCGGCGCCGTGTGCCGGCTGAGTTCACGGCCCAGGGCCTTGACTGAACGCACAATCCTGTTCAGCGGATTCTTCACCGGCGCTCCTTGCGGCTGCGTCTGGCGCAGCCCGGGCACTCATCTGAAAGGTAAGATGCTGCTTTACCCCAAATGTTGCACAATAACTTGAACGCGATAGCTATATGTATAGTTTCACTTATTTTTCATTGAATAGCGGATAACTTACAGTAACCTTGGTAACCTTCTTGTGTTGTTAAGAGCGCAATAAAAAACATAGCTGCAAATCCAGTTTCTGCCTAACTTAATGCAGGCAGGAGCGGATCTTGCTGACATTTCAAAATGCTTCGAGAATTCTCCGCCGGCGCGCTGGTTTTGCGCCATATGAAAAAACAGTGGTGGGTGGCTGTGATCGAGCCCGGACGCGAAGGCGAACCGGACGACCGCAAAGATGTTATCGCGCTGCCCAAAGGCAACGTGGATGCCGGCGAAAAACCGCAAGAAACCGCTCTGCGCGAAGTCAGCGAAGAAACCGGCCTGGAGGCTTCCCTGGTGGCCAAGCTGGGCGATATCAAATATGTGTACGTGCGCAAATGGGCCGGCAACGAGAAAGTCTTCAAGATCGTTTCTTTCTTTCTGACCCGGTACAAGTCCGGCCAGATCGGCGAGATCACTGAAGCGATGAAGCACGAGGTGCGCCGCGCTTACTGGCTTCCGCTGGAAGAAGCCGCAAAAACCCTGAGCTACAGCGGCGAAAAACAGATGGCAGGGAAGGCGCTCGAATATGTGAAAGCCTATCCTGAACAACTTGAATAAAAGGTCACATCCATTTGAGGTTGATCTATGCCGTATGGTTTTTACCTGCCGTACATCGCCGATTCCGATGAGCCCTATTGGTCCTATCCTGACGGGCAGCTGCCGAATCCCAGGAAAAATCCCGCTGGAACCATTCCCAGGGGTAGCCCTCTATTCCTGCAGCGGCCGCCGGACACGCTGGGAACGCACCAGAGCGCCTATCTTTACGGTGTTGGCCGAATCCTGGTTAGGATCGGTGGTTTTCGGCCCGCGCCGGCATCACCCACCGATTGCTAGCTTTAGTTGTCCGAGAACCACCCCTCCCACCGTCTGGAGAGAGCGGCGGGAGGTCGAGAGAAAAACCAGAGCAAAGGTACTTTGCCATATGTTCGCCGGGAAAGCAATAGCGAAAGCAATTTTTTTTCCGGCCGGCAGATCACAGTCGCCAACTCAGCGATCTCCAGCATGCGAATAGCAATGAATCTTCTGCCCTGCGCCATCGCCATGGTGCACGCACCGCTGCCGCGCAGGCCATCCCATGAGTACCATCTCGGTACATGAACCATATCTCGTCAAGTTCAATATATTTTTTCTGCCCAAAGATAATCTACTTGCACAGTGATACTTAAAAATCACTCGGTTCAGATCACAACCGTTCGTGCGCTCATCGCTTGCCTGGTACTGCGGGTACCAAACTCAAAAGGCCGCGCCTGAGTACGCATCCATTTCATAGATCCCAAGCCACGGGACAAGAGCAAGCAGCATTTGCACGAGATCTGATCCGGTCAAAAAGAGCGCTTTAAGACAGAACACAAACTAACGATGAATGGTCCCGGCTTGGGCCTTCCCATAAGTGTGCGCGGAGATCGCGAGGCGTTCACAACTTTCAACCATCACTACCAAGACCAAGGAGAAGAGATGCATCAGCAACAAGTTCAATCCATCGAGCGAACATTTTTAGATCGCATGAAGCGGGTGCTGCCATGGCTGGCCGTTGCGCTCATGCTGGCAAGCTTTGTTTCTGCCCAGGGACAGGTCCTTGCCACGCAGCGTGCGGGCTTTGGCCTTCCCGCCAACCAGGTCCCAGCGCCCAATACCCCGGGCGGAGGGGTCGTTGTCGGCAGCTTTTTCTATGCCACCGACCAGGTAAACGGTTTTCGCCACTATCTGCCTGCTGATCCGACAACCCCAGACCCCGTCAACAGCGGCATCCTTACGTTTGACAATAACCTAAATGACGGCATGAGCCTGGGCGGAGCGGCTGTGTGCATCCCATTCTGCAAAAGCGGACAGGTTGCGTATGACGGTAACCAAACGGTTTGGATTACCGCGTACGATCAGCAGAAAGGGCAGCCGGGATCGGTGACGTTTCCCGGCGTTCATCGCACGCTGATTGATCCTGTTGGGGGCTTTGTGTCCTGGATGGGTCCGGTGGCACAGAATGCCGGTCTAGGCGGCAATCAGCCGGTGGCGATTGCCCTGGGTCCTGACGGTAATCTCTACGTCGGCTTCCAGAAGAGCGGCAACATCGTGCGTGTTACGAATCCGACGGCGCTGTTCGGCGACCCAAGCGCTCCGCAGATCGTTTCGTCCGTAGGCACGTCGCCCAACGGCAGGCCGACCCGCTCCCTGGCCTTCATTGGTCCCGATCTCTACCTGGCCACCTCCGACGGCTTGTCGGTGATTTCGAACGCCATCGCGAAGACTTGCACGGGCGGCTGCAATGCTGTTCGCATCTCGGATGGATTCAACGGCGCGGACCACGTTGGTCTGGTTTCTGACGGCATCAACCGTCTTTATATGTCGATCAACGGACAGGGCGTCTTCCGCTTCACGGTCAAACCGCAACAGTCCACGACGCTGATTTCCACCGGCGGCACCAATCCCAGCGGCGCCGTTCTTCCATTCGCTTTTGTCGGTGGGCACACCAACATGCTGTTCCTGGACCGCCTCGGGAACCTGTGGGTCGGTGATGACATTGGCGACGGCCGCATTAATTTCGACGGCCGTATCTGGTACATCTCGGCCGGTCAACTCGCCAGTATTCCGTAGCACGTACAGCAAAGCACCAAGCCGCTACGCTGACACGAAACGTGTAGCGGTCCGTCGTCAATCGCCCAGAAAGGGAAGAAAAACGGCATACACGTATGCAACGGGCCACATCGGGGCGTGGAAATGTGTGGGCATTTCCTTCGAGCCGTCCTGATCAGGCCCGTGGCAGCAGTGGCCCACAAGAAAAAACCAAGGAGAAATGGTATGACCTATTATCCGGCCAATAACTCAGCCTCGATCACGATTGGAGTGAAATAACAACAAGCGTTTGTTGGTTACGGGCCGTCAGATTCATGACGGCCTTTTCTTGTTTGCTCAGATGAATCTTGCAGAACCGAATCCCCTTCACCGGCGTAATATCCTTCAACAGAGGGCTACGCCATGAAACGCATGCTAGTGCTAGCGGCATTTGTGATTACAACGGCGGCATCGCTCCTCAGCCAGCAGGCATTTCAGCGCCTGGACGGCAGCAAAATCAGCCCCGCCGAAATCGACGCTACCATCACGCGCCTGATGCGCGCGGCTGAGGTCCCCGGCGTCGGCATCACCCTCTTCAATCAAGGCAAGATCGTCTATCAGAAAGCCTATGGATTTCGCGATGCGGAAAAGCATCTGGCGCTGACCGCAGATTCCGTTATGAACGCCGCGTCTTTTACCAAGGTCGCGTTTGCCTACATGGTGATGCAGCTGGTGGATGAGAAGCGGCTGGACCTTGACCGTCCGGTCTATCAATATCTCGACAAGCCATTGCCGGAATACCCGAGCTATCACGATCTGGCCGGAGACTCGCGCTACCGGTGGATCACGGCGCGCATGCTGCTGGACCATACCAGCGGACTGCCCAACTTGCGCTGGCTGAATGAGGACCACAAACTGAATATCAACTTTAAGCCGGGCACGCGCTATGCCTATTCCGGAGAAGGCATGATGTTGTTGCAGCTGGTAGTGGAAAGCATTACCGGCGAGACGCTGGAAGAGTTGATGCAGGAGCGCGTCTTTCATCCGCTGGGCATGAGCCGGAGCAGCATGGTCTGGCAGACGAACTTTGAGAGCGACTTCGCTAACGGCTACGACGAATACAGCCGCTCACTCGGACCAGACAAACGCCGACGCGCAGACTCAGCCGGATCCATGTCTACGACACTCGGCGACTTCAGCCGTTTTATGCAGGCCGTGATGGCCGGAAAGGGACTGAGCCGCAAGACCTGGGAACTCATGCTCAGCCCGCAGATTGAGATTACGTCAAAGCATCAGTTCCCAACTCTTGCCTTCGACCCCACGGACGAGAACCGTTCCATCCACCTGAGCTACGGGCTGGGATGGGGACTCTATCAGACGCCGTATGGCAGGGCATTTTTCAAAGAAGGCCATACCGATGGGTTCATGAACTATACGGTGTGCTTTGACCAGGAGAAAACCGGCATCGTCATCATGACCAATAGCGCCAACGGCGAAGGCATCTACAAAGAGCTGCTGGTGACGCTGCTCAAAAACACATACACTCCCATCGAGTGGGAGCGCTTTACTCCTTACAATCAACTCCCACCGCGTCCGGCGCTCAAGCAGCACACGGAAATCGCTGTTGATCGCGAAATCCTGGACCGCTACGTCGGGCGCTACGCGGTCTCGCCTGAGCTGGTCCTCACGGTTGTTCGCGATGGCGGGCGTCTGATCATCAAAGAAGGTGATGAGAACCATGAGATGTTCCCGGAAAGCGAGCGCGATTTCTTCTCCAAGACCGCAGACGATGAGATCACCTTTATAGTTGATGGCCAGGGCCACGTGACACAAATGGAGCTGCGCACCGGGGGAAGGACAATCCCGATGAAGAGGATGGAGTAAGGTCCCTGTTCAATGCCCATATCTCTTGGCTGAAATAACCGTAACCTACTGATGCTAAAAGTAAATATTTGACTGAATGAATATTCATTCATTATGATATAAGAGGCGATTAGGGCTGGCGTTAAAGCAGCGATCGCAGCATGGGATCGTTATCGCAGTCAGGCATTTCTTTTAACTTTAGTCATCCCCCACAACAACGGTTTAAGGGCGAGGCCGTCTAGCGTGCCGAGCCCGAGGCCAAAGGGCTGAAGAATCAAAGCTTAGGCAAATCTGCGTAAGCGGTTTGGAGCGAAGCGAGACAGATAACTGTTATGATTTTTGTCGTCAGCGTTTGGAAACTCGTCCGTTCAGCGATTCCGTTGCTCCTGAGGAGATGCCCGAGATGAGTAATGTTGCCGTTCCTGTTGCTCCCAACCAAAGCCAAACTGCCAACGGCGCGCCGCAAAGCCAGAGCCAGGGCCAGAAAACCGGTCATCAGAGGATCAACAAGGTCGCAGTGCTGGGCGCCGGGACCATGGGTGCGCGCATTGCGGCTCATTTTGCTAATGCCGGCCTGCCGTGCGTGCTGCTGGATATCGTGACGCCCGACGCAGCGCAGAGTACCGACAAAGCCGCACGGCGAAAGCTGGTGAGCGGAGGTCTGGATGCCGCGGTCAAATCAAAGCCGGCGGCGTTCTTCGAAAAAGGGCTGGAGCGGCTGGTCACGATCGGCACCTTTGATGACGATTTGAAATTGCTGGCCGAGTGTGACTGGGTCATCGAAGCCGTAGCTGAAAACCTGGACATCAAGCGTGGCCTGCTCAAA
>DATBHX010000129.1:0-56276 GCA_036557225.1 Candidatus Angelobacter sp.
CCCTGAAGGTGATCTGCTGATCTACGCCAATCTGAAACCGATCCATTTATTCGATCTCAGCAAATCCGGCCCGGTTGAGCTCGAAGGCGACTACAAGGATTTTGTCGCGCAAACAGGAATCCAGTTCGAGCGAGATCTCGATGAAGTCGCCATGTCACGTCGTGACACGCCCGATCGTCTTGACGTTGAGTCGTCAGAAATCTTCGCCGGACAATTCGATGCCAATCGCCTGAAGACTTACTTGCAGAAGATTGCCGACACCACCGAGCAGTACCGCGATCACACCATCTACACCATCATGCATGAAGGACATGTAGTGCGCGTCTCGCTTCTGGATAACCGTCGTGTCGCGGCAACCAACATGGTTTCACCCGAGCCGATGCACGGCATCATCGACCGCACGTACAAATCCTCGAACGGTCCCTCGTTGCTAGGCGCGCATTATCGCGATGTCCCCGTCACCAGTCTGGCCTGGCTGATCGCGCGCATTCCCAGCAAGCCCGACAATGTGCAGCTTCCCGGTGGCTTTGCGCTCACCCTTCCCGGCGATACCGTTGCCGTCGGCTCGCTGCGCTATCCGGGCTCACTGCTCTTTCGCGCCGACGTCTTCGCCCAGAGCGAAGCGCAGGCCCGCCAGATCATGGGTGCCGCCAATACGCACCTGGCGCTGGTGCGCAGCATCGGCCAATTTATCGGCAGAAAAGGAACAGACAAAGATGTGAAGGCCGCATTCGACAGCATTCAAGTCGAGCAAAAAGAAAATGTGGTAACTCTCACCGCGACAATTCCACAGTCTGTTCTAAAAAAGCTCTGGTCTGAAGCGAAAGCGGAAGGTCCTGTGCCGGCTGCTTCTCCGCAGCCGATCCGGCGCTGATTACATGGCTCCGGAAGCTACCTGCTGGTTGAGGTTGAAGCGCAGATACTTGTAGGGATTGACAGGAGTATTGAAGATTCGTACTTCGTAGTGCAGGTGCGGGCCGGTGCTGCGGCCGCTCTGGCCAACGTAGCCCACCAGGTCGCCGCGACGAACCAGCTGGCCTGCGGTAACGGCAAACCCTGACATATGGCCGTACAGGGTGGTGATTCCATTTCCGTGATCGATCACCACGGCGCGCCCGTAGCCATTCATGAAATCAGCAAAGCGAACGATGCCGTCAGCCGGGGCAATAATGCGGGTTCCGATGTCGCTGGAAATATCCACGCCGCGATGGAACGCTCCCTCACCGTTGAATGGATCAATGCGCTCGCCAAACGAGCCCGTGATCCGTCCTGTGACTGGCCACAGCGTAGGCGCGGCCGCCAGGCGCATCCAATCGCGCGTGCTGGTATCGCGTATCTCGCCCATGCCGATGCCCACGGAAGCTGCCCCGGTCATCGCCGTCATGCGTAGCGCGTAGAACTGTTGCAGAGAAGCGGATGCGGGATCGTCATCCTGGAATGCCGGATCAGGTTTAAGACCGTAAAGGGTGGAAACTTCGCCTGCAAGAGAGCTGAGCGACTGCGCCTGCAGCTCATTTTCCTGGGCAATCTGCTCCAACTGGCTGTACTGCGACTTGAGCGCTTTTTGCTCTTCCCGCAGCTGGTTGTAGCGTTGCGCCTTGACTGCCATCCGCGTATATGACCCGAGCATACCGGTGATGACCAGCATGCCGATGAGGGCGCCGGCGACAAACACATACAGGTAATGCATAGGCACAGGAATTTTCAGGAGTTCGCCTTCGGCGTTCCGTGCCACCAGCATGATGTAAAAACGCTTTCGCAAAAACAACTCCGCTGCACAGATTCAGTTTCTAAAATTTTCTTTTAGCACTTGCTTACTGACCGCGGTCTCCCACGTTTCGGGCTGTATGGCTTGGCCCTGCCGACTGCGTTCGGCTAGATCATCTCCGCTGACCGCGGGGAAGAATCCGGGGAGTTGTTGCGGCCAGTGGACTGGTGAAAACTTTGCATAACCTTAACAAGCAGCTCACCTTGTGTCAACGTCCTACTCGTCACAGTTGGTAACGAAGGTTGGCACCGGAGTCATTCATAAAGCCTGCGCCGGGCCATGACCTTAAGTTCCACCTGCTGCTTTCCTTAATCTTCGCTCAACCGTGGTGGCGGCTCTTCAAGAAGCACGAGGCAGGCCAGTTGCCTTGGAACTAAGGCCTGATCGTCGGCAATCCGCCAGCCGTTAGAGATAGAGCACAAGTCATTATTTTTGATATAGTTAAGCCGACTCAAAAAGTATGCTGAAAGAGCGCCAATTGATCGAGCGGATTCGCAAGCTGGCCGCTTCTTCTTCCGTTGGAGCGGTGGCTCAAGGCATTGGCGATGACTGTGCCATTCTCCAGCCGCCACCTGGAAGCCGGCTCCTGGTTACCACCGACCTTTGTATTGAAAACGTCCACTTTCGCCGGAAGTGGCATCCCGCACCCAGCGTTGGCCACCGGTGCCTGACCCGCGGCCTAAGCGATATCGCTGCCATGGGCGGCGCGCCTGTGGCTTGCTTTTTGTCTCTTGGCCTACCGCCAAAGCTCCCTCAAACCTGGGTTGATCGCTTTTTGCAGGGGTTTCACAATCTGGCCCGGCGCTTCCACATTCAGCTTGCCGGCGGCGATATTTCGACGGCAACGGAAATCGTCGCTGACATCGTTGTCATTGGGCACGTGCGTGACGGCGGGGCCGTTCTTCGTTCAGGCGCCCGCCCGGGTGATCGCATTTATGTGACCGGGTCGCTCGGCAGCTCCGCTGCAGTCTTGCGCCAGCTCGTGTCTGGCAAGCGGATAAAACCAACCCGATCCAGCGCTCATTTTTATCCTCAGCCGCGCATTCAGGTGGGCCGATGGCTGCTGAGACACGGCTTGGCAACGGCAATGATTGATTTGAGTGATGGCTTATCGGTGGACATGGCCCACATCTGCGAAGAAAGCCGGGTCTCTGCCTTCATCAACTCCGGCAAGATTCCGATCGCCAGGGGAGCAACGCTCGACCTGGCCCTGCATGGTGGCGAAGACTATGAACTGCTTTTCACTGCCCGCAAGAGAGCAAAAATTCCCGCGCGGATCGCCGGTCTACCGGTTACCGAGTTAGGAACCATAGCGAGCTCTCGAAATTACTCGTCAGCAATACAGATTCTGAGCGAGAATGGCACTATACGGCCGCTGCCGCATGGCGGCTGGCAACATTTCACGGAACGACATTCCAGTCAGCGTTATAGGGAAACCCGAGCAGGAAAGAGCAGGTAACTTTATCCGAAATTCTACGTAGGATGGTTTATGAACTTTCCCACAAGTCAAACACCGCCGCCACCCACGCCAGGTCAGCAATATGCACCGCCCGTCGATCAAGAACCGGCGGCCGCCCTTTCCGAACCGCAACGACTCATCAACGTTTTCATTGCGCCCAGCAAGACGTTTGAAGATCTGAAGCGCAAACCCAGTTGGTGGGTGCCGTGGGCCGTGACCGGCATCTTTATCGTTATTTTCGGCGTTGTAGCGGTCCAGAAGATCGACATGGTCCACTTTCTCCAGCAGCAAATTGATAAATCACCCTCGGCGCAGAAGCGCCTGGAGCAAGCTACCCCGGAACAGCGTGCCAAGGGACTTGAGCTGCAAGCAAAGGGCACAAAGGTGGTTTTTTATATTTATCCGCTATTCACCCTGCTTGGAGGCTTGATTATCTCTGCTGTACTTATGGTGGTTTTCAACTTCGCCCTCGGCTCTGAGGTTCCATTCCAGCGCGCAATGGCGGTTGTTTTTTACTCGTATGTTCCTTGGGTTATTTCAACGGTTTTGCTCACCATAAGCGTTCTGGTCAGCTCTGACCCAAACACCATTGATCTCACCAATCCCATGCCCACTAATCCTGGGTTCTTCATGGACCCGCTGGGAAACAAATTTATTTACGAGATTGTCTCGAGTCTGGATATCTTCAGCATTTGGACCGTCATATTGCTGGGACTCGGGTTTGCCAAGGCCTCGTCCAATCGGAAACCTTCTGCCAGCACAGGGATCACAACCATGTTTGTCGTGTGGGCCATTTACATCATTGGGCGGACAGCCTGGCGTTCACTGTTCTAAGTACATAGGTTCCCCTGAATTTCGCCCGTTCACGATTGAAAAACAGCCGTTTGCTGTTCTAATGCCCTAAATTCTGCCTGTGTATGATTTAATAACTGGTTTAACGATGGCAGATACCAGCATCAAGATCAGGCGACGGCTGAAGGCCGTGCACCGCACTTTTCGCGAACTCAAAATGATCGCGAAGGGCCTGCTTTCGACTGAACACCCGATCCAGGTGCACATCATTCCCATGCGGCGCTGCAATCTTTCCTGCGCCTATTGCAACGAATACGACGATTTCTCTGATCCTGTGCCGCTGGAAGAGATGTATCGCCGGATTGACAAGCTGGCGGCGCTGCGCACTACGCTGATCACCATCAGCGGCGGCGAAACTCTGCTTCATCCGCAGCTTGACGACATCATTCGCCGCATACGCTCGCATGGGATCATCGCCGGCCTTATCACCAACGGCTATCTGCTGACGCCACAGCGTATTCAGCAGCTCAATGAAGCCGGTCTCGACCATCTGCAGATCTCGATCGACAACGTCAAACCGGACGATGTCTCCAAGAAGTCGCTCAAGGTGCTGGACAAGAAGCTGCAATGGCTGCGCGAGCACGCGGAATTTCACGTGAACATCAACTCGGTGATCGGCGCCGGCGTGAAGGAACAATGGGACGCTGTTACCATCGGCAAGCGCGCCGTGGAGCTGGGATTCACCTCTACCGTCGGCATCATTCATGACGGTACCGGGCAGCTGCGCCCGCTCGACGGCGAAGCGCAAGAGGTTTTCCGCGAGATGAAGAAGCTGGGCAAGCACAGCTACGCCCGCTTCAACCAGTTCCAGAACAACATCGCGCTGGGCCAGGCGAACCACTGGCGCTGCCGCGCCGGCTCGCGTTACCTCTATGTGTGCGAGAACGGCCTGGTGCATTACTGCTCCCAGCAGCGCGGCTACCCCGGTGTTCCCCTGGCCGATTATTCCGTGGCCGATATCCGTCGTGAATTCCTCACGCAGAAGTCATGCGCGCCCAACTGCACCATTTCCTGCGTCCACCAGACCTCACTGGTCGATTTCTGGCGCGCCCCGCAAAACCGCGAATCGCACGGCGTCTTCCACGC
This sequence comes from Candidatus Angelobacter sp., assembly GCA_036557225.1. Classification (GTDB taxonomy): domain Bacteria; phylum Acidobacteriota; class Terriglobia; order Terriglobales; family Acidobacteriaceae; genus Angelobacter. The sequence goes on from DATBHX010000129.1 coordinate 5,166, forward strand.
TCCCACACCGCAAGATGAACTGGTGCAGATCGCGGCCGCCAAGAATGAAAAAGAAGAATCCGTAATGGCCGATTAGGCGCTTTACTGCTTGAACCCTACCACCTTCCACAGCGGCGCCGGCTTGTACATCTTGCCGGCGGCAAAGACTGTATCCACATTGCGAATGGCGCTGATGTTCTCCAGCGGATTTCCGTTCACCAGGATCACATCGGCGCGCTTGCCTGCTTCCACAGTCCCTGAATCCTTCTCCAGGCCCATGGCCCGTGCAGGCACAAGCGTTGCTGCCTGGATCGCTTCCATCGGCGTGAAGCCGGCCTTGACGTAAAGCTCAATCTCGCGGTCTACGCTGAAACCGGGAACTGCCTGGTCAGTGCCGGCAACCATGGGAACGCCAGCCTGATGAAGAATACGTACGGTCTGGAGCAGAGCATTGAAGTGTGCTTCGCTATTCTGTGCTTGCGCCGGCGGAGTGCCCATGGTTTCCAGTGGCTCACGCATCTCCGGCGCTACGCGCGTGATCCCCGGTTCGAAAGTTGCGATCGAGCGATCCAGGGAATGCGTGAGTATTTCCAGCAGGGCCAGCGTCGGATCGACCACCGTGTGGTGCTCCTGCAGCAACTTCACAACGTTCTTCACCTGGGCTGAGTCGGGATCGACCGTCTGCGATTTAGGGTCCTCCATCACTGACGTCAGGTATTCAACGTGATTGATCTGGTCCATACCGGCCTCGATACCCTGGATGGCATTCATGCCCACCGGAATATGGCCGGTCACCGTCATGCCCAGGCGGTGCGCTTCGGCCGTTACAACCGGCACAATCTCCGGTTTCACGGAGCTGTAAACCTTGATCTGCTGAAAGCCGGCTGCATGGTACATCTGAACCTGTTGACGTGCCTGCTCCGGTGTATCAACACGAATCAAACCAAGAGAAAACGGCCCGCTTCCATCCACCACGCCAGCCATCACCAGTCTGGGCCCGATGCCCTTGCCATTGGCGATGGCATCACGAACCGCGACAATGAACTCCTTCTCGTTGCCTACATCGCGGGCTGTAGTGACACCGGTGGCAAGATAGATTGGGCCCCACTCCACCTGCTCAAAATGTGCGTGCATCTCCCAAAGACCGGGAAGCACGCTCTTGCCGCGTGCGTCGATCACCTGCGCGCCCTGCGGTACCGGCGTGCTTGCAGCCGGTCCGGCAGCGGCGATCTTGCCATCCCGCAGGATGACCACGGAGTTTTCCACCGGTGGCTTGCCCGTGCCATCAATCAGCCTGCCGCCGACAAGCGCCGTTACGGCAGAGACGTTCCCGCTAAAGCCTGCCGCCACCTTCGCCAGATTGGCCATACCATCGCGCGCAGCGCTGGTGACGAAGTCAGCGAGCCCGTCTTCATAGCCGTCGGCGACGGCTTCAAAGTGGTCCATCTCAGCATCAACGGTGACCAGGGCAATCAGGTGGCCGCTGGCATCGAACCACAGTGTTTCCATGCCCCAGATAAGCCCGCGAACCGCCAGCTTGTGCAGCCGCACCTGGCGGCCGCCGATGGTAAATGTGTCGATCCCAAGCTCCTGGATCTGGACCTCGCCGCGCGGCAATGTCTTTAACGTTTGCGGGTTACCATGGGAGCGCCAGTAGCGCACCAGCATCATCTGTACGGAGACCGGTGCATAGCCCTGTATATCGAAGAACTTTTCTCCCGGCGGCACGGAAACTTTACCGGCGTTGCGGCCGCTTACGGAGTCGTTTATCGCCGAAAAGCGCGAGATGCTGCCTTTGATCTGGAACTCGCGCGGCGTAAGATCGGGCTCCATTACGAGAGTGGCCGCAAGCGGAACAGCAGAACCACGGTCAGTAAACTTGAAATCCGACTTCAGCGTCACCTGGTCCGCCGTACGCGTCAGCGTGTACGTTTCTTTGCCGATGAGCTGCTCGAATTTGTGCAAATTGAAAACACCGCGCTCTTCGGCGGACGGCTGACTCTGTGCCCAGCCGCAAACGGCCAACAATAACAGCCATAGAAATGATCCTTGCTTGAATGCTTTCACAAACTCTCCTGAAAAAAACGCAAAATAATTGATGAGAGATATACGTTCGCCATTAGCTTTCGAGCGCATACCTTAACGCTGCGCGGGCCAAAAGGCGTGTGGAATCGAGCGTCGGCAGCGGCGACTCGCGGTCGCTGATCAGCAGCGGAATCTCCGTGCAGCCCAGAACTACAGCGTCACAGCCCTGGAGCTTGAACTGCTCAATCACCGTCTGCAGGTAAGCCAGAGATTCCGGCGTTTGCCGCCCCCGCACCAGCTCATCAAAAATGATGGTATTGATCTGCTCCTGCTGCTGCGCCGTCGGCCGCACGTAGCTGAGGCCGAGTTGCTCCAGCTTCTCCGGATACACTGGGCCGCTCACCAGAAATTTCGTTCCTGTAATTCCCAGCTTTTTGAAGCCGCGACGGCGCGCCTCTTGGCCGACTTCTTCGGCAATATGCAGCCAGGGCAGCGGTGATCTGGGCACAACAAACGGCAGCGCCTGGTGGATGGTATTGTCCGGGCAGATCAGAAACTCAGCGCCGGCACGCTGCAGCGCTTCGGTCGAGCGCAGCATGATCTCGCCGACAGCCTGCCAGTCGCGGCCGGCATCAATCGGCTTCATGTATTCGGCCAGCGAGATGGTGTGCAGCGTTACCTCAGGGTGCGCGTGCCTGCCGAAGAGCGGCTCGGCTTCAAGACAGATCGTGCGATAGCAGAGGGCCGCTCCCTCCGCGCTGCAGCCAACAATGCCGATGTGCTTCATGCCAGGAAATCAATCTTCTGCAGGAAACGCAGCTTTTTTTCCACGGGTAGAAACGATGCTTCAAAGGAATTGCGCGCCATCTCGCGCAGATGCTCATTGGAGAAGCCGAACTCCTGCTGCGCCAGCTCGTACTCTTTGGTCAGCGATGTCTGGAACATTGCTGGGTCGTCCGTATTCAAAGTCACCATTAATCCCTGCTCAAAAAACTTTCGCACCGGATGTTCCTGCAATGACGGGCAAGCTCCGGTGCGCAGATTGCTGCTGATGCAGAGCTCCATCGGGACCTGTTTTTCCGCCAGGACTTCCATCAGTTCCGGGTCCTGCGCCGCGGCCAGGCCGTGGCCAATCCGCTCTGCGCCGATGTTCAACGCGCCCCACACTGACTCCGGACCGGTCGTCTCGCCGGCATGAACGGTGAGGCGCAGTCCGTTGCCGGCCGCTTTTTTGTAGAGATCGCGGAATTTTTCTGCCGGCCCGCGCGCTTCGTCACCGCCAATTCCAACCCCCACGACATTTCGATCGCGCAGACGCGCAGCCAGATCAAAGACTTCCGCGGCAGCCTCGGGGCCGAAGTGGCGCACGGCGTCAAAGATCCACAACAATGACACGCCAAAATCGCGCTGGCCACGCTCGCGTCCGCGCTCCATGCCGTCAAACAGCGGTTCCACCGGCTGTCCCCGCCAGCGTATCACGCCGATGCTGACGTAGACCTCGGCATGCATCACGTTCTGCTGCCGCAGCTTCTGCATCAGGCGATAGGTTACCAGTTCGTAATCTTCCGGCGCCCGCAACCGCTCCGTCACCGACTTGAAGGCCATCAGAAAGCCGTCAAAATTCTTGTAGGAATATAGACGGCGCACATCGTCTTCGGTTAGTGCGTCGCCGCTCCCGGTCACGTCATAGCGATTGTTCTCCGTGGGAAGAGGCGTGTGATAGCGGCGGCTCAGTTCGGCCAACGTGGCCGGATCAACCGAGCCCTCCAGATGCAAATGGAGCTCTGCTTTCGGCACCGACTGAATGAAAGACTTTGAAGCCATTAACCCTTGCCGGCGGCGCTGCTGGTGGCGAACTCACTGTGCTTGCGGCTATAGAAAAAGTAGATGACCAATCCCAGTGCGAGCCAGAAGAAAAAACGCATCCAGGTAACCACCAGCAAGCCGGCCATCAGCCCGACACAGAGGACCACAGAAATAATCGGGAAAAGGGGAACAAGTGGAACTTTGAAGGCCCGCTTGCGATCCGGTTGGTGTTTCCGCAGAAAGATCACGCCCAGAGACACCAGAACAAACGCGAACAAGGTTCCGATGTTGGAAAGATCAGCGGCCTGTCCGATATCCACGATTCCGGCGGGGATGCCAACAAGGAATCCGGCAATCCAGGTCGACCAGTGTGGCGTCTTGAAGGCGGGATGGAGAGCGGAAAAAACTTTTGGCAGCAGGCCGTCGCGCGACATGGCAAACCAGATACGCGTCTGTCCGTACTGAAAAACCAGCAATGACGAGATCATGCCCATCAGCGCACCCACGATGATTACAGCTTGAAAGAACCGATTGGCGCCCAATTGCTGCAGTGCATAAATCACCGGGGCATCTTTCGCGGCGCCCGAGCCAAACGTGCTGTAAGGCATCATGCCCAATAAAACGATGGCTACGCCGATGTACAAGATCGTGCAGACAATCAGTGAAGTAATGATTCCGAATGGCAGATCGCGCTGCGGGCTACGGCACTCCTCTGCCGCGGTGGAAACAGAATCAAATCCAATGTAGGTGAAAAAAATGATCGCTCCGCCCGCCATCACCCCAGCGAAGCCACTGGGGGCAAATGGATGCCAGTTCGTAGGCCTTACCAGCATTCCACCTACCACCAGGAAGAGAAGAATGGCCCCGATTTTTACCAGCACCATGATGTTGTTGGCTCCGGCGGACTCTCGAATGCCACGAACCAGCAGGACGGTGAGAATAAAAACGATCAGAAACGCAGGGAAATTGAAATAGGAATGACTCCATCCGTCAGGCGTGAAGACGGGGGTTGACCATCGGTCAGGAATATTCACGCCAAAATCAGCCAGCTGAGCCTTTAGGTATCCGCCAAAGCTTACCGCCACGGCAACGTTGCTGACCGCATACTCCAGGATCAAGTCCCATCCGATAATCCAGGCCAGCAACTCGCCGAGCGTCGCATAGCTATAGGTATACGCGCTGCCGGCGATTGGGATCATGGATGCCAACTCGGCATAACACAGGCCGGCAAAGACGCAAGCTACGGCCACCAGCAGAAATGAAATTGCGATGGCTGGTCCCGCCGCCGGACGTCCATAGTTCACCAGATCATGCAGCCCGCCGCCGCGAATCAAGTGCATGAATAGATCAAGCACCTGCACTTTGTAAAAGGAAGGATCGCCATGCTCTCCGGCAGCCGCAGTCCCGGTAAGAGCAAAAATCCCCGAGCCGATAATCGCGCCGATGCCCAGGGCGGTCAGTGACCACGGCCCCAGCGACTTCTTTAACCGATGTTCCGGCTCTTCCGAGTCAGAGATCAGCTTGTCAATGGACTTCTTGGCGAAAAGTTGGCTGGCCAGAAAGGCCTCCTTCGGTGCAGATGATGAGCTGCAGTGATCAGGCCGAAAATACAGCCATGGCGCAGCCGCATCAAGGCCGCTGCGCCACGTGAGGTCAACTTAGCGCTTGGACGTGCCGCGAGCCATCTTTTTAACTTTAGGCTTCTTGCTGCCGCGCGGATAATCCCGCGCCTTCTTGGGCGCCTGCTTCTTGCGCGATGTGCGTTTTGCCTTCTTGCGTTCTTCTTTGCTCAATGCTTTGGTATTTGCCATGTACCTGTCCTAAGTAATAGTTAGACTGCGAAAAACCGTTACGCCCGCTCCAGATGGGCGTACTTTTCCACCAGCTTTTTCAATCCGAATCGAGGAAATTGTACCGTAATCTTGGCATCTTCTCCCTCCCCTTCGCGCCGATAGACCACTCCTTCGCCATACTTGGGGTGTTTCACGCGCTGTCCGGGGCGGAATGAGCTGCCACGTGTGGGCTTTTCTACCGGTACCTGCGGCCGGTTGAACTTCTTGCCGCGCGAAGCAAAAAAGTCCGCAATATTGTCGATGGAGTTGTACTTTGGGCCGGAGTAGCTGCTGGTTCTTGGCTTGGTGCGTCCTGCGGCACGCTCCCAGCTGCTCTCAGCCGGCGCGCTCTGATCCTCGTCTTCATAGCTGTAGTGGCGGTCGCTGTAGTCACCGTCGCGATACGAAGACCGCTTGGCGGAGCGGCCTGTTCCCAGTTCTTCCAGTAATTGCGGCGGCACCTCTTCCAGAAAGCGCGAGGGCACGGTGGCATCCGGCATGTCGGTCCCGTAGCGCCGGCGATAGCGGGCGTTGCTCAGCACCAGTGCATCCATGGCGCGGGTCATGCCGACATAGCACAGGCGCCGCTCTTCTTCCATCTGATCTGGATCGTTGAAGGCCCGCGAGTGCGGGAATAAGCCCTCTTCCATGCCGATGAGAAATACCAAACTGAACTCCAGCCCCTTGGCCGAGTGCAGCGTCATCAAGGTCACTGTGCCGCGCGGATCGTAGGTATCCACGTCACTGACCAGGGCGGCATGATCAAGAAACTCCGCAATCGTTTCGCCGCGATCGCGAGAGTCCATGGCGGCATTCACCAGTTCGCGCAGGTTGTCGATGCGCGAGAAAGACTCCGGCGTGGCCTCTTCTTCCAGCTGCTTGATGTACCCCGTGCGATCAATTAGGAATTTCAGGACCTCGGGAATGCTGGCCGGTCCTCCGGGAGAGCGGAAGCCTTCGACGGCTTCGCCGCTAGCGTTTCCATTTCCGCTCGCAGCCGCAGCTTGATCAGGGACTGCTGCGGGCTCTTCTTCCGGTTCTTCATTCGCGCCGAAATCAAAGCTGATGTTCTCGCCGAATTCAGCCGGTTCAAACGATGCATCCTGCTGTGTTTCTGGTTCAGGCTCTGCTTCTCTCCGTGTCTCCGTGTCCGGGGCCCCCGACGAGCCCGCTTTTGGCTCGATGGGGTGAGTGTCTTCGTGGTGAGTACTCGCGGTTTCCTCTACCCGCTCTGCAAACGTCCCCAGCAGCATGGCCCGGGCATCGCCAATCAACTCTTTGAAACTCTTCAGAGCAGCCAGGGCCCGCTGTGGCAGCAGCTTGCGTTCCAGCGCTTCGCTGATGGCCGACCACAGCGACATTCCAGTTTCGAGCGAGAGCCGCTCCAGCGTCTCCACCGTCGATTTACCGATCCCGCGCGCCGGAGTATTGATCACGCGCAGCAACGCGATGGAATCCTGTGGATTATTGATCAGCTTCAAGTAGCTGATCATGTCTTTGATCTCGGCGCGCTCGTAGAAGGAAAATCCGCCGACTACCTGGTACGGAATCTGATAGCGGCGCATGGCCTCTTCAATCAACCGCGACTGCGAATTCAGCCGGTACAGCACAGCCACACGTACGTTCTCTGCGTTTTCTTCATTGGCCTTCTTGAGGTAGCGCGAGATGTAGTCGGCGGCAAAGAGCGATTCGTTCTCGCCGTCGGGTGCTTCGTAGTAGCCGACGCGGCTGCCGCCCTCGCGCGATGTCCACAGCGTCTTGCCTTTGCGCTTGACGTTGTTGGCCACCACGGCCGAGGCCGCCTCCAGAATTGCCTGCGTCGAGCGATAGTTCTGCTCCAGCCGGATGATGCGGGCTTCCGGGAAATCTTTTTCGAATTCCAGGATGTTGCGGATATCGGCCCCGCGCCAGGAATAAATCGACTGGTCTTCGTCGCCCACGACGCAAACATTGTGCCGCGTCCCGGCCAGCAGCTTGATCAGCTCATACTGCGGGCGGTTCGTGTCCTGGTATTCGTCGATCAGCAGATACTCGTAGCGGCGCTGGTAACGCTCGCGGACATCGGCAGAAGATTTGAGCAGCCGCACCGTCTCAAGCAGAAGATCGTCAAAATCCAGTGCATTGGCCTTGCGCAGCTCCTTGCGATACTCCTCAAAAATGTGGGCAACCTTCTCGGTGATGGGATCGGCCGATTGCAAGTACATCTCCTGCGGATCAAGCATGTGGTTCTTGGCCCAGGAGATGCGCCCGAGCACGGCGCTGGGCTTGAGTTGCTTGTCATCGAGACCGAGACGGCGCATCACCGACTTGACGACGGCCTGCTGGTCGGCTTCATCGTAGATGGCGAAGTCTTTCTTATAGCCCGCGTTACCGATCTTTCCCTCTGCTCCGCCGATCTTCATGGCTTCAATATCGCGGCGCAGCACGCGCACGCAAAAAGAATGAAACGTCGCGATCAGGGGCTTGCGCAGCGTACGGCCGCCAAGCAGATGGTCAACACGCTCAGCCATCTCCGCCGCGGCTTTATTGGTGAAGGTGACTGCCAGGATGGAATCCGGTTCAATCCCTTTGTTCTCAATCAGATGCACGATGCGGTAGGTGATCACACGGGTCTTACCGCTGCCTGCGCCGGCCAGGATGAGCACCGGCCCGTCGAGCGCTTCCACGGCTTCGCGCTGCTGGGGATTGAGTTTGTCGAGAAAATTGACCACGGAATTCACTGCTTCAAGTATCGCGTGATTGAACGCAAAAAGAAATGGATGCTCGAAGGGAAATTCTCCTTGGGGAGCATCCATCTCTTTCTATTTTACAGCACGCGAAGCCGGCCGATTCGCCGGGCTGCGCTACGGTTTCGGAGTCGGGCTGGGCTGAGCTTGCGGCGGCCGCTGCTCAGCAGGACGCGGTTGCTGCGGACGATCGGCCGCAGCCGGATTGGTTACAGGCGAAGCCGGCGCGGCATTCTCTTCGTCTTCCGCCGGCGGCGTTGGCGGCAGTTCTTTTTCGACGGGCTTGCGCGGGAACATCTGGTCACGCTGCGCCGCCAAATAAACAAATGACGCCACGATCACGGCCATCTGCTTCAGATCTTCCGGCTGCAGCCGGTCGTAGACGTCCATGTTGGAGTGATGGGTGCGGCTATCGTATTCGATCGGGTCTTGTATGAACTGAAAGCCGGGAATGCCGACAGCGTCAAACGACAGATGATCCGTGCCGCCGGTGTTGCGCATGGAGAGCGTGTCCATGCCGAGATCATGGAAGGGCTTCATCCAGGCTTCAAAGATCGGCTGTACCATGGCGTTTTCCTGCATGAAGACGCCGCGAATCTTGCCTGTGCCGTTGTCGACGTTGAAGTAGGCGGAAACCTTCGCGGCTTCCGGTTTCAGCGTCATAGGACCGTTCTCACGGCGGCGGACCGAGGGATCACCTTTGCGCTCAGGATCTTTTGACTCCGGACGCGAACCGAAGTGGTGCTGCACGTACCACTCTGATCCAAGCAGTCCTTCTTCTTCGCCGGTCCAGAGGCCAATGCGGATCGTGCGGCGCGGTTTTATGTCGAGCGCTTTGAGGATGCGCACGGCTTCCATCATCACGATGGTGCCGGCGCCATTGTCGGTTGCGCCGGTACCGGTGTGCCAGGAATCAAGGTGCGCGCCCAGCATCACGACCTCATCTTTTTTGTCGGTGCCGGGGATTTCCGCGATGGTGTCATTCTGGTTCATGGAATCCGGCCCATCGTAAAAGGTGTTCTTGACGTTCAACTCCAGCTCAACGTCTTTCTTGGCCGCCAGAATGCGCGCGATGCGCGTCCAGTGCTCCGTCGCCAGGGTGATCTGCGGAGTGCCCACAGTCTGGCCGACTTTGTACGACCCGCCCTGCTGGACAAAGACGGTTCCGCCACCAAGGTTGCCGCGGCTGTGATCGATCACGGCCAGGACTTTTTCATCTTCGTAAAACTTGTTGAGCTGGCGCTGGAAGCGGGCGCGCGCGGCGAATTCACGGAACAGCGGATTCACGCGCTCGCTGGGAATCTGATAGTGCTCAATGTCTGAAAGCGATTTATCAGTGAGCCGTTCGGAGAGCGGATCGGTGGAGGGTTTGACCTCGGGGTCGTCGCCCACCAGCAGGATCTTGCCCGCCAGCTTGCCGCGATACTTTGCCAGGTCCTGCGGCCCGCGAATATTTACGCGCATCACCTGGCCTTTCACCGCTCCATCCGTGCCCGGCGTCCAGGCCTTGGCATAGGCAATCAGCGTGGCAACATCCGGCGAGGTCATGCGCACGTTGACGTACTCATTGGACCAGCCACGGCCAAACGGTCCCCAGGCTTCAAGATGGGAGTTGACCAGGCCGAATTCTGTGAGCTTGTCGCGCGTCCATTCATTCGCCTTCTTCGCGTTGGGCGAGCCGGTGAGGCGGGGACCGATCTGGTCCATGAGTCCGCTGGCGATCTCCATGATCTTGGAGTTACGGAAACCTTCATAGCGGATCTTGGTGATCGTATCCAGATCAACCTTCTCTTGCGCGGCGCAGTGGAGCGCGGCGGCAAGAGTGAAGATCGCGAAACACGCAATAAGACGCTTTGAGCTGGGCATTTTCTCTCCTTGGTGGAAGTAAGACTCTCTGCGGGGCAGAGCAGTTTATACGCGCCGCGCAACAGGGTCAAACGGTAGGTTGTGAAGATTTGTTTAGCCGCTCAGCGAGTGGCGTGTGGCCGGCCGGTGCGGACCAGAGCAATGATAAAGCCGAGAATTACCCCCAGGATCGCGACCGGAATCGCGGCTTTATAGGCCAACGACATATCCGGCATGCTATGGCTGGCTGCGCGGATCACCAGCAGGGCGATGCACAGGAACGCCACCGACAGAAAAAAGACAATCACGCCCGCCACCAGGGCAACGCCGGCGCTCAGGAAGAATCGTTTCATTCAGACCACACAGGGGTTGGTTTTCAAGCTCTACGTTAGAATAATAACGTGAGTCAGGCGGTCAATGCGTCGCCGTTGCGGAGCGTCCACGAGATCATTCGTGAGGCGCGTGTAAGCCAGGCATCGAATGGTATTTGCTATACCACGTCGGGCGAAATCATGCTTCCCTCTGACGATCTGGCGCGGATCATCGACGCTGTACCGCGTTCGATTGCGGCAGCCCTGGACCGCAAGGCTTTTTACTTTGTGCCGCTGACCATCGGCGATGGAGAAAAGACGCTGGTGGCCGAGAGGTTTGATGGTCCGCCGCTCGATGGCGCCATTTGCCATCGCAATATCGAGTCCGGCAATGCCCAGTGCGTCTTTATCTCCACGCGTCTGCTGGAAGAGCGCTTCGCCATCGCTTTTGAGTTCTACATCAATGTGGGCCATGCCTTTGTCGACAAGGCCGGCATTTCGCCTGAGTTCGCCGAGCTGGCGTGGTCGCAGGTGGTGAAGAACGTCCGCGGCGAAACCAGCTTTGACGCCCATGAATTTCGCAAGCAGGTGCAGCCGTTCGGTGCAGGGCGTGTGGATGAGAAGGTCAAGTCGGACTATCTGGCGGCGGCTTTTTCTGATTCCATCGCCATCTACCTTCTCTCGCTCTGCCTTGATGTGGATTATTACGAACTGCGGGAGCGCGAATATCCGCTGCTGGCGCCGTCAGCGCTGGCCGAAAGGTTGAAGAAAATCTCTGAGCTCTTCCCGCCGAACCCGGGCTTTCCCTTTGATATACGGTATCGACGGAAAAGTTAGCCATTACAATGGTCGCGGATGATTGCACATCTTCGTGGCAGACTCATCGCGAAACACCCCAATCAGGCCATCGTTGAAACCGGCGGCGTGGGCTATGACGTCACCATCAGCGTTCCCACCTTTTCTGAACTGCCTGCACTGAATACCGAAGTTTCTTTCTTCATCCACACGCACGTGCGGGAAGATGCGCTGGCTCTGTTCGGCTTTCTGCGCGCGCAGGAGAAGCAGCTCTTTGAAAAGCTGTTAAGCGTAAGCGGGATTGGTCCCAAGCTGGCCATTACCATCCTGAGCGGCATGCCAGCTGATGCGATGGTGGCGGCCATCAAAGGCAACAATGTGGCTGGGCTGACGCGGATTCCCGGGATCGGCAAGAAGACGGCGGAGCGCATGGTGCTGGAGCTGCGCGACAAGCTGGATGCTTTTGGGATCGCTGCGGCGGCGCCAACAGCGGCGTCGGCGGTGGAAGAAGACGTGATCTCTGCCCTGGTCAACCTGGGCTATCAGCGCGCGATGGCGGAAAAGGCGCTGGCAAAGTTGGGCGATGTCTCCGCCGAGAGCTTTGACAGCCTGTTTCGCAAGGCCATGGCGTCATTAGCAAAGTAAGAACCCCGCGTTTCGCCGGATACCAGACTCGCGCACGGCGGGTTACACTTGGCCTCAGTATGCGCCGGCTGCGCCAATCCGTGATTCTTTTTGTGCTGCTGGCGCTTTCCCTCCAGGCCGACGACAAAAAGCAGCAACAGGCCTTTTACCTGAAGCCTGACCAGACTGTTGACCTCAGCTCTGACGTGAAGATGGTCACGGCAAAACAGGATTGCGAAAACTGGGCGCTGGCTGCCGGCGTGGAGGCCATGCTGCGGAGGCAGAATGTTTCGCTGGACCAGAATTTCTGGGTCATGCGGCTGAATGGCGGCGAGCTTTGCGATGACAAGATGCCTCGCATCGAAGCCCTGGCCCAGGCCGTGAACCGGGAGTTTGTGCTCGACGACGGGCGCCATGTACGGCTGGAACTGCGCTTCGCTCCCGGAGTACCGGTGAACATCGATGCCTTGATTGCCGCCGTGAAGCTGCAGCAGGTTTCATTGCTGTTGTGGAAGGGCCATCCTTATTATCTGACCGGCGTGACCTATGATGAACGCATCGGCCGTGATGGTACTCGCTTCTTTGAAGTGAAGGAGCTGCGCCTGGCTAACACTTTCGCCAAGGTGCCCGGCGTTACGTTTGAAAAAGGCCGGGATAACCCTGCCGATATCGCGGGAACCTTGAGCGTAGCTGTGCTGCAGTGATCGACGGCGGAAATTCTCGCTACTTTCCAATACAAAAGCTGCTGAAGATCAGGTTCAGGATGTCGTCGGTGGTGGTTTCGCCGGTGATGGCGTCCAGCGGTCGCAGGGCGCCGTACAGATCGAGCATGATCATCTCATGCGGGATGCTGCGCTCGACCGCATGCATGGCCTGTTCCAGACTGTTCAATGATTCCTCCACCAGGCGCTGATGGCGGACATTGGTAAGGAAGCCGGTTTCATGCTCACCGCCGGAGCGACCGGAAACTTCATCCAGAATGGCCTGCCGCAGGGACTCAATGCCTGCGCCGGTGATGGCCGAAGTCTTGAACAACCGGGTCCCATCCAAGTGCAAAGCAGCTTCCGCGGCAAGGTCCGATTTGTTGGCGACAGCCAGCCCGCGGCCGGTCACACAGACGCGCAGCAGCTCCCTATCTTCAGAAGAGATGTCAAGCGTGCTATCAAGCACTACCAGGACCAGGTCGGCTTCGCTCAGTGCTTCGAACGATTTGCGTATGCCGATGCTCTCGGCTTCGTCGGTGGAGTCGCGAATGCCGGCGGTATCGACCAGCCGGATGGGAATGCCGCCAATGGCGACGGTCTCGGTTACCAGATCGCGTGTGGTCCCGGGCGTGGCGGTGACGATAGCGCGTTCGCGCTCCACCAGGCGGTTAAACAGGCTGGATTTGCCGACGTTGGGCCGGCCGACGATCGCCAGGGTGAGACCTTCATGCACGATCTTGCCGTAAGCAAATGAGGCGCGCAGCTGCTCCAGGGGTCCCTGTACGTCCTTAATGCGAACAACGATCTGGTCTGAGGGAAGAACAGATACGTCGTCTTCAGCAAAGTCGATGCCGGCTTCCATGACGGCGATCAGCTCCACCAATTTCTTTTTGACCGGCTGCAGCCGTCTTGAGAGCGAGCCCTCAAGCTGTTGCGCAGCAACCTTGGCCTGATAGAGAGTTTGGGACTCAATCAGGTCACGGACGGCTTCGGCCTGTGTGAGATCGATGCGGCCGTTGAGGAAGGCACGCATGGTGAACTCACCGGGCTCGGCCAGTCGCGCGCCGCGCGCAGTGGCCAGCTCAATTATGTGTCGCAAAACAATCGGCGAACCATGGGCAGAGATTTCGACTACGTCATCCGCGGTGTAAGAATGCGGCTTGGCGAAGTAGGTGATTACGGCTTCATCGATGCGCTCTCTTGTCTCCGGTTCAATCACCTCACCGAAGACAGCCCGCCCGGCGGCCAGTTCATGTTTCAGCCGCAGCATGGAGCAAGCGATCGCAGGGGCTTGCGGGCCGGCGAGCCGCACTACACCAATACCACCGCGACCTGGCGGTGTGGCGATGGCGACGATGGTATCGTCGAGATTCATGGCAGAGAAGCAATTAGGTTTTTCTGAAATCCCGAGCGTAGCGAGGGAACCCTACCTCCATAAATCTCTGATAGCCGGTAACCCTCAGCTCGTAATAGCCATAGGGATCTCTCGCTACGCTCGAGACTTCGGAACGAGCTATTTGCTTCTTTCCAGCTTGGCCCAGTGTTCTTCCAGCCGTTCGTATATATGGTCGATCTTGCGATGGAGATGCGCCACCTCCAGTTCAGCTTTGAGGTTGACTTCAAAATCGAGGTCCGACTTCAGCCGGTCTTTGGCTGCCTGGCGGTTTTGCGACATCATGATGACCGGAGCCTGAATCGCCGCCAGCATTGAGAGAAACAGATTCAAAAGGATGTAAGGATACGGATCGAAATGGCGCGCGAGCAGCGCGCTGGAGTTGAGAACAACCCACACGCCGAGGACCACGGCAAAGGTAATAATGAAGGTCCACGAACCGCCGAAGGCGGCAACTTTGTCTGCCACGCGCTGGCCAAAGGTCAGCATCTCCTGCTCCTCGACGTTGGGATTGCGCGAAACCTGCGTGCGCAAAAGCTCGTCGGTAGCACGAAGACGGCGGCCGATCACCGTGAGGACGTCCATAGCTGCGTGGGGATGCATGTCAATGAAATCGAGCAGGCGCTCGCGGTCCAGGACGAGCATCTGCGTATCTTCCCGCGCGATCGCTGTCGCGGTCCTGGGGCCGCCATCGAGGAAAGAGAGCTCGCCAATCACGTCGCCAGGCTCATTTTCCGAGAGGACGATTTTGTTGCCCTCAGTACTTTCCACAAAAAGCTCGACGCGGCCGGTGCGTAGGATAAAGATCTCGCCGCCGGGATCCCCGTAATGAAAAACCATTTCATGTTGCCTGAAATCCCGGCTGCTCATCAGCTGGGCCAGGGCTTCGCGTTCTTCTTCGTCGAGCAGGCCGAAGATGGGGACTTCTGCGATCATCGTTACGGTCGTAGACATTTGGCTTTTTTCCTGTCGCTGCGCTCCAAGCCGCTGGAGCGTTTTAATTTAAGACTTAGTTCATCGTGCGCCTGGCCTGTGTAACACGGCGCCACTCGGGCCTCGCCGCATTGGCAAACGGGCGTTGTCGCTTACACGCCCCATGATAGCCGAATGTGAGTGCCGGAAATGTGAAGATCGTTACGGTGAAGACCGCTAGCGACGGGCAGTTCGCGCCGGTTTGTAGTCTTTAGGATAGAGCACAACGTAGCGACGGCCGCCTTCGCCTTCACTCTGTGTGGTAAGAGAGCCGTGGTCGCGAAATGCCAAATGGATGAGCCGGCGCTCACGCGACGACATGGGTGCGAAAGAGTAGGGCATCCCGGTTTTGAGGACGCGCTCGGCGGCTACCTGGGCAGCAAGCTTCAATTCCTGCTGGCGGGCAGCGCGATACCCCTTGCAGTCGAAGCTGACCCGGTCATGCTCTTCCTGGTGCAGATGCAGCGATTCATGAGTGAGAAGCTCCAGAGCTCGCAGAGCTTCACCATTGCGCTCCAGAAGCAGCTGGCTGTCAGGTCCGGCCAGTTCCACCAGAATGTCCGGCGTCTCCAACTCCTGCCCCGTGGCAAGCGGAGGGTTCACCGTGATCCGGTATTTCAGCTTGAACGCGCCTGAAGCAATTACGTTTTTCAGAAACGCATCGATCTTTTTAGCTGTGGCAACTTTGTCCTGAAGCATCTCTCTGGCTCAAACTCTCCGAGCAATTTTACAGGGCTTTGGCGTTTAGCGTTTACGCGTGGCCCGCCGTTCTATGGTTTTCTTTACCTGCTGGCCCAATTCCGAACGGTTGATCACCAGCTGCTGCACATATCCCAGCAGAGTGCTCAGGGCCCAATAAATCGAGAGCCCGGAGGCCACGCCCCAGCTGAAGCCGCCAATCATCAGCGGTCCCATGAAGGTCATGATCTTTTGCTGGGCGGGGTCCATACCCGCCTGGGGCGCACTCTTCTGCTGCACAAACATCGCGATTACGATCACGATCGGCAGGATCTTCAGTGGATCAGGCGCGGAAAGATCGTGGATCCAGAGCCAGCTGGCGCCGCGCAGTTCAATCGCGTTGTTCAACATGGCATAGAAAGCGATCAGGAAAGGCATCTGCAGGAGCAGGGGGAAGCAGCCGCCGACCGGGTTCACCCCCTCTTTCTTGTACAGCGCCGACATTTCCTTCTGCATATCCGCCCGGCGCGGATCCGTGATGCTATAGCGTTTGTATTTCTCCGTGATCGCTTTCACCTGGGGTTGGATTCGTTGCATGCGCAGCGACGACTTCATGCTGGAGATCCGCAACGGCAGCAACACCATGGTGATGACAACGGTCAGGAACGCGATCGACCATCCCCAGTTGGGGATCCAGTGCTCGTAAGTCCATTTCAGCCAGAGGAACAGTGGCCGGGCAATGAAACCGAACATGCCGAAGTCGTAGATGCCGCGAAGGTCGGGCCCGCCGGGCTGAGCCTGAGTGCTTTCAAGCAAATCGACTGCCCGGGGACCGCCAAAGATGCGCGCCCGCGTTGAGCCGCTGTTATGGCCGAATGCAGCGCCGATGACGTTGGCTTTGTCTTTCGCTTCGTTTGGCTTGTCAGGATTCTTGGGCGCCTCCGCGGGATTGTTGAGCGTGACCAGCGTGGTGTCTCTGGGATTGTCCGGCATGAAGGCCACGGCGAAGTACTGGTCGGCGACGGCTACCCAGTTGAATGGACCGGGAACCGTCTGGCCACCGACAATCCACTTCTTGCTGCTCAGGAAACCACCGGACATCGCAGATCTGCGCTCGACGGTGCCGTTCTGCTCCGAGTCAATCTTGCCCGCCAGGAAAGAGGCGGGGGCAATCTGATCGCCAATGCCGCTGGGCCATTGCGGGAAGGCCTGGATCCGCTGCCCGTTGCGCGTGACCTCGGTCTCAATGCCGATGATGTAGTCTTTTTCCGCGCGAAAAATTTTTCTGACAGTGATGTCGCCGTCAGAGTATTCAAAGGTGAGCGGACCAGAGCTGGATGCTGTGCCAGCCGAAGTGCTCACGTACAGAGACTCGTTCAGCTTCTTCTTTAGTTCCTCATCGTAGGTGAAGAGTGAGAGCGGATATCCCAGCTGAGGAGCGATGATCTGATTGACCAGATCGAAAGGCTTGCCTGCGTTGTCAGCGTACTTGTATGACTTGTTGTCTGGGTTCTTTGCTTTCAGGATCCAGGACTTTACTACCGCGCCCCGGTTGCTGAAAACGATACGATAGGAGTCGTTTTCCAAAACCGACTCGGTTTCACTGGCAGCAGCTTTCACCGGGACCCTGGCCGCGGCTGCCGGCGCCTTGGACGGAACCGGCGTAGCGCCACGCACTGGCGGAGGAGTTGTGCTTGGTGTCGGCTGCAACTGTTGTGACTGGCTCTTCTCCTGCGGTGGAGGTTGCTGCGGCTTGGGTAAGATGAACTGCATTACGCCAAGCACCAGGAAGACACTCAGCAAGGCAATGAGCATTCGCTTGTCTGAGCCGGGTTCGGATTGTGGATTCTTATATTCCAATGTTTCTGTCGCTTCGCTCCAAACCGCTGGAGCGTTCTTTCCAAGAGTTACTTCATCGTGCCTTGTTACACGCCGCTCGGCGATCACAGGCCTCGCGGCTCTATTTCTTTTGTCGCTTCGCTCCAAACCGCTGGAGCCTTCTTTCCATGAATTACTTCATCGTGCGCTTGTTGGTTGCGGCTCGGCATATCCGGGCCTCGCCGCTTTCGTTTCTTGTCGCTGCGCTCCAAACTGCTGGAGCTCTACTTCCTTAGACGATTTTGCTTACCTCAAATTCATCGTGAGCTTGTTGTTTGTGGCCTGACGTGTTCATGACTCGCATGATCTTCACTTCCGGGCACTGGATCATAGCCGCCCCGGACCAACGGATTGCAGCGCAGGATTCGCCATGTACATAAAACCGTTCCGCGTAACAAGCCGTGCCGCGCTATGGCTTCAGCAGCATATTCGGAACAGCTGGGAACATAACGGCACGAGGCGGGCAGGAAGGGTGAAATCCCCTTCTTATATAACTGCAGCAGCCATGTAACGAATTGCGTCATCGTCCCTTACCTTGCGGAACCTTGCCGGGTGGAACCCTTTTCTCGCTGAACTTTGCTTTGTTGAATCCGTGCAAACACCTGGCTGATCTCTGCATCCAGTTGCGCGAAATTGATTTGCAGCACGGTTCGCTTGGGATGTAATACGACATCCAGCGGTCGTGCCAGCTCTGCCAGGTGGCGCTGCACGGCAGCGCGCATCCGTCGGCGAATGCGATTGCGCTCGACCGCTCCACCCAGCACCTTGCCCACTGTAAAACCTACCCGTGGGCCCCCGGGGCCTGCGTCGTCACGATAAAAAGCAGTCATGTTCCCGGAAAAATGCTTTTTACCCTGCCGGTAAACCGCCTGAAAGTCGGCATGTTTGAGCAGTCGTGAGCTTCTGGGAAACTTGAACGAAGCGTTTGCTGGAGAATCATTCACGGCTGGTCTGGCAGGAAGCGTGGACATTGGCTGGGAGACTATTCCCTGAAACCGGGTTTAACAGAAACCCGTTTTCTTCCTTTGGCCCGGCGGCGGGACAGCACAGCTTGGCCGCTTTTTGTCTTCATACGGGTACGAAACCCGTGCGTCTTGGAGCGACGGCGACGGTTGGGTTGAAAAGTGCGTTTGGGCATGGACTTGAGGGACTCCTAGTCAGGATTGTTCACGTTGGGCAAACGTTAAGTATAAAGAATCTGGAGAAATCATGCCACTTGCAGGGGGATATTCGTGCCGCCGCCGGAAATCAACCCATACGGGTGCATGAAAAAATTTTTTGTGGTTCAAAATGATGCAGAGTAGCTGGTTGTATTGCGATGGCGGCCTGGTTCGCGCGTGCTCATGCGCACGGCGAAGCTGAACGCGTTTGCATTTCAAGTTTCTGGGCGTGATGCTTGAAGTGCCACCATGCGAAATCGCTCCACCTGCATGCAGTATCAGCACAATCATGCTTGATTGCACCACTGTCGCAGCAGATGCGCGATGCATTGTGTCGACCAATGCATCACAGCAGCAGCCTAGAAAAAAATTTGATGAAAATTATTTGCGTCAGTACATTTCCACAAGCTGAAGTTCGTGCTAGTATGCCGACCAGTCCAGATTTTTTAGATTGCACAACGAAGTGGTCGAAGGCTCTGTGGAGCGCCCATGGCAGAGCAAAATCAGATCTACAAGCTAACTAACGGGCCCCTGGCCGGCTCGCAATAGGACACATCCGAAGAATGTCATTACCCGCTGCGACCGTAACCGCAACCGCGAATCCGTGGCTCAGAATCCTGGGAGCACTGGAAAAAAAGATTACCCGCCACTCCTATGACACGTGGCTCAAGCCGACGCGGTTCAGCCATACCAATGGAAATATTATTTTTGTACGCGTGCCGAACGTTGAGTTCCGCGACATAGGCGACCGGTTCGGCGATCTGATCCAGGAAGCGATGGATACACTGGCGCCGGAATACCAGGATGTGAAGTTCATCACGCCGGAAGAAGATCCTACGGCTCCGCCGGTCCGCGCCGATGGCGGGTTTGCTCCAGTCTCTGCCAGCGCGCCGGTGCAGGGCGCAGGACGGCAGCAGCGATTTGACTGGGATTCAGCCGCGCAGCTGAGCCCCAAGTACACCTTTGGCGCATTCGTAATTGGCGCAGGCAATCAGTTTGCGCATGCAGCCGCGCAGGCGGTGGCGGAGCGTCCCTCCAAAGCCTATAACCCGCTGTTCCTTTACGGCGGGGTAGGTATGGGCAAAACACATCTCATGCAGGCCATTGGACATGAGGTGAAGCGGCGGCAGCCGCATGCCTCCATCTGCTACATCTCCAGCGAAAAATTCACCAACGAGATGATCAACTCGCTGCGCTATGACCGGATGATCAGCTTTCGCGACAAGTTCCGCAACGTTGATGTGCTTCTGATCGATGACATCCAGTTCCTGGCGCAAAAAGAGCGGACGCAGGAAGAATTCTTCCACACTTTCAACGCACTGCATGAGTCGATGAAGCAGATCGTGATTGCCAGCGATCGTCCGCCGAAAGAGCTGCCGGAGATCGAAGACCGGCTGCGTTCGCGCTTTGAGTGGGGGCTGATTGCAGACATTCAGCCGCCAGACCTGGAGACCAAGGTCGCCATCCTGCAGAAGAAGGCTGAGTCTGAGCGCGTAACCATTTCGACCGACCTGGCGTTGTACATCGCGTCGAACGTGCGCACCAACGTGCGCGAGCTGGAAGGAGCGCTGATTCGCCTGATCGCCTATTGCTCGCTGACCGGGGCTGAAGTGAGCCTGAATACGGCGCAGCAGGTGTTGAAGAACTTTATCGACTCCCAGGCGCGCAAAATTACGATTGACGCGATTCAGAAAGCGGTTGCGGAGCAGTTTGGTTTGCGCGTGACGGAGATCAAGGCCAAGAGCAACTCACGCGCCATCGTGTTCCCGCGGCAGATCGCCATGTATCTGGCCAAGCAGATGACGGAAGCGTCGTTGCCTGAGATCGGCCGCCAGTTTGGCGGCAAGCATCACACCACGGTCATGCACTCGATCGACAAGATTGAAGAGCAGCGCCAGGCGGACAAAGACTTGAACCGGCTTCTGAACAAGCTGACGGAGACGCTGAATAGCTAGGTTTTGGGCTCGAGCGTTTTTTCTACACCGCTGTTGGGTAGGTAAATGGGACAATTTGTCCCTGATCCAGACTTTGCAGCGAATATGGTGCAGATTTCTGGAAGCAGACACTCTCTGCAGGCAATTTTCCGCAAAATATCCGATGACGAATTAGAATGGCTGCCGGAGAGCCTCAGGTGAAAGCACCGGCAGCAAAGTGATGCGGCCGTTTTTTCGGCCAGATTTGCTGTATGCTGCAAGGAACGATGTTTAAGCGCACGAGTTTGAATCATCAGGGGGCCATAATTTATGCCTTCTTCAGTAGCCACTGAGGTGGGAGTCGCGATGGAAATCAGCGTCAGTAAAAACGATCTGCTCAAGGAACTCACGGCGACACAGGGCGTGGTGGAGCGCAAGACGACGATCCCGATCCTCTCGAACTTCCTGTTTGAAGCCGGCGATGACAAGCTGTCAATCACGGCGACGGACCTTGATCTGAGCCTGCGCACCTCGTGTCCGGCGAAGGTGAAGAAAGAAGGCTCCTGCACAGTGCCGGCGCGCAAGCTCTATGACTATGTGAAGTTGCTGGGCGATGGCGACATCAGCATCAAGCTGCTGGAAAACCACTGGGTGCAGATCCGCAGCGGACGGTCAAACACAAAGATGGTAGGAATGGCGCGGGCCAATTTTCCTGCTTTGCCGCTGTTTCCCTCTGAGTCCTCCATCCAGCTTCCGGCCGCGGTGCTGCGCCACTTGATAGCCAAGACGATTTTCTCGATTTCCAACGAAGAATCGCGCTACACGCTGAATGGCGCTTTGCTCGTGCTGAAGCCGGAATCGATCACCATGGTGGCCACGGATGGCCATCGCCTGGCGCATATCGAACATGCCAATACGAAGCTCCCGGTCAATGGCGAGATGAAGGTGCTGATCCCCAAGAAGGCCATGGCGGAGCTGAGCACGCTCCTGAATTCGAGCGACGCCCAAGCCGTAGAGTTCGCCAAAGACGAGTCGACTCTTTTCTTCCGCATTGGCGGGCGATTGCTGACCTCGCGGCAGCTTACCGGACAGTTCCCCAACTACGAAGCGGTATTGCCGCGGGACAACAACAAATTCATCACCGTGCACTGCGATGAGCTGTCTTCAGCCATCCAGCGCGTGGCGCAGTTTGCCGATGAACGCTCGAACGCGATTCGGATGCGCGTGGAGAAGAACGAGCTGAAGGTCTCCTCTTCCAACACCGAGACGGGCGAGTCTGAGGATTCGATTGAGACGGCCTACAACGGCGACCAGATGATCATCGGATTTAATTCACAGTACCTGCTGGACTTTTTGAAGGTGGTAGGCGCAGGCGACGTTCGCTTTGAATTCAAAGACGCGCAGACTGCCGGCCAGCTGCGTCCGGATGAAGCGGCGGACAGCGAATATCGTTACCGCTATATCGTTATGCCCATGCGCATCTGAGCGGCAGAGACAACTAGGAACGAAACAGGCCGGACGATGTGTCCGGCCTGAATTTCTTGCGGGAGAAAGAACTTTTTACTGGACCACCTTGCGGGCCAGAACGCGATCGACTGTCTGTTCAACGTTGGGCAGGAAAGAATCAATACTGCCGACCGAAGTTGCTGACGACGGCGAGAATCGCGTGCTTACCAGCACTTCATTCCAGCGCTGGAAGATAAGGCGGCTGGGTGAATCGAGCACGCTCTGGTGTGCCGGTTCAGGCCGGGCAAGGCAGTACGCCCAAAACCCCAGCACGGTGATCATGAAAGCGCCTTCGATCGTGCAGAATGTCTCCATCAGCGAGGCGTATTGAATCTTCATGTAAGAGAAACTCAAGTCCAGCGCGGCGACGGAACCCAGCCCGAGCGCGATGCTCATGTTGTAATTGCGCCAGGAAAGGCCAAGTCTTTTTTCCAGGAAGAAGAAAAGCAACAGTAAGCCACATTCCATGAGACGCGTGCTGCGCTCCAGAAGGGCAACTGCGGCGGCAACCTTGCTGGGTTGAGAGCCGGCGGTAACGATAGCTGTCAAAATACCGGCAAACAGAAGGAAGATCGCTGCCCAGCGGAAAATCATCTTTCCCAGATCGATTAAGGCCGAATAGGGTTTCAGTGCATTGACCAGGATTTCATACATCACGCCGAATTCCAGGCCGGTGTTGATGAAACTGGATATCCAGTAAAAGTAGTAGTACTGGTTATCGGAGAAGAAGGAATGACCTGCGAGGCTGATGATCATTCCCACTGCGTTAAAGCAGACGTAGAGAAAGAAGATAGGGAAATTGATCCTGAGTTTGCGCGCCAGCAGGGTGCGCGCGACATAGGCCATGAGAAGGGCGATGCCTACGGTCAGGATTGTGGTCCACTCGAACGTGTGAGAGCTATGCACAGTAGCCAGCCTCCAAGGGAGCGCAAGCATACTATCGCCCTCGCTCGCTTCGCAAGCGGCTCAAGGGCACTAAAGTACATTTACTCTAAAGTAAACAGCTCTCAGTCTTTGCTTGTAAAATCAAGCAGTTGACGTAGCCCCGGGCTAACGAGCCGGCGGCAGTGGCATTGGCGCTGGCTTTGGGCAAGGTGCGCCAGGCCAGGCTGAGGTAGTTGCCGCGCTCGAAAATGCCGCCATTCCTCCGAGGAGGATCATGCCGATGATGGTAGTCCGAAGTAGCGCTTTCATAGGGGAAGGCTCCTGTTTTCCTTGGTCTCTTAAACTGTCCTTGGTGGTGCATTTCAGGGTGGTCTGAAATGCGGAACGAGTATACATTTCAGCCCTAATTTTTCAATGGCTTATTAGTACAATTTGATTTTTGAAAAACGGGGTATTCTGGCCATGGCTGATAGCCCAAAAAGAGCATCGCCTTAATTACCTAAGGCGCTGTCCGGTTTCCAAACAAAACATTGGATTTAAGTAACTTCTAATCAGTGCCAAAATGGGGCGTTGGGCTCCCGTTTTGACGCTACAGATTCGCCCGGCAGGACCGGTTGTTGGAACCTAGGAAGTCAATATGGGCGTCTTGAAAACCGAAAAATTGGTTTTTTTAACAAAACTTTGCGATTAGGAAACGCATTGGCATCGATTCGTCAGACCTTGGGTATTGTGCTGGATCTTTTGCTTCGAATCATGTGTGAGAGCAACTCCGCTGTGGTACAATAAGGGGTTGTCTAGATATCGACTAAGTAATTGATATATCAGTAACTTGAGTCTCGTCTCGCCAAGGGTTTTTCACTCGCGGGAATTCAAGTTTCTAGCCCGGCAACATAGGAGTCCGGAATTTGGCCCGAGAATCTGCAACAGCCACAGCGAAAGAAATGGCAGAACAAAACAAAAGCAAAAAGAACGGCGGCAACGGAAACGGAAATTACACCGCAGAAGACATCAAAGTGCTGGAAGGCATGGAGGCGGTGCGTCTCCGTCCAGCGATGTACATCGGCTCGAACGGCGAGATGGGATTACACCATCTGGTTTACGAAGTGGTGGACAATTCCGTCGATGAAGCGCTGGCAGGCTTTGCTTCCCAGATCGATGTCACCATTCATATCGATAATTCCATCACGGTAGTCGACGACGGCCGTGGAATTCCGGTGGATGACATGGTGGTTGATGGCGAGAAACTTGCTGCGGCGCAGGTGGTGCTCACCAAGCTGCATGCGGGCGGCAAATTCGATACTTCAACTTACAAAGTTTCCGGCGGTTTGCACGGGGTTGGTGTTTCCGTGGTCAACGCGCTCAGTCATCAGCTTGACCTGGAGATCTGGCGCGATGGCCATGTTTGGGAGCAGGCCTACTCGAAAGGCCAGGCACTGGGCAAGCTGAAGAAGACCGGCACGACAAAAAAGCGCGGCACCAAAGTACATTTTCTGCCCGACAAAGAAATCTTCACCATCACCGAATACAACTTCGATACCCTGGCGCAGCGTCTGCGTGAACTGGCATTCCTGAACAAGGGGCTGGAAATCAATCTGACCGACGAACGCCAGACGGATGCGAAGACGGGCGAGGCCAGGCAGCTCAAGTTCAAGTACACGGGCGGCATTGCTGAGTTCATCAAGCATCTGAACCGCGGCAAAAGCGTGCTGCACGATAAGCCGATTTACATGGAGGCCGAGCGTGATGGCGTGGCGATGGAGATCGCGCTGCAGTACAACGACGGCTATTCGGAAACGGTCTTCAGCTTCGCCAACAACATCAACACGGTGGATGGCGGCACGCATCTTTCCGGCTTCCGCACGGCGCTGACCCGCACCATCAACTACGCCGGGCAGCAGCTGGGATTGTTTAAAGATGTAAAAGAAAACCTGACCGGTGATGACGTCCGCGAAGGGCTGGTAGCGGTGGTGAGCGTGAAGCTGCCGCAGCCGCAGTTTGAAGGCCAGACCAAGGGCAAGCTGAACTCCGATATCGCCGGCGTGGTGCAGGCGTTCCTGAACGAGCGCCTGGGCGGATTCTTTGAACAGAATCCCACGGTCGCGCGGAAGATCATCAACAAGGCGATTGAAGCCGCGCGTGCGCGCGAAGCGGCCCGCAAGGCGCGTGATCTAACGCGCCGCAAAGGCGCGCTCGATGGCGGCGGGCTGCCGGGCAAGCTCGCGGACTGTTCAGAGCGCGATCCTAACCGCTGCGAACTGTTTCTGGTCGAGGGCGAATCGGCAGGCGGCACAGCCAAGCAGGGACGCGACCGGCGTTTCCAGGCGATCCTGCCGCTGAAGGGAAAGATCCTCAACGTCGAAAAAGCCCGTTACGACAAAATGCTGAGCCATGAAGAAATCCGGGCCATGATCACGGCGCTGGGAACCGGCATCGGCAAGGAAGATTTTGATCCGGCCAAGCTGCGTTACGCCAAAGTGATCCTGATGACGGACGCCGACGTGGACGGCTCGCACATCCGCACGCTGCTGCTGACCTTCTTTTTCCGCCACATGAATGAGCTGATCAAGCGCGGCAACGTATTTATCGCACAGCCGCCGCTGTATGGGATCAAGAAGGGCAAGTCACAGCAATACATCAAAGACGATCGCGAGTTTGTGCGCGTGATGGTGCGGCGTGCGGCGGAAGGAATGGTAGTCCGCTACGGCGAGGGCGCAGCCAAACTGGAAGGCGCGGTGCTGGCCAAGTTCATGACCACGCTGAATGAGTACCTGACCTTCTTTGACAAGGTCGATAAGCGCCTGCGCCATGAGCGGATCACCGAGCTGATGCCGCGGCTGGGCATCGGCCAGCGCGCCGATTTTGAAGGCGACAAGAAGACGCCATCGAAAAAGATCGAGAAGCTGGAAAAAGAGATCAACAAGCTGGCCAAGGAATATCAGCTCAAGAACGTGGAGAGCTATTTTGACGAAGAACACAACCTCTGGGGCGTGAAGTTTACCGATTCACAGGGCGCAGAACGGCAGATCAACTGGGCTCTGGCAGCCACGCCGGAGTACCGGCAGATGATCGCCAAGTTCAAGCAGATTGAAGAGAACATGGAGCCGCCGTTCGTGGTTGAGGTCGCGGGCAAAGCCACAGAAGAAGCTGCAGCCGACTTGAGTGATTCCGAGCGTGAAGACCTGGAGAAGGCCGCCAAGAAATCGTCCAAGGCGCCGATCCGCCGGACCAAGATTGAGGCCGAGCGGGTAGAAAAGAACTCCGCGCGCGAGCTGTTTGACTACGTGCTGGCCGAAGGCAAGAAAGAATACAGCGTGCAGCGCTACAAAGGGCTGGGAGAGATGAGTTCAGAACAGCTCTGGCAGACCACGATGGACCCGGAAAAGCGCACGCTGCTTTCGGTCAAAGCCGAAGATATTGAGGCCTGCGAGGTGATCTTTACCACCCTGATGGGCGAGGACGTGGAGTCGCGCCGGAAGTTCATTGAAGAGAACGCGCTGGATGTAAAAAATCTCGACATTTAATTCTGTCGCTTCGCTCCAAACCCGCTTAAGAGCTTAAGCTAAGCCGTAATTGTTCTGCGCTTGTTGCGGCGGGCTCGCCGCGTGGTCGGGCTCGCCCTTAATTTTGTGTTTCATTATCTTCAAAAAATTTCCATGGCAGGCTCAAGAGCCTGCTTTTTCTTTTGCAAGTAAACGATCTGAGCTCATTCTAATGGCAGGAACTTTCAATCATCATTGCTCGTAACCCTACGTGGGCTCGCATTTGAGGGAAAAGATGAATTCGATTGAACGGGTGTTGCCCTACAGAAGCTCTGCCTTGTGGAAGGGTGTAGGCCTGGGCGTGATCGGCCTCATCCTGTTGTGGGCTGTAGCCATTCCGCATTTGCTGCGGTCGAGGATGTCGGCTCGCTCAGCCAGCATGGCGTACTTTACCGGAAGCGAAGACGTGATGGGGTCCATTGAAGGTGAATCTTCTGTGCACGCTGATGGACCCAAGGTCATCTACAAGGCCCAACTGAACCTGCTGGTAGCTAGCTGCGCGGAGACACAAAAGAAGATCGAAGCCCTGGCTGCCGAGGAGTCCGGCTTCATTGAGACCTCTTCGCTGGAAGAGAACTCGGCCCACATCAAGATGCGGGTTCCAAGCGCGCGCTTTGACATAGTACGAGGCAAGCTGCGCACGCTTGCCATTCGCGTACGGCAGGACAGCGTCGGGACATCAGACGTAACCAAGCAATACATCGATCGCGAAGCACGGTTGCGCAACCTGCGCGCTGAAGAGCAACAGTTCCTGGAAGTGATGAAGAAGTCGCATACGGTGCCCGACGTTCTTGCGGTGACGAAGAGCCTTTCCGAGGTGCGTGAAGAAATTGAGAGTGCCGATGCGGAGTTCCGCCGGCTGAAGGACCAGATTGATATGGCGGAGATTGAAGTCAGCCTGACATCGCAGAGCGCGAGCGGAGTGCATTGGGCGCCGGGTTCCAGCACGAAATCGGCGTTCAACGATCTGCTGCAAGCGTTGGCAGATCTTGCAGACTTCCTGATCTGGCTGATCGTGAACATACCGCTGATTGTTCTTTGGGGGGTAGTCGTGTTCCTTCTAGCGGCTGCAAGTTGGTTCGTGCTGAGGCTGTCAGCGCGCACCATGAAGGCGATCTTCGGGAAGAAGACGGTTGCGCCAATGCCAGCCAAAGGCTAGTAAGAGGATGACGGGCTTGTGGGTGTGACTACCAATCCCGGCGTGCGCGGCCGATAGAAGAACACAACCGCAATGGTCAATGCGATCCAGAGAATCAGTGTTACGGCGCTGCCTTCCGGGCCGACGCTGCCTCCGCTGAGCCAGTCGGGTCCCTGGGTGTGCGGGTTCAGGAGATGTCCGGGTGCCTGGAAGCCGCTGTCATTCACGCCATAAAAGAAGGACTGGCCCCAGTCCCAGCCGGCATGGGCGCCGACCGCCATCCAGAGATTACCGGTGCGCCAGAGGGTGGCGGCAGCGAAAAGACCGAAACAAATCACGGCGATGATCCCGATTTTTGTTTCGCCCGAGTTGCCCAGATGGGCGCTTGCAAATACAAGGGAGGTGAGGATGGCGGCCGGCCAGAAGCCAAGTCCATCCGTCAGGGTGAATTGCCCGTATCCGCGGAAAAAGAATTCTTCAAACAAACCTACTAAAAGAAAAACCACCCACCATAGAACCGCCCATCCGAGCATCTGGAGGTTCAGCGGGCTGAAATGGCCGAAATAAAAAACGCCGCAGACTCGAAGAACCAGCAGCAGGACAGTTAAAGGCAGAAATCCCCAAAGCACGTAGGCGGAAAAAAACGTGGGCACAGCTGACTTCACGAGAGGCAGGCCGTAGGCGCCGACTTTGCGTTTTTCGATCCGGCTCATCACCCACGCAAAGAATAAAATCACCAGAAAGAGAATGAGTTCGCCGATCGCCTGGAAAATAGTCTTGAGAAAATCCGGGAGATGCGGAGCAGCGGCCGCACCGCCTGACTGTTTTACCACCAGTGCTCCGATTCGATTGACGGCGAAAACGAGCGCCAAAATCATGGCGCAATAGATCGCGAGCCGCCAGCCGGCGCGCAGGCCGCGGTCATTGAAGAAGACGTTGTTGGCCGGACGGGGCGCAGCTGCAGACAATGGCTCTGGTTCCATGATCCTCCGTGAAGCAAGAAGCAGTAAAGACTCTACCAGAAAGACGATTGAAGAGCGGCTTGGGCAGCGGTATTGGTTAAGCAAGAGGCCGTGCTTAACGTCTTTCACGTGGGCCTTGCAGAGCCGTCATTCTGAAAGGTCATTTATCGCTGTCGAAACGCATGATACAACTGTCAATTCATGTTTCAGGCATTTAAAGAATTCAGGGTCGGCCGGCCGCAGGTCTTCGCGGGATTGATGCTGCTGGCGTTTCTGGCGCAATGCCTGTGGGCGGCGAACGCTCGCAAGGTTTCCGACCTGGAATATCAATACATGCTCTCGGGGCTGCAGGCATCGAGCGGGGCGAAGGTTGAGGTGACGTCGCCATTGACGAGCTTGATGGCGTCGTTGCCAGTGAAGGCCATCAACTTTCTGCGCAAGTATGCGCCGGCGTCATGGAGCGCAGGCCTGGCGGTCCCGCGGCTGTGGTTTCTGCGCTTGCCGTTTGTGGTCTTTGGCGTGTGGCTGGGTGGAGCGCTGTGGTGGGTGGCACGGCGGCTGTTTGACGATGAAGGCGGCTACGTGGCACTGGCGTTGTACTGCACCTCGCCGGCGATGATCAAAATAAGCAGCAACATTGGACCGGAGATCCTACTGGCCTGGAGCATTCTGGGGCTGACCTATACCGCGATCGGCGTGGCACATACGCTGTATGCTCCGCCCAGGAAGTGGGCGCCAAGGATCGTGATACTCGGACTCTCCATTGGCTTTGCCCTGGCGACAGCCTGGTGGTCATTCACCGTGGTCCTGCTTGCCTTCGGCTACATGCTGTATCTTTCGCCCGGGTGCCGGAAGAAGGCAGTGGTGGTCCTGCTGAGCGCGTCAGCTCTGGGCTGTGTAGTGTTGATGGTGATCGCCTGGATTGTGGGTAGCAAAGGCATGAGTCTGCAAGTGCTGCTGGCGGAGAAGCCGGGGCCGCATCTGCTGCGCAACCTGGCCTTTCCGCTTTCCGCCCAGACCGATGGCTATGTGCTGGTTTTTCTGTTCATTGTGGCGCTTACTGCCTATGGAAGCTGGGCGCGGGCGCGCTACTTTGGCAATACCTCGCCGCTGCTTTCAGCGCTGGCATGCGTGCTGCTGTTTGCCCTGGCTCCAGCCGTACACATATGGGACGCAACTCTCGGGTTGACCTTTGTGTTCATATTTATTGGAGGGTTGGCGGCTGACCTGCTGGAGACCCCCTATCGCAGCTACGCAACCGCTATTTTGATTGCATGTTTCGCGCTTCGGGCCGTTCAAACAGTGCTGGCGCTCAGAGGCTGGGTACAAAACTTAATGTAACCCGCCAGCATGAGGGATTATCATAAGATCAGCAAGCCGGACAGGTGGAGCTATGTCACGACCAGTCGTCGTCTTATTCGTGTTGTTCGCACTTGGTCTGCAGACAGTAGAAGCGCAGACGTTCAGCCGGGGCGCACCGGCTTCAGTAGTTTCGCCCACCCCGGACGGCCAGATGCACGGAGTTCCGGCAAGCGTGGTTTCGCCGACGCCGTTGCCGCCGGGAGTTCATCCAATGGTGCCGCCGCCGCGTGTGCGCGTACGTGGGCCGTTGCGGCGTTTTGGCAGCTCGCACCGGCAGCAGGCAGTGTTTGTGCCGGTACCGCTTTTCTATAGCTATTACACCGATCCAAGCTTCTATCCATCGGTGGCCGATCCTCCGGTGCAAGATACCGCAGCTGCAGATCCGGCGCAGGCCCAGCAACAGCAACAACAGCAGCCTGCGGAGCGCAATGACGATGATCTGCGCGCTGCCTACCTACAGGGCGCGCACGATGCTCTGGCCCAGAAGGATGACAGTCGCTACGGGCAACATTACCTGGATTCAAGGGAGCGCGAACGGCAACAGACGGTAGCCGACGCAAGCCCGCGCAGCGAGCGGACCGCAGCTCCGCCGGCGGAAGACAAGACGCCGCCGACGGTATTCATCTTTAAAGATGGCCATCAGCTGGAGACGAAGAATTACGCCATCATGGGCGAGACGCTGTTTGACTTTTCCGGCGCAGCGTTGAAGAAGATCAAAATAGCGGACCTCGATACTACGGCCACGTTGAAGGCGAATGATGATCGCGGCGTGGTAGTAAAGCTGCAGTAGAGAATTGGCAATCGGGTAATCGGGTAATTTGAAATTGGTAATTCGTCTGTTTTTAGCATTGCTGAGCTTGCTCCAAAATTACCCGATTACAAATTACCAATTTTCAATCTTTGTTTGCGTCAATCGCCGCACCACACTTGCAGCCGCCAAGCCTTTCTCTGTGGTATAATTCTCTGTACTCCTCAGGCACATAACTTCTTGTAAATGCAAGCATTTAGCCAACATTTCGGCGGCGTTACCGGGTCTGCCGAAGTGGCTTTTCTTGTGCCTAAAAACGCGCTCTGATTGAGAGATAAAACATGGCAGATGAACAGAATCCACAACTCCCTTTAACGCCGCCTCCTGGGGGAGATGGCCCTGGTGGTCCGGGCGCGGCGAACGTGCAGCCAATCAACATTGAAGAAGAGATGCGGCGGTCGTATCTCGATTACTCAATGTCCGTCATCATCGGGCGAGCGCTGCCGGACGTGCGCGACGGATTGAAGCCGGTGCACCGGCGCGTCCTTTACACCATGCAGGAAATGGGCCTGCAGTACAACAAGAAGTACACCAAGTGCGCCAAAGTGGTGGGACAAGCCATGGGTCTCTACCATCCGCACGGCGATTCCGCGATCTATGACACGCTGGTACGCATGGCGCAGGATTTTTCCTTGCGCTACCCGCTGATTGATGGCCAGGGAAATTTTGGTTCGGTCGACAACGATCCGCCGGCGGCGATGCGTTACACCGAGTGCCGCCTGCAGCGCATCTCCGGCGCACTGATGGAAGATATCGACAAAGAAACGGTTGATTTCACGCCGAACTATGATGAGTCGACCGTGGAGCCTACGGTCCTGCCGACGCGGATTCCGAATTTGCTGGTGAATGGCTCGAACGGCATTGCCGTCGGTATGGCGACCAACATTCCGCCGCACAATCTCACCGAGATCGTGGAAGCGGCAATCATGCTGGTGAATAACCCGGCAACCACACTCAAAGAAGTTTTGAAAGTTGTGAAAGGACCGGACTTTCCCACCGGCGCTTATATTTACGGGCGCAGCGGGATTGAGGCTGCTTATACCAACGGCCGTGGGCGCTTTGTGATGCGCGCCAAGGCCAAGATGGAAGACCTGACCCAGGGACGCAAAGCAATCATCGTTACGGAAATTCCTTACCAGGTCAACAAAGCCAATTTGATCAAGCGCATCGCTGAACTGGTGAACGATAAAGTAATCGACGATATCAGCGACGTTCGCGATGAATCCGGCCGCGATGGCATGCGGATTGTGGTTGAGCTGAAACGTGGAGCGGAAGAGCAAATCATCCTCAACCAGCTCTACAAACACACCGACATGCAAACAAGCTTCAGCATGATCTTTCTGGCGGTGGTGAACGGCCAGCCGAAAGAGATGGGGCTGGTGCAGGCGATTCAGCACTTCATCGACCACCGCGTGGATGTGGTGCGACGGCGCACGGTCTACCTGCTGGAGAAGGCCCGCGAGCGCGAACACATCTTGGAAGGCTACAAGATCGCGCTGGACAACCTGGACGCGGTGATCAAGATCATCCGTGGATCGGGCTCGCGCGCGGAAGCCAAAGAAAACCTGCTGGCGGCGAAGTTCAAGATTGTGGACAAGCAGATTCAGGCGAAGGTGGGCGGAGCGGAAGGACGGCTCTCACCGCGACAAGCCGACGCGATCCTGGAATTGCAGCTGTATCGCCTGACCAGGCTCTCGACGGAAGAGATCCTGAAAGAGCTGGAAGAGATTCGCTTAAAGATTGCCGAGTATGAAGCGATCCTGGCTTCTGACAAAAAGCTGCGCGCGGTGATTGTGAAAGAGCTGGAAGAGGTGAAGAAAGACTTCGGCGACGAGCGGCGCACCGAGATCACCGACGAATCGACCGAGATCACGCTGGAAGACCTGATCGCCGATGAGCAGGTGATTGTGACGGTTTCGCACAGCGGTTATCTGAAGCGCACGCCGCTTTCGACCTACCGGCAGCAGCGTCGCGGCGGAACGGGCCGCACGGGCATGAAGACCCGCGAAGAGGATTTTGTCGAGTATCTGTTCGCGGCGTCGACGCATTCCTATCTGCTGATCTTCACCAATACCGGACGCGTGTACTGGCTGAAGGTGTATGAAGTACCGGACGTGGGCGCGGCAGGCAAGGGCAAGCACATCGGCAACCTGGTGGCCTTACAGCCGGGAGAAACCGTGAAGACGCTGCTGGAGGTCCGCAACCTCGAAGAAGAGAACCGTTATGTGTTCTTCGCCACGCGCAAAGGCACGGTGAAGAAGACGCCGGTAAAGGACTTCTGCAACGTGATGTCGCGCGGGATTATCGCCATCGGAATCGACAAAGAAGACGAGCTGGTGGCAGTGCGCCTGACCGACGGCAACCAGATTGTCTTCCTGGCCTCGCATGAAGGCATGGCGATCCGCTTTGGCGAAGAAGGTGTGCGCTCGATGGGACGGCCGGCGTTCGGCGTGCGCGGCATGGACCTGGACAAGAACGATTACATCGTGGGCATCGCTGTGACGCCGAAAGATGCCCAGAAGAAGACCAACGGGAAAGGCGAAGAAGAGACTATTCCTAGCTTGATCCTAAGCGTGACGGAGCAGGGCTACGGCAAACGCACGCCGGTGGATGAGTACCGGTTGCAGTCGCGCGGTGGCAAGGGCGTGATCAATGTGAAGACGACGGCCCGCAACGGCAACGTGGTCGGGATCATGCTGGTGGACGAAGCGTCCGAGGTCATGCTGATCAGCCAGTTTGGCAAGATCATCCGCATTGACACGACGACGATCCGCGAAGCCGGCCGGTCAACCCAGGGCGTGCGCCTGCTGCATCTGGAAGAGGGCGATCGTGTGGCGTCGGCAACGGTGCTGCAGGAGAAGGAAGAGGAAGAGCCGAAGCTGTTGCAGTAGCGACCAAAGGGCGCAATTATGGCACCAATTGATATCGCGAGTAACGGTGAGTTCGACTTGCTCTTGGAGAGGCTCGCCAAAGATGTTGTGGATCTCGAGATCTTTCGTCGCCTACGTGCTGATTTAGACGCGGCTAGAGCTGAGTTTTCAACAGAATTTGCCCAGAGTCGGGCGTTTTGGTCCCTCACATTTCAAGCGCTCATTGAAGCAGTGTTTTTCCGTTTGAGTAGGATTTATGATGGGCACGACCAATCGCTGAGCTTGCTGAGATGGTTAGAAACAATCCAACATAACCTAGAGTTGATCCAAACGGGAGAAATGGACGAAGTCCCCTTTGATTTGCAGCAGCTCTCAATTGATATTGAATCTGTCAGCGACTCCGATCCGGTTGTGAAGAAATTGATTCAACTCCGCGGGAACTGCATCGCGCATGTTAATGCCGAAGCAATTGCCAAGGGAAAGGGTCTCGAAAAGAGGTTTGGGCTGTCGCCGGACGAGGTGAATTTGCTTGTCGAACGAGCAGCCACACTGTTGAATCGCTATGGAGCGATCCTCAGACGAACGGTGTGGTCAACCCAGATAGTGGGACACGACGACTTTAGGACTGTCTTGATAGCTATGCGATCATACTGCAAGAAATATGAGACGGAAATTGAAGAAGAGTTTTCACGACTCACTCAGGCCACCTAGACTCATTGAAATACCAAGGCCTTCCCTCTCCTGCCGGAAACCACGGGTGAGCGTTGGCGAGATTGAAATCGAAGACTGAGTTGACTTGCCGAACTTTACCGCTGTGCGGCGCGTTGACCCGCGGCCCAAGAAATAGCGGTTGCGCTTGGATTCAGGCACACCTAATAAGGTTATTTCTTTGCGCGCTTGCGTTTAGGCTTCGGGCCAGGTTCCCGTGGCTTGAACTTTTCAATGTCCGAGCGCAGGACAAGCGTCTTGCCTGCAATTTCCAGTGTTGTTACACGGCCCCTCTTGATTAAATCAGAAACTGCCTGCCGGCTGATGCCACGGGCGCGCGCTGCCTCACTCTGAGATATCCAGAGGGCCGGGTCAAAAGTTCTCTTTTTTAGATTACTTGACATTATCAAGGTAATGAGCGTACAGTTTCCATGCTGTCGAAACGTCAATCCAGCGGAACATGCCGGTGGCTAAACACCGACAGGCCGTTGACCCACACGTCGCCGTAAGGAGGCAACGATGGCTACGAGTAAAGCTAAACGTCTTATTGTTTTGGCGCAACCTAAACCCCACCGCCACAGCAAAACTCCAAATACCAATGGCAAATCCGCTGCGAGCGGCCTGATGCCGGTGAAGGCGCACGTTTACCGTTCCATTGCTGACCTGAACAGCGGATTTGAACAGGTAGTTCGGGAGCTGCTGACGCTGGGCGGGTTGAATCTGTTCCGCGCAAACGACGTTAAGGCCATGCGCGAGCAGATCTCGAGGATGCGGGCGCAGGCCAATCGGGATTTTGCGTTGGCCATTCATGACCGCGAGAAGGTGAATGCGCACATTTTGCGGGGTTGAAAGCGGTTAAAGTAAGCACAAGGTCCCTCCGGCCTACTCCCACCCCAACCGCGCAAAGGCGGCGCTCGCTCAACGGCCGTCGGGATGACGGCCTGATTTAAAAGATCGATCTCCAAGTACGCTGCGACTGGATTTTGGACATGTACTGCGTTTCAGCAGTGGGTCGCAGAGGGCAGTGACCGGTGGGGGTGAACGAGTTCGTACGTGACTGCGGTGAGGGATAGAGCTAGGATCGGGAAGGAAGTAGTTAGAACTTAGTAGTTAGTATTTGGCCTAAAGGCAAAAGCAATCGCAACGGGATTCCGTTGCGTTTTGTGTTTATAGGACCGCCAGAAGTTGGGATAAGTCTACGCCAAATTGGGATGGGTTGGGATGACTGGGGAGGGGGTAGGGGTAGGAATCGCCGAAATCGCCGGAATCGGACGCAGGCGAGGGCGGTGCCACACGATTCTCGCCAGAGCTGACAGAAGCACAGGCAAGAGTGCCTGTGCCACAAAGAAAGAGGGAACGGACTCCAGATCAGAAGATCGAAGTCCGTTCCCAGTTTCAGTTGCTGCGGAGTTGCAGGCAGCAGTTGGTTACGGCGTGCAGGGCGCTCCGGAGGGTGGCGTACCGGTGCCGCCGCCGAACTCGTAAGCGCCGATGTCGATGGTGGTAACGGTGTTGCGGCCTTCAGCGCATGCCGGGTGCACGTACTGGAACAGCGGCATGAGCGAGAAGGTACCGTCAGCGCCCGGGTTCGCGCCCTTGTTGATGGCGGGTGAGCCCGAGTTGAGATGGTAGTCATAGGAACCGGCGTTCACAAAGCTGGGATCGCCGACAAAGTTGTTGGCTTTGATGGCGGTGGCCTGGTTGGTGAGCGTTCCGGGTCCGGAGAAGATGTTGTTGGTGATGGTTGCCGCGTCAGCGCCGGCGGCCACGGAGACAAACGTACCGGAGCCAGCGTCATTGCGGAAGGTGTTGTTCACCACAAAGAGCTGGTGGTTGGGATTGGCCGGATCGGCGCCTTCTGCCATGTAGCTGACCAGAGTGGAGTTGTCATTGGCCGGGCCCTGCTCGATCACGTTGCCGATGACATAAGACTTGCCGCCGTTGGGCAGGTCGATCTGGTAGCTGGCGGTGCCGGTGGCTTCATCGCTGAGGCGGTTGTACATGATGAAGTTCTGGGCCGCGCGTGACTTCAGCAGATGGCCGATCCGTGCGTGGTGCGAGTAGTTGTAGCGGAAGATGAGCTTTCCAATATGTCCGATATAGAGATTGTGGCTCTGGCCGTCACCAAATCCGTTGAAGGCGAATTCGCTGAATTCAATGGTGATGGTGCTGGTGGACGAAGAGTCGGTGAGAATGCCGTCTTCATTGTCGTGTATATAGCAGTTGCGCACCGTCAGGTTGTCACCCTGCTGGCGGATGGCAGCACCGTTCTGGTCTGGCACAGAGGCGCCGCTGAGTTCGATGTTCTCGATCGTTGTGTTCTTGCCGGAGATGACCCAGGTGCCTTTGCCTTGCGAGTTCTTGCCGCCGGCATCGATGCGGGCGCGCGCGCCGCCTACACCGCGGATGGTGAGGTTGTCGACGGTGAAGGCGCAGACGTCGCCAACGTACGAGGTGCTGGAGGAGATCTCAACGACGTTGCCCGGCTTCGCCACGGCAAATGCAGCGCATGGCGTGGCAAATTGCTTGCCCGGTCCAACCTGCAGCGTTCCAGTAGGCGCAGGCGTGGGCGTAGGAGTAGGCGACGGGACTGGAGTTGGCGTAGGAATAGGCGTCGGTGTTGGCGACGGTTTGGGAGTGGGGGTTGGAGTTGGAGATGGTTTAGGAGTCGGACTTGGAGTTGGAGTCGGCGTGGGAGTTGGCGTTGGAACGCCGCCGCTGCCGATGGCCGTTTTCATGTCGGTCTGGATTTCTGTGGCCGAAAGAGCGCGGTTGTAGACGCGCACTTCGTCGATCAATCCGTGGAAGTGCTCGCCGAAGGCGGTGTCGCCGCCGATATGAAGCACGCCGGTGGTGGCTGCGATGGTTCCGGTTTTCGCCTGGCTGACGTTCAGAACGCCGTTGACGTAGAGCTTGGCGGTCGCGCCGTCATAGGTGAAGGCCAGATGCGTCCAGGTATTGAGCGTGGGGCTGGTGTTGCCGGCTTCGTCGTATTCGGCGGTGGTAAAGAGACCGCCAACTGGTGCTGCGCTGAATCCGGAACGATAGAGGAAGAATGCGCCGTCAGAGGGCATTTCCTTGAAGATCACGTTCTGCCACTCGCCACTCGCGGAGGTAGGACTGATCCAGGCTTCGAGCGTCACGGCTTTGCTCAGATGCAGTGAAGCCGAGTCGGGTATGGTGACGATGCTGCTGCTGCCGTTGAAGGAGATCGCCGATCCAAAGCGGCCGCCGGTGCTCCAGGCCGCGGAGGAGATGGTTCCGTTGTTGTTGTTGCCGGAAGCATCGTGAACCGTGGTTCCGGTGGCTTCGTTGAAGGCGTACGCCGCGACCAGGCCGTTGCCTGCAGGCTGCGATGGGGTTGGAGCCGGCGTAGGTGTGGGTGTGGGGGAGGGTTTGGGCGTGGGAGCAGGCGTGGGTGTTGGAGTTGGCGAGGGTTTTGGCGTTGGAGACGGCGTTGGAGCTGGAGTGGGAGTAGGAGTTGGTTTGGGTGTTGGTGTGGGTGTTGGAGCCGGAGCAGAAGTCCCGCTGAAGTTGATCACGGAAGTTTTTGCCGGACCACCCGCCCCGCCTGGAGAAGCGAAAAAGACAAAGTAGTCACGGGCGGAATCATAGCCGCAATAGGTGTCGGCTTTGCCATCAGGCGTCCCGGGATTGACGGCCGGTCCACCGGTGATTCCGAGATCGGTCCACTTGTTGGACGCTGTGGTGTAGGAGTAGACGTGACCCTGCGTGGGATAAATCAGCAAGCGGTTTCGCTTCTTGTCGTAACCATGGCAGGTATAGGAAGAGGCAGGCGCTTCAGTAGAAGGATTGGCAGCGGTCCAGCGACTGGCGGCAGGCTGCTTGGGATCGTAAATATAGGTCTGCGCGATATCGGCGCCGCCGTAGCTGCGCTGTCCGCCGAAGATGATGACCTTGCCCGATGCATTGTCATACACCAGAATGTGCGCGTGACGGGCGCCGGGAGCGCAGTTGGAACAAATCTGCGTCCAGGTATTGGTGGAGGGATTGTATTCCCAGGTATCGGCGCCGGTAGCTCCATTTACGCCGGCAAAGCCGCCATACATCAGCACGCGATCGACGTTCGGCATGTAGACCATCGCGCCTTCCTGACGGTTTCCGGGATTCGGAGAACTGCTGGCAGACTGTGCCCATTTGCCCGAGCTTGCAGTGCCGCTGTGAGTGAAGGAATAGAAGTCATACCCAAGCGCGCCCTGGCACGAGCCGGAAGAAATATTCATGCGGCTGCGCGTTGTGTCCCAGGTGACTTGATTGTAGGTATGGCGATGATTTGGCCGCGTAGCGCTATCGCCGGGGCAGCCGGTGGTGGGCGCATCGCTGACCCAGAGTTTTGTCCATGCACCGTTGGTCGGATTGAAACTGAAGACAGCGTCCGCGTAGATGCCGGAACCTCCTGCGGAATCGTCCTGCGTGACCAGCAGCGTGCCGTGCTGATCATCGAACACGGTATTGGTCCAATTGGTATTGGCGGGTGGAGTTCCCGCGGGCGCAACCGATTGCCACGATTGCGCGAAGGTGAAACCGGACGCGACGAACAAAAGAAGTGTTACGACGGAAGAACTAATTCTCGGCTTTCGGCGATTCTGGCGAAAAAAATTTCTTGCCGAACAAAAAAATGCCATGTGAGTACCCCGATTCAAAGTTGTTTGTGTCGCAGATGAATGTTGCAAGTTCGTTGCCCGTGCGGTTTGAAAAGTGCGCAAACACTGCATGTTTCCAAGCGATTGAATGTGCAAAGTTTTGCACTCGTGCGTTTAACGGTGAGGCAGGTCGATGATTTTGCAGGGACGAAAAGGCTGGGCGAAGGCGATGCGAGCGTGAATCGCAGAAAGAAAAAAATCTGCAAAAAACTATTTTCTGTTTGCCGGAAGATCAACGCGTGCGTAAAAACGTTTTACTGCGAAGAAAGAAATGCACACCTT
Organism: Candidatus Angelobacter sp.; assembly: GCA_036557225.1. GTDB lineage: Bacteria > Acidobacteriota > Terriglobia > Terriglobales > Acidobacteriaceae > Angelobacter. The sequence goes on from DATBHX010000129.1 coordinate 44,531, forward strand.
AAGTGTGACGCTAAGCTGACTCGCTTAATTGCTGGTTACGTGATGTGAATCGCTTAGTTTTTGTTTGGAAGAACGCTTATTGCTGGCTCATGGGAGTTACGAAACTGAACAACGAACAGCTTCATTTGCAGACGAAGCCTGTCGGCCACTTAGTTCGATCAGGCCATCGCATGGCTTGTTTGCATGCATGAAGAAGTGCCTTGCTGGAAGCTGCTCAAGGGGGCTGTCAGGATGCCGTCGCTTATTGTGCCGGAGCATATTCGCGCACTGGTTTCCCTCGCAGTCCCAGCCATGCGAGCGCGGCGGCGGTGATGAGAAATCCCGTTGAGATCATGGCCGCCACGTGTAAGCCGGAGATGATCTGTGCATGCTGGTGGCCGAGCAGTGCGCCGAAAATCGCCACGCCAATTGCACCGCCGGCCTGGCGCGCTGTGTTCAACACGGCCGATGCAGTGCCGGATCGTTCACGTGGAACGCTGGAGAGGATCGCGGTGGTCATGGCGGGAACGGCCAGGCCCATGCCGCCGGGGATGAGAACAAACGCCGCCATCATGCTCAAGAGTGACGTATTCGTGTCGAGTCGCAGAAGCATCGCGTATCCAAGCGTTCCGACTAGAGCGCCGACGATCATGGGCAGGCGCGAGCCTGCGCGTGCGGTGAGCCATCCGCTAATGACGTTCGAAACGATAAAGGTTGCGGTCAGCGGCAGAAAAGCCACGCCCGTTTTGAGGGCTGAATATCCTCTGGCCTGCTGCAGGTAGAGGCTGAGAACAAAGATCACGCCGTAGTAGGTGAGGTTGACCAGGACGCCAAAGCTGACGGATACGCTAAAGCAGCGGTCGCGAAAGAGGTGCAGCGGCAACATGGGCTCCGATCCGCGGCTTTCGACGGCGAGAAAGGCTCCAACTGCCAGCACACCAATCAGTGCTCCGCCGATCACTGGAGTATGGAGTGCGTGGTCGCGGCCGAATTCAATGATGGCGCCGATCAAGCCGGTCAGTGCTACCACAGCCAGGATTTGTCCGCGAAGATCAAGATGGCGGGATTCGCCGGCAGAGTCGGCGGGAACGAATCGCAACACCAGGAGGATGGCCACGCCGCAGAGCAGAATGTTCACGAGAAAAATACTGCGCCATCCGAGCCAGGAAAGTAGCAGTCCGCCGGCAACAGGACCAGCAGCGATGGAGACGCCTCCGGCTGCGGTCCACAGGCCAACCATACGCGCACGCAGCCCCGGATTGTCGGCAGCGGAATGGTTGAGAATGGAGAGTGAACTGGGGACCAGCAGCGCTGCTCCGCAACCCTGTAAGGCGCGGGCGGCTATCAGCACGCCGATCGTCGGCGCCAGGCCGCAAACAACGGAGGCAGCTGTAAAAATCAGGAACCCGGCAAGATAAACGCGACGCGATCCAAAACGGTCGCCGATAACGCCAGCGGAGATCAGCAGTGCGGCAAAACTAAGAGTATAGGCATCCACCACCCACTGCAGGCCGGCGACAGCAGCGTGCAGGCGCGAGCCGATCTGTGGCAGCGCGACATTCACGATCGTGACATCGAGCTGCACCACGACAAAACCAAAGCTGGTGGCGATGAGGAGCCAGAGCAGCGGGCCGCGAATTGAGAGGTTTTTCCTGTCCATGTAGCTAATATGCGGTGCTGAAGGCATGGGATGTTTCATGCCATGATGAAATATCGCAACGTAATTCGCTGCCCGCAATACTTCATCGTGCGATGAAATATTCACGACCAGGAGCCGCTAGAATATTTAACAGGGCACAATCATGAAAGAAAAACACGCAATTTCAACTCTAGGATACCTGCTGGCTGATCCGGGCAGAGCGGCCATGCTGGTGGCGTTGCTGGAAGGCCGCTCATTGCCGGCCGGAGAGCTGGCCCGCGCAGCTTCCGTTTCCGCACAGAGCGCCAGCGCTCATCTGGCCAAGCTGAGCCGGGGCGGGTTGATTACCGTGCAGCAGGAAGGCCGTTGCCGCTATTACAAGCTGGCTGGGCCACGCGTCGCGAATGCGCTTGAAGCACTCGGGGCGATTTCCACTGCGCGGCCGGCAGCAGAGTACCTCTCATCCCCGGCCGATCAATCTTTGCATCTGGCGCGCAGCTGCTACGATCACCTGGCTGGGCGCATCGGGGTTGCACTGACGGAAGCAATGCAAAAGCAGCGGGTGATAACGACGGAAGGCGAGCGAGACTATCATGTGACCAGCCGTGGTGCGGAGTGGTTGGGCCGGCTGGGCGTGGAGGTAGAGTCTCTCGAGCAGAGCAAACGTCATCTCGCCCGCCGCTGCCTGGACTGGACGGAACGGCGTCCGCACATCGGTGGAGCGCTCGGGTCAGCTCTGCTCGAACACTTCATCACCGAGGGATGGCTTGCTCGTACTCGAGGATCGCGGGCTTTGCGGGTTACCCTGAAAGGCCGGCGATCATTCCCTGAATTAGGCGTACCTGCTTCGTATATCTAGTGGTGCTCCCAGGGGCTATGGCTGTCCTCAATCAGGGCGCTCCCGAGCTGCTCAATTTTTTGCTTCCTTGGGCCGGGTCATTTAATCTTATAAACCTCTCGTGGGACGCCTGAATTCGCACGACGAAAGGTGGAGAGATGAATATTTATAAGAATATTACGCAGACCATCGGGCGTACGCCGCTGGTTCAACTCAACAAGATCACCAAAGGCGCCAAAGCGACGGTAGTAGCCAAGCTGGAAGGGTTCAATCCCTGCCACAGCGTGAAAGACCGTATCGGCGTCAGCATGATTGAAGAGGCCGAAAAAGCCGGCCGCATCACGCCGGGCAAGACCGTTCTGATCGAGCCTACCAGCGGAAATACGGGCATTGGTCTGGCATTTGCCGCAGCCAGTAAAGGTTACAAGCTGATTTTGATCATGCCGGACACGATGAGCCAGGAGCGCAGAGTTGTGCTGCTGGCGCTGGGCGCGGAGATCATTCTCACGCCAGGGCCGAAGGGGATCAAAGGCTCCATCGCAAAGGCCAATGAGTTGCTGAAGCAGACGCCGAACGGCGTCATCCTCCAGCAATTTGCCAATCCGGCCAACCCCAAGATCCATCGTGAAACTACGGGACCCGAAATCTGGAACGATACTGATGGCAAAGTCGACATCCTGGTTTCCGGCGTAGGCACAGGCGGTACGCTGACCGGCGTGGGTGAGTTTATCAAGCCCAAGAAGCCGGGGTTCCAGATTGTGGCCGTGGAGCCTTTGGATTCTCCGGTGCTCTCCGGTGGCAAGCCAGGTCCGCACAAGATCCAGGGGATTGGCACAGGCTTTGTACCGGACGTGCTGCGCACTGACCTGATCAACGAAGTATTGACTGCTTCGCTGGATGAGTCATTGGATGTAGCGCGGCGCATGGCGAAAGAAGAAGGCATCTTCATCGGGATCTCCGGCGGCGCGGCGGTTGCACAGGCATTGAAGGTCGCCCAACGGGAAGAAAATGCCGGCAAACTGATTGTTGTGGTGGTGCCCGATTTCGGCGAGCGTTATCTGAGCACGGTCTTGTTCCAGAACCTGAAGGACGAAGCCGCTGCGCTGCCAACCGTGGACGCTGACGTGGATACGTTCTTCATGATGAAGTCGGCATAACGCAAGTAAGGCTGCAGCATAGACACACGAGGCGAGGGAATACTTCCCTCGCTTTTGTGCTTTTAGGAGCATCCAGTAGGGGGTTATCGCAAAAAGATTGCCGCTATCGCCGTTGCCAAGCTAATCTCGCGCCCAGACCAATGAATACCAGCCCGGTAAACCATTGCTGTAGTCGCGCGAAGCGGGCATTGCGACGAAGCAGTTCGCCCAGCGTTCCACCGGCGTACGCCACACCTAGATTGACGAGAGTACCGCCGACGTTGAAGATCAAACCGAGCAGCAGAATCTGCCAGACAATGCTACCGCGGCGTGCGTCAACAAATTGAGGCAGGAACGCAAGAAAGAAGAGCGCGACTTTCGGGTTGAGCACGTTGGTGATCGCGCCCTGGCGAAAGATCGCAGACAGGCTGTCAGGCTTGAGCTGTTGCTGCGCCAGGCTGCTATGCTGCACCAGCATCTTGATACCAAGGTAAACAAGATATGCGGCGCCGGCATAGCGCACAATGTTGAACGCGATGGGCGAAGAGCGCAGAAGAGCGGCGATCCCGAAAGCTGCGGCCAGAATATGTGCCCAGCAGCCCACAAAGATGCCAAGCGCGGAGACAATGCCGGCCTTCCGTCCCTGGCCCACGCTGCGCCCGATGACGTAGAGCATATCCGGCCCAGGCGCGATGTTGAGCATGAAAGCAGCAAAAAGGAAAGTCAGAAAAGCGGCTTTTTCCGGCATCATGCCAATAGCAGATGGCGCCGCCGCCGGGCGGGATGAAATTTAATTTTAAAATCAAAGAAACACCCTCGGCAGCAGCTAAAATCTGTCGCAGCGTTCGCAAACTAACAAGGGGATGTTGGTTCATCCATGAGCCTGACTGTGTTGCTTGGTTTTATTGCTGGGACGTTAACCACCCTTTCCTTTGTGCCCCAGGTGCACAAAGCATGGCGAAGCAAGCGGTGCCATGATCTTTCCTGGGGAATGCTCGTTACATTTTCCGGCGGCGTGGTGTTGTGGCTGATCTACGGGCTGCGGCTGTGGGCTGCACCTATCATCGTGGCCAATGCAGTCACCCTGGCTCTGCTGGTGACGATTGGGATCCTCAAGATCCGCTATCGATCCGAAGAGCAGACATCAGCGGTTCAAACCAGAGTTCGATAAACTGTTTTGTGGGTACTTCAGAAATCATTCTTCTTTTTGGCGCCGCTCTGCTCGGCGGCGCTGTCAACTCTGTGGCCGGAGGCGGCGGATTCATTGCTTTTCCTGCACTGTTGTTCACGGGTATGCCGTCCATCAATGCCAACGCCACCAATACGGTTGCGCTGTGGCCGGGTACGCTGGCATCCACGGGCGCGTATCGCAGAGCACTGAGTGGCGATCTACTCAAACGCATCTTGCCGCTGATCGTGATCACTTTTCTAGGAAGCATTCTGGGCTCGACGCTTTTGCTCAAGACCCGTCAATCCACCTTCGACAAAATGGTTCCCTGGCTGCTTCTCGGCGCAACTGTCCTATTCAGCTTCGGTGGCAAAATCACTGCCTGGATCAACCGCCACCACACGGAAGGCGGCCCCAGGCCGGGCCGGGTCATTGGCGTTACCGCGCTGCAGCTGTGCGTGGCGATTTACATCGGTTACTTCGGCGCGGGAGTAGGAATCGTGATGCTGGCCCTGCTCTCCATGATGGGTATGGAAAACATCCACAGCATGAACGGCCTTAAAACGCTGCTGGCCACCTGCGGAAACGCCGTGGCTGTAATCGTTTTCATCTTTGCCCGCGCCGTCTTCTGGCCGCAAGCGTTGCTGATGGTGGTTGGCGCGGCTCTCGGCGGCTATGCCGGTGCCTGGTTCGCGCAAAGGATGGACCCAAAAAGCGTGCGCTACGCCGTGATCACGATCGGCTACAGCATGACGACTTATTTTTTTTGGCGAGTCTATCTGCGAGGGCGAGTGTAAGCAGATCGGTAACCGCGTGGAATAGCCCTGAATTTGACCCCAGGCCTTCTATCACGTTAAAATTACAAGGTTTGCCACTGGTGGATATTCCTGCCTGTTTGAGCATGGCTGCCAAGCAATCTTACAAGTTATTTTAAGTCCTTTGCCACCAATGGCATGAAAAGGACGCTGGAGAGAGATATGTACGCGGTAATTCGCGCCGGTGGGAAGCAGTATCGTGTTTCTCCCGGAGACGTTGTCAATATTGAAAAGCTGCCCGCCGCCGATGGCGATACGGTTGAGTTTAACGATGTTCTGGCTGTTTCCGGCCAGGAAGGCACTATCGGCCCCGGATCGGGCGCCGTGGTAAGCGGCCAGATCATGGAGTCAGGCCGCGCGGACAAGATCCTGGTCTTCCACTTCAAGCGCAAAAAGCAGTACAAGAAGATCTACGGCCATCGCCAGCCATTTACCTCGGTCAGGATCACCGAGATTGCTTTTGACGGCGAACGTTTTACCGCGCCTGACCTGCCGGCGCCCAAGCCGAAAAAGGCCAAAGCTGAAGCCGCCGAAGGCGAAGCAACGGCTGCCAAAGCCAAAGGCAAGTCCAAGAGCAAGCCCAAAGTGAAGAAGAGCACTGCCAAGAAGGCCGCTAAGGGCAAGAAGAAGTAAGTATTCGTTGAGCGCTCGCGACCGGCGACGGCGAGAAGTTTTGAAACCAAGAAGGAAGTTATGGCACATAAAAAAGGTTTAGGCAGTTCTAGAAACGGACGCGATTCAAACGCGCAGCGGCTGGGCGTAAAAGCTTTCGGCGGACAACTTGTTCCTGGCGGCACCATCATCGTGCGTCAGCGCGGCACCCGCATCAAACCTGGCGCCAACGTTGGCCGTGGCAAAGACGACACCCTTTTTGCCAAAGTTACCGGCACCATCAAATTCGTGGACAAAGGTTCCAGCGGCCGCTTCGTGCTGATTGAACCAGCCGAAGCTGCCAAGGCCTAAGCTCCCGCTCAATATTCGAATATCAGAGACAAAGCCCCGTCCTTGGTCGGGGCTTTGCTTTTTTGTGCTCACTCGCGTGGCACAGTGTTCGCACTTGCGCTCAGGTGGTGAGCGGTCGGCGAATTTGGTTTTTTGCTTTGGCTCTGCAACTTTGTCGCTGGTGTGCTGGAACGTTTTGCTGCAGCAGAACTCGTATTCTTCGGGCCAGGGTGCTGAGAAGCTTGGTTGCTCGCGCTGTTTACAGTCGTGCCGGTGTTTGCCGATGACGTCCCGTTGGCAGACTGTCTGGCAGCATTTGGCTGCGCGTGCTGGGCCTTGGCTTTCGGGGCCGGCTTCTTATTTTTTGTTGTCTGCTGATCATCTACATGGTCCGGGCTGACCTCAAACTGAGCAAATGCTGGAGCGGCAAAGAGCAACAGCAACACGGCCGGACCCGCGTACTTAAGCTTGCTTACTAACTTCATGACACACCTTCTCCTGGACACAACGGTCGAAAAAATTGAGCCTCGATGCGCCAGAGAAGCGGCTTTCCAGAGAACACCAGGGCCCGCGCTAGGGAGTTCCGTCAGGGTGCCGCAGAGCGCGGCAAACGTCGGATGCCAGTTATTTATAAAGTGCACCAGGAGGGCAAAGCGTTACAGCGTAAGTACTGTCAGTGACGTTCCATCGGCCACGCGGGTCAAAAATCTTTACAATACAAGCAGCGCGTCGGCGATTCACCGGCACGTGAGAAGGATGTTACCGAATGGCCAATCGAGCCGAGCCCTCACTCCGCAACATCTCTGATACCGCGTTGTGGGTGGCCGTTCATCGTGCACGTGAAACAGAGCGGCAAGACGCGCTCTTCCGCGATCCTTTTGCCCGCAAGCTGGCCGGTGAGCGCGGGGAGCGGATTGCCCGCGAGATGTACGCCGGCGTTCCGCATGAATGGCCTTACATCGCGCGCACCGTTCGCTTTGATCAGATTGTGAGCGAGCAGGTCGCACAAGGCGCGGACATGGTGATCAACCTGGCTGCCGGCCTCGATAGCCGTCCTTATCGCATGGAGTTGCCGGCCTCGCTCAAATGGGTGGAGGTCGATCTGTCGGCGATGATCGACTACAAGGAAGAGGTACTCGGCAGCGAAAAGCCTCGCTGTGCTTTGGAGCGCGTACGCCTCGACCTGACGGATCTTGCGGCGCGACGTGCGCTGTTTCAAAGGCTTGGAGCCAACTCCATACGGGTTCTGGTAATCACCGAAGGCCTCCTGGTCTACCTGACTCGCGAAGAGGTAACGCAGCTTGGCAGTGATCTTGCCGCTCTGCCCAGCTTTCACGATTGGGCACTGGATCTGTGCTCGCCCGGGCTTCTCAAGATGCTGCAGGACAATCTGAGTGCGCTGGAGAAAGCCGGCTCACCGCTGAAGTTTGGTCCGGAAGAAGGGCCGGAATTTTTTCTTACCTCAGGCTGGAAACCGGCCGAGGTTTATTCCATGTTGAAGACTGCAGCCAAGCTCAAACGCCTGCCCTTTATGCTGAGATTGGCGGCGCTTCTGCCGGAATCGAGTGGACGCCAGGGCTCCAGGCCCTGGGGCGGTGTTTGCCGGCTGACGAGAATCTGATTTCTTGCCGGCGCAGCATTGTCGCATCAAAGCGCAGATCGCTCCCGTCACGTCGAATCTCAGCTTCCGACTGTACAATCAAAGATAGATGTTTATTGATGAAGCAATCATTCGCGTAAAGGCCGGCGACGGCGGCAACGGCTGCATGGCCTTTCGCCGGGAGAAGTTTGTGCCTCGGGGCGGCCCTTCTGGGGGCGATGGCGGCCGCGGTGGCGACGTCATCATGGAATCGAGCGAGCGCCACAACACGCTCGTGCACTTCCGTTTCAACCCCGAATACAAGTCCGAGCGCGGACGCCACGGCGAGGGCTCCAACTGCACCGGTCGCGATGGAGAGAACGTAGTGCTCAAAGTCCCTGTCGGCACCATTCTTTTTGACAAAGAGACCGGCGAACGACTACACGACTTTGAACGGCCCGACGAGCGTATTGTCGTAGCTCACGGCGGCCGCGGCGGACGCGGCAATCAGCACTTTGCCACCAGCACACATCAAGCACCCACAGAACATGAACAGGGTTTTCCCGGGGAAGAAAAAGTCCTGCGGCTGGAGTTGAAGCTGTTGGCGGATGTCGGCCTGGTGGGTTATCCCAATGTCGGCAAGTCAACACTGGTTTCGCGCATCTCCGCCGCCAAGCCGAAAATTGCCGACTATCCGTTTACCACGCTGCAACCTAATCTTGGTGTCGTCACTATCGGCGAGATGCCGCATGAAGACAGCTACGTTGTAGCCGACATCCCGGGGTTAATTGAAGGCGCGCATACCGGCACCGGATTGGGTATTCAGTTTCTGCGCCACATCGAGCGGACGCGCGTCCTTGCCCACGTGATTGATGTTTCCGACGCCAGCGGCCGGCCCGATCCCGTTGCCGACTACAACGTGATCATGGATGAGCTCAAGAGCTTTGGCGCCGGCCTGGAAAAGAAGCCGATGGTGCTGGTGGCTTCGAAGATGGATGTCGCCAACCCTGACAAGATTGCCAAACTGCGCAAGCACGCCAGGAAGCTGAAGCTTGATCTCTACGAGATCTCTGCCGTCACCGGCAAAGGCATACCCGAGGTGAAGTATGGGCTGGGCAAGCGCGTAGCTGAGAGTCGTACCGGAGCCTACGAACAGAAAGCGCCGGTTAACCGCAAAAAAGCTGCTTCCAGTCGCAAAGCCAAGAAGAAGGCTGAAAGCGTGAAGCGCATTCCCAAGCGCGCCGCGTTTAAAAAGAGGCAGAGCAGATAAGCTTATGAAAGAAGGCCACGAGGCCGGCTTGCGCGCCGAGCGGCCTGTTCAGGAGCATGTTCGAAACTGGTGAAGAAAGGCGTTCAAGCGGTTTGGAGCGCAGCGACAAATAAATGAGAATTGCTTTGTTCGGCGGAACGTTTGATCCGGTCCATCTCGGCCATCTTGCTGTAGCTCGCGCCGCGGCGGAGAAGTTCGATCTTGCCCGGATCTACTTTGCTCCGGCGGACCTTCCTCCGCACAAGCAAAAGCGCCGTCTTACCGACTTCCAGCATCGTTTCGCCATGCTGGCTCTGGCTACGGCTGACGACCCGCGTTTTGTACCTTCGCTGCTGGATGCGCACACAGGCCAGCCAAATTATTCGATCGACACGGTCCGCCGCCTAAAGAGCACGCTCAAAAAGTCTGACAAGCTGTATTTCCTGATCGGCATTGACGCCTTCAAGGACATCAGCACCTGGTATAAGCCGCTGGAGCTGTTGAGCCAAGTGGAGTTTATCGTGGTCAGCCGCCCCGGGTTTTCGCTGGCCGATGTAGGCAGATCGCTGCCCGAATCTCTGCGCCCCACCGATCTCATGCTGCGTGTGATGCGGCAGCAGACCAGCGAAGGCACCATCGCCCTGATGGGTGCGACCATTCATCTGCTGGGTGAAGTCCATGAAAGAGTTTCGTCCACGCAGATTCGCGCGGCAGCCCACAAATCGGTGAGCGCTCTCAGCCGTTATGTGCCCCGGCTGGTGGCTGAATACATCAAGAAAGAGCGGCTGTACGGAAGCAGTGCAGCCGTGGAAAGAGAGAAAATGCTATCTTTTGAAGAGGCACGGCCTCACAGTCAGGCCGGCAGGAGCCATAAGAACGGATGAGTCCAGAGATCAGGCAGCAGGTTGCACAGGCGGTCAAAGCAATTGAAAGCAAGAAGGGCGAAGATGTCGTCATTTTGGAGATGGACCGGAACAGCGGAGCGTTTACTGATTATTTTGTGCTCTGCTCCGGCACCAATCCACGCCAGATTCAGGCCATTGTTGACGACGTCCAGAAGCAGCTAGCCGAAGACGGCCAGCGCCCCAACAGTGTGGAAGGCTACAACCAGGCTGAATGGGTCCTGGTGGACTACGTCGATTTCGTGTTGCACGTCTTTTCTGAGCGGGCGCGCAAGTTTTATGATCTGGAAAGGCTGTGGAAGTCGGCCAAACGTCTTGCCCCGGCTGACCTGAGCAAGAAGCCGGCAGCAAGCAGGAAAGCCAAAAAAGAGCCTGCCAAAAAGAAGCTCGCGCGGCCAAAGACTGCACCGCGTAGCAAGGCTCGTGCACAAGCCAAGAAGAAGCCACGGAAGTCCGCGTGAAGCTGCAGATCGCCTGGATTGGAAAGACCAAAGAGCCTTCTATCCGTGCGCTGACCGCCGAATACCTGAAGCGCATCTCGCGTTTTCTCGGGGCCGAGTCGCATGAGATGAATAGCGAGCAGGCTTTGCTCGATCTCGCCGCCGGGAGCGCTGGGCGAACCAGGCCGGTTCTTGTCCTGCTTGATGCCCGTGGCCGCCAGTTCACTTCAGAAGAGTTTGCCGAGTTGCTGCGCGATCAGCAGGACCGCGGTACACAGAACCTTTTCTTCGCGATTGGCCCAGCCGATGGCTTCAGTGACCAGGCCCGCCACTCCGCCGATCTGGTGCTCTCCTTCGGCAAGATGACGCTGGCCCACGAGCTGGCCAGGGTGGTCCTGCTGGAACAGATCTACCGGGCATTTACAATCTTAAAAGGCCATCCATACCATACCGGCCACTAGTAGCCTTCAGCATGACAGACGTACATCGCGGACTGATCATCGTGAACACGGGCCCTGGCAAGGGCAAGACCACTGCCGCCATGGGCACTGCCTTGCGCGCTGTGGGCAACGGCATGAAGGTGCTGATGCTCCAATTCCTGAAGGGCTCCTGGCATTATGGTGAACTTGACGCGGTAAAGGCCTTTGGCGACAACTTCGTGATGAAGCAGATGGGCCGGGGCTTTGTGAAGGTTGGCGGCGCTGAGACTGATCCTGAAGACGTGCGGCTGGTGGAAGAGGCCTGGCGTGAGGCGGAAACAGCTATCATGTCCGGGCAGTGGGATTTGGTGGTGCTCGACGAGATCAACTATGCGATTACCTACGGCATGCTCGATCCGGCCAAGGTGGTGGAGACTCTAAAACGCAAACCCGAGCGAGTCCATGTAATCTTGACGGGAAGAAACGCGCATCCGACAATCATTGAGCTGGCCGATACCGTCACGGAGATGAAACAGGTAAAGCACGCCTATGAGAAAGGCGTGATGGCCCAGCGAGGCATTGAATACTAAAGGTTAGCGAAAGGTGAGTAAGAACCTTGGCGTGGTTTAAACGGGAATCG
>DATBHX010000130.1:0-16875 GCA_036557225.1 Candidatus Angelobacter sp.
AGACCCATCGCAGGCTGGGTATCAAAGCGAAAGATTCAATGTTCATCCTTACTGGATTTATCAGCTGCCGCCGAAGCCGGCCGGGACTTTTGCTTCCGACGAATCCTACTCGTTCTTCTTTGCCGATGATCTGACGATCCACAGCCGCGCTGGTCTTCCCGCGCAGAAGTTCTTCATCATCGGCTCGCGTGCCCTTGATTCCACGATCGCTGAAGGTCCAGACCTTGAGTGGTGTGATCCGCAAGGCAACAGCGCCACGTTCAGCCAGACTAAATGGCAGTGGTATACCTGGCGGCTCTTCACCAGCATGGTGCCGGCAGAGATGTTTACGCATGACGATTCGTATTCCGAGTGCCTGGATTCTTCGCGCCAGTCAATGATCCAGAACGTCTCAGGTTTCTTGAACAGCCATGGCGCCAAACAGGTCTTCATGCAGGACCTGGCGCAGTACGTCTATGCCCGCACCAAGTCCACGCTCACGCAGGCCAGCTTCAATGGAACCAACATCACCTACACGTTCACCGGTAAAGCTACCGATCCGGACGGAAACCTGGTGCCAACCCAGATCCTGGTCTTCAACGGCGATACCGAAGGCGTGTGGCAAAACATCCCCGGCTTTAGCAATGGTTTGACGACGAGTTTGGCTCCTCCCCCAGCTCCCCCAACCATTGTCTCGGTTAACCCGACGTCGGGTGGAATTGCAGGCGGCACAGCCATCACCATCTCGGGATCCGGCTTTACCAGCACTGCAACCGTGAAGGTTGGCGGCGTCAGCGCGACTGGCATCAGCTTTGTGAACAGCTCCACGCTGATCGCCAACACTCCGGCTGGGCCGCAGGGCGCGGCTGATGTCACTGTGACCACGGCCAACGGATCGGGAACTCTGGCGCAGAGCTTTAACTATGTCGGCCCGCCAATCTTGAGCCGCATCAGTCCTACTTCCGGACCTAGCACGGCCGGAAACACCATCAATCTCCATGGCAGTTCTTTCACGTCCGGCTCACAAGTCACGATCGGCGGTGTTGCAGCCACCAACGTGACGTTTATTGACACCACGCGGCTTTCCGCCACGGTTCCAGCCGGCACAATCGGAACCAATGCCACGGTCGCGGTGACCAGCCAGTTCGGCACGGCCTCCATGGCGAATGCCTACAGCTATCTTGATCCATCGACCATTCTGATGCAGGACAGCTTCAACGGCGACAGCACGACTACCTGGAACGCCTCGCCGCTCGGCCTCGCCAGCGGCTGGACGCGCACCGGCGGCGCTTACGATTATTCCGGTATCGGACACACGCAGCAATTTACCGGCGCTTCCAACTGGGGCAATTACAGTTTTGAGACGAAGGTGAAAGTGTTCTCGCTGCAGAATTTCCCCGGCGGCATTCGCGGCCGAGTGAACCTGACCACCGGAACAGCGTACGCAGTGTGGCTCTATCCAGGCACGAATGCGATCGTCCTGTTCCGCACGGGAGGGTGGAACATCGATTCGGCGGGACTGGTGCAGCTTGCATCCACCTCGCTGACCTATGACACCACGCAGTTCCATACTCTGCGTATGACCTTCCAGGGCAGCTCAATCCAGGTTTTCTGGGATGGCGTGCTCAAGCTCAGCGCTACGGATGCAACGAACCTGACCGGAGCGGTGGCGCTGGATGTATCCAACCAGCATATTCAGTTCGAGGATGCCATTGTGACCGGAAGCATCGCCACCGGGCCGATCGTGACCAGCTTGTCTTTGACGCCGGCGACGATTTCCTTCGGCTCTACCGGCGCTACGCAACAGCTCACGCTGACGGCCAATATGTCTGACGGCACCACGCAAAATATCACCACAGCCGCAGGCACAACCTACGGCTCCAACAATACGGCGGCGGCTACTGTGAGCGCCACGGGCTTGGTGAGCGCTGCGGGAACTGGAACGGCGACCATTACCGGATCGAATGGTGGCTTGTCAGCCACTTCCAGCGTTACGGTAAGCATCAATGGGCCAACGATTACACGCATCAGTCCTCTGCGCGGTTCCACGGCAGGTGGCGATCGCATGGATATTTACGGATCGAACCTGAGCGTGAACACCGGGATCACGATTGGCGGCCAGAATGCCTCAGCGCTTTCAGCTTCGTCCGATGGCACGCAAATGACGGTCACTGTGCCCGCCGGAACTGCAGGATCAGCCAACCTCGTGGGCACGAACCCAGGTGGTGGAAGCACCACTGTGACCGGCGCCTACACTTATCTGGCTCCTGCTTCCATACTCTTCCAGGATTCGTTCAACCTGGCGTCGCTGAGCAATTGGACGGCTTCGCCGTTGGGCTTGTTCACGAATTGGTCAGCAACTCAGGACCTGGCTGACTACAATGGTGGCGGCCATACGCAGATCTTTGCCGGAAGTTCCTCATGGACGGACTATAGCGTTGAAGCGCGCTTCAATGTGTTCTCCATCAGCAACTATCCAGGCGGATTGCGTGGACGCGTCAACCTCTCTACCGGTGCAGGATACGAAGCCTGGATTCTCCCCAACTCCAACAGCATCGTCCTGTATCGCACAACCGGCTGGTCCATCGATTCGCCGGGATTGACCGCTTTGGGATCCGCTACGGTTACGGTGGCTCCCAACGCCTTCCATACCCTGCGTCTGACCTTCAGCGGCTCATCGATTTCGGTGATCTACGATGGAGCAACCATCATTACCGCAACCGATACAAACCTGACCGGCGGCGCCATCGCGCTGGATGTGAGCAACCAGCACATGCAGTACGATGATGTCATTGTGACGGTACCGTAAAACCTGTGAGCGTCCCGGTTCCGATGGGACGCTCAATTCGGGTCCACCTTTCGGGCAAGGGAGGGACTGGTAAGAACGAAGAGCGCGGAGAGACGAGGGATCTCTGGGATTGAGTTCGCAAGGGCCACAGTCTTAAATCAGTGGCTTGCCGTCAGGAACTTGCCAGTTTTGTCATCGCCTCCGCATAATCAGAGACCAATCGCGGACGTGCGAAACGTTGGATCGTTTCCGCGTCCGCGATACGCTGTTCACACCCGCCAGACCGGCTCTTTTCTTCCGCTAAGCGGGTCAACAACCGTTGAATACCTTCTTTGTCACGATAATCAACACACCATCCTGCGCCTGTTTCCTGCATGAACCGGTCCACCTCGCCGCCGATGGGTGAGAGCGCAATGACCGGCTTACGCGCAGCCATATACTCATAGAGTTTTCCCGGCAGGCTGATGTCGTTGGTCATGGTGACCAGCAAACAGTCGGTGTCTTCCATCGAGCGCAGGGCATCGGTCTGGGGCATGAAGCCAAGCAGCTTAATATCGGCTTTGCGATTTTCAAACTGCCGTTGCTCGGCATCAGTGATGCGTCCGATAAAGCGCGTTTCGATATTGTCGCGCACCTGGTCAGGCAGGGTGTCGAGCGCGTCGAGATAAAACTGCGGCGACGATGTTTTATAGGCCGTGCCCACATGGGTGATCACAAGCTTTTTCCCACTATTGCGTTGTGGAGAGAAACCCGCGAATGATTCCGGGTCAAAGCCATTGGAGATGCATAGAAACTTGCTCTCCGCCAGTTCAGGATATCGTCCGCGAATCTCCCGGAGCGAGGTTGCCGCCACGGCGACGACCAGATCGGCTGATTCCACTGTGGTGCGTTCAATCTCAGTGGCGCGACGGCGTGCGTGATCGCCGCTCTGATATTCAAAGTCCTTGATATAAAAACTGAGCCACTCATCGCGAAAATCGGCCACATATTTCAGGTGAGGGAAGCGCCGCTTTAAGGCATTGCCGACCAGAAACGCGGAAAACGGCGGCGCTGTTACCATGACGGTGTCAATCTCATACTTCCGTATCACTCTGCTGGCGGCGCGCAGCGCGAAGGGATACCACAGAACCTCGGGCTCAGGAGAGAGCACCCGGCGGATCATCCTGGTGGCCAGAGATTTCAGGCCACCGCTTTGCGAAGATGCTGGCACAGCAGGCGTTGTGCTCACAGGCGAAGGACTTTGGGGATTCTCTTTCTTCTTTCGCGAAAGCCAGTTCCACACTGTATGCCGCAACCAGAACGGCGCCTCCGGCGTGAACGAGCCGTGGACCTGAACTGACGCGGGCACGCGCTTGGTCAGGGCCGGATCAAAAACGGGGGCGGCGGCGTTGCTGGCGCGAAGCACGTGGACCTCAAAGCCTGAGGCAGGCAAGTATCTGGCCAGGCTAAGGGCTCTCTGCACGCCAATCCCGCCGGCAGGAGGAAAAAGATACGAGATGATCAGGATCCGCGAACGGACCGGCTGGCCGGAAACAGAAACGTCAGATTCACTTTTCACATCAAGGTTCGGCATCGATTCGATAAATCCATCTTACATGGAGCACATGGCCTTCCATCGTGGCTCGGAAAGTACCTACGCAGAAAAGCAAAACCACTCCGTCGTACCACAATGTTCATATGTGAGCGTGGAACTACCCGGCTATAATCAGCACACAGCAGCAGTTTTGGCGAACGCAAGCCACATTCATTGTTGACGGACAAAGTGAGGAGCCCAATCGAGATCATCCGCATTCTCTGCGTTGGCGGCGCCAGGCCGAACTTCATGAAGCTTGCGCCTCTGTTCCGGGCTTTCTCCCAGACATCCGGCTTTGCTCCGGCGCTGATTCATACCGGCCAGCACTACGACGAAAAAATGTCAGGCCAGTTCTTCGGCGATCTTGGCCTTCCCGCACCGCTCTACAACCTGGAAGTAGGCTCCGGTTCGCATGCGCAGCAGACGGCAGAAATCATGAAGCGCTTCGAGCCCGTAGTGCTGAAGGAAAGGCCACATGCCGTGCTGGTGGTCGGCGATGTCAATTCCACAGCTGCGTGCGCCCTGGTGGCAAAAAAACTGAATGTTGCCGTGATACACGTGGAAGCTGGGCTGCGCAGCTTTGATCGTTCCATGCCGGAAGAGATCAACCGCCTGGTGACCGACGCCATCGCCGATCTTCTGCTCGTAACCGAAGAGAGCGGCCAGCGCAATTTGCAGCATGAGGGCGTAAGCGCCGACAAGATCAAATTCGTCGGCAACCTGATGATCGACTCGCTGCACTTCCAGTTGCAGCGCTCCCGGGCTTCGCGCATCCTGGATGAGCAAGGCCTGAGGAACAAGAAGTTTGGACTGATTACGCTGCATCGCCCGGCCAATGTGGACGATGAGACCCAGCTGCGGCAGCTGTTGCGCGCATTGCAGGAGATCGCCGAAGCGGAGCAGATGCCGCTGTTTTTCCCGGTGCATCCACGGACACGGGCACGAATGCAGGAACAACAGCAATCGCCAGTGCTCCATCTGCTTGAGCCGCTCAGCTACACCGACTTTGTGGCCTTGATGTCGAATGCCGCGATTGTATTTACGGATTCCGGCGGCGTTCAGGAAGAGACGACAGCGTTGGGGATCCCGTGCCTGACCCTGCGCAACAACACCGAGCGGCCGATCACCATCGATCAGGGAACCAACCGTCTCGCCGGCACGTCGTATGAAACCATCATGCGCGCCTGGCGTGAGATGAAGACGAGCCCGCCTGCAGGAAGGATTCCACAATTCTGGGACGGGCACGCCGCTGAGCGTTGCATTGAGGCGATCCGTTCTGCGTTTGTAACCGCAGCGACGCGTTAAGGCTGATCCGCCACGGCTCAGGATTATTTCACTACGACCGTAACTGTCGCAGTGTGAGTCTGCCCGCCTCCGGTGCTGGTGATGGTCAAAGTGTAGGATCCAGCCGGTGTTCCTCCCTGCCCGGTGCTCACGGTATTTTGTCCCGTCGAACCGCAGCCGACGCTGCAGAGCAGCAATCCCAAAGCAGGCAGCGCAACGGCAAGACGGAGACGCGGTCCGGAGCGGCGCAGGAGCGAATAGAGCATCAAGTAGGCAAACGCCGCGAGCAGGACAAACGCAAGCGGCCACCACAAGCGCGGCCAGGATCCCGGCACGACTGCGGAGCGCGCGGTTGTTGTTACATTCACCTGCGCAGTTGCAGTTGTCCCATTAGGGTTGATGGAGTTGGGCGAGATGTTACACGCAGATCCAGAGGGCGCACCTGAGCAGCTCAGCGAGATCGCCTGGTTGAAGCCTCCAGCCGCGGTCGCCGTAAGTGTGAACGATGCCGACTGTCCGGCGGTAATGGTGGCAGACGACGGCGAGAACGAAACGCCAAAATCGGGCGTTGGGGCCGTTGTTCCTGTTCCGCTCAAGGTGACGGCGTGCGGGCTTCCCGGCGCAGAATCTGTGATTGTGACCGAACCGGAGCGTGGTCCGGTGGCCGTGGGCGTGAAAATCACATTCACTGTGCAGTTCGCCCCCGGATTGACCGTAGAGCAGTTGTTGGTCTGAGAGAAATCACCGCTGACGGTGATACCCAAGATCGTGAGCGAGGCGTTCCCGCCGTTCGAAATATTGAAGCTCTTGGCTATGCTGGCCGTATTCAGTTGCTGTGCGGCAAAGCTAAGGCTCGAAGCCGAAAGCGAGACCAGCGGCCCTGTAGCGGTGCTGCAGGTACCGTTCGGCGGCGCGATACCGGTGCCACCGTTGAATTCAAACGCTCCAATATCGATGGTCCCAACTGTGGTGCGGCCTTCAGCACACGCAGGATGAACGTATTGGAAGACAGGAGCCAGCGAGAATGTTCCATCACTGCCCGGATCAACGCCGGCATCGATCGCAGGCGATCCTGCCACCAGGTGATAGTCGTATCCGGCGGAGTTTACAAAGTGCGCGTCGCCGGAAAAATTGTTGGCCTTAATAGCCGTCGTCTGGCCGGTGACAGTGCCAGGGCCAAAGAAAATGTTGTTCTTGATCACCACCGGCGCAGCGCCTGCGGCAGGCGAGATGAAAGTGCCGCTCGCAGCGTCATTGGCGAAGGTGTTGTTGATGACAAACAGCTGCTCGCTCGGATTCCCTGGATTCGTTCCTTCTTCTAGGTAGGCAATCAGGGTCGAATTGTCATTCATCGGGCCCTGTTCAATCACGTTGCCGATCACATAGGAGAGTCCGCCGTTGGGAATATCAATCTGGTAGCTCGCGGTGCCGGTGGCTTCATCGCTCAGCCGGTTGTACACGATGATATTCTTCGCTGCGCGTGTCTTCAGCAGATGGCCGATCTTGGCGTGGTGCGAGTAGTTGTAACGGAAAATCAGCGTGCCAATGTTGCCGATATAAACGTTGTGCGATTGGCCATCGCCAAAGCCATTGAAAGCGAATTCAGAGAATTCGATGGTAATGGTGCTGGTGAGCGAAGCGTCGGTGAGAATCCCCTCATCGTTGTCGTGAAAGTAGCAGTTCCGCACCGTCAGGTTGTCGCCCTGCTGGCGAATTCCCACGCCGTTCTGGTCCACTACGTGGGCGCCGCTGAATTCAATGTTCTCAACCGTGGTGTTGGTGCCGGAGATGACCCAGATGCCCTTGCCCTGTGAGTTCTGCCCGCCCGCGTCAATGTGAGCCCGCCCGCCGCCCACGCCGCGAATCGTCAGATTGTTGGTGGTCCAGGCGCAGACGTCGCCCGTGTAGGTGACGCTGGTATCGATCTCGATGATATCGCCGGAGACAGACGCCGCGATGGCAGCGCAGGGTGCAGCGAAAGTTTTGCCCGGACCCACCTGCCGCGTGGTTGCGCCTGCAGGAACGTAGATGGCCAGCAGAAGGGCCAGAGCAACGAGCGTGAATACACTTCTTCTCATCCGATTCCCCATACTGCCAACTGCGTTCGCTTTAGGGCCGCAAGAGAACACTGCTGGCGATCAGCTGTACCCCGTTGGGCGTGGACTTGAAGAGCAGTCCGCGCACAGAAACCTTTTGTCCTGCCTGCACCGGGCCGGTTGCGCTGGCAAAGCCCGTGAACGTGGTTACGCTGCCGGTCACCACAGTGATGCTGGTGGGCCATACTGTTCCAGTAGCCGGCTGGATCACAAACTGGTTCGTGCTCGCCACGCTAACGGTCCCGTCGACGGTGCCTTCCTTCAGAATTACCTGGTCGGCGATCTGCGGATTCGTTGCCGGGCGCACGCGGATCTCAAGCGTTTGTCCGGCCATTACATCAGTGGCAGAGGCAAACCAGCAGCTCGCGCAACTCACCAGCGGCGCCAGTTCGCGTACTTCGACGGAGAACTTGGTGCTCGCATCCACACCCATCCCCAGAGCTGAGGTCGGAGGGATGTTGGAAACCGTCACGCTTACCGTGGCCGTGCTCTTGTTGCCGGCGGCGTCGCGGGCGATGGCGCTCAGCGTGTGTGTACCGTTGCTGGCCGAGTTGGTATTCCAGCTTGTGGTGTAAGGAGAACCTATGTCTTCCGCGCCCAGGTTCGTGCCGTCGATCTGGAACTGTACTCCCGCTACGCCGACGTTGTCAGACGCGGTAGCGGAAATTGTGATTGTTCCTGCAACTGTAACCCCGGTTGCCGGAGCCGTGATGGAAACCGTCGGTGGAGTCGAGTCATTGCTGACCGTAACTGTGACGGTTGCCGTGGTCTTGTTGCCTGCGGCATCGCGAGCAATCGCGCTCAGCGTGTGCGATCCATTCGCCACAGCCGTGGTATTCCAACTCGTGGTGTAGGGCGACGCTGTATCTTCCGCGCCCAGGTTGGCGCCATCGAGCTGGAACTGGACCCCAGCCACGCCAACATTGTCAGAAGCAGTAGCGGAAACTGTAATCGTGCCGGAGACAGTGGCTGCATTCGCCGGAGCAGTAATGGAAACGGTTGGCGGCGTCGTATCCAGATTGTTTACTGTGACACTCACCGGCGCTGACGTAGTCTTGTTGCCCGCGCCATCGCGCGCGATCGCCGTGAGCGTATGCGCGCCGTTGGTTGCCGTGGTTGTATTCCAGCTCACGCTGTAAGGCGATGTTCCATCTTCAGCGCCCAAGTTGGCGCCATCCAACTGGAACTGCACGCCGATCACGGCCACGTTGTCGGCCGCATTGGCTGAAACTGTGACCGTTCCAGTAAGCGTGGAGCCACCTGCCGGCGCAGTCAGAGAAACAGTTGGAGGCGTTGGATCAGGCGGGCTGTTCGGCGGATTGCCAAAATTGATGCCGAAGGTTTGCGGTGGTCCGCCGGCTAATCCAGGTGTGCCAAAGAACACGAAATAATCGTGATCGTAGTCATACCCGCAATAGGTATCAGCGGTTCCGTCTGGCGCTCCCGCAGGTGACGGCGATGGCCCGCCCGCAATGCCCAGGTCAGTCCACGTGTTGGAAGCTACGGTGTAAGAGAAGACATGTCCCTGTTGCGGGTAGATTAGAAGCCGGCCGCGCTGCTTGTCGTAACCAAAGCAGGCATAGGCAGCAGCAGGTGCCTCCACCGTAGGATTTGCTGCCGTCCATCGGCTGGCTACCGGTGCATTGGGATCATAGATGTACGTGACGGCGATATTGGCGCCACCAAAGCTGCGCTGTCCGCCATAGGTGATCACTTTCCCGCTGGCAAAATCATAGGCCAAGACATGGGCATGGCGTGCGCCTGGGCCGCAGTTGGAACAGATCTGCGTCCATGTATTCGTGCTCGGCGTGTACTCCCAGGTGTCGGCGCCGGCAGCGCCGTTCGCCCCGGTGAAGCCGCCGTAAAGCAGAACTTTGTCGACGTTCGCCATGTACACCATGGCGCCTTCCTGGCGATTGCCAGGATTGGTCGCGGGGTTGGGCGATTGCGTCCAGCTGCCTGAACCCGCTGCACCGGTATGGGTGAAGGAGTACCAGTCGTAACCAAGCGCGCCCTGGCATGAGCCGGCCGTGATATTCAACTGGTTGCGAAACGTATCCCAGCTAATCTGACTGTAGGTATGCCGGTGATTTGGACGTGTTGCTGTGTCTCCGGGGCAGTCCGTTGTTTTTGCATCGCTTACCCAAATCTGCGTCCACAGGCCATTGGTTGGATTGAAGCCATAGACTGTATCGGCGTAAATTCCCGTCCCACCGCCGGAGTCGTCCTGCGTCAAGAGCAGGGTTTTGTGCTGATAATCGTAAACCGCTGTCGTCCAATTGGTCTCTTGTGGTTGGGCAGCGCCGGTGGGCGCGATGGACGTCCACGCCTGGCCCCATGTGAGCGGCGCCGCGAACAATGCGATGAGTAATACAGCTAACCTTTTCATATCCACCTGGATTGCTTTAGGTGCTCTCAACATACACATCTTAGGTCCTGGTCGTTAATCCTGCACCACCAGGCTCAAGGACGTGCCTGTTGTTGTGGTTGATACAGCTGCCACCACACCTTGCACTCGCAACCCGGGATTGGAAGCGCTCAACTCTACGTACTTGGCAAGGAATGTTCCATCGCTCTGAAATTGGCCGTCAACCTCCACGTATTGTCCGACCTGCAAATTCGCAAACGAAGTGATGCCGCCATCGAAGACAGTATTTGCGTCGGTAACGACGCGGGCTGTGGCGGCGCCACTCATCAACTGATAGTCGAATGATTTGGCCGGATTTGACGGCATAGCCGAAATCTGTCCCACCGAATCCACCAACTCCATGCCGGCTGAGGACGAACTCACGGCGACGGGATGAATGACAGGACTTACCACGAAGCCACCACTCGCATTGGTGCTGATCGAGCTGTTGAGGTCAAAATCGAGCGCCAGTCCCTGCGTTCCGCCCGAGGGTAGAGAAAAATTGGTTAGCGGAATCGAGACGGTGGAACTGGACAGCGTGGGAACCTTCTGTGAGACCGTGCCTGCGGAGAACACCGCCAATTCAGGATTGGCCAGCGTCACGCTGATTGAGTTGTATTGTCCACTGGGCAGGTTCGCAGCCTGCAGAGCGACCGTCGGCGCCAGCTGCAGATGGCGCAGCTCCAGCGTCTGCGGGGTGGTGGTCAGCGTTGTGCTCTTTCCCGAGCTGTCAGTCACGCTGATGGATGTGACGTCCACCTTGAACGCGAGCACGTTGTCGGCTGCCGCGTCAGTTGCAAAAACGGTCAAGTTCGAACTACCCGGCGGAGGTGGCGGGGGCGGAGTTGTTGTGTTTGAGCCAGTCGTGCCGCAGCCACTCAGCACGATTGCCATCGCCAGCAGGATTGTTCCAGAAAACCACTTTGTTTTTCCCATCGTGTCCCCTCGGTTCAACCTGTTCTTTTTCGTTGCTGCAAATATCCCTTTACGGCCGCAACAGAACGCCGCTGGCGATCAGCTGCACACCGGTCGGGGTGGACTTGAACAGTAGTCCGCGCACCGAAACCTTTTGACCTGCCTGCACCGGGCCGGTCGCGCTGGTAAAGCCGGTGAAGGTGGTCACCGATCCGGTCACCACCGTAATACTGGCCGGGAATACGGTCCCGCTCGCCGGCTGGATCACAAATTGGTTTGTGCCCACGGTGCTTACCGTTCCGTCGATCGCGCCTTGTTTCAAAATCACCTGATCAGCGATCTGCGGATTGGTTGCCGGACGTATGCGAATCTCCAGCGTCTGTCCCGGCATCGTGTCAGCCGCTGAAGCAAACCAGCACGTCGGGCAACTCACCAGCGAAGTCAGTTCCCGCACCTCGACGGAGAACTTGGTGCTCGCATCCACACCCATGCCAAGCGCTGAAGTTGGTGGAATGTTTGAGACCGTTACGCTCACCGTCGCCGTGCTCTTGTTGCCGGCGGCATCGCGAGCGATCGCGCTCAGCGTGTGCGTGCCGTTCGTTGCCGTGGTGGTGTTCCAGCTTTTTGTGTAAGGCGAAGCCGTATCTTCCGTACCCAGGTTTGTGCCGTCCAATTGGAACTGCACTCCAACTACGCCAACGTTGTCGGACGCGTTGGCCGACGCAGTAATCGTCCCCGCGACCGTTGCCCCGGTCGCCGGAGCCGTAATGGAAACCGTAGGCGGTGTCGTGTCATTGTTGACGGTGACGGTGACGCTCGCTGTGGTCTTGTTGCCGGCGGCATCGCGGGCGATGGCGCTCAGAGTGTGCGATCCATTCGCGACCGTTGTCGAGTTCCAGCTTGCGCTGAAGGGTGAAGCTGTATCTTCAGCGCCCAGGTTTGCGGCATCGACCTGAAACTGCACTCCGGCAACCCCATTGTTGTCAGAAGCCGTAGCAGAGATCGTCACCGTGCCGGCAACTGTTGCCGCATTGGCCGGCGCCGTGATCGAAATCGTCGGTGGCGTGGTGTCCGGATTGTTGACCGTAACTGTGACGGATGCGCTGGTCGAGTTGCCCGCGGCATCGCGAGCACGCGCGGTCAAGGTGTGCGTGCCATTGCTGGCTGTCGTCGAATTCCAGGTCGTGGTGTAAGGCGTCGCGGTATCTTCCGCGCCGAGATTCGCGCCATCGAGCAGGAACTGCACACCTGCAACGCCGACGTTGTCAGAAGCCGTGGCTGAAACCGTGACCGATCCGGAGACCGTACTGGCGTTCGTCGGCGCGGTGATGGAAACCGTCGGCGGAGTTGTGTCAACTGTTCCCGATGAAACCCAGGCCTTCAGCGCGAAATTCTCTCCGCTCGCGGCCAGCGCGGCGCCGGTCAGATCGTCCAGCGTGACCGTGATGCTGCTCTGTGCGGGCGTGGGCTGCTGCCGCGTTGCCGGAGCCGACCAGAATGGGTTAAAGTTCGCCGCCGCGAACGTGGAAGTGTTGTTGGCAACGTTCCACCCCAGATCGTCCACAATCTGCTTGCCGTTGAAATGCTTCAGCCGATACTTGGTGACGTTGGCGGGCGCAGTCCACGAAATCGTGTAAGAGCCGCCGCCATTGTTGGTGACATTGACGGTCACATCCTGCTGCGTAATTGTGCCTGGATGAAGTGCGGAGAAGATCGCCTGGTTGACGGCATAGTTGGCATTCTCATCCCAGCTGCCGCCTGAGTTGGCCTGGTCAACCTGCTTAAGTTGGATGTTAAGCTTGCGCTGCCACGTGCCGACATCGCCTTTGTAGAGCTGCTCAACGTAGTACGAGTACCAGATAGTCTCCTGGCCATTTTGCGCGGAGAGGTTCTGCGGATAGTCGAGGAAAACTTCGTAGACGGCTCCGCAAGTTGAGGCTGGGCTGCAAACCCCGTTATCGACATAGCCTTCTGTCAGCGCCCAGTGCGACATGCCATACGCATAGTCAATGGCATGGTTGTATTGATCTGTTCCAGTGCTGCTCGTCCACGAAGGACCACGCGCCTGCGCCAACTCGTAAACGCCCTGCACCATGATGTTCGTCATAAAGGGCTTGTCTTGACGTCCAGTACCGGCGCCGCCGGGGCCGTTGGTTGCAGGCGGATTAGCGAAGCTGTCCCATCCGCAGCAGCCGTAGTGAATGCCGCGGCTCATGGACGTGCCTTGTTTCCCCTGGTCGGGCGTGCCTGGCGCGGCAGGGTTCGGAATATCAGGGAAGACCTGCGTGGCCATCACCTTGTCAGCCACGGTGAGGAAGCCGGGGGCATCCGTATCGTTGGTGCCTTTGGCCAGGAGATACATGCGGGCGATGGCAATCAGCTCGTTGCCGATGGCGCGCTCGTTCCAGAGATTGCCTGTGTTCAGGCCTGCTGTCGGATTGAGGAAGCGATCTTTCGGACCATCATTGATCGCGTCATGAATGGTTTCGTCACCGCTGACGTAGTAGTAGTCCACCATTCCGTACCAATGCGCGTGCTCCTGGTCAACCCAGGCGCGATTGGCATTGCCGCTGTTGGTTGATCCGGCGGTAGGGAAGCTCCACGAATCCACCGAGCTGCCGCTGCTGCGCCAGTTAAATCCGTCAGAACGTGGGAAGGCCTGCTCTGCATCAAAGCGATATCGATTCACCGCCCAGATGTAGCGGCCGGTGTAACCGCGCTCCAGGTAGTTCCGCATATACGCCAGCGCGAAATCAGCCTGATTGCTGCCACCGGTGTTGGGCCACGCGTAATAGCGGAACACCGCCGGAGTGAAGTCGGCGATGCAGCAAACCATGCTCTGTGCGCGATAGTAGGCGTCTTCTTCGCTCGGGTTGATGAGCGAGTTGGCCATTGCGTTGGTGCCGTTGTAGTAGTCGACGGCGGCGCGGCCGATCAGATAAAACTGCTGCTTCAAAAATTCGCTTTGCGGGCTGGCCAGGGCGCTGCTGTGGAAGTTGAGATAAACGTCATGAATGCTGTGTTGCGGCCAAGCCTGGTAATACGGGATGGAGCAAGGAGTCAGCGCGCAGGTGCCTGTGTACTGAGTCTGGTCAGGCCAGATGCCCACACGTATTTCAGATCCGCCGTTCTGGAACTGGACTGACTTCGGCCAGAACTCGCCACCCAGATAAACTCCAGCAACAATGCCGGCGCCGGTGGAATCCGTCAGATCGCCGAACATCTTTGACGCCGCGCTGCTGGCAGCGCCGCGCAGTAGCGTACTTGCGCCCTGCGTCACCTGATATCCGTTTTGCGCATAGGTGGAACCGGAGCGCGTGATGAATGAAGCCGTCGACGAACTCCAGTCCGAATGCTGCATGTGCGTGGTGTACGCCTGATAAAGCGCCGCGTTTTCTGTTCCTGTGAAGCTGCCGGAGGTCGGCGTCGCAGTGTCATTGCCGAAAGCGAAGCTCTTGGTCGCGCCCAGCGCCGGAGTCAAGCGCAGTTCGTAGGAAGCGAAGCCTTTGTAAGCGGTGTTGAACGCGGATGAATCAAGATCGGCGTTGCGCAGGCTCACCGTGGCCCGGACATAGCTCTTGCCGGTGTAGAAGTAGAGCCGCACCGTCCAGTGCATGTAGGTGTTGCCGGCGGAATCTTTGTGCGATCCATCGGCCTTGATCACGGCGCGCACGGGGCCGTTTTCTTCAATGACGGCGGTCGACGTCGCATCGTTCGAAGACGTATAGGTCGTGGTGCATGTTCCGCAGGAAGAGCCGCCCGGGGCAGGGCCGGTAATCGCCAGACCAGTGCTGGTGCCGCTGGCGACCAGCGTCTTTCCACCGACGACCACTGAATCCAGGCCGTTGAAATTTGCTTTCTTGACGACGAATGTTCCCGCGCCCGTGTTAATGGAAATGGTTGCGCCGTTGTCGGTGGCGAGATTCGACCCGCCGAAATTGCCGGTTCCACCGCTGGTGAGCGCAATCGTGGTATTCACGCCGCCGGCAGCAACCGTAGCTTGTGTATCCACCAGGACCCATTTGCAGGATTGGTCGTCCCACTCCACCAGGCAGCGGAATTGCCCCACGGTCGCGCCTGTCAGTCCCATGGATGACATGCCCGCGCAGCTCGCAGGATTCGCGTTGGCGCAGGCCACCGCTCCACGAGCCAAAGGAATACCCACGGTCAGCGGATCGCCGGTGCGCGCGATTCCCGACTGCCCGGGATAATCCATCTCCTGGACCGTCAGCGGCACGTTCAATTGCGCGAATGCGCTGGAAGCAAACAGAAGCAAAAACAAACCCAGAAGTATTCTGGTTTCAAGCCGAACTGAGACTGCTGTCGTCATGCAACTTCTTTCCTGGCGAAAGCCAAACCCGAAATTTGCGTTGCCAACCCCGGGTTGTTGTTGCGGGCCCATAGATTTTTGCTCATGGTCAAAATACAAGGGACTTGTCGTCCGCACGAGATGCCGAACGATGGTTCATGCCGTGATCGTTTGGCCACGAGACAAAAGTAATTCTGAAGAACTTTGCAACTTGCTCGATGTGTTGCAGATACTGAGGCCAAATCTTGCTGGGGCTCCCTTGGCATCAGTGATTGATCGGTCCCGAAAGTTGTGTTGATTTCCGGCTGCGGCGGCAACTAACACTTATAAAACTTTTTTAAGTGAAAACCTTTGCACTGTCATTTTTGGCCGTACGCTTCCCTTGAGCGAGAAACACCGACCTCACTTTTTCCTTAATCTCCAAAAAAGAACAGCGACTACAAGAACTGCAGGATTGGATCCGTCAAAGGCTGATCTAGCACTGGCACGAAATAGGCCAAAGCATTGCGGAGAGGGAAACTCAAGAGTTAACAGTGGTTTGAGTGCATGTTGTCGAATTTGCGAAGGGCGAAGAATCAGGAACAAACTACACGCCGGGAAAAAAATTCACCCAATTTTGTAATCTGCAAAAGTTTTCATCCGCAGAAACACTGAGAAAAAATCTAATGTTTTCAGTGTGTTATTGCGGCTGATTTCGTCACCTGGGTCAGGTACTGATCCACTTCTTCTGCCACAACGTCCCAGGTCCGAGTGCGTGCGTAGCCGAGTATTACGGCGCGGTCCCAAGTCCGGCTAAGGGCTTTGTCCAATCCTTGCGCGATGTCCTCGACTTCCTGTTTCACCATGATCCCAAGCTCCGGGGAAACCAGGATCTCGGGAACACCCCAGAGTCCGGTGGCTAAAACCGGCGTGCCGCAGGCAAGCGACTCCAGAACCACGTTTGGCCAGCCTTCGCGCGAGCTGACCAGGCAGCTCAGATCAGCCGCGCTGTACCAATATTTAAGCTCTTCATTTGCGCGGCTGCCGACCAGTACGATGCGATCTTCAACGTTGTGTTTGCGGGCCAGTTCCTTGAGTTCGCTGGGATCTCCCTTGCCGACGATGTACGCTTTGAGCTTCGGATAACGCGCTGCAATTGTTGCGACAGCCGGAATGAGGAATTGAAATCCTTTTCGCGGGATCAACGCGCCTACTGACACGATGACTTGCGCATCCCCCGGTATGTCCAGCTTTTGTCGGGCCTGTGACTGGTCTACCGGTTGAAAGCGATCCAGATCAACTCCATTCCCAATGACCGTCACACGCTCTTTTGCTGCGCCGAGAGAAATCATTTCGTCGCCCAACGCGCGGCACACCGCGATGTTCCCGGCAGTGTTTTTGAGCGTCCAGCGAATCATCGGACGAACCAGGCGGAATGAGGGAAAGAGATTGATATCGGTCCCGCGTGCAGAGGCCACAACCGGCAGATGCAGCAACTTCCCGATCAACACCGCGGCAAAGCAATCGGGATAGACATAGTGT
The DNA here is from genome assembly GCA_036557225.1 of Candidatus Angelobacter sp. GTDB lineage: Bacteria > Acidobacteriota > Terriglobia > Terriglobales > Acidobacteriaceae > Angelobacter. Next base: position 16,873 of record DATBHX010000130.1, read on the forward strand.
GCG
>DATBHX010000131.1:0-11031 GCA_036557225.1 Candidatus Angelobacter sp.
ATGCCTTCTGGCTCCAGGCCACCGGGCTGATCTTTGTCCTCTTCACCGGGCTTGGAGTCGCGGACCTGTTCCGGCACTACCACAAGCACGATTTGGACCTGAAGCGAATACTGAGTGTCGGAACCCTCACACTTGTATGCGCCTACTTTACCGTGCACTCATTTATTAAGGCCAGACGAATGGCGAAAAAGAAGACGTAGCTCATGTCTCAAGATCTCAAACTCGAAACCGATGTTGGCCAGCTCAGAAAGATCGATCCGCAACCTTTATATACGCCGGCCACTCTGGAAGGCTGGGACTACTCGAGTGATGTCGGCTACCCTGGTGAGTTTCCCTTCACGCGCGGTGTGCAACCGACCATGTATCGCGGGCGACTCTGGACTATGCGCCAGTATGCCGGCATGGGCGACGCCGAAGAATCCAACAAACGTTATCGTTATCTGCTGGCCCACGGCACCACGGGGCTCTCCGTTGCCTTTGATCTGCCCACGCAGATCGGCATGGACTCAGACCATGCCATGGCCGTCGGTGAAGTCGGCAAGGTCGGCGTGGCCATCGATTCCATTGAAGATATGGAGCGGCTCTTCGCCGGCATCAATCTGGAAAAGATTTCGACCTCGATGACCATCAACGCCAGCGCTGCCATACTGCTGGCGTTGTATATCGCGGTGGCGAAGCGCGCGGGAGCAGATGTCCGCAAGCTCAGCGGGACCGTACAGAACGATATTCTCAAGGAGTACATTGCTCGCGGTACCTATATCTATCCGCCGCGGCAGGCGCTGCGCATCATCACCGACATGTTTGCCTACGCCAACCAGCACGTGCCCGACTGGAACCCGATTTCAATTTCCGGCTACCACATGCGCGAGGCCGGCTGCACCGCCGTACAGGAAGTGGCATTCACGCTGGCCAATGCCATCGCCTACGTGGACGCCGCAATCAGCGCCGGGCTCGATGTCGACAAATTTGCGCCGCGACTCTCTTTCTTCTTCAACGCGCACAACAATTTTCTGGAAGAGGTAGCCAAGTTCCGCGCCGCCCGGCGTATGTGGGCCCGCATCATGAAAGAGCGCTTCGACGCGAAGAATCCACGCTCGCAGATGCTGCGCTTCCATACTCAGACCGCTGGTTCCACGCTCACGGCGCAGCAGCCGGAAAATAACATCGTGCGTACGGCCCTGCAGGCGCTGGCTGCCGTGCTCGGTGGAACGCAATCGCTGCATACCAACGGATACGACGAAGCACTGGGCCTGCCCACTGAAGAGGCGGCTCGCATCGCGCTGCGCACGCAACAGATTGTTGGCTATGAGACGGGCGCCGCCAACACCATTGATCCGCTGGCCGGCTCTTATTACATTGAGTCGCTGACCAATGAGATTGAGCATCGGGCTGCCCTCTATCTCGAAAAGATTGAAGCCATGGGAGGAACGCTGCGGGCGATCGAACAGGGTTACGTCCAGCAGGAAATCCAGAACGCCGCGTATGACTTCCAGCAAGGCGTCGACCACCTGGAAAATGTGGTGGTCGGCGTGAACCGCTTCCAGAGTGAAAATGAAGGAGCCATTCCCATCCTGCGTATCGACGAAGCGCTGGAGAGCCGCCAGGTGGAGCGGCTGCGCACGCTGCGGCAGAAGCGCGACAAGGCTGCGTGGGAATCGGCGATCCGTGCCGTGGAAGACGCCGCACGCAGTGAAGCCAACCTGATGCCGCACATGATTCATGCGGTCGAAAACTACTGCACGGTGGGCGAGATCTCAGACGCGCTGCGGCGGGTGTTCGGCGAGTATCAGGAAACCGTGGTGATCTAAGAATCACCGTGATCACCTAAAGTGGAAACAAATCCACCACGGAGACACGGAGGCACTGAGAAGACAGGTGAGCGGGAAATTGAGCAAGGTTCTACGATGATCCCAATGATTGCAGGCCGTTGAGGTCCGACCCTTTCAGGTACTCCTCCGTGTCTCCGTGCCTCAGTGGTAGGCTTGCTTTCAATGAGTGATAGAATCGCACCATGATCGGCAGAGAAAATCTGGAAAAAGTTGACGCCATCATCCTGGCGTTGATGTGCAAAAAGTTGTCACAAGACGAGTCCCAGCCTAACGACGTCCGCGAGACCGCGCGCAAATTCAAAGAAGAGTGGATCAAGCTACAGGACAGCGAGCCTCCGCAAAAGACGAATGGCAAGCAATTTGGCGCGATTGAAAAAGAAGTGGCCGACATCAAGGCACGAATGATCGATTTTCTGGCGCCCATCGTCTAGGAATCGCCGAGATCGCACGTGATCGCCGTGATCGCGCGTGAGCGAAAAAACCAAACACCGACTTACGCTGCTATTCGCGACACCGACAAAACAGACAGCCTACCGGCAGAACGTCGCCTACGGGCAAAAAACTTCATCGAAATTTAACAATCGCATGAGCCTGCTGAGGCAAACGCCATGAAACTATGTTGGAGGCCCCGGCTTCGTCCGGGGCTTTTTGATTGTTGAAAAGTACAGGGTACTTGTCTTTTCGGTTCTGAGCGGCCGCGGGCATCCGCACCAGGATTGCGCGGTCCTCATTCAGGACCTTGGAATGGATGGTGATGCGCTCCGGCGTGGGCGGGGCAAGGTTTTGGCCAAGTGAGGCGATTGAGGCAAGACAGACTATAAGGAAGGTGGGAACAGAACGCAGTGACATAGAGACCCTCCGGGAAAAACTATACAGGGTAATCAGTTGACGCGATCAATGCTTTTAGACCGTGGAGATCAGAAAACGGGAGCAGCAGGGGAGGGGACAGTGTTTTAGTTCGTCCCGAAAGGGGGCTTCTCTGTTTTATTTGATTTTCACAAACCCTGGCCACCAGCCTTTCTGAAAGCTCGTACACTCAAGAAGGAAACGAAGAAAACTACAGGAGTGCAAACATGAATACGATCACGGTAAAAGATGGCACACAAATTTATTACAAAGACTGGGGTACCGGGCAGCCGATCTTTTTTCATCATGGCTGGCCACTCTCCGCTGACGACTGGGACGCGCAAATGATGTTCTTTCTGGCGCACGGTTACCGGGTGATTGCACATGACCGGCGCGGGCATGGCCGGTCCACGCAGACCATCCACGGTCACGACATGGACACCTATGCCGCCGACGTTGCCGAACTCACGAAATCGCTTGATCTCAAGAATGCGATTCACATCGGCCACTCCACCGGCGGAGGCGAGGTGACCCGCTATGTGGCAAAGTACGGGAAGGGCCGAGTGGCGAAAGCAGTGCTGATCAGTTCCATTCCGCCGGCGCTGGTGAAGTCAGACAAGAATCCTGATGGCCTTCCGATGGAGGTATTTGACCAGCTACGCGATGGCACAGGCAATCATCGTTCACAGTTTTATCAGGACATCACGATACCGTTTTATGGTTTCAACCGTCCCGGGGCGAAGGTTTCACAGGGTATCCGCGACAACTGGTGGCGCCAGGGGATGATGGGTGCGATCAAGGCGCAATACGACTGCATTAAAGTCCTCTCCGAAACCGAGTTCTTCGATGATCTGAAAGCGATCGACGTGCCGGTGCTGGTGTTGCACGGCGAAGATGATCAAATCTGCCCATTTCCAGCCAGTGGAGCAAAGACAATCAAACTGTTGAAGCACGGGACTCTCAAAACCTATCCTGGGTTCCCACATGGCATGCCGACGACGCATGCTGAGCAGATCAATGCCGACCTTCTGGAATTCATCCAGGGTGCTGGCGCGGTCCGAAAGGCGAGTTAACTCCAGGAATCCCACCCTTTCGCGGAAGCTGAAAAGGTAAGGGTCAGCCTGGCGACGGGGTGGGAGCCCAATTCCCGCCTGACATCGACGTTGCACTGGAAGCGGCGACGGATTCATTGAGGAACGCGAATTTGGGGATCGTGCCGGAAGATTATTCCTTATTAAGGTGATCCCGTTAGGGTCATGTGGCTAAGTCGTGCTTTTTGCCAGTGTTGGGCAAGAGGACTGGTGGCCGCCGACCTAGGTACCCTCAAGAACTGATTACTTTTTCCCGTAAGTGCATGAACCTTAGAGGGGAAAGGCCGATTGACAATTTCTGTCAACCGGCCCACAATCCCCCTACTCACGTTTTTCCCTGAGCAACGGCTGTCTCCCCACCGGCCAATCGGAAAAGTGCGCTTGAGTCAAATTTCATTCCAGGACCTGCTAGAACTATGTCGCAACGGCTAGGCGATCTTCTGGTGAAAGAGAAGATCATCACCCCGGACCAGCTCGATAGAGCGCTGAAGGCGCAGCGAGAGCAGGGTCCGAATTCGCGTCTGGGCTCAACGCTGGTCCATCTGGGATTCGTCAGCGATGAGGAGGTCACCAACTTCCTCTCCCGCCAGTACGGCGTACCCGCCATTAATCTGCAATATTTTGAGATCGATGCTTCAGTGGTAAAGCTGGTTCCGGAAGATACGGCCAAGCGCTACCAGATCCTGCCGTTGAGCCGCGTAGGCGCCTCGCTGACCATTGCCATGGTCGATCCCACCAACGTCTTTGCCATGGACGATATCAAGTTCATGACCGGCTTCAACATTGAGCCGGTGGTGGCGAGCGAGTCGGCAATCATGGACGCCATTGACAAGGCCTACGGCGGATCGGGGCAGAGTGAAAACGTCGATGAGCTGCTGGCTTCCATGGACGAGGCCGATGTCGAGCTGCAGGCTGAGCAGGAGGAAATCGACCTTGGCGAGCTGGAGAAATCGGCCGACGAAGCGCCCATCGTCAAGCTGGTCAATATTGTTCTGAGCGATGCGGTCAAGCGCGGCGCCAGCGACATCCATATTGAGCCTTACGAAAAAGAATACCGCGTACGCTTTCGCATTGACGGTGTTTTGCAACACATCATGTCCCCGCCCATGAAACTGAAAGATGCCATCACTTCGCGCATCAAGATCATGGCGAAGATGGATATTTCAGAAAAGCGGCTTCCTCAAGACGGCCGAATCATGCTGAAAATGCAAATCGGGGGCAAAAAGAAGCAGCTTGATTTTCGCGTCAACTGCCTGCCTACGCTCTGGGGTGAGAAGGTCGTACTCCGGCTGCTGGACAAAGAAAACCTGCGGCTCGATATGACAAAGCTTGGCTTTGAGCCGGAGTCGCTGGAAAAATTTCAGCGCGCCGTGCTGAAGCCCTACGGCATGGTGCTGGTGACCGGTCCCACGGGCTCAGGCAAGACCAACACTCTTTATTCTTCGGTTTCGCTGCTCAACAAGCCAGATACCAACATTATTACCGCTGAAGATCCGGTGGAATTCCAGTTGCACGGCGTGAACCAGGTACAGATGAAAGAGTCGATCGGCCTGAACTTCGCTGCAGCGCTGCGCGCCTTCCTGCGCCAGGACCCCAACGTAATTCTGGTCGGCGAGATCCGCGACTTCGAAACCGCGGAAATCGCCATCAAGGCCGCGCTTACCGGACACCTGGTGCTCTCGACGCTGCACACCAATGGCGCGCCGGAAACCATCAGCCGCCTGATGAACATGGGCATCGAGCCTTTTCTGGTTGCCACGGCCGTCCACCTGATCTGTGCACAACGACTCATCCGCCGTATCTGCGTGGAGTGCAGGGAAGAGGTTCCCATGCCGCCGCAGGCCAAAGTTGAGTCCGGATTCACTCCGGAAGAAGCCAAGACAGTGAAGATTTTCAAAGGCCGCGGTTGCACCAACTGCAATGGCACGGGCTACAAAGGGCGCGCCGGCTTGTATGAAGTGATGGAAGTGGACGATGAGATTCGCGAACTGATTCTGATCGGCGCATCCGCAGTCGAGCTGAAGAAGAAAGCGATTGAGCGCGGCATGATTACTCTGCGGCGCAGCGGCTTGACCAAAGTTAAGGACGGCGTGACCACGCTCGAAGAAGTCGCGAGGGAAACGCTGCACTAAAGAACTTAAATTCGCCACTAGATCAGTTGCGAAGGAAAAAAACGGTCTTTATGAATATCACACTGAGTGATCTGTTAAAGAAGATGCTGGACATGGCGGGCTCCGACCTCCATATAACCACCAATTCTCCGCCCCAGGTGCGCGTGCATGGACATCTGCAACCGCTGGACATGCCGCCGCTGACACCGTCGGAAACCAAGCAGCTGGCGTACAGCGTGCTTACCGACGCGCAGAAGCACCGCTTCGAAGAAACGCTGGAGCTCGACTTTTCTTTCGGTTTGAAAGGGCTGGCGCGTTTCCGCGGCAACTGTTTCAATCAGCGTGGCGCCGTAGGCGCCGTTTACCGCGTGATCCCGTTCGAGATCAAGACCTTCCAGCAGCTCAACCTGCCGCAGGTCATCTCGCGCCTGTGCGATAAGCCGCGCGGCTTGATTCTGGTCACAGGTCCTACAGGTTCCGGTAAGTCCACAACGCTGGCCGCGATGCTCGACAAAATCAACATCGAGCGCCATGACCACATCATTACCATTGAAGATCCGATCGAATTTGTGCACCAGAACAAGAGCTGCCTGGTCAATCAGCGTGAAGTGCACTCGGATACGCAGTCATTCACCAACGCATTGCGTGCTGCGCTGCGTGAAGATCCTGACGTGGTGCTGATCGGCGAAATGCGCGACCTGGAGACCATTGAGTCCGCGCTGCGCATCGCCGAAACGGGCCACCTGACGTTCGGCACGCTGCACACCAACTCGGCAGCGTCCACCATCAACCGTATCATTGACGTCTTCCCGTCGCACCAGCAGTCGCAGATTCGTGCCCAGCTTTCGCTGGTGCTGGAAGGAATTCTTTGCCAATCGTTGCTGCCGCGCGTAGGTGGGCAGGGCCGCGTGATGGCCATGGAAATACTGGTCCCCAACGCCGCGGTCAGGAACCTGATCCGCGAAGACAAAATTCACCAGATTTATTCCGCCATGCAGTCAGGGCAGGACAAGTTCGGCATGCAGACGTTCAACCAGTCGCTGGCGACGCTCTATTTCCAGAAAGCCATCACGCTGGAGACCGCGCTACAACGTTCTTCCATGCCCGATGAATTGCAGGACATGATCAATCGCGGTGTGCAGGCGACGAAAGTCGCCGCAGCTACACCGCAGCGCAGGTAGTTAGTCAGTGTGAAAACTGACGAAGTACCTGGTATCAGCGTCTAGCGATTCGCGTGCGAATCGCGGGCCTTTAGGCAGACGGTTCAGCGCGAAGCGATTGAACAAAGAAAGATTTATCCAACTCTCCCTCGGTTGGTAGGCAGGAAGTCGGTAGGCAAAAAGGACGAGAGGAGCACACGGTATGCCGGTATTCACATTTACAGGGACCGACGCCCAGGGCAAAAGGATCGCCGGGGAACGGCTGGCAGACAGCAAGGCCGCGGTCACCATGCAGTTGCGCCGCGAGCGCATTACTCCGGGCGCCATCAAGGAAAAGGGCAAGGAGTTCGCCCTGCCCAAACTTGGCACCGGCAAAGTTCCCATCAAGGACCTGGCTGTCTTCTTCCGCCAGTTCTCCGTGATGATTGACGCCGGCCTGCCTCTTGTGCAGTGTCTGGAAATTCTGGCGGCGAACCAGGAAAACCTGTTTTTCCAGAAATGCCTGACCGGCGTTCGCACCAGCGTGGAAAGCGGATCAACGCTCTCCAACGCCATGCGCCAGTATCCAAAGATTTTTGACGACCTCACCACCAACATGATTGAAGCGGGCGAAGCCGGCGGTATTCTCGATACCATCCTGCAGCGCCTGGCCTCCTACGTGGAAAAAGCGGTGAAGTTGAAGTCGGCGGTGAAATCGGCGCTGATCTATCCCGTATCGGTCATCTCCATTGCCTGCCTGGTCGTGGGTGCGCTGCTCAAGTTCGTGGTGCCCATCTTCGCCAACATGTTTAACAGCATGGGCGTTGATCTGCCGCTGCCCACCAAAATCGTCATCGGCCTCAGTAATTTCGTCGGACGCTTCTGGTGGTTCTTCTTTCTCCTTCTCATCGTTAGCGTCGTGGGCATCAAATGGGTCCGCAAAGATCCCAAGGGCCGGTATATGCTGGATAAATTCCTGCTGAATATACCGGTTCTTGGCGTAGTACTAAGAAAGATTGCGGTGGCCCGTTTCACCCGTACGCTCGGTACTCTGATCACCTCCGGCGTGCCGATCCTTGAAGGCCTGGCCATCACTGCAAGAACTTCCGGTAACGCCGTTCTTGAAGATGCGCTCATGAAAGTGCGCAAGGCCGTGGAAGAGGGCCGCACGATCGTCGATCCGCTGAAAGAATGCGGCGTCTTTCCCAACATGGTCACGCAGATGATCGGCGTGGGTGAAGCCACCGGCGCCATGGACGCCATGCTGCAAAAGATCGCCGACTTCTATGAAGACGAAGTCGACGCCGCGACCAAGGACATGCTGACCTTGCTCGAGCCCATCATGATCGGCTTTCTCGGCATCATGGTCGGCGGTATCGTGATTTCGCTCTACATGCCGCTCTTCTCCATGATCGCCAAACTGTCCGGCTAAGAAATTACCGGCACTGGTCGCTCTTGCCAACTGGACCCGCCTGCGTAGCGGGCGGGTCTTTAACTTAAAGAAACACTGTTAATCCAGACAGAAAACAAATGGGCGATATTCGATTCAACGAGCGAGCGTGGCTGGCATGGCTTGTCAAAGTCCGTGTCGTCGTCATTGCATTCCTGCTCGCCATCGAACTCCTCATCGTCAACCTGACGCCGAACAACGTTCCCGTCCGCCTGTTTGAAACCATCATCATTGCCTGGTTTACGGTTTCATTCTTTTTCTTTGTTCTCCAGTCCCTCTGGAATGAGTACAAGCCGCAGGCCCTGACGCAAATCTTTACTGACCTGGCCTTCGTTACCGCCGTTGTCTATGTAACCGGCGGCATCGACACATTTTTCAACTTTCTCTATCCGCTGGTCATTATCGCCGCCAGCATTCTGCTGCCGCGTTACTGGGCCTATCTGACGGCGGCGGTTTCGTTCATCTGTTTTGGCGCGGTGCTGGAGCTGAGTTACTTTGATCGCATTCCAGTTTTCCAGACCAGCGCCCGCGGCGACCTCAAGTCTCTGCAAGTCGTCATTCTGGTCAACTTCTGTGCCTACCTTGCCGTGGCCCATCTCGCCAGTTCGCTGGCCGCCAAGATGCGCCAGGCCGGCAACGAGCTTCGCGACAAAAGTGGCGAACTGCTCAGCCTGCAGGCCCTGCATGAGAACGTGATCCACTCCATTCGTAGCGGCCTGATCACCGCCGACCTGGAAGGCCGTATCACGCTGATGAATTCTCCCGGCCAGAAGCTGCTGGAGCGGACAGCATCATCTGTCTATGGCCGTCACATTTCGGACCTCTTTGTCGATCGCTTGCCCAGCCTCGATGCCGGGCAATGCGAAGTTCGCGGCTTGACGCCGGCCGGCAAAGAGAAAACCTTTGACGTGAACGTGACCGCACTGATCGTGCCCGAGCAGGGAACCATCGGCTATGTTTATACCTTTGAAGATCGCACCGAGCTGCGCCGCCTGGAGCAGGAAGTCCGCATGCGTGACCGTCTTGCCGCAGTGGGACGTCTGGCCGCCGGCATCGCCCATGAGATCCGCAATCCTCTGGCCTCCATCGCCGGCTCCATCAATGTGCTCTCGCAGGTAACCCCGTTCAACGACGAGCAGAAGACTCTGGTCAACATCATTACCCGCGAATCCACGCGCCTGAACTCCATCATTTCTGACTTCCTGGTTTACTCGCGGGAAAAAAGTTTCAAATTCACGCGCACTGACTTGCTACCGCTGCTGGAAGATGCGCTGGTGCTTCTGGCGAATCGTTCGCAGGGCGGCGAACTCATGATCGTTCGTGAATACGCGCTACCCAACGCATTTGCCGCCGTCGATGCCGATCGCATCAAGCAGGTCTTCTGGAACCTGCTGGAAAATGCCGTTCGCGCCATGAGCGGCAGGGGTGTCATCACCGTTTCCGTCCGCGCTGCGGGCGATTTCCTGCGCGTAGGCATTCGCGATACCGGCCCGGGCATTCCGCTGAACCTCAAGGAAAAGATCTTCGAGCCGTTTCAATCGCATTTTGAAGGCGGCACCGGGCTCGGCCTCGCCATCGTCTATCAGATCGTGCAGGCGCACGGAGCCAAGATCTCCGTGCAATCGCAGCCGGGCCGCGGCGCCGAATTTATTCTCGAAATCCTCCATGCCAAGGCCGCTGAAGCAGAGCCGGAGTCTACCGTGCTGAATACGGAGGTGTCGCATGGCTAGCATTCTTGTATGCGATGACCAGCGCTCCATCTGCGAGATGCTTGATATCTCCCTGCGCAAAGACGGCCACCGCGTAGAGACCGTTAACGGTGGAGAAGCGGCCAAGAAGAAGCTCAGCTCCGCCAACTATGAGCTCTTGATTACCGATATCAAGATGCCGCAGATCGACGGCATTGAAGTTCTGCGTTACGCCCGCCAGTCCTCGCCGGAGACTTCGGTCATCCTTATTACAGCCGTTGAAGATTACGAAGCAGCGGTGCAGGCAGTGAAGGGCGGTGCCTTCGACTACATCCACAAAGGCCCCGGTCTGCTCGAAGAGCTGAAAATTTCCGTAGGCCGCGCCCTGGAAACCCTGGCGCTGCAGCAGGAGAACTTTGCTCTCAAGCGCGATGCCGCTAGCCGCAACTCGCTCGATAACATCGTGGGCGGCAGCTCCGCCGTAGAAAAGCTCAAAGCCACCATCCGCACCGTCGCGCCCACCGGCAGCACCGTCCTGATCTATGGCGAAAGCGGCACGGGAAAAGAGCTGGTCGCGCGGGCCGTTCATGCCTGCTCACCGCGTGCAGCGGAGCCGTTTGTCTCCATCAACTGCGGCGCATTTCCTGAAACCCTGCTGGAAAGCGAGCTCTTCGGCTACGTGAAAGGCGCATTTACCGGCGCCAATCAGAACAAGCGCGGCCTGTTTGAAGTGGCCAGCGGCGGCACCATCTTCCTCGACGAGATCGGCGAGATGAGCATCTCCATGCAGGTGAAGTTGCTGCGCGTCCTGCAGGAGCGCACCATCCGCGCCATCGGCGGCACCCAGGAGACGCAGATTGATGTCCGCGTAATCGCC
>DATBHX010000132.1:0-77054 GCA_036557225.1 Candidatus Angelobacter sp.
GGCGATTAAACAGGTCGGCGGAAGGCGGTTGATGCTCCGGGACTCAAGCGAGCCAAATTACGAAGAAGTGTTCTAAAACGGTGGAAGCGAGCACGGTAAATGCTCGCTTCTTGAAAATCTAAGTCTTCGACCATCTGCTGTCGGCAGAGTGTGCCAGCACTCCATCGGGACGGCCTACTTGAAGTGTCTCACAAGGAGGCCCACAAATGCCAGCCTGTCGCAGAAGTAGAAAAGACGAAAGTAATCAAGCTGGACACCCCCAATTCCGATATACTTCTCCGTCCGTGGCCCGCCAGAAGTACAATCCGTGGGAAATCCCCAACTACAGCATTGAAGAGGGTTCCCGATATTTACACGTTCCAGAGAGCACGATTAGGTATTGGATTATTGGTGAACCCGGAGCCGCTCCCCTCACCACGGTTTACAGCAGAAGTCCGCTTCTGTTGTCTTTCAAGAATCTTGTAGAGTGCTACGTTTTGGAGAGCCTTCGGCACACTCACGATATAGGGTTGGGCCGCATACGGAAGGATGTAGAGGAGCTAAGACGGGAAAAGCCATCCAAGTATCCGCTGGCCGATTACCAGCTTGCCACACGGGGAAGAAAAATCTACGTTGAAGGCGACGGCGACGAATTGGTAAGCCTTACCGCCGGAGGGCAACACGCTTTCAAGGAAATTTTAGATCCATTTCTGAAACGTGTGGACCGCAATACACAAGGGATTGCCAAGAGGCTGTTTCCATTTACCAGGGTTGAACATCAGAGGTCTCCCGGTGATGCACCACGTATTGTAGTCATTGACCCTAATGTGGCATTTGGAAAACCAGTGTTAGTAGGCTCCCGAATCTCTACCTCTTTTTTACTCAGCAGAAAGCGCGGAGGAGCTTCCATTCGGCAGTTAGCCGATGATTATGGGAGAACGCAAGAAGAGATCGAAGAGGCGATCTACCTCGAAGAAGTCCACAAAGCCGCTGCTTAAAGGCTTCACACTGTATTTGTGTAACTGTGTGGATTACGACGAAGTAGTTGAAGCCTTGCAGCGAGCTGGAATTAGATTTCAGCGGCACCGAAATCACTTCAGAAGTTCTGCTCCCGACACAGAGCTTTTGCGAAAAGTTGGGCAGAGACGCTGGATATTGATTACTGCCGACAAGAGACAAAGAACCCGTCCACTGGAGCGGCAGCTTATTGTGTTGTTCAAAGTGCGTGAATTTGTTTTTACATCAGCAGCCGTTGGCAATATCGGGGAATTACTGGTTAGGGTACGGCGAAAGATGCGGAATATATGCAGCAGAAATGAAGGCCCATTCGTTGCCGCAATATCGCAAAGCGGACACATCGCACTGCGCTCACTGGACGGCGGTGGTATAGTCGAAAATCATGGCGAAGAGTGAAAAGAATATCAGCCTGCGTCCCCTCAAATTCAAAGAGGCTGTGGCCGATCTGCTGAAGATCAAGCCGCCAGCGAAGCCACCGAAGAAAAAGAAGAAAAAATCCGCAAAATAAAAAACCCGCCGGACAAAGCGGGTTTGTATAACTTGCAGGGTTCGGATTATCGGTGATGGCGAAGATGCTGTCTGAGGACGTAAGTGCCAGGGCAGGACTTCACGAATTCAGTATTCTCCCCTTTTGTGCTGAGATGTCTCAGCAAGCTAGTTTCCACGGAACCGCGCGTAATTGTCGGGTCATTACGCCGTTCACGGATGCGCTCCAAGAGCACAGTAATGGGCGTCGGTCTTCCGATCTCTTCCAATACTGCGATTGCGAGCTGGACGTAAGACTGGTGCCGGGCATGGTCAGAGTCATCGCCTTGCGCCTGGGACGCTGAGGCGTACTGGCTCTTATAGAAGCCCAAGACCCTTTCCAAGGTCTTGATGGCCTCATCTGCTGCCTTAATATCGGCGGCTGAGAGCCTGCGGTTGAGTACGGGCATTGTAGAGCTACCTCCTTGGTAGCCAAAAGTCGTTTCCCGAAACGAGACTTTTGGCATATTTACGGGTTCTAACAAACATTGACAACCAATTGCTAGAAGGCCCATAGTGGCCATATGGCGGGCCAGAGCTTAACGGGCATTGACACGCCAGACAGATCATGGTGGGCCCGGTAGGGTTTGAACCTACGACCTATCCCTTAACAGGGGAGTGCTCTACACCGGGGCCCTTCAAGACGCCGGATACCAACTGAGCTACGAGCCCATCATGATCTTGATACTCCTATCTATCTAACACTCTAATCAGAAAAACGCCCTAGTATCACCTAAGATAACCCCTAAGTGCGGCCATTGTCCGGTAGTACAGGGGAGAAGCGCCAGAGAAACTAGGCACAAAAACAAAACCCGCCTTTCGGCGGGTTGACGGGTTTAAGAGAGTTTAAGTTTTGGTCGGGTATTCTGGCCCGATCTCTCGGTCTATCGTGTTCGCCATGCGCTTCATTTCGTGGATGTATTCAGCACTCAAAATCTTTAGCGCGGCCATTTCTTCCAGCCGTTTGACCATCACGTTCAATATGCCATTCAGCGTGACAACGAGCCGATACAACTCCTCATTGCTAAAATTGCTCCCAGCCACAATGCACCTCGCTGTGCGTTTTGGTTAGGGCTGTGGACGGTCTGAACACCGCACACAGCCCGACTCTTTGTACGCGATTTCAGCGGGACAAATGAAGGGCGAATGTTAGAAATTTAGGCCCAGTTTTTTAACTGGGTTTGTGAAAGGGATAATCCCGGAAAAGCGAGAGGAAAGCAAATAACGAAGAATGTTAAGCGCGAGTTTTCAGAGATAACTTTTAAAAGTGGGATTTTGGTGAGCCCTTGAGAGCAGCGGAGCAGGTCCCTCGCTCTGTGTTTCCAATTCTGTGAAAAGGCGCAAGGTCCCTCCGTCCTACTCGCGCGCTGGTGAGCACCCCATCACGCGAAACCCGCGCGTGCTGGGGACCCGCTCAAAAAGCGCGCGCTCGTTAAACGGCCGTCGGGATGACGGGCTTTATAAAGATGTAGATGCATACGGAGTAACGAACCTGTGAAGTTAGCCAACCCATCCAGCTCACATGCCATCTCACGATACGTTTTATTTTTTCGGTGAAGAAGAAGGTACGTCGTGAGTAAGAAGGTTGAAGAAAGAGACACTGAGTGTTGTGGTTTGTGGATCAGACCGCGCTCCACTCTTAAAGGCCCCCAACCTGCCCGTGCGTGGCCGGGTGAGAGGCGTAGCGGCCTGCGCCCCTTGAACAGAGTTCTTGAACTGGCTGACATTGCTCTGGGAGGCAAGAAGCCACAGAAGAGGAAGGCTGCTGCTGCCTCAGTGCATGATGTAAGCGCAAAGAAGAAGCCGTATAGCAGTTAGAAGTGGCATCTGCTGTGTTAATCCCCGAGCGCAGAACAGATTTCACAAATGGCTAGTCTGTGTATAGTTTAAAGTGCGTCAGCGCCGGCTGACGCTGAATCTGCATTCTTTTCTTCGTCATCGAGATCGGGCAATTCGTAGATGCGCACAGGATGGTACTCCGAACCAGCGTGAGCCTCGTGAATGAGGGAGAACGTTACCGCCGTCCGGCACTTGGAACAACGTGGGAATCTGTCTCCACCGACGAGAATGACCTCATGCGGCAAGCGGTGTTCAGCGTGATGAACCACGTAAATTCCCGTTGCGGGCACAACGTCATCAGTGGAATGCGGGTTTTTGGGTACCAAAAAATCCTTTCAATCTCAAAATAATCTTATCCCACAATGGAACAAGGAGGAGAACGCCGAATTGCGCCATGGGTGGTGTGTGGATTTGCGTTGTGCAGCTTTTTTGAGAGGTGAATTTTTGTGGGTCCTTGAGAGCGGCGGAGATCCCTGGCGGGGCGTTGCCAATTTTGGGAGGAAGCACAAGGTCCCTCCGTCCTACTCGCGGGCTGATGACTACGCCCGCTCGCTCAACGGCCGTCGGGATGACGAGGCTTACTTTTTTGCTGTTGTGTGTAGGAGCCTCTAGGCCCTTCCTAATTCGTTGGCGAGCATGTTCACCAGCGCCGGAAGGACAGTGAGTACGGAACAGCGAACCGTATCGAGTTCGGTTTTCATCTGGAAGACAGTGGTTGTGAGTTCAGTATCGGTTTGAGTGTCGATAGCGTGAATCAATTTTCCCAGCATGATCTGTTCGTAGCTGAAAATATGACTGAAGGCGTTACCCGGTTCGATTTCATGACGGGCGTCATTAATGAAAGTTTGCAGTGCAGGGCTGGCTGTCATCATTTCACTCCGCGCAGATGCATGATGAGAAGGACGAAGGGCGGGACGAAACGTCAACAAATGCCAGCTCTGGAACCTGAGAATTCACAATCACTTAAGGTTCCCGAAAAGGAACTGAAGCGGAGAGCATTATTGTGACTCGATAAATGAAAGGGGCTTGAGAGCTCTGCTGCCGCATCGGTTCCAGCCGCGAAGATGATCGAGCACCTGCGCATCTGTCATGAGGGAGTCACCCCAGCTGCAGATCGTGGCCAGCAGATAGCCATCGGCGCCCAGAAATTCCAACACACGATTCACACGCCAGGCATCGCGAAGATTGATGGTCTCCGGATTACCCCCAAGCTTGCGAATGGCGAGCGCAATTTCCCCGCAAATTTGCTTCGTCAAGCTCTTGTCCATAGTCGATCTTTTCGCGGGTCAAGCTTCTACTAGACACAGTAGTATATCTACTGAAATGCCGCCGCGAGGCGCTTTCAAGCGGATTTTTTTGTTGCGCCGCGCAAGAGTTATGTTAGCATAGTATTCGTATTTTGTTTGCCACAAAAGCACCCGGCTCTGAGCCGGGTGTTTCAGTTTTGGAGCTGCGACCCACTGCTGATTCCTTCAGCCTATTCTTGGGTGGGATTGGGTGACCCTGGGTGAATTTGGGTGAAACCGGGGGGCAGGGGCAGGGTGATGGGACGAGGTCAAAGAATGGACGAGAAAAGCAGGCAAGAACGGGAAATTCAGCCGAGAGAACGCGGAGACCGCAGAGCCACGGTGAACATCCGCGGACAGTGGTATGCGCCAGCGGAAGTGGAGGCGGTGGAGCGACAGCATGCCGCGCGGCAGACTGCACACCAAAAAGAGATGAAAGCCAAGTGGCTGGAAGCACCTGAAGGCAAGCTGTGCATGGCCTTTTACGAGGCATTTCGGCAGTACAAGAGCTACCTAGAAGAACATCCGCAGGCGCGCCGCGGGGCTGACGGCGCAGAGCTAGATTTTGAAGAACACCTTTTGTTCAAAGAAGGACTGAAGTTGCTGGACGAGCACAGGCAGGAGCGCGAGGAAAAGCTGCGAAGGAACCTGGAAAAGGCGCAACGGGCTGCACGCTGCCAGCACCAGTACCTGAGCGGAGAGCGGTGCGGCGCGCCGCGAATGAAAGGCAAGAAACTGTGCCGGATGCATGAGCGGATGGAGGAAGCCAAGGCGGTGAAACTTGACCTGGGTCCGATGGAAGACCCGGACAGCATTCAGGTAGGATCAAGAAGCTGCAGGGAGCGATCATCGACGGGAAGCTGGATTCAAAACAGATCGGGCACCTGGCCTATACGATCCAACTGGCGGCATGGAACGTAACGAGGACGACGATCGCGAACCAGAATTCCGGAAGCGAGGAATGAGGATGAGAACAAGAAAAGGTGCAAGCGGCGCTTTAAAGCCCGGGTTAAAATCAAACAAAAAAGAATGGGGTAAAGAAAATCAAACCGCAGACGGTCCCGCGTCACCACGAGATCGAGATTGATCGCATCGTGGAGAGAGCGCGAAAGACCGTTCATTCTTCAAAGCAGCGCGGCAAAGAGTCCAAGGTCATCATCGATGTCACGCGTAAGCTGATCGAGCAAAGCCGCCAGAGAAAGAAAAAGTAGAATCCTGAAAAAACAAACTGGAGCACTGCGCAGATGGGCGCGATTTGACCCCATCCCTCATGCCCTCTATATTTTAGGATTACCCATTCGGTGCGATAAAGACGATCGTCAATGACCAAAACGAACCTGATCCAGACCATCCAGGACCTCACCCAGTCGGCGCTGGGCGAGATCAAAGCCGCCGCCACCGTGGCCGATCTGGAGAAGGTTCGCGTAGCCGTGCTGGGACGCAAGGGCGAGCTGGCGGGCATCAGCAAGAACTTCGGCATGATGGCGCCCGAAGATCGCGCCCGCGCTGGCCAACTGCTGAACCAAGCCAAGGCCACGCTGGAGCAGTCGTTCGACGATCGCAAAGCCGCTCTTGCCGGCGGAGAGTCTGATCAGAAGCTCAAAGCCGAATGGATCGACCTGACCGTCCCGCCGCAGGGCCTTGCGCCGGGACACATCCATCCGGTCACGCAGGTGCAGGACGAGATTGAGCGGCTCTTCGTCTCCATGGGCTTCCGCGTGCTTGACGGTCCTGAAGTGGAAAGCGACTACTACAACTTTGACGCCCTGAACATCCCGCCTGATCATCCGGCGCGAGACATGCAGGACACCTTCTGGATGACCGATGGCCACCTGCTACGCACGCATACTTCGCCGGTGCAGGTGCGTGCGCTCAAGAAATATGGCGCGCCCATGCGGATGATCGCCCCGGGTAGGGTTTTTCGCAATGAAGAAGTGGATGCCTCGCACGAGCACACCTTCTATCAAGTCGAGGGCATGATGGTGGACCGCGATGTCTCGGTCGGCCACCTCATTTATTTCATGCAGACCTTGCTCAGCTCGATCTTCGGCCGCAAAGTTACCGTGCGTTTGCGCCCCGGCTACTTTCCGTTCGTGGAGCCGGGATTTGAGCTCGATATCCAGTGCCTGATCTGCGGCGGCAACGGCTGCGCCGTCTGCAAGCAGAGCGGATGGGTGGAGCTGCTGCCCTGCGGGCTGGTGCATCCCAACGTGATCAGGAATTCCGGGCTCGATCCCCAGGAGTGGAACGGATTTGCTTTCGGCCTGGGCCTGACCCGCCTGGCCATGATGCGCTATGCGGTGGACGATATCCGCCTGATGCAGAGCGGCGATCTGCGTTTCCTGAACCAGTTCTGACGATATGAAATTTTCTTACAACTGGCTGCGCGAACTTGTCCCCGGCTTGAACATGGATGTAACGAAGCTGGCGCAGCAGATCACCATGAAGACCGCCGAATGTGAAGGTGTGCACGATCCCGGCGCATTCCCCGGCGCCAGCGTGGCTGACGTGGCTCGCGCGGAAAACTCCGAGCCGGATTCCATTATCGAAATTGACAACAAATCTCTCACGAACCGGCCCGATCTCTGGGGACACCTGGGCATGGCGCGCGAAGTTGCCGCCATCGCCGGTTTGAGCGTGGTCGATCCCGTGGGCGAACTCCCTGCGCCGGTCAGCAAAGGCGATCTTTCTATCAACATTGAAGACGCGAATCTCTGCGCCCGCTTCAGCGGCCAGCGCGTGGAGAACGTCAAGGTCGCGCCTTCGCCGCTGTGGATGCAGGTCCGGCTGAACTCGCTTGGCCTCAACCCGATCAATAACCTGGTCGACGTCACCAACTACATCTCCTGCGAGCTGGGCCAGCCGATGCATGCCTACGACGCCGACCTGCTGGGCGACACCATCATCGTTCGCGCTGCTCGCAACGGCGAAGAGATCCTTGCGCTGAACGGCGAAAAGTATTCGCTGACCAAAAACGAGATCGTGATTGCTGATGCCCACAAGCCGGTCGGTATTGCCGGGGTGATCGGCGGCAATGATACGGCGATTTGCGCCACCACAAAACGTATTGTTCTTGAGGCCGCAAATTTTCCTGCGGCGAATGTACGCAAGTCATCCGCGCGGCTCAAGCTGCGCACTGACGCTTCCATGCGCTTTGAAAAAGGCCAGGACCCGGAGAATACCGTCCGCGCTCTGGCCCGCGCCGTGGAGCTGTTGAAGGAAATCTCTCCCGGCTCGCAGGCCGCTGCCCAGCCGATCGACAACTACGCGCGCAAGCTGCCACTGCCGAAAATCACGCTCGCTCTCGACTGGGCGGAGCGCAAGCTGGGCCGCAAGCTTTCGACCGATGAGGTCATCAACATCTTCAAGGCGCTGGCCTTCGGCGTGGAACAGCCGGGCGCGCGCAAGCTGCTGCTGACCGTTCCCAGTTGGCGCGCCACCAAGGACATCTCCATCCCGGAAGACCTGGTGGAAGAAATTGGCCGCATGGTTGGCTACGCTTCCATCACGCCGCAGGCGCCTGCCGTGTTGGCAGAGCCTACGCCGCGCAACCTGCAGCATGACCAGCACCGCGCCGTACGCGAAGCTTTGGTAGGCCAGGGCTTCACCGAGGTCAGCAACTACTCTTTTATCTCTGACGCGGATGCGGCGATGTTTGGTTACGCCACAGACAAGCTGCTGCAGGTCGCCAATCCGATTGTGGCCGAGCAGAAATATCTGCGGCCCAGCTTGCTGCCCGGCATCCGCCGCAACCTGGCCGACAATAGCCGCTACTTCAGCGAATTTCGTCTCTTTGAAATTGGCCGTGAGTATCACAAAGGCCAGGACGGCGCTCCCGTGGAGCGCACACACCTGATCGCCGCAATCTTTAATCGGGAAACCAATCGCGACGCGGGCCGCGGCATGGAAGGTGCAGGCGCCGGCATTATGGAAATGAAACGCGTGGCCCAGTTCGTTGCCCCAGATCTGGAAATTGTGCAGGAGCACGTTCACGGCAAGATCGCTCATCCCGAACGCGCGGCGAGAATCGAAGCCGGCGGGCACGGCGCGGGACATCTCTACGAGCTGCATCCTTCGCTGCTCGATCGCGGCCGCGCGGCCATTCTCGATCTCGACCTGGATGCGCTGCTGGCCTTGCCGCCACGGGCTCAGAAATATCAGCCGCTGCGCCGCTTCCCCACCAGCAGCTTTGATCTTTCGATTGTCGCCGGGACACGCGAACTCGTCACCACCCTGGAAAACAAGTTGCGCCACCTGGCCGGCCCTGATCTGGTTGCACTCCAGTTCCTGCTGATCTTTCCGCTGCCGGGTGAAAAAAAGAGCGTTTCATTCCGGCTGACCCTCGGCGCCGACGATCGCACGCTCACCAATGAAGAGGTCACCGGCATACGCGAGGAGGTGGTTACAGGAATCAAATCGGCGGGATATGAGCTGCGCGAATAGGCCGTTGGTATCAGCCCATTCTTCGCACGATCGCGCGGGCAAACGTCTCTGCCGCATCGTCCGCCAGGCCTAGAAAAAGTTCCGGCTCAATTAATTCCAGCTCCATCAGGATAAGCTTGCCGTTTCTTGCCACAGCGTCAAGACGGCAATAAAGTGACCAACTCACCTCCGGCACCTGGTCAGCCATTTCGTGCGCCTGTTGCAACAATGAATCCGGCGGATCAACCAGCTCCGCTGTGCCGCCATGCTCCTGCTGCACACGGAAATCCCCGGGTGCCGGACGCTTGCACACGGCATGGCTGTAAGCGCCATCAACGTATATAAAGGATATCTCGCCTTTCGTTTGGATTTCCGGAACAAACTGCTGCACGAGAAAGTCTGCCCCGGGCATCAACTCTGCCAGTGCATCCATCGAAAGCATGCGCTCGCGCTCAAAAACGCGCGTCTGATATGCCGATGCCGAGATCGCCGGCTTTACCACTACTCTCTCCCAGCTCTCCATCTCTACCGGACGGCCTTCACGAACGCGTTTGTCCCCGGAAACAAAGTACGTCGGCGCAATCTGAATTCCTTTCTTTTCCAGTTCACGAAGATAGAACTTATTGCTGTTCCACAGGACAGTATCAACATCATTGAGGATCGGGGCCATACGCTTCGTTCGGTGTAGCCACTCTGTGAATTCCTGAGCGTGCAAGTGGTAGTCCCAGCACGAGCGCAGCACCACCAGATCAAACTGGTTGAAACCAACGGATGCATCACGCCAATCGACCATTCGCGCATCGACGCCGCGGGTTGCCAACAGCGGCAGAAGCAATTGCTCGCTCTCCGCGCCGTGCGGTAGACCGGCCCAGGTAATCAGCGCGACTTGTCTATTCATTCGGTGGCAGGAACCCCGTCAGATCCTCTGCAGCTTCGCTACCGTGCGCTCGCTTTGCACATTGCCGGTATTCAGCGTGGTCGCCGGTTCAAAAAGCATGAGGTGGACCTCCTCGGTTGCATAGGGCATGTGCTCCACTCCATGTGGAACAATGATGAACTCGCCCGGGCTGATCGCCTCATCACGTTCCCGGCCGTCCGGATCGCGCAGCTTGATGTGCAGCTCGCCCTTCACCACCATAAACATCTCGTCTTCTGCGTCGTGATGGTGCCACATGAATTCGCCCTGGATCTTCACCAGCTTCACCTGAAAATTATTCAGCTCGCCTACGATCTTGGGGCTGTAGTGATCATTAAATGCGGCAAATTTACGGGCAAGATTGACGACTTCCATGGCTTCACCTCTTGGACGTTGTGGGCCCGCCATCTTAGCGCTGATTCTCAGCAGGCGCTCACGTGTTTTCGATGGCACAATCACAAACGCAGATTCAACAAAGTTCGTCCCGCCATCGGCGCACACCGGTACGAACTGGCTGCAATCAAGCTTGTGGCTTTTTTAACCCCGTCCGCGCAACGTCTTCGCTTTTGCATACTTCGCCTTCGCTCCCAGCTCTTCTTCAATGCGAATCAACTGGTTGTACTTGGCGGTGCGGTCGGAGCGCGAAAGCGACCCGGTCTTGATCTGCCCGCAATTCGTGGCCACAGCCAGGTCGGCGATCGTTGTATCTTCTGTTTCGCCCGAGCGGTGCGACATCACCGCGCTGTATCCGGCTTTGTGTGCGGTCTCCACCGTTGCCAGCGTTTCCGTGAGGCTGCCAATCTGGTTGACCTTGATCAGGATTGAGTTTGCGATCCCCTGCTTGATGCCCTGCTGCAACCGGGCCACGTTGGTGACGAAAATGTCGTCGCCCACAATCTGACATTTTTTGCCCAGCATTTCCGTGATCAGCTTCCAGCCTTCCCAGTCATCTTCCGCCATCGGGTCTTCAATCGACCAGATAGGATATTTCGCAACCAGCTGGGCCAGATATTTTGCGTGCTCTTCCTTGCTGCGCTTCTTGCCTTCGCCTTCGTAGTCGTATACGCCGTTCTTATAGAACTCGCTTGACGCCAGGTCCAACATCAGACAGATGTCCGTTCCCGGCTTGTAGCCGGCTTTCTCAATCGCCCGCATCAGAAAATCCAGGGCTTCGTCCGCCGACTTCAAATTTGGAGCAAAGCCGCCTTCATCGCCCACGTTGGTATTTTGTCCCGAATCGTGCAGCGACTTCTTGAGTGTCTGAAAAACTTCCGCGCCCATGCGGATGGCGTCAGCCACTGTCGGCGCTCCCACCGGCGCGATCATGAATTCCTGGAAATCAATCGGATTGTCGGCATGCACGCCGCCGTTGATCACGTTCATCATCGGCATTGGCAGCACGTGGGCCTGCTCGCCTCCCACAGATCGATAGAGTGACAGCCCCTTGGCTGCAGCTGCCGCCCGCGCCACCGCCAGTGACACAGCCAGGATCGCATTTGCACCCAACCTGCTTTTGTTGGGTGTGCCATCCAGGTCGATCATCGCCTGATCAATCTCGGCCTGCGCTGCTGCATCTTTGCCGCGCACAGCATCAGCGATCTCGCCCTTGATCGCCGCAACCGCCTTCTTTACGCCTTTGCCCAGGTAGCGCGACTTGTCGCCATCGCGCAGCTCCACCGCTTCATGCGTACCGGTCGACGCGCCGGAAGGAACCGCGGCGCGGCCGCGTGATCCATCGTCTAACACAACTTCGCCTTCCACCGTAGGGTTGCCGCGACTATCCAGAATCTCGCGCCCCCATACCTTGACGATCTTCGCCATATCACTCCCCGTAGGAAAACAAATGTAATTAGTTGGATGTTGTTGCTGAACTTTCTGAAGGGCTCGCCGCGCGATTGGCTCCTGCAATCGCGATTTTCAGCATAGCGTATGCCAATTGTTTTAACAACCAAGCGCAACTATCGAGATGCCAACCACACTTAGGATGGTGGTTGCGGCGCCGGGCTCGCGGGCCCTTGCGCTGCCGCCTTAGCAGCCTGTCCGTCAATGATGCCGAGATCGGCGCGCACTGCTTTGAATTCCTCCAGTTGGACCATTCCTTTGAAATCCAG
Organism: Candidatus Angelobacter sp.; assembly: GCA_036557225.1. GTDB lineage: Bacteria > Acidobacteriota > Terriglobia > Terriglobales > Acidobacteriaceae > Angelobacter. Next base: position 12,096 of record DATBHX010000132.1, read on the forward strand.
AGCATACTTCCTGGCCAGGGCGAGTGAATTCTCAGTGTTCTCAAGATAAAAACTTTCCGCAGCCAGATAGTAAGCGCGTTCGTAGGACTGGCTGTCTTCCCGTTTGTCAGACGGATCCCGTTCCAGGGTTGCATGTCGGGCATAGCCCTCGGCCGCGGTGAAGTTCTTGAGCAACAAGAAGGCCTCCGCCAAATCGGAGAACAGGCCGCAACTGGGGGCCAGCTCTTCGCACCTTCGCATCCAGTTGATCGCGTGATTTAAGTGCTCGGTTCCTTCCTTACTGAGCGCTCCGTCTTTAAGGCCTGTCGGCCGTTTATCGTGATAGAGGCTCGCCGCCTCCCCCGTGACGATATTCAAGAGTTCAACATGGCCAAGGGCCCGGAGGGCTTCCACGTACAAATAGTTTGCAATGCGGCGGTCATGCGACGAAGTATTCTCCTGGTTGGTAATGGATTGCAGGTCCTGAATCAGCCGCTCGCCGTCATCCAGCAGGAGTTTGGCGCGCGACCGGGGTAGAGCAATCCAATCGTCACGATCGTATTCGGCAAAAGCAGCCAGCCGCGCGAGGCGTGCCAGCAAGCTGACCGGGGCGGACAGCGGCAGCCTCTTTTCCTGGACCAGGTTCTTCGCATCGTCTGCTAACACAGTATCCGGCGCCTTCTCGCCCAGTAATTCAGTGAGCATGAGAACACACCTTCCTTCATAGCCAAGTTGACGCCACACCACAGCTTCGTTGTAAGCCGCTTGCTGGCGTAACTCGTCGGTTTGGGCCGGCCAATCTTCCAGCTGCCGGAAACAATCAATGGCAGCCATACTGTCCTGGTCTGTGCCCACCAGGCAGTGCGCCACCCCTTCAGCCAGTAAAACGGCCTGCCGGACCTCATCGGTGATTTCCAATCGCGGCCTGCCGGCAGAAGCAGGCAGCACGCAGTGGCTGGGGATGGAAGCCCTGAAAAAGCCCAGATTGAGCGCTGCTTTGGCCAGCGTTGACGTTCGCACCACGGCATCATCACCGGCCAGGGGTACCGTTCCTGCATATTGCGCAAACTGAATCGCGCCCTGTCGCAAAGCGGAAAAGCCGTCGATTTCATCATTGGTCATCGCCGGATAGCGCATGCGCAGCAGGAATTTAAACGCAGCACGTTCCGCGGAGAGCTGGATCGTATCAAGTCCTGGAGCCATCTCAGTAACGGCGCCGACAGCGACGGATTGAATGGGGCCGCCCCGCGCCGCAAGATGGATGGCAGCAGATTTGTCGGCACTGACTTCCGCAACGCCAGAGATCACCGGCGATCCGGAGTTGAACCAGTTAAAAACACTGCGCACAAACCTGGCCACAGAACCGATGTCGAGGCCTGCCGACGTTCTCAGCTGCAGGTTTTCGACCGCCTGGTCCAGCTGTATTTCGTGCAGTTTCCATTCCAGGCTGAGGCCTTCTGCCGCCGGCACAAGCACCAGCAATGGCAGATCACTCGAAAGAAATTCGCTGATCACGGCCGGCTCATACTCGGCCGGAGGCGTTGGCCGCAGGAGCAGAAGTTTTGGCTGCCACAGCTCGCGCGCAAGCTCATGACCGAGCCGCGCAAGCGCATCCAAAACAGCGTCCGTAGGAACCCCGGTTCGCGATTCGTCCGCTACCGAGACTTCTTTCAGCGGCAGCATGCGCCAGCTGGTTTTGCCTCGATCACCATACCATTTGCCGCGCTGCCATAGCCGCCAGAGCTTGCGCGCGCCCAGCAACAGCAGCGCGCACCCAACCACGATCCCGATCGCGAGAAGCGTCTGGCGAAACCAGCTGGGAGTAATGGTGACAAAAAAATCGTGAAGGCTCATGGAACTTGCAGCCTTCATGATTTCCCGGGCGCGCTCTTGCTGCTGCGGCTGGGGCGCCGAATAGACCCATTTCGAAGCCAGAGCCACAGCGTCAGACTTCTTGTTCTGCAGCAGCTTTGCCCCGGCATCGTTGAGGTCCTGGTCAACCAGCATGCGCGCGGCGGCATCGAGACAAGCCTTGGCGAGAACATTGCTGGGGTCGAGCTTGAGCGCCGCATCGCAATTGGTTTGCGCGTCTGCCAGACGGCCCAGGTGGAGATCGTTGTTGCCGATCGAAGCCAGCGTCTGCGCCTGGCTTCCTGACTGGCCGGATTGCGGGCCGCCAGCTTCCTGCGCTACGCCACACCATGGCGCAACGACCAGAGCAGTACCAATCAGCACGGCAAAGGACACAGCACGCATCACTTGTCTCCTGAGCTAGCCCGCGCACATCCGGCTTCTTTGTAACCGCTAAGCGTACCATCCCCTGTCGGGAGATGTCTCTCCTGCCCTGCCGTTCCCGCTTGAATGCGGTTAAATCCACGTAATTTCGATTGAGCGCAGGGCAACCGATCTCCTCCAATCCGGCCCGGGAATAGCCCGCCGTCTCCTGCCTTACTTCCAACTAAAGGGAAAGCAATTCTGGGATTCGTGTCCCAACGCAACTCGCCGGTGCGCGTCGATCCGGACCCCAAGTGACACATAAGAACGAATTCCACTGCAATCCTAAGGAGTCCAGTTCATGGCACAAAAAGTTACGGAGATGCAAAAGAAGCCGAACATTCTCATTATCTGGGGCGATGACATCGGATGGTTCAACCTGAGCGCTTACAACAACGGCATCATGGGCTATCGCACCCCCCATATTGACCGGGTAGCGAAAGAAGGATGCTTATTCACTGACTGGTACGGCCAGCAGAGTTGCACCGCGGGCCGCGCCGCTTTCATCACCGGTCAATCGCCGATCCGCACCGGACTGACAAAAGTTGGGTTGCCGGGAGCCGATCTCGGCCTGCAGCCGGAAGATCCGACGATTGCCGATCTGCTGAAACCGCTGGGCTATGCGACCGGCCAGTTCGGTAAGAACCACCTTGGAGATCGTGATGAGTTTCTGCCGACCGCACACGGCTTCGACGAGTTCTTCGGCAATCTCTATCACCTGAACGCCGAGCAGGAACCTGAAAATCCTGACTATCCCAAGGACCCGGAGTTCAAGAAAAAGTTTGGGCCACGCGGCGTGCTCAAGAGCTGGGCGAATCCGGATGGCACACAAAAGATCGAGAACACTGGCCCTCTCAACACCAAGCGAATGGAAACTGTGGACGAGGAGTTTTTGGCTGCAAGCCTTGACTTCATCGAGCGGCAGCACAAAGCCGGTAAACCGTTCTTTTGCTGGTTCAACTCCACTCGAATGCATGTCTTCACGCACCTGAAGAAGGAATCGCAAGGGGTGACCGGGCTGGGAACTTACCCGGACGGAATGGTGGAGCATGATGGCCATGTTGGCCAGTTGCTCAAGAAGCTTGACGATCTTGGTATCACCGACAACACGCTGGTGATGTATTCGACCGACAACGGCGCCGAAGTCATGAGCTGGCCCGATGGCGGTTCCACGCCGTTCCGTGGCGAGAAGGACACGAACTATGAAGGCGGCTGGCGTGTTCCATGCGCCATCCGTTGGCCCGGCGTAATCAAGCCCGGGACCGTCTCCAACGAAATGTTTTCCCACACTGACATGCTGCCCACCCTGCTTGCCGCCGCCGGCGAGCCGGACATCGTGGAAAGGCTCAAGAAGGGCCACAAAGCCGGAAATAAAACATTCAAAGTCTGCATTGACGGCTACAACCTGTTGCCCCTCCTGAAGGGCGAGGTGAAGGAGAACCCGCGCAAGGGCTTCATCTACTGGAGCGATGACGGCGACCTCATGGCGCTGCGCGTTGGCAACTGGAAAGCTACTTTCATGGAGCAACGCAAGGAAGGGTTCGCCGTCTGGTCAGAGCCTTTTGTCTCATTGCGCTTACCCAAGATTTTCAACCTGCGCAGCGACCCCTTTGAGAGGGCCGACACGGAAGCCGACATGTTCTACGCCAAGTGGCTGGCGGATCGGGCATTTCTCCTTGTGCCCGCCCAGGCCATTGTTGCCCAATTCCTCAAGACCTTTGAACAGTTCCCGCCACGTCAGAAGCCTTCCAGCTTCAGCGTTGACCAGGCCCTGGAAAAAGCACGGCAGCAGGAAGCAGCCATGTCCAAGGCGATCGGGGGTGGCGTGAAGTAAGAAAGGAAAGAAGAAGGTTCTTCGCAGTAGGACTCGAGCGACAAAATGAGAATCGAACTAGACGCGGAGCGAAGCCAGGGATCGCCCAACGGTGGTACCGTCGGACTCCGCGAGTTCTACGAACGAATGCCCTATCCGGCGCCGCTCGCCAGCCTGGACGAACACCGTGAGCTGTACAGAAATCCGGAACGACGCCGCGCGCTGTTTCATTTGCTCTGGCCAACCGAGCGGCCTCGCGACAATCAGGAAATCCTGATCGCCGGCTGCGGCACCTCGCAGGCCGCCCGGTATGCCCTGCGCGAACCGAATGCTCGCATCACCGCGATCGACATCAGCAAGACCAGTCTGACTCATACGCTGCAACTCCAGGAAAAATATCAGATCGGCAACCTTATCCTCCGCCAGCTTTCGCTCCTCAACGTGCAGGAGCTCGGCCAGACATTCGATCACATCGTCTGCACCGGCGTCCTTCATCATCTGTCCGATCCCGACGCCGGCTTACAGGCTCTCCGCAGTGTCCTGAAACGCGACGGCGCCATGCAGATCATGGTCTACGCCGGCTATGGGCGCGCCGGGATCTACATGATGCGGGAGTACTGCCGGCTGCTTGCGATCACTCCAGCAAAACCGGAGCTGCAGGCGCTGGCTGCAACGCTCGGCTGTTTGCCACAGGAACACCCCCTGTCGCATCTGGTCGGCAAGGCTGCGGATTTTCGCAATCCTGATGCGCTGGCCGATGCTTTTCTCCATCCTCAGGACCGCGCCTTCACCGTGCCGCAAGTCTATGAGTGGCTCAATCGCTGCGGAATGTCCTTTGGACGCTGGATGGAGCAGGCTCCTTACCTTCCGCAATGCGGGGCCGTGGCAAGAACGCCCCATGCCGCCCGTCTAAGCAATCTCCCGGAAGAGTCTCAACACGCGGCCGCCGAACTGTTTCGCGGGACGATCACGCAGCACAGCTTTGTCGCTTATCGCGGCGATCGGCCCGCAGAAAGTCAGCCCATCCATTTCACCGGGGAGCAATGGCGCACCTACGTTCCCATTCGCCTGCCGTGGACTGTCTGCGCTCGCGACCGCGTCCCTCCCGGCAGCGTAGCTGTGCTGCTCAATCGCGCCCACCGGCATCCCGATCTCGTGCTGCCGATGAATGCCGCGCAGCATCGGCTGTTCAACGAAATCGACGGGCGCCGGACGCTGGGGGAGATTGCCCGGAATTCGGGTAAGGATCAGAGTCACACCCTGGAACTCTTTCAACGCCTCTGGCAATACGACCAGATTGTGTTCGACGCCTCGCAGGCAGGTGCGGTGTGAATAGCGTCCCCGGCACAGAAGTTTCCCGGATTTTCCTGGCCACGATTCGAACTGGGCTTCAGTTGGAACCTGCTCTCGGCACGGCGCAAGCGAATTGAGGTATCTATGTCTGTCTTTCAAAATATGACCAGGCGCAAGCTCACGTCAGCTTGCCTGCTCTTGATCTTCTTATATGCGCAAGTCTTTGCCGGCGCCGTTGCGCAACAAACGCAACCCGCCGCCGCACCCAAGCCGTCGAAACAGGCCACCGGCAGTGCCCCGGGACAGGACCCGGGATGGCCGCGTCAGATAGAAAAAAACGGCACAACTCTGGTCTATTACCAGCCGCAGATTGATGAATGGAAAGATTACAAGGAACTGCTCTGTCGCGTTGCGTTCTCGCTCAAACCCAAAGGTGGGAAGGAGGTGCTTGGCGTGGCCTCACTGCAGGCGGGAACCATGGTCGATACAAATGAGCACACCGCCTACATCCGCGATATTCAAGTCCAGAGCGTTCGCTTTCCCTCGCTTGACCCGCAAACCGCCACGCAGATGGAACAGACCTTCCGTGACATGGTGCCCAGCGGAGGCGAGCCCATCTCCACCGACCGCATTATGGCCGACCTCGAAAAAGGCAAAACCGCAGGCAATCCGGTAGCGGTCAAGACGGATCCGCCCCAGATCTTCTATAGCACCAAGCCGGCAATTCTGCTGATGGTCGAAGGCAAGCCCGTGCTTGCTCCGGTCGAGAAGACCAACTTGCAATTCGTCGTCAACACCAACTGGAACATCATCTTCGATAAATCCAAGAAGTCTTACTATCTGGCCCACCAAAAAGGCTGGCTCACTGCCAAAGACCTCAAAGGGCCATGGACGCCGACGCAGGAACTTCCCAAAGACATGCAGAAACTTCCCGCCGATGAAATGTGGGCCGATGTCAAAAAACTCGTGCCTGCGCCGCCACCGTCAGGCGCGGTGCCGCAGGTGTTCTTCAGCGATAAGCCGGCAGAGCTGATCCTGACCAAAGGCGCTCCGGTTTACAGCAAAATCCCCGGCACCAAATTGCTCTACGTCAGCAACACGGAAAACGACGTCTTCCTGGACGACACAAACAAACAATTCTACGTGCTGCTCTCCGGCCGCTGGTTCCGCAGCCAGTCCCCCGAAGGCCCATGGACCTATGCCGGCAACGATCTTCCTCCTGATTTCGCCAAGATCCCTCCGAACTCTCCCAAGGCCGCGGTGCTCGCTTCGGTGCCCGGAACAATCCAGGCGGCTGACGCCGTCATGCTGGCGCAGATCCCTGCAACGGCGGTGATCAACAAAGCTGAAGCGGAGAAGAAGGTCAAGGTGGCTTATGACGGTAGTCCGGAATTCAAGCCAATCGAAAACACCTCGCTGCAGTACGCCACCAACACCCAGGACAAGGTAATCAAAGTAGGCGATCTCTACTACCTCTGCTTTGAAGGTGTGTGGTTCATGTCCAAAGACCCAAACGGTCCATGGAAGACCGCGGACTCTGTACCCAAGGAAATCTATACCATTCCTCCCAGCTCGCCGGTCTATAACGTCACCTACGTTACGCAGGGCAACGCCACGGAAGATACGGTCGAATCGAATACCGCTGCGGGCTACTTTGGAATGTTCGTCATCGGCATGACCGCCGGTCTGGCTATCGGATACGGCACGGGCTACTACTATCCTCCTTATGTCTACTACGGCGGAGCATATCCCGTGTATCGCGGCTGGCCCGCGACCTACGGCGTCGGCGCCGTTTACAGTCCATATCGCGGAGCCTATGGATACGGACGCGCCGCCTACGGCCCCTACGGCGCAGCCGGCTCGTCGGCCTGGTACAACCCGAATACCGGCAGATACGGCCGCACCACATCGCGACAGAGTTACTACGGCGGCGGTCGCACAGCTTCCACCGCCTACAATCCCTGGACCGGCGGACGCGGCGGCACCGTCCAGGGCCACAATCCTTACGGGCAGTGGGGACGCTCCGCCGCTGCCCGTGGCGACGATTGGGTCCGGTCTGGCCATGTAACCACCGCGCGTGGCACAACCGGCGCTTACCGATCATCTGAAGGTGCTGGCGTCGTCAGCAATCGTGCCAACGGCACGGTGGCGCGCACCAATAACGGCGTCTATGCCGGTAACGACGGAAATGTCTACCGCAGAAACTCCTCCGGCAACTGGAGCCAGTACAACAACGGAAATGGGGACTGGGACCAGGTAAAAGCCACCGACCAGCAAAAGCAGAACGCGCGCAACCAGGCGCAGCAGAACGCCCAGTCCCGGCAGCAGACCGCGCAACAAAACCTTCAGAACAGAGAGGGCTCCCAGCTTCCTCAAGGCGACCGCTCTCAAGCCGCGCAGAACCTGCAGAACTCTCGCAGCAGCGGATCAACTCCGCAGGTCTCCCAGAAAACCATGGACGGACTCAACAGTGCCGCGCAGTCCCGGCAGAGCGGGCAGTCACGCACACAGTCATTCCAGCGTAGCGGCGGAGGAGGCGCACGTGCCCGGGGCGGCGGCCGGCGCAGATGAATTACAACCTGAACTGAAGTTGCTTGGAGTTATTTAAGCCAAATCAGCGAATCATTAAAAAGGAGTTGATCATGCCAACCGGCGAACCACAAACCAATGCAGTTCCCGATGCCGTCAATCATCGAGTGAGGAACCACGTTCTTCTCGCGGCCCTCCTTCTGGCCATCGCAAGCTCACTTGGCGCACAGGAGCCTGCGGCGTCTCCAGGTCAGAAGCCGCAACAACCGGCAGCTCCTTCGACTGACCAGAAGACAACCGAGGACCGCGCGGCCGATGCCAACGTCGATTTAATGCGGAAAAACATTCGCGCGGAGCGGAAAAAGATCGTGGCCGCGAACATGCCTCTGACCGAGGCGGAAGCCACCAAGTTCTGGCCTCTCTACGAACGCTATATCGGCGAAACCATCAAAGTAAATGATGCTCGCTACGCGCTCATCAAGGAGTATTCGCAGAATTACACGAATATTACAGATGCGCAGGCGGACAGCTACATCAAGCGTTGGGTGGCGCTCGACGGCGACAATACGCAACTCCGGATCAAGTACATCCCTGAGTTTGAAAAAGTGATCTCGCACAAAAAAACAGCGCTGTTCTTCCAGATCGACAGACGGCTCAGCATGATGGTAGAGCTGCAGCTCGCTTCGCAGATTCCGCTCATCGAGCCCTGACCGTTCGAGAGAGCATGCGCGGCTGAGCTGGCAGCCCGATGAGAGGAGGCTTGAAAGGAGCGCCATATACATCGAAAGCGCGGTCCAATTTCGATCATCCGCCAGGCATGCGCAGCTTTCGCCTGCATCGCTCTCTTCGCGCTGACCGCCCCGCTCGCAGCACAGGACCTTGAGCCGCGCGCCTATTCCGCCTCTCCCACCGGAGCGAATTTTGTCGTCGTCGGCTTTGCTCGCTCCAGTGGCGGTGTTGTTACCGATCCATCACTTCCCGTCACAGACACGAATGCCACTATTCACAGCGCGGTCTTTGGCCTGGGCCGCACTTTCGGCTTCTTCGGCCGGCAGGCTCTGGTAACCGCAGCCCTGCCCTACGCCTGGGGTGACATCTCGGGCAAAGTCGGTCCGCAACTACAAGAGGCGAGCATTACGCGCTCCGGCTTGGCCGATCTCCGGGCAAAATTTTCCATCAACCTGCATGGTAGCCCAGCAATGTCGCCGCGAGAATTCGCCAAGGCCAGGCATCGCTCAATCATCGTGGGCGCCAGCCTGACCCTGCAAGCGCCGACCGGGCAATACGGCTCAACCAAGCTGATCAACCTGGGAACCAATCGCTGGGCGCTGCGACCCGAGATGGGAGTTTCCTATCCCTGGAAGAAATTCTATTTCGACCTCTACGCCGGGGCCTGGTTCTTCACCGGCAACGACAATTTCTTTCCCGGTAACAGCGTGCGCCATCAGGACCCTCTTCCCAGCTTGCAGGCGCATGTCAGTTACACCGTCCGACCCAAATTGTGGCTCGCCTTTGACGGCACCTGGTACACCGGCGGCGAGGCCTTTGTGAACGGCGGCCTTGCCTCACAAAGGCAGAACAATAGCCGCCTGGGAGTAACTCTTTCCCTGCCTGTAAACAAACACCAGTCACTGAAGATTGCCTATAGTGACGGCGTTACCGCTCGCGTAGGAACGAACTTTAATACCCTGTCCGTGACCTGGCAGTTCCTGTGGTTTGATCACCCGCAACGATGAACCGCTAAATTTCGCTTGATGCCGGCACCGCAGACGCAGCCACTGCCCGCTCCGCCGTTCGCACCTCGACCAGTTCGCCCCGGTCGAGCACCAGGATTGTGTCGCAGCTGCGCAGCATGTTCAGCCGGTGCGCAATCATGAACGTCGTTCGCTGCTGCATGAGTTTCTCTGTGGCAGCCAGAATCGATTCTTCCGTCGTCGTATCCACTGAACTGGTTGGCTCATCCAGAATAAGGATCGAGCTATCGCGCAGAAACGCTCGCGCCAGGGAGATGCGCTGGCGCTCGCCGCCGGACAGGCATCCTCCGCGATCCCCGGCGCCCGTCTCATATTGCTCCGGCAGACGGCTGATGAACTCGTCCGCGCAAGCAGCCTGCGCAGCGGTAATAATTTCTTCATCCGTCGCCGTGGTCTTGCCATAAGCGATGTTCTCTGCAATGCTGGCATCCAGCAGCACCGGCTCCTGCAGCACCGTGGCAAATTGCCGCCGCAGCTCGGCAATGCGGTATTCGCGAATGTCCACTCCATCCAGCAGAATCTGGCCCTCCGTGGGATCGTAGAAGCGCATGATCAGGTTCAGCAGCGTGGTCTTCCCTGCTCCCGTGCCGCCAACAATCCCGACGCGCGCGCCCGCCGGGATAGAAAAAGAAATGTTGCGCACGCCGCGTCCGCTGCCGGCGTAATGAAACGAGACATCTCTAAACTCAAATTTGCCTTCGGCGCGCTCTAGTGGAATCGCAGCGGAGCTCTCCTCGATCTCCGGCTGTTGGTCCAAAAGCGCGAACGTCCGCTCCAGGCTGGCCAGCCAGCTCTGCAGATCAGATGTCTTGGTGCTGAGCGCCTGCAAAGGCTGGTACATCTGCACAATGTAGGCCATCAGCACCAGCAATGACCCCACGCTTAGCCTTCCCGCCTTCACGTGTTGTATGCCGATTAACAGCGCCGCCGCGGTGCCCCCGGCAATCACCAATCCAATCACTGTGTTAAATGTCGCCTGCAGCCGCGCCAACCGCACCTGGCTGGCCAGCCGTTTGCTCGAGTGCCGCACAAAGCGCTCATATTCGCGGTGCTCCTGGCCAAAAGCCTTGATCGTTCGGATAAAACCCAGCACTTCCTGGATCACCGACATCGCGCTGCTGTCCAGCTCCTTGATATTGCGCGAACGCTGCCTTACCACGCGGCTGCACGCGACCGAAAGCGCAAACAGGACAGGCGTGATCGCCAGCGCCACCAGCGCGATCGCGGGATCCATGCGCACGCTGATATAAACCATCCCCGCCAGCGTCAGCACCGCGATCCCCAGCGGAATGATTCCCTGGATAATCACATACTGAATCGAGGGCGCGTCATGCTGGATGCGATAGACGGAATCACTCGCCCCGTAGTGGTCATGGAATGCCAGCGACAAGCGCTGCACGTGGTTGAGCAGCTTGGCGCGAAAATCCCACACCAGCTTTTCTCCAACGTAGGTTTGCAAAAGCCAGCTTGCCAGCCCTTGCAGCCCTGCCAGTAACGCGATGGCCAGCAGCAGTCCTACGGCAACTGCCAGGGCTGAAAATCCAGCGCCATGATTTGGCAGGATTCCCGCCAGAGATTGCGGCAGCGGCTGCTGCCCGATAGCCGAATCAACCGCAACTTTCATCGGCAGCGGATACGCCAGGGCCAGCAACAGCGAGACTCCGTTCAATAACGCAATGGCCAGCAAATGCACTCGGCAGCTTCGCGACTCGGCAAAGCATCGGCGCAGAACAGCAGATCGTTTTAGCGGGAATGATGACACGGCCAACTGGGAGCGGCCTTACCGTCATTATTTGTACAACCAAGCGCTTCCGAGCCAAGTAGAGTGTTTCCCTAATTCCGGTTAGGCAAAAAACCGCAACCGCCAGAACGATTTCTTACAGGCGGCCTCAACCGCATTGAGCCCAGCGAGGGAATCGCGCTTTCCCAAAATGGTCCTCCTGAAGTCGTTTTTCCGGTCAAGACCTCAAGCGCTCTCATGGATCGCTGCTAACATGTTGCGGTCATGTCGCCTTACAGAACTGCTTGCTATTGCGGCCTTGGTCCCGGGAGCACCAGTGGCCAGGTGCCCCTCATTCAACAGAGCGGCCTCACCACTGTGATCGAATTTGCTCTGCATTTTGGACGGCAGGGGAACGGCGTTCAACAGTGGGGCGACTTTGTGTTCAACAATGGTTATCCCCAGCCATCGTACCCGTTCATACAGGATGGAAAATTCAATCCTTACAACGATGCTGCCATTGCGGCGTGGCCCGCTGATCTGGAGAAGCTCAAGCAGGGTGGCAGCGTCAAAGAGATATTCTTTTCGATCGGTGGTTGGGGCGGAGCGCCAGACTACCCGGTCAAGGACTTCGCCACATTTCAATACATGTTGGATAACGGCATGAAGAACGTTCTCGTAAAGAATTTCGACAAATTCAAGGGCAAATTCCCGCTCGTAGACGGTTTTGACCTCGATTGCGAAGAGTTTGGCAACTCTCCCAGCCAATTTCCGAAGGTCTACCCGAACCCAGACCCCACTAAGGTGAGTGCGGACACGATCGTTCAGTTGTGTGAGATTCTCTTCAAATTCGACTTTAAAGTGACCTTCTGTCCTTATAACAAGTCCGATATCTGGCAGACCAGCATGCAACGGGTCTGCACCGAACTCAAACAAGTAGTCAGTTGGTGGAACCTGCAATGCTATGCCGGCGGAAGTAGCAATCTCTTTAACTTTGCTACCTGGCTGCAGACACTTGCAGCCGTGAAGTTGCCAAACGGTAACCCGATCGGGCCAAACGCCGGCGCCTTCTTAGTCCCCGGCCTCTCGGTGCAGAATCAGGATCCCCAATGGCCGAATCCACAATGCCCTACTGGAAATGGTGGAATGTGCCTCACTTTCACCGACCTCAGCAAGAAGATTCCCAAGGGCTACAACGATCTAGCCGGAGGCTTCCTTTGGGATTTGGACGGTATCACGTCGAATACCAATCCTTGCAATGGCAAAAAGCCTTCTCTTGCCGACTATGTCAATGCGATTAACACCGGCCTCAGCCAGAAATGCTCTTGAACGCTGCTCAGAAAAGAATTGGCTCCTCAGGTAGGACTCGAACTTGAGGCGCTTTGGCGGCGTCTGAGCCGAAATCCCGAGCGTAGCGAGGGACCTCTTTACCGTTGCTTTTACAAAGATTGGCTCCTCAGGTAGGACTCGAACTTGAGGCGTTTTGGCGGCGTTTGAGCCGCCAGCCGAAATCCCGAGCGTAGCGAGGGATCTCTCGACCATTTTACTGTTGGCAAAGATTGGCTCCTCAGGTAGGACTCGAACCTACAACCCTTCGGTTAACAGCCGAATGCTCTGCCATTGAGCTACTGAGGAGTGTGGACAACGGCCGTTTGCAGGACAAACACGGCCTGATGATTTGTCATCTTCAAAATAACATCATTTCGCCCAGTTAGCAATTACTGATTGCCCCCAAGATTTACGCCGAACCTGTGTTTTCAGTAACCTAGGTATGGAACTCAACCTGAGGAAAGAATGCATATGAAACCGCCTCCGGCCCGCATCGAGCCGGTCATCGAGAACCTCCACGGCCATGAGATCACGGATTCATATCGCTGGATGGAAGACGCCGAGTCTGAGGAAACGCAGCGTTTTGTCCGTCTGCAAAATGCCTACACGCAGAGTGTCCTGGAAGAAGTCCCTGGGCGAAGTCAACTGCGCCAACGAATCGAGCAACTCCTGACCATCGGGCGCGTCGCGTCACCGCGCATCGGCGGAGAGCATTATTTCTATGAGCGGCGCGATGGCCGGCAAAACCAGCCTGTAGTCTACGTCCGCCGTCACGATGGCCCAGAGCACGCTCTGATTGATGTCAACGCGCTCTCCGCCGCCGGCACGATTGCTCTGGATTGGTGGTACCCATCGGAAGATGGCCGCTACGTCGCTTACGGCACCTCGGCCAATGGATCAGAGCTCAGCACCCTGCGCGTGATTGAAAGCGACAGCGGCGAGATCCTGGCCGAAGAGATTGAACGCACCCGCGCCGCCAGTCTCGCCTGGTTGCCGGACAGTTCCGGCTTCTATTACACGCGCTATCCCAGGCCGGGCGACGTTCCTGCCGGAGAAGAGATGTATCACCGGCACGTCTTCTTTCATACGCTGCGTAGCGCGGAAAACGCTGAGGGCAGCAAAGACACGCTCGTCTTCCCCGACGCAGGCCGGTCTCTGGACCCGCAGCACTGGCCCAACGTCACCATCTCCAACGACGGACGCTGGCTGCTCGTCGAAATCAGCCAGGGCTGGACCAAAACTGAACTCTATCTGAAGGACCTGTCCTCGCCCACCAGCCATTTTGTTGCTATCACTGAAGGCAGGAATTTTCTCTACCACGCTGAAATTCTCGATGGGCAGATCTATATCACCAGCAATGAAGACGCGCCACGCTTTCGCGTGTTCAAGGCCGCCTGCGCGCGGCCACAGCGGCAGAACTGGCAAGAGATCATTGCCCAGGGCGAAGGCGTGATAGAGGGCCACGCGGCTATTATCGGCAGAAAACTTTTTGTCCATTACATTCGCAATGCCAGCTCCGCACTCAGGCTTTTTGATCTTGACGGACGGCCCGTCGCCGACGTGCCAATGCCGGCCCTGGGCAGCATCTTTGATCTGGGTGGAAGCTGGAACAGCGATCGCGGGTTCTTCGGCTTCATCTCCTACACCATTCCTACCACGGTTTACGAAGTCAGTTTGCAGGGCGCGACCAAAGAATGGGCGCGAGTCGAGTCCGGCATTGATCCCAGGCAATATCAGATCGAGCAGCGCTGGCTCAGTTCCAAAGACGGCACTCGCGTGCCGATGTTCATGGTAAGCAGAAAAGGTGTGGCCAAAAATGGCCACAATCCCACGCTGCTTTCCGGCTATGGCGGCTTCAACGTTGGCCGCACTCCGTTTTTCAATCGCAACGTGATGTTGCTGTTGCTGGAGCAATGCGGCATTTATGTTGACGTCCAGCTCCGCGGCGGCAATGAATTTGGCGAGGACTGGCATCGCGCCGGAATGCTGGAGCAAAAACAAAATGTCTTTGATGACTTTATCGCCGCTGCCGAATGCCTGATCGCCGAAGGTTATACCGATTCAGCCCACCTGGCGATTCAGGGCGGCAGCAACGGCGGCCTGCTCATGGGCGCCGCGCTCACGCAGCGTCCTGAGCTGTTCCGCGCCGTCGTCTGCCAGGTTCCACTGCTGGATATGCTTCGCTACCAGCAATTTCAGATCGCCAAACTCTGGATCCCCGAATACGGATCATCCGACGATCCCGCCCAGTTCGAATACCTCTACGCATATTCGCCCTATCACCACGTGAAGACCGGCACGCAATATCCAGCCATCTTGTTCATGACCGCCGAAAGCGACACGCGCGTGGATCCCATGCACGCGCTCAAAATGGCGGCGCTTCTGCAAGCGCAGGCAGCCAACGGTCCTGAACATCCAATTCTTCTCCGCGTGGACGCCAAAGCCGGACACGGCGTTGGTAAGCCGATCACGAAATTAGTCGACGATGCCGTGGATGTTTGGAGCTTCCTCTTCTCGCAGCTCGATGTCCGGCAGGCGCCGTAAGAACATTCCCAGGTTCGACGGTTGATGGTCGATGGTCGATGATCGATCAAATATAAAAAGGAGCCGCAACCTGCGGCTCCTTTACCTTTCCCCAATCAGAGAAACTAGCTGATGTTCAATGGCTGTGTGAGCCGGAACCCAAGTCTGCGTTCGGCCACAAAGCCCACTTCCTTTTTGCCCGTCGCGTAAGCGGCAGTTGTGCCTCCGGCTGCTCCCGCCACGGAACCAATCGCGGCGCCTTTGCCGCCGCCAATCAGCGCTCCTAGCAATGCGCCTCCGCCTGCGCCTCCGCCGATAACGGCGAGGTTGCGCTTCTTGTAGCTGCCGCCGCTCACGAACACGCTGTTGGTCTGCAGCGGCACGGATTTTCCGTTCAAAATCAGAGTTGACAGAGTGATGCGCAAATAGCCCGCGTTGTGAAGATGTCCGGATTCGTTGGCTGCGACCACCTTCCCGGTAACCGCAGTTCCTTCCGGCGCCAGTGTCTGTCCATCGATGACCAGGGGTTCGTCCAGGACCGCAGAAAAATCCTGTCCGGGTTGCGCCGTCTTGCTGGAGAGCGATTGCTGCAACCGGACATAAATGGCCGTATTCGCCGGAACCACCAGCGGTTTGCCTTCAACAAAAGGAAGTTGCTGCTGTGGAGTGGCGCTATCAGCCACGGAAGTGCTCGGCGGCTTTGCGCTCACACTGCAACTGGTGGCGACTGCCGCTAGAGCCAGCAAAACAAAAAACAAAATGTCTCTGGAACCGTGCCCTTTCATAAACTACCCCGGCGGCAGGGGGATACCGCCGTCTATGTAGATTGCAAGGCAGCTGCCAATAAAAGACATTTATTTTCTTGAATTTATACGGATATAGAGGTGAGACGCTGTGTAGTTTTTACCGCATCCAGAGTAGCTGTTTCCTTACCGCGCACCGGCGCCGGAAACGTTATCAGCTACCGCGGTAACCTCCGGCTGTACGACCACGCCGTCAAAGGGAGTGGTTCCCAGAAGCCGTCCGCGAGCAAACCGCAGGTTACGCAGCGGCCATCCCGTGCTGATGGATGACCACGTACGCCCATTGTCGCTCGATTCAAAAATGTTGGTCGACGACCCGCTCACCACCAGCATGCGATGATTCTCCGCGTCAAATTGAATGCTGACAATGTTGGAGAGCCGCAGCGTGGTGATCTTCTTCCAGGAATCGCCGGCGTCGGTGCTGCGGAAGAGGCCCGCGCGTGATGCGAGCCATATATCGCCCAGTGCGTCAATCGCTACTGCGTTGATGGTGAATTCCGGATCAAGGGGTTTCGTCGCCGGCAGCCAGCTTTCACCGCCACTGACAGAAACTGCAATAGCGTTGCGGTTGGCCATCGCGATCATCTTGCCGGCCACGCTGATGCTGCTGGGTCCGGCCACGCCGGCCACATCTTCCTTTGCCCAGGTTTCACCGGCGTCAGTGCTGCTGAACAGCCCGGTAGCGGTTGCCGCGTACCACCGTTTGTCAGTCACATCCAGAGCAGTAATGCGCGTGTTCAGCTCGCTGGCCGGATTTGGGCGAACCTGCTTTTTCGCGGCAGCGGGCTGATCAGATGTGTTACCAACCGGCGTGCGTGCGATCCAGACAGACATTCCTGGCTTAAGCTGAAAAATACCGCGATCAGTTCCCGCGACGATCGAATTGTCGCTGGCCTGGCGAAGCAGAAAAACATCGCGGCCGTCCAATCCCTCGCTGGCCTGCTTCCAGCTCTGTCCGGCATCGTGCGAGATGAACACGCCGCCAAACTCCTTGTCGCTCAGCAGGCCGGCATAGATCAACGAGCTGTCGCTGCGGTCCACCAGCAGGGCGGCGGTTTGCCGGTGGGTAAACCCGCGATTGGAAGCCGTAAAGGTCGCGCCACCATCGTCGCTGGCCAGGACGCCGCTGCGGTCGGTGGCCAGCAGTACGCGCGAAGGCTGCCGAGGATCGACCAGCACATCATTGATCACAATGTTCGATCCGGTCATGTGCTTCCACGTGGCTCCTGAATCCGCGGTCTTCCACAGGCCTTCGGTCGTGCCGGCATAGACCACGTTGTGATCGGCCGGGTCCATCTTCAGCATGCGTGTACGCCGCGCGGAATACGGAATGCCCTGGATCTTGCGAAAGAGTTCGCCTGCAGACTCGCTGCGATAGATCCCTGAACACGCGCTGATGAACAGGTTCGCCGGCTGGGCCTGATCAATCACGATGGAAAAGACGTCGGAATCGTCGATCACGCCTTTCTTGATGTTGTGCCAGCTCTTGCCGCCGTCTTCGGTCTTCCACGGAAGATGCCATGTACCGGCGTAGATCACGTCAGCGTTGGCCGGATCGATGGCGATCGACTCAATATTTTTGATCTCGGCATGGTTCTCCGGAGAAATCCGCTCCCAGTTCTGGCCCCCATCGTGACTGCGATAGATACCATCCAGCGCTCCCGCCACCAGGATTTTGGAGTTCGCATCGGCGATGCTCAGCGCGCGGAGTGATTTGCCATGCAGGTCCGCCACCAGTTCCCACGTCTTCCCTGCATCTTTGCTGCGGAAGAGGTCGCCGTCGCTGTTCGGCAGCTGTGCATTCCAGGACGCAACAAACATGTTCCGGGGATCGTTGGGATCAATCACGATATGATCGAGCACCATCTCCGCCGGGCTGCCCAACCGGGCCAGCCGCGACCAATTCTTGCCATTGTCCGTGGAAAGATAGAGCGTGCCTGCGCTGGTGCCGAGAAAAATACGATCAGGATTTTTGGGGTCGAACGCCAGACTGCGAACCGTGCCGCCTTCAGGCCCTACCGGCTGCCATGGCTGCTCCGCCGCAAGATAGACAGAGACCAGCGCCAGAATCAGCCAAGCCGTCATGGTTCGCATAATATGCATGGTTCTCTTGTGGTCCCAGGAGATGATATGAGATTGCCATGCTCGTTTTATATCAACAAGTTACTGAAGGGCAATTTGTTCGTTCGAAGATTTGTTTTTTCTGCGCGTAACCACCGCGATTCCTCAAATGGCTGTGCTTAAGCCGGCTGCAGCCGGGCTTCTCGCGGACATTGAGGTATTTGCCAAAAGAAAAGCACGGCCTACGCTGGCCGTGCTCGCTTTTAAGCTTTCAAATCCCTGAGCTTCTACTTCTTCGCTGGTGTTTGCGGTGTCTCTACGCTCACCACACGCAAAAGAATCTGCGTACCAGCTTCCAGCTTCACGTTGTCAACGTGCGAGATAACCACCGGACCGGGAGTATCTGCGGTTGCGCCCTGCGTCAGGCTCAGCCCTTTCAGACCGGTGACGCCCTGGGGCATGCCGACGCTCATCGAGCTTCCACTCGCTTTCGACGTTGAGAGTTGGGCCGCCGACGACCCGACATTCGCGTTGGTGCTGGGTGACTGTTTCACCGTAACCGGTGCTTGCAGAGTCGGGTCGGAACTGGAAGAGCCATAGCTCGTGGGTTGTGACGAAGTCGCATTCGAACTGCGGTTGTTTGCGCTCGAGGCACGGCCTCCCTGCATAGCGGGACTACTCCCTTGCCTGAGATCGCCCACCACCATGGATGGCGGCAGCATTTGCGACGGCTCATCCACACGCGACCTTCTTTGCACCGGCGGCGATACCGCCTGCACAACCGCCCGGAGATTGACGTCGTGGTAGTGCTTCAACAATATCCTGTCGAAAACAAACCCAAGACGCGATTCCGGGTTCTCCGCGCTGCGCACCCCGACTTCTGTCACATGCCCAATCAATTCGGTCTCCACAGGAATAATGACCTTGCCATGGGAAACCACGTCCTGGCTCACTTCCGCTTTGACCTTGTCACCGGGCTTGAGCTTACTGGCTTTGAGCGTCTTGCTCAATTCAATCAGAAGATAGGAGTTCTTGTTTTGCGCGCTGGTCGTCGTTGCATTTGCGGGCGCGGTCTGTGTCTTGGTGGAATCTTTCGGAGTGGTGGAAGAAGAAAGTTGAGACTGCTGCGCCGGCGGTTCTTTTGCCTGGGCCGGGCCCGCGCCGGCAGCATACGCTTTCGAGCCGAAAGGCCACGCCAGGAATCCAACAGCTGCGGCCGCAATCCAGTAGCTTTTCATTCTGCACCTCGCGATGGAAGGAAGCACCCGGAAGCCCGTACTTATGTTTGGCCTACCATTGTGCATCACCGCGCGGGAAAGTTAAACACAAATATAGATGGGAGCAGCAGGGCCAGAAGTTGGCAGAGAGTCAAACGATTGAGGAACAAATTTCACAGCAGGAAAACGCGGCTAAAGCTGCTCTCTAGCCGCGTGAAAAAACAGGTACTTTACTTCGCCGGAGCAGGGCCGGTCACTTGCAACACCAGCTGCGTTCCGCCGTCGAGCTTGATCGTGTGGCTGGGAGAGATGAGCAAGGTCCCATGTGCGCCTTTGACCGTCGCCTCGTGCAAACTCACGCCGTCGATACCTAACGCTCCCCGGCTGGCTGGGGTTAACGCTCCATTCGCCGCTGCACCTGTGTTTCTTGGAGGGCCATTGGCGCCCTCTGAACTGGTCACAGGCGTCGTCGCGCTTCCAACCGCCGGGGCTGGAGAGGCGCTTGGACCGCCCATCGAGTGGCCGGCGCCAAATGGCGCTCCGCCCATTTGAGGACCCGAACTCAGACTGGTGGGAGCGCCCGCGACATCAGAAGGCCCCTCCAAAGGCGGAGCAACCGCCTCCACGATTCCATTCAATGAAATGTCCTCGCCGCCCTTCAGGAGCGCTTTGTCGAATACGAATCCCAACCTGGATTCCGCACTCTCCTTGGTCTTGGCCTGGGCATCGGTGACGTGCCCGAGTAGCTTGGATCCTCGACGCAGCACCACCTTGCCGTTCACCTTCAAGTCCTGCGTCAGTTTGGCTTCCACCGGATCGCCCGATTTGGCCTTCTTGGAGTCCAGACCCTTGGAAAGCTCCGCCTGCAGAATTGTGCCACCGGCGATCCCACCCGATGTCTCACCCGCCGCTGGCGCGTTCTGGCCTGCTACGGCATTCGCCTGCCCGAGCGCTGGCACAGGAACGCCGGTTGAAGCTTGTGCCACCGCGCTGGTCAAAATCGCGCTCGCGGCAACAACGGCTATCCAATATTTCTTGAGTGTCATCTCTGGATCTGCTCCTTAACTTTTGAAGGTCTTGCAACCGGTCTGCATGGGGTCCGTTTGTATTCGTCAGACGCAAATTGTCGCAGAAACCCTCAGTTCAATACCACAACTTCATTATTCTGCTGTCTTATGCAGAGAAGCGTAGCACGGTTTTTGAGCGTATACAAAAAAGCGTGTCTGACGGGACAAAGAAACGCACACACGGTGCCGACGGAGTGTTTTGGCGGATATAGATCGCAGGAAAGTTGGCAGAGTATCGACGAAACGCCAGGGATGGGGAAAACGCGGCTAAAGCTCGAGCTCTAGCCGCGCGAAAACAAAGCCGCCTTAATGCGCAGCAGCCGAGCCGGTGATCTGCAACACCATCTGCGTTCCGCTATCCAGTTTCACATTGCGGTTGGCAGAACTGATCACCGAACCTTGCGCGCTACCGGCAGCGGCCGTATTCAGAGCCAGGCCTTGCATGCCGACCACGCCGTGACTCGTGCTGTTGATTGCGCCATTGGCAGCCGCGCCAACCGTACGATTGGCCGATCCCGCGACTGCGCCGGTGGTTGAATTCGTAACCGATCCTGCAGTACTACCAGCAGCACCCACGGCGCCCCCGGCTGCCGAATTTACAGCACCGGTTGCGCCTCCAACCAGGCCTCCGCTGCCGCGGCCGCCGTTCATTGCCCCGCCGCCAACGCTGCCCATGTTTGAACCAAGACTGCTGCTTTCATCGCCGCCAATCGAGGCAGCTCCTTGTACCGGCGGCGCCAATGCCTGGATAACGCCATTAAAGGCAACTGCTTCCCCGCCTTTCAGCACCGCCTTGTCAAACACAACTCCGAGTTTCGATTCTGTGTTCTCCTTGCTCTTGGCCTGGGCTTCCGTCACGTGGCCCACCAGCTTTGAACCGCGGTGCAGGACAACCTTGCCATTCGACTTTACGTCCTGCGTCAGCTTGGCTTCCACGGGATCGCCCGATTTCGCTTTCTTGGCGTCCAGTGATTTTGTGAGTTCGGCTTGCAGCGTCGTGCCACTGCTTAGCACCGCAGCTTCAGTACCACCTGCAGCCGAAGCGGTACCGCTTCCATTTGCCGCGGCCGACGAACCAGCCGTTTTGTCCTTCTTGCTGCCTTCGTGCTCCTGAGACGCTTTTGCGTTTGCTGATCCGTCAACGTTCGCTGAAGCGGCGGGCGTCTGCGCGCTCTGGCTCGCACCGGCGCTGGCGCTTGCTTGCCCCGGGGTGGCCGAGGCGCTGCCAGAAGTTGAACCACTGGCAGTGGTCTGAGCTATCGCTCCCATCGTGAGCAAACTGGCTGTTACTGCGGCAATCCAACACTTCTTCGTCAATGTCATCGCTTCCGTTTCACTCCTTAATCTCTGTAGATTTTGCTCTTGGGGATCCGTGGCGAAGTGGACTCGCTTGCTCAACTCAGATGCAATTTCCCCAAAAAACGTCTACTCTGGATGTAACTTATTTATATTCAACAACTTAAAGTCGACTAGACTTTTTTACACACTTTCTCATCTAACCCAACGGTTGGAATTCCAAAGTGGTGTAATCTCTTGAAGAGAGAGGGGCAGCACGGCTTTGAGCGTACAAGAGAAGGTCCTCATTGTTGAGGATGAAGAAAACGAACGTACCGGACTTGCAGAGCTGGTTTCTGCATGGGGGTACAGGACTGAAACCGCCAAAGACGGCCTGGATGGCCTGGAGAAAGTGGCCACCTGGTCGCCGGGGATTGTCGTAACCGACTTCAAAATGCCGCGCATGGACGGCATGGAGTTGCTGCAGCGCCTGGCCGATCAGCCACAGCAAATCGCTGTAGTACTGCTCACGGCCCAGGGCAGTATCGACGTTGCTGTCGATGCGATGAAGGCCGGCGCCTACGACTTTATCCAGAAGCCGGTGGACACTTCTCGTCTTAAACAGATTTTGCAGAATGCGGCCCGGCAGCGTGGGACCGCGATTGAACTGGAAGCCACCAAGCGCAAGCTGCGTGATACCGGATTGTTCGGACAGATGGTCGGATCTTCCAAGGAAATGCAGGAGATCTTCCACCTGGTGGAGATGGTCGCGCCCAGCACTGCATCCGTGCTGATCACCGGCGAGAGTGGTACGGGAAAAGAAATGGTGGCGCGCACCATCCACGATATGAGCGCGCGCAAGAACAAGCCGTTTGTGGCCATCAACTGCTCGGCAATCCCGGAGACGTTGATCGAAAGCGAAATCTTTGGCCATGAGAAAGGCGCATTCACCGGCGCCATGGAGCGCCGCGCCGGCTGCTTTGAGCTCGCTGAAGAAGGCACGCTGCTGCTGGATGAGATCGGCGAAATGCCCGCTGCAACACAGGCCAAGCTTCTGCGCGTATTGGAAGACCGCAAACTACGCCGCCTCGGCAGCAAAGTGGAGACGCCCGTCGACGTGCGCGTGCTGGCAGCGACCAACAAAGTTCCGGAAGAGGCGGTCGCGCGCGGCGAACTGCGCGGCGACCTTTACTACCGCCTCAACGTTTTCAACATCCACTTGCCGCCCTTGCGTGAGCATAAAGAGGATGTCCCGCAACTGGTGTCGGCGCTACTGGCGGATATGAATGCCAAGCATGGACGCGAGGTCGGCGGCGTCGCGGAAAATGTACTGCAGCTGTTTCACAACCACAACTGGCCCGGTAATGTGCGTGAGCTGCGCAATACCCTGGAGCGAGCGGTAATTGTCTGCGACGCTCCCATGGTGGAAACCCGGCATCTCCCGCCTAATTTCGGCAGCACCGGATTGAAGCCCCCGGCGCACGATGGCGAAGGTATTCGCCTGGAAGTAGGCACTACCGTTGGCGAAGCCGAGAAAATGCTGATCCTCAAGACTCTGGCCGCCAGCAACAACAATAAGACCCGCGCGGCGGAGATCCTCGGCATCAGCCTGAAGACTTTGCACAACAAACTCAAGGAATACGGTAACGCCTCAGCCGTGGCCAATGATGCCGCGAGCTGAGAATGAGCTTTGCCATGGCAGTTACGATCGTGGAAAACTTGATGCACCTAAACGTACGGCCTGAACTAAAGAAGTGATGCATGCCCTCTTTACGCCTGAAAACCAAGCTGGTCTCCGCCATTACCGGAATGGTAGTGATCATCGTGACCACTTTGGCCGGGCTCTATATTTCTGAAATCGTCAAACAGCGCATCCTGGAAACCTATGACGTTGCTGAGCTGGTGCAAAAACAGATTTTCGCGGTGGCACGCCCTTCCCTGGAAGTCGATCTCAGCAGCACGCGGGTTGACCTGAATGATCCGAAGCAGGTGGATGACAAAGTGCAGTATGAGCTGCAGACCGACCTAAGTCTGAATTCATTGATCGAGTCTATACTCGGCCAGTCACCAGCCATACAAGACGTCTCGATTGCCAGCGCAAGCGGCCAGGCGCTGCTGCATACCACCCCGGTGCTGGTGGGCCAGCCGATAGCGCATCGGGAAAATTGGGCCAAGGTGGTCAATAGCGGGATCCGGCAACAATTGCGCGTGGTCTACGGACCGCCTGAAGTTTACGACGTGGTTCTTCCTCTCAATCGTGATGGCAGGCCTTTTGGTGAAATCCGGGTTGGCGTTTCCACGCACTTTCTTCAGAACAAGCTGCAGCCGCAAATCAGGCGCGCGCTGATTCTTTCCGGTGGCGTGATTCTGGCCTGTCTGGTTCTCTCGGCTGGCCTTTCCAGCTTTGCTTTGCGTCCTCTGGCCGCCATCAATCGCCGGCTTGATCTGATCAGCTCCGGCAAGGCCGATACAGTCAATGCGCCCGCCAAGCGCTCCGACGAATACGGCGCTGTCTCCACCAAGATTGAACGCCTGGGCCGGCAAATGCGCGACGTAAAAGAAGTTTTCTCTGCCCTGAAGGAAAATCTCGACCAGATGATGGCCAATCTTCAGGACGGTGTCATGCTCTTCACCAGCGACCTCAACGTTGTGCTGGTGAGTGCCTCGGCAGAGCGGTATATCGGCAAGCCGCGCGGCGAAATCCTGGGCCGCCAGCCCGCGGAAATATTCTCTCCCGCTTCACGTCTCGGACGCGCCATCCTTGAAGCCTTTGCCTCGCGCACGCCGCTGGCAGCGGAAGAAATTGAAAATGAACAGGGCCGCAACATCCAGATTGCCCTTGACTTCATTGAAGAGCGCGGCGAGCGCATTGGCGCGCTGCTCACCCTGCGCGACGCCGAGTCGGTCCATCGCATAGAAGATGAAATCGAGCTGTCGCGCCGGCTGGCCGCAATCGGCAGGCTCACCTCCGGCGTGGCCCACGAAGTCAAGAATCCGATTAACGCCATCGTCGTGCATCTGGAAGTGTTGCGGCAAAAGATGAAGGAGATCGACCCCGACACACGCCGCCACGTCGACGTAATCGGCAGCGAGATTCAGCGTCTGGATCGCGTGGTGCAAACTCTGGTGGACTTCACCCGGCCGGTGGAGCTCCGTTTGAGCGATACGGACCTGCGTAAGGTCGTGGAAGACGTGGTGCTGCTGGCTTCGCCCGCAGCGGAACGGCACAATGTGGCCATCGAGCGCCAGGCAAGCCAGGACGCGCTGCCGGTGCGTATCGATGTCGATCTGGTCAAGCAGGCGATTCTGAATATCGTTCTCAACGGCCTGCAGGCCATGCCGGATGGCGGCCAGCTGCGAATCCACTCCCGGCGCGAAGGTGATGGAGCGCTGCTGACCGTTCGCGACCAGGGCTCCGGCATTCCTGAGAATATCCGCGACAAGGTTTTTAATTTATACTTCACTACAAAGTCGGGCGGCAGCGGAATCGGCCTGGCCATGGCTTATCGCGTTGTCCAGCTCCATCATGGATCGGTGGAATTTACCTCGATCATGGAGCATGGCACTACGTTTTATTTGCGGTTTCCGCTTGCCGAAATACCAGCCAACGGCGAACAACCCGCCGTGGCCCCGGAAGGTTCGGTCAGTAAAGCATGAAGCCACTTCGTTTCAACGTCGCTATTCTTGCGCTGTGGTCCGTGTTGTCGATTCTCGCCGGCTGTACGCACAAGAAACCTGTCCTGGTCGCGCCGCAACCGCTTCCTCCGCCCACGGCAGCGCCGCAAGCTTCACCTACGCCGGAACCGGCAGCGCAAGCCGACGACAAAAGCCAGCCGGCCCAGGACGCTCAAGCTCCAGCACCCGATCAGACAAAGCAGGAGACTACGCAGGCGGACAAAGCCAAGCCTCCGCAAAAGCCTTCGCCGCGAAAACCCGCGCGCAAGACCGTGGTTGACGCCGATAAGACCGAGCCTGCTCCCGCTGCAGGACAGGTATCGCCCGCCCCGACCACGGCCGACGCTTCCCACGCCCAGGGTTCGACCGAGCAGCTTCTCAAAAGCGCTGAAGCCAACCTCAATGGCATCAAACGACAACTCTCGAAGGAAGAAGAGGCCAAGCGCTCCCAGGCCCTGGAGTTCATCAGACAAAGCAGGGCGGCTACCAGCGAAAATGATTCCGCGCGCGCCTACAATCTGGCTTTGAAGGCCCGCCTGCTCTCCGACGAGTTGATGCAGCAACGATAAAGCGCCGTTGGTTACTTCGCTGACGCGTCCGCCTGATGTATGCCGAAGACGTTGCCCTCGGTATCGATGCAATAAGCCTGATAGCCAACGCCCGGAATCGCCATCCTGGGCATGGCAACCTTCCCGCCATTGCGCGTGACCTTTTCCAGATAATCATCCACTGAGCTGACGCCTATGGTGTTTACCGTGCGCGGCATCTGGTTCTGATAGCGCAGAATACCGCCATCGATTCCAGGACCGTCCGTACCGGTCTTGACCAGCCAGTACTCCATCGGCCCGCCCCAGTTGGTGGACTCCCAGCCGAAAACGTCGTGATAAAACTTTGCCGCTCGTTCAGGATTGTCGGCGGCAAACTCAAAATGAATAATGCGTGGCATAAAAGCCTCTCCTTGGAATGATGGATGGGGCGCACATGGGCGTACGACGCAGAGCGCGCAATCACGAACGCGCGTGAACGAGCAAAGCCTTACATCGAAATGTAAATCAGGAGCGCTGCAGCTGCGGCGATGCTCCGTACTTTTGCGTGGCGTAGCCGACGATCAGCCCTACCATCGCGCCCGGCAGCATGATCTGGAAATAGTAGCCATGCTGCATAAAGGCGATGATCCAGGCCAGAAACGCGCCCACAGTCAGCCCAAAAACGATGCCCAGCGGCAAGGAATTCACCTTGCGGGCAAAGATGCCGATCAGAACGCCCGCAATGAGGCCCTTGATCATGGATCCAAAAACAATGCCCATCAGTTGGTCGCGCACGGCAGGCGTAAACCACGCGGTGAGTCCGTCCAGTATTCCCAGAATCCCTCCCAGCAACAGGCCCAGCACAATCTTGTTGTTCATGGCTTCCGCTCCCCTCCGGAACAGTGATGTCTTTCTATTGTCTGTATTACCCGCTTTTATCACGTCCTTTAATCAATGCCGGGAAAAAAGAATAAATAACATCCGCATCAGCAGATACGCCAGCACCAGCACCACCGCGACCTGGTTGCGTTTGATCAACCGGGCGGCCTGCTCCAGCAGGTTCTCGCGATAAGCAGTGATGGGCTGGCCCTCCAGGTAGCGGCCAATATCGGCAGCGATCTCCTGCACGGAAGCATAGCGCGCGGAGATTTCCGGCGCTGTTGCTTTGCCGAAAATCGCATGCAGCTGTCGTGAGACGCGCTCACTGTGCCGCGCTGCCGGATCATCCCGCAACATAAAGCCCATCATCGCACCCAGGCCAAAAACATCCGTGCGCTGGTCGATCAGGTCCACGTCGCCACGGGCCTGCTCCGGAGCCATAAACCCGGCCGTGCCTAAGATCGAGCCGTGCGCGGTGGTCTGGCCTGCCGATGGCAGCCGCGCCGAACCTCCTGTCGGAATCGTTGTGGTGTCATCGCTGCCAGTTGAGGCTGCAGTCACCTTGGCCAGGCCCCAGTCAAGAATCAGCACCTCGCCAAAAGCGCCCACCATAATATTGGCCGGCTTCAGGTCGCGATGGATAATGCCACGCGAATGCGCAAAAGCCAGCGGCTCGGCAATGCGCTGCAGCAATTGCATGCGCCCGCGCAGGCCCATGCCCGCGACGTGCTGGTCCAGCGTCTGTCCTTGCACGTGCTTCATGCAATAGAACGTGCGGCCGTCTGGCAGCGTGCCGGCATCATGCACGGGAACGATACCTGGATGCTCCAGGCGGGCGAGGATTTCCGCTTCCCGCATGAGCCGCGCTGCCAGATCGTCCGAGCTGCTCTCAGCAGCCAGCACCTTGAGCGCGACACTGCGATGCAGGACTGTATCTTCCGCCAGCCAGACCGCGCCCATGCCGCCTCGACCCAGGAATTGCGTGGCGCGATAGCGCGTGCCGGAAAGGTCCGGTGTCTGCATCTCCGTTTGCAGTCGAGCTACGACCTGATCGGGAATAAACTTCATTTGGGCTCGACTCCGAGCAGTGCCTGCGCCTCCCGCCGGAATTCTTCTTCGCTGCCGGTCATCTCCTGCAGCTGCGCCAACACTGAGCGACGGAACTCGCGCCGGGCAAAGGCGAGATAGTTGGTCACATCGGTCACGGCAACGTTGAGCTCTGCGGCCAAATCGGCGTAGGAAGGGCGGGTCTCTGCTTCGTCCAGATCGTAGCGCTCAAACAATTTGAACTGGATCATCTTCCCTGCGGATTCGCAGTGTGAGCGCAGCCGTTCGATGGCCATTCCAAAGAGGTTCCGTATCCACTCTTTTTCAAAATACTCTTCTGGCGATTCCGTGGTCGAAATGGCCGCCAGCTCGTGCTCAGCTTCTTCAAAATCAAGCGCTACGTGGACCGCAGCGCTACCGCGCTTTTGCCGGTGCGCATCGCGCAGCTGGTTCATGAACAGCCGGTCCACACATGTACGAAGAAAAGTACGCAACCGGCCCTTGGCTGGATCGTAGGAATCAAGAAACTCTTTTTCCAGCAGGCGGGTAAAAAAGTCCTGTGTGAAATCCTCCGCGTCTTCGCGCTCCACCCGCCAGCGCATGCGCACATACTTGTACACCGGACGCCAATAGGAGGCGGCAATGGCGTCCAGCGCTCGCACTCGTTCCAGCGGATCGGCGCTCTGCGCCGCCGCAACCACCGAGTGGCGCGTCAGCGGAAATGCCTCGCCTTGTGGACCTGAACCCAATCAAAAGCCTGTGTGATCGTTAGACGGTGTTGGGGCGAGTTTAGTTTGAAGCAAGCGCCGTGACAAGCTTAGAGAATGGATCGAGGCCGTTCTTCGGCACCCGTCGAATTAGACTGGCCTGCGAAAGACATATTTCTCTTCCTTGCGCAGCGGCAGGCGCAGCATCAACCCGCGCTCATCCACCAGCTTCTTGCCGCTCATAAAGGCAAGCACATTGAGATTGTGATTCAGATGCATGGGATGAGCTTTGGTCGAACCAGCCGGAACGTCAAAGACAAACAGTCCACCCGGCGCCAGCAGCGACGAGAGAAAATTGAGTTCGCCCGGCAGATCGGGCAGGTGCTCCAGAACGTCAAAAGAAAAGACCGTATCAAAACCCTGTTGGCTGCCCGCAGCAGCCAAAGCGTCTTTGGTATGAAAGAAATCGATCGCCAGCCCATGGCGCGCCGCGCGCTGCCGGGCAAAGCGCATGGTCACGCCTTCAACGTCGTAGTAGGCGGCACGATGGCCGCGTCGTGCCAGTTCCAGCAGGATCTCCCCGTTCCCGGCGCCGTAATCGAGCGTGCCGCCGCGGGCCAGGCGCAAGACCTTCATATTGGAGCGGATGCGCTTGTACTCCAGGTTATAAGCGGAAATCGCAAACAGATACAGCTCCGAGTTCTGCCGGTACCACTCCGCCATCTGCTCCGGGTTGTCTTCTGATGGCTTGGCTTGCTGCCAGTTCGCGGCCAGCTGTTGATTGCTGGTGGCCCACAAATGTCGTACCTGTTCGGCAGGATATCCTGTGAATTCGACCAGTTCCTGCAGCGCTGCTTCAACGTTCCTGGCGTTCTGCTCGCGCGCGCGACGCACCAGCCAGAAAGTTCCTGCGAGCGCCACCACCAACGGCAACGTGCCGGCGATGAACTTACCCATTCCAAACGAACCTATCGCGAAGGAGACAACCAGCAATCCTGAAAGAAACGTGATAGCAGCCCAGCGAAGATGACGGTCCTCTTTTCGGACCATGGCCAGATGGGCCGAGGCGGCAAGAAGCAGAAGCATGATCGCGGTTGTGCCTCCGGCGGTGCCGCCATCCGCGTCGATCAACGACAGAAACAGGAGGACGAGATCGGTGACCCAGAAAAATGTGGCCGAAAACTCCGGCGGGATTTTTTTTGCGAGCCAGTTCGCGCCTGCCAGCCAGGCAGCCGCGAAGACGGCAAAGAGTCGTCCGCCGGTGCCCGAGCCCATCACAAGCCCCAGGATCAACACACCACCCGCGATACGCCAGCGGATCCTGATCTCCCAGCTGCGCTTCTTCTCCGGCGTCACGCTCAGGTGAAGGTAGTCCGGCGTGTAATAGATCAGAACCGCGACCGCCAGAGCAATCAGCGGAAAGATGATCATCTCACCGGTGCGCCAGCGGCCTCGCGCAGCCAGCCGCACAGCAATGGCTGCGGCGAAAAAGGCCACACACACCACGCCGCCCCATATCCGGCTGCCCTGAAGAAATTTTTCCTGTTCGCGATAGTTCATGGTGGAAAAAGATGATTTGTCATTTTACAAGACCATGCGAGGCAGTGTCGGCGACGGGGTGGAGCAGGCCTTCAGGCCTGCGATAATGAATGGTTTGCATGTCGGCTTCAGCCGCTGAGGTTGGCAGCTGAGATTTACCTCAGTGGCTAAAGCCGATTCATCACTAAAGCTTGTCGCAGGCCTGAAGGCCTGCTCCACCCCGCCACCGGCACATTCTGCTATGCTTCGGCGCATGACTCTCTCCGTTTGCATCATCACCCTCAATGAAGAGGCCAACATCGCGCGCACGCTCCGCAGCGTCAAAGACATTGCTGACGAGATCATCGTGGTCGACTCCGGCAGCACTGACGCCACCGTGAGCATCGCGCAGTCGTTCGGAGCCAAGGTGTTTGTGGAGACGTGGAAGGGCTTTGCCCGGCAAAAAAATTCATCGCTGGAGAAGGCAGGCTGTGATTGGATCCTCTCCCTCGATGCTGACGAAGAGGTCAGCCCGGAGCTGGCGGCCAGTATCAGGTCATTATTCCAATCGGCCACGCCGCCCCAGTATGCCGGATACAAAATGAACCGCCGCAACATGTATTTTGGCCGATGGATCAAGCACAGCGGTTACTACCCCGACCCCAAGTTGCGCCTGGTCAAGCGCGGCGCCGCGGAATTCGAACTGCGCGACGTGCATGAAGACATGAAGATGACGGGCGAGCTGGGCCACCTGCAGGGCGATCTTCTCCACCACGCCTACCCGACGCTCGAAAGCTTCATCGAGCATGCCAACCGCTACTCGACTCTTGGCGCGGGCATGGTGGTGCGCGAGCGCAAGGTTGGCTTCAGCTTCATCAACATTGTCCTGCGACCCGCAGTCCGGTTTTTCTGGAGCTATTTTTTTCGCGGCGGCTTTCTTGACGGCCGCGAAGGCCTGCTGGTGCTGATGACCCACGCAGCGTACGTGAGCTGGAAATACGCCAAGGCGTGGGAGATGTCGAGAAAACTGGTAAGATAGCCGGACTCATTTCCAGAAAAAGCCATCGGAAAATCACCAGGGGCGTACATTTCAATCCACTGTTTGGGGGAATCAATGGATCAGAAGTTACTGCAGCGCGAAACAATGGCGAGCAACACGGAACGTTACCGTCACTTTCGAGCAGCGGGGGTAGTTATAGCGCTGCTGCTGAGTTTGACCTGCATGGTGGGCATCGCTCAGGACAAGCCACAAACCGCCGCACCCGCCCCCGCAGCACCGGTGCTTCCGGGAGCCGCGGAGATGAAACGTCTCAGTTTCTATGTGGGCAACTGGAACTATACGGAAAGTTATCCCAACGGCGCCAGGAACACCGGCGTGTACACCAGCAAGCTTGGCCCGGGCGGCAATTCGCTGGTCAACACATTCAGCTCACATGGCCCGGTCGGCAATTTTGAAGGCATGCTGATCTTCACCTGGGACATCAGTGCGAACAAGTACAAGGCATTCGCTTTTGGGGACTTTCCCGGGGCCCTCATTGAGACCGGCGAGTTTGATGGCGACAAACTGGTCTTTCGCGGTGAAATCCCCATGGGCAACAACAGGAAGATGCAAATCAGAAATGTGACCTGGCTTACTGCGCAAGGGCAGCTGGTGAGCGAAGAATACTCGAGTGTTGGCGGCGCGCCGGAAAAGCTACTGGTCCGCGTGGAAGCGACCAAACAGTAGGACCTCTAAAGAACCAGCCGTCGGCTTGATCAGCTGCGCTTGCAGGGCTTCTCTCTATGACTCGACAAAAGTTTGGCATTCGACTCGTAGTCGCGGCGTGCGCTCTGCTCGTCTACATCGCGCTTTCCGCACCGATTTATGCGCGGGCGCATCCGCATCTTGATCCCGCGTTGCTCGCCGAATATGCCCGGCCATGGCCAGTGGCGCTCACCTGCGCGCTGGCCATCGCGATGGCGACAATCGCTCTCGTGCCCTTGCGTCGCGGCGAACGCTGGGCGTTCTGGACGCTGCTTGTGGTATTTGCGATTCTCTTCGCCACGCGCCTGGCCACCGATCCACGCTGCCTGGTCGTGCTCGATCCGCATCAGCATGGCTGTCACAGCTTTATGATTGCGGTTGTGCTGGGCGTGGTGGGTCTGATCCTGGCCCGGAAATAATTACTTTCTTCCTTCTCTCTTCTGTGCGATCACCAGCCCTCTCGGTGTCGGCAGCAGCACAACAGAAACCAGCCCTTCCTGCTCCAGACGCAGCGCGGCATCGCGAACGGTCTTTAAATGCGAGCTGGCATCGTGCATCAGGATGAGGCCGTTGGGATTGATCTGGGGAAGAAAATGGCGGACCTCAGGCTCACGCAGTTCGGGCAGAGAATCGCAGAAAAGGACGTCAATGGTGCCGGAGACGCGCGTCTCCAGGCTCGATTCACAGCGAAAGTCGATAAACTTCTTGAGACCTGAAGCCTCGATCTTGTCCTTCGCTTTGGCAAAGACTTCTTTGTCTGGCTCGCAGGTGATGATCTTTCCTGAGCCATTCTGCTTCAATCCCTCAGCCATATAAATGGTGCTCACGGCGAGGAACGTTCCGGTCTCCACCACCAGGTTGGGCTTGACGGTGGTCATAAGGCATTTGAGGAAGTCGAGCACTTCTACTTCGGCGGTCATGGTGTCAAACATCCTCCAGCGCTCGGGATGCGGGCATTCAGGCGTAGCGCGATGATATTCAGGCTTGGTCTCCTGGTTGCCGTGCTGAACCACGTGATCTAAGACTTTGTGGACTGGGTCGACTTTGCGAAATCGACGCCTCGCAAAGATCAGCAGCACCACGCCGGCGACGATGGTCAGCAGCGCGGCAAGCTGCGCGTTGCTCATACCCCACAGCACCGGAGGGTTGATGCGGATAAATTCCACCAGAAAGCGCGAAAGCCCAAAGAGAACGAGAAACTCTCCGGTGATCACGCCGGGCGCCAGCGGGTGCTGGATCGATCGCGTGCCGCGCCGCCATATGTACCAATAGATGAGCACGCCGGCAAAGAATTCGTAGAGCGGCGTGGGATGAACGCGGCAGTCCGGCGGAGCTCCCCATTGCGGGCAAGTCTGTGTGGTCGGCACCAGGCCGTCAGGAAAAGACATGCCCCAGGGCAGATGCGTGGGACGGCCGTAGTCGCCGTCGCCGGAGATCAGGCACCCAATGCGGCCTACGGCGTAGCCGACGGCGGCAGCCGAGCTTGAGACATCCAGCATGGTCAACATGCTGACGCGATATCGTCGCGCGAGAAGAAGCAGCATGGCAATGCCGGCCACAAAGCCGCCAAACCAGGCAAAGCCGCCGCGGAACCAACCCACCAAAGCGCCGAAGCTGCGCAACGTGTCTCCGGTCAGCCTGTCCGCCGGTGTATCGATGACGTGCCAGACCTTGGCGCCGAGAATGCCCATCAGCGCTACCAGAGCCACCACGTTATAGACATCGATCGGAAGTTTGCGCCGCTTGACCTCCGCTTCAAGCGCAAAGTAGGCGGCGGCAAAGGCCAGCAGCATCATCAGGCCGAAGGTAGGAATTTCGTACGGCCAAAATGGTATGTGGATGTATGGAAGCAGAGGCCAAGTCCCTTCGTGAGATTAAGTCTCAGTATAAATGGTGAGAGATGAAAGACTAGTGCCCGGGAGTCTCACCGGGATGGCTAATAATCACATCGCGCACCTCGGCGGTAGCACGCACGGCGAGCCGCGCCGGCAGGATCAATAATCGCGGCAGTGTGCCATCTTTGCGGCGATAGCGTTTCAGGTCGGCCAATGACTTCACGCCCAGCCGCTCCGCCATCAGCGAATGCGACGGCACGTCTTTGAACTCAAAAAGCGCTGCCGGCCGAAATGTCTGATGCTTAGCCGTGAGCAGTTCACGCTCGCTGCGCAGATCAGGACGCAGACTGGGATCGAGAATAAAGCACCAGAAAACGTCCCAGTCGCGCGGCTTACCGTCAACCGTGTATTTGTTGATCACCAGGTTGTGGTCATACTCGGCCTTTCCCGGAGCACGATATTGCACGCCAGGCGATACAAAGTAGAGGTTCAGGCGCTTGTCATCGAGCGGTTTGTCGGCTCCCACACGTTCGCCCAGGTTCCACGGGCCCACAGCGGCCAGCTTGCGCGTTCCTGCTGACTCAGGCGTAAAGACCAGGTCGTCGCCATCGTGATAAACGGAGAACGGCTTGACTGCCTGGCGCAGAGACGCGGCGGCGGCAAAGCCCGCAGCGGCCAGGACCACTGCGGAAACGGTACGAACGTGGCGGTGCAGCATGAGAGTGGGAATTATTTCAAGTCCTGCGGCCCGGGGCAAGACGCCAGATGGACAATCCGGGAGATGCTAAAGTGAATAGACGTGCGTAACATCCTGCAACATCGCGGTCTGCGGTTTATTTTCGCCGCCAATCTCATCTCCATGATCGGCAGCGGGATGAACTCCGCCGGCGTCACCTGGTTTGTCCTGCAGAAAACGCACTCAGAGATGGCGCTGGGCACGCTGCTGATGCTGCAGACCATTCCTGCTTTGCTCATGCTGCCCTTCACCGGCGTGGTCATCGATCGCGAAGACCGCCGCCGGCTCCTGATGATCCTTGACGCTGTCCGCGGCCTCGTTATCCTGGCTGTCGCGGTACTCGCCTACCGTGGCGTGGCGACGCTGTGGGAGATCTATCTGATGGCCGTGCTCGTCGCCGCCGGCTTCTGGATGTTCTGGCCTACAGTCACGGCGCTCATCCAGGAGCTTACGCCTGACTCGCAATTCGTCCACTCCAACAGCTTTCTTCTGGCAGGGGTACAGGGCGGATGGCTGGTGGCCGGCGCTATCGTCGGATTCGTCTACAACAAGATTGGGTTGGCGGGTGTGCTGTTCATCGACTTTGCCAGCTACGTGCTCTCGTTTACCTGTTATCTGCTGGTGCGCAAAGGACGGCACACGGTCGCCGTCGCCACGGACAGCGTCGAGCACGAAAGCGCGGTAGCCAAGTTCCTGCATGAACTGCGTGAAGGCATCTCCTACATCCGCCTTCGCCCACATTTGATGTTGACCGGCACTGCCTGGGCACTGTTCATCGGCGGAATGCTGACCCAGGGCGTGATTACCGCTCCGTTCAGCGATCGCATTTTGAAGACCGGGGCCGTCGGCTATGGCTGGCTCAACGCCGGATGGGCCGTAGGAGCGTGCGTGAGCGCGATCTTCACTCCCGCGCTCATTCGCGGCACAGGACACCGGCGGGCTGTCGGCGTCTCCATGGCTCTGCTGGGAATCTCGCTCATCTCGCTTCCCTTCCTGGGAATGCACCTCCACAGGCCGGTCCATTTGAACGCTTCACTCGCCGTAACTCTGGCTTTGCCTGTTGCAGTGACGGTGTATGGCCTCATGGGCTGCTGTCGCGGCCTGGGCGGCGTGGCCATCACCAGCACCGTCATGGAATTGGTGCCCAAGCACTTCATCGGACGTGTGCAAAATACTTTCTACTTTATGGGAACCTTGCTGCAACTCCTCTTCTCCTTCACCGTGGGAACCGTGGCGCACACGCGGAGCCTGGCTGCGGGATTCGCCATTGTTGGCGGAATCTATCTTCTGGCCTGCATGGCTGGTTCGTGGCCGGTAAAGGAATCCACAGAAGAGACCGGTTCGATGGCCAAGGTCAGCACCTCATTGGACTGACAGCTGCCGCGGGAGAAGCTCTGAGTAACAAAATAGGGCCATCCGTGAAGATAAATGGCACAAAGGCCTTGTCCGCGCGTTCGATTCGCGTAGAATCCTTTTAAGCACAGCGAAGGAAGCAGTCAAGAATTCATGGACAGCAACCCTGTCAAGCACAATGAAGCCGGAGGCCAGTTTGAGATTGCACTGGAGTCAGGCCCTGCGTTCCTGCAGTACCGGCGAACAGGTGATTCTATGCGGCTGATTCATACCGAGGTCCCCGAACTAATGCGAGGTCGCGGTCTGGCTAATCAGTTGGTTCGCGCTGCGCTCGACTATGCTCACTTCAATCAGCTCAAGGTCATTCCCATCTGTCCGTTCGTAAAACTGTATCTGCAGAAACATCCAGAAGCCGCAGTGTAAGCCGTGCATCGTCGAAATCTCTGGGAATCAGACCGGGCTCCGCGCTCGGCTTTTTTAGCTTAGGGATTCAAGATCACCTTGCCGAACTGCTCGCTCTTCTCCAGACGCTCATGCGCTGCAGCCGCCTCGCGTAGCGGAAAGCTCTTATCGACCACTGGCTTAATTTTTCCGGCAAAGATGTGCTTCATCACTTCATGAAAGTCGCCCATGGTGCCCATGAAGGAACCAAGGAATGAGAGCTGGCGCGCGAATAAAAATCTGATGTCGAAACTGGCTTCCGGGCCGGTGGTGGCGCCGCAGGTCACCAGCTTCCCTCCGGGCTTCATCGACTTCATGCTCTCCTGCCACGTGGCTTTGCCAACGTGCTCAAACACGATGTCGCACATCTGGCGGTTGGTAATCTTTTTCACCTCGTCGGCGATCTTCTGCGTGTAGTGGTTGATGACGTGGTCGGCGCCCAGGTCCTTGCACTGGTCCAGCTTGGTTTCGTCCCCGGCAGTTGCAATACAGGTTGCGCCAAACAGCTTGCAGATCTGAATGGCAATGGAGCCGACGCCGGAGCCGCCGCCCAGGACCAGAACTGTGTCTCCAGGCTGGATACCGCATCGGCTCACCAGCATGTGCCAGGCGGTCACCGAAACCAGCGGAAGCGAGGCCGCTTCATTGTAGGTAAGCTCGTCAGGAATCGGCAGAACGCTGACGCGCGGCACGGCGATGTACTCGCGATTGCCGCCGTCATTCGCATACCCGAGCACGGAAAACTGCGGGCAGAAATTCTGCTGCCCTTCCGTGCACCTGGGGCAGACGCCGCAAAACGTCATGGGAGCCAGCAGTACGCGCTGGCCGGGCTCAAGATCTGTAATGTAGTCGCCCACGGCGATAATGTCGCCCGAGACATCGCTGCCATTGATGTGCGGCAGCTTGATGCCTGGCAGCCC
The DNA here is from genome assembly GCA_036557225.1 of Candidatus Angelobacter sp. GTDB lineage: Bacteria > Acidobacteriota > Terriglobia > Terriglobales > Acidobacteriaceae > Angelobacter. The sequence continues at coordinate 49,115 of DATBHX010000132.1, forward strand.
TTTGCGGATAAACAAATCAAGATGGTTCAGCGCGCACGCCTTCACCTGCACCAACACCTGATCGTGACGAGGATTAGGATCGGGCACATCTTCATACTTCAGCACTTCCGGACCGCCGAACTCATGGAAACGGACAGCTTTCATCGGGCCTCCTCATGCGATGGGGAAACATGCGAGAGTACCAAAAATCCACCACGGAGGCACGGAAACACGGAGGAAAATTGGTAAATGGGTAAGTTGGTAAATGAGTAAATTTTGGAACTTGGAAGTTCCCCGCGGATTTCATTTACCAAATTACCAATTTACCAATTCCTTCGGGGATTACAATTCTTCCTGCCATGATCACCGGTCTCCACGCCATTCTCTACGCTCACGATGCAGAAAAAATACGCGCGTTTCTGCGCGATGTGCTGGGCTTAAAGTCGGTCGACGCCGGCCACGGCTGGCTGATCTTTGCCGCGCCGCCGGCGGAGCTCGCGGCTCATCCGACCGAAGCAGGAGAAGAGCCTCACCACCAACTCTATCTGATGTGTGACGATCTGCAGGCCACCATGAAAGACCTGCAAGCCAAGGGCGTGGAATGCGGAGCGGTCATGGAGGCACGCTGGGGCTCCATCACCTCAATTCAACTTCCCGGCGGTGGCGAGCTAGGCTTGTATCAGCCTAAACACCCCACGGCAATTGGGCTATAAATCTTTGCGCCTTAGTGTCACCGTGGTAGATTTTGCGCCATCCGCTAGAATAGGGACGTGGATATCTATGAAGAAATAACCCGTCTCCGGCGGGAAGGCCGGCGCGGCGCCCTGGCCACGATCATCAACGTGCGTGGCTCCATACCATCATTTGAGTCGGCCAAGATGCTGGTGCGCGATGACGGCTCCATTGTCGGCACTATTGGCGGCGGCTGCGTGGAAGCCGAGGTCTGGGAAGCAGCCCGCGAGACCATGAAGACGGAAAAGCCCAAGACGCTGCATTTCGACCTGAACAACAATCCGAAATACGATACCGGCCTGGTCTGCGGCGGCACGCTGGAAGTTTTTGTTGAACCAGTGCTGGCGGTTTCCACGCTCTATATTTTTGGCGCCGGCCACGTGGCCTGGAGCCTTTACAAAGTCGCGCGCATGGCCGGCTTTGACGTGGTCGTCACCGACGACCGCGAGACCTACGCCAACCGCGAGCGCTTTCCTGACGCCCGCGACGTCTACGCCGACGAATACGAGCGCGTAACGTCGCAGCTGGCGCCGAATGATGCTTCCTATATCGTGATTGTCACCCGCGGCCACCGCGATGACATGCGCGTGCTGCGCTGGGCTGCGGAGACGCCGGCGCGCTATATCGGAATGATCGGCTCGCAGCGCAAAACCATTGCGATTTACAAGGAGCTGGAAAAAGAAGGCATTGCTCCGGAAAAGCTGGCGCGTGTTTACGCCCCGGTGGGCATCGATATTGGCGCCGTTACGCCGGAAGAGATTGCCGTGGCGATCGTGGCAGAGCTGATCGCCATCCGCCGAAATTCTCCCACAACGCTGCCGCATATGAAGAGCGCCAAGGCGGCAGAGATCCTCAAGCAGCTGTAATCTCATGCCTCTCTCACCCTCATTCGCCGGTGTGGTCCTGGCAGCCGGAGCATCTTCACGCATGGGCCGCGACAAGGCGCTGCTTCCCTGGCGCGACGGCACCTTTCTTTCCTCGGCCATTCGCATGCTGCAGGCGGTGACTGAACTCGTGATTGTTGTAGCCAGCGGGAACGCAGCCGAGCTGGAGCCGATCGTGAATGCGCACGCGGCGTTTCTGGTGGTCAATCCCGATCCCGGGCGCGGGCAATTCAGCTCGTTGCAAGTGGGTTTGCAGGAAGTGCTCAATCGCGGCCGTGACGCCGCGATCATCACCCTCGTAGACCGTCCCGCGGCTGAAGTTGAAACCGCCCGGCAACTCCGGGACGCTTTTCTCGCCGCCGACGATCCCACCTGGGCCGTGGTCCCTGAGTTTGCCGGCAAACATGGCCACCCGTTCGTGATCGGGCGCGAGATGATCGAGGAATTTCTGCGCGCACCCGCCGGCGCCATTGCGCGCCAGATCGAGCATGCCAACCAGCAGCACATACGCTACGTCCCGGTGAACGATCCGTTAGTTACCGTCAACATCAATACGCCGGAGGATTTCGAACGCATCCGCATGGAAACCCCAGCCTCATGAGCCAAACCCAATCTTTATCTGCAGGCCAGCGATTCGCTGACTCCGTGCTCACCTTACACCCGCGCGTTGCTGTCTTTGATTGCGATGGCACGCTGTGGAGCGGCGACTGTGGCGCCGACTTTTTCTTCTGGGAGATCGACCGCGGCATGCTTCCGCCAAAGATTGCCGAATGGGCAAAGGCCCGCTACGCCGACTACAAGGCCGGCAAAGTCGATGAAGACACCATGTGCGGCGAGATGGTCACCATCAACGCCGGAATTTCCATGCAGACGCTCGAAGAAGCGGCAGAAGAATTCTTCCCTGCCGTGGTTGAGCAGCGCATCTTCCCCGAGATGCTGCGCTTGGCCCGCGAACTCGCCGCAACCGGCTGCGAAGTATGGGCCGTCTCTTCCACCAATGACTGGGTCATCCGCGAAGGCGTAAAGCGCTTTGGCATTCGCGGCAGCCGCGTGCTCGCGGCCTCAGTGCAGGTAGAAGACGGTGTGCTCACGGACCGGCTGATTCGCGTGCCCAGCGGCCCGGCAAAAGCTACTGCAATTGAAGAAGTCGTGCGCAAACCAGTCGACGTATGCTTTGGCAACTCAATCTTTGATGCTGACATGCTGGAGATCGCCCGCCACGGTTTTGCCATCAACCCAAATCCTGATCTGGAAAAGATGGCGACGGAAAAAGACTGGCGCGTATATTGGCCGGCTGGAACGAAATAATGAATGCAAGACATTTCCGCGTATTTCCCCTGTTGCTCACCCTGCTATTGACCAGCGCATGTAAGTCCAAGCTGCCTGCGGACGAACCGTATACGCCCATGGAGGGGGCTGTGGGTTTTGACGCTAAGTTGGAGCGCGGGCCGGCGAACCTGGAACAAACTACCACCTGGCTAGTCACTTCTCAATCGGCCGGCCACTTGGCTACGTTCCGCATAGAGCTTGGCTCCAGCAAGGATACTCACGCCACTTTTCCCGTAGGTTTTGGGAAGGGTAGGTTGTTATCGATTACCGGCTCTGACTCGTCCGTGATGCTTGCTCAACTCAAGACCGCCTTACAGGCCAAGGCGATTCCTCAAAGTACCAAACGAGTTCCAGATGTACCGTTTACATATGCAGTTTTCGGGCTGCAAACTCGCCGCTACCCCGACGGAGGCTTTGGACCGGAGAAAACAGGCACTTGGATTACGCTAAAGCTCTTCTTTCGGGACGGCGAACCCGAGGTTTTCCTGAACTTGAACCCGGTAATCGGGAAAGGCGAATTCAGCATCAAGGACCCGGACTACGGCGATGATGTAATCAGTGAATTGGCAAAAGTTCTGTGAGTAAGCGCGCTTCCTACCGGAAGAATTCCTGCAGCTTCTCTTTGAACCACTCCCAGCCGGAGAGTTGGCGTGGCGGTGGTATGTTCCAGCTTCTGAGAACGTCAACCCGCTTGAAATCTTTAGGAACATCAAAGAGGGAGAGTTCGAGAGGCCCTTCCTGCAGCTCAACTACCTCAGAGCCCCAGGTGGAGGAGAGCATGCGCCGGCTGCCATCGGCTTGCGTGACTTCGCTGCGCATGGTGGTAGTGACTTTCACCGGAAAGCCGGTCTCAACCCCGGCGCGATGGAGCTCAATCTTGTCCATCCGGTTGTAACACTTGTCATTGGAGACGGCGGCAACTTCCGCCGCAACCACGATGCCGGGACTATTCTTCTTCTGCTGGCGCCACTCCGGCATCAGCGAGCCATCGATGTACCAGCCGTCCGTTTCAGTCTCTGAGGGCTTGGAGCAGGCGCGCGGCCCGGCCACGCGTTTTTCCCGCGTGATGATGTGTCGGGCCATGTGGCCGAAGATCTGCTTCCTCTCTCCGGTATCGATATTTTCGATCCATATCTGCAGCGTGCCGCCGGAATCCTCGGTCGGTCGCGGCCGGATGCCCACGGTGGTTCCCCGTGAGTCGGTTTCATACGTGGTGTATTCGTGGGCCTGCATGTCGAGCACAAAGACGCGGTCATGTTCGCCGCGCAGAATGATCGTGGCCATCGGCGGGCCAATGCGATCTCGCATCTGCGATTGCCATTCGTTGCGCAGGCGGTCCGCAGCCAGATATTCCGTGCGCGTGTCGGTAAAGCCGCCGGTGACCTGCCGGGTCACAATCTTTACGCCATTGACAGACGGGCCGGGAGAGGTGAACGTGGTCACAACGAGCAGCGTTAGCGTCGCTAGTGTCTTCATTTTTCTCTCTCCGCCCGGGCAGGCAGGTTTTGGGGCATTATTGTACCGCCAATTCGTGCCGGAGCGTCACATTTAAATTGTGAGAAGGGTGGTTTGAAGCTCACTGTTGCCCTGGAAGTTATCTTTGTTTATTAGTTTAGCACTGGAAACCGTGGGATCGGGGCAGCCGGACATGATTGTTGATCCAGTGTCTCTGGGACTATTTGCCGCCTTAACCCTCTGCAAAGGCGCGCTATCGCTGGATATTTTTTAACTTCTTGAGTACTAGCGCCAGCGCATCCATCGCCAGGTGGGTTGCGTGAACAGAGGCATTCGGCAAGCCGCCCAGCGCTTCAAGCAGCTGCTCACGCTGAAGAGCGGAGGCCTCTGCTACGGACTTGCCCTGAATCATCTCGGTAAGGCATGAGCCTGCGGCAATCGAAGCCACGCAGCCACGGGTGCGATAGCGAACCTGGTCGATCCTGCCATCAGAGAGCTTGACCGCCAGGTTCATAATGTCGCCGCAGACAGGGTGCTCAAGCCGCACCTCCGCGTCGGGCGCCGGCAGCTCGCCTACATTGCGCGGATGCTCGAAATGATCGAGGACCTTTTCTGAATAGGACATTTATTTGTCGCTGCGCTCTAACCCGCTTTCAGAACTTCGTTTCGGATAGATTTGAAAGCCCTGATGCCGCGGGCTCGGCGCGCCGGCCTCGCCCTTGTGCTAAGCGCCTTGCCACAGCTGTTTATATAATCCAATGATGCCAGAAAACATCCTGCCGCGGCGAATCGCGTCCTTGCAGCCAAGCATCACGGTTACGATGCGCGATCTCGGCCTGCTGGAGCGGCTGGCGGCCTGCACCAAATATTGCGCTGACGTTTGTCCCGAGGTACGGCAGTCAGGCTGCCGCATCGTCGAAGATTCGTGGTCAGCGAAGGCTGAGCAGATTCTGGCTGCAAAACCCGATCTGGTGATCGCCTCGGTGCCGTACCGGTTGGAGTCAGTGGCGGAGATCATCAAGGTTGGCGTTCCTTTTCTCGGGCTGGCGCCGCGCTACCTGAACGATGTCTACAAAGATATTCTGACCATCGCTCGCCTGGTGGGATCTGAGGAACCCGGCCTTGCCGAGCAGCGAGGCCTTGAGCTGGTACGGCGTATGCAACAAGAGATTGCAGCCGTGCGCCAGAAAACATCCAGCGCGGAAAGACCGCTGGTCTATTGCGAAGAGTGGGGCAAGCCTCTCATCCTGTCGCAACCTTGGGTCGCGGAGCTGGTGGAAGCTGCCGGAGGAAGATTCTTCGGCCACCCCGGAAAGCAAGCTGGCGAAGAAGAAGTTGCGACCGCAAATCCTGATGTGATTGTAGCTGCGTGGTGCGGCGCGGGTGATCGTGTGCCGCTGGAGAAAATCGTAGCCAGGCGCGGTTGGGAACAGACCAGCGCGGCAAAGACCGGCCGCGTGTACTGCATCAACGATGAATTTCTGAACACACCGGCGAGTACGCTGTTGCACGGGCTGCAGGCTTTAGCGACGGCGATTCATCCGGAGAGATTTACGGCGCAATCAGGACTGCGACGGATCCAAGTGAAGAATTTGGTAATTGAGTAATTTGGCAATTGGGTAAGAAAACCAGAGCACAAATCGAATTCAATTACTAAATTACCAAATTACCCATTTACCAAATTTTCATAACGGGTGCGAACGGTTGGGAACCATTAAACAGGTAGTTGCCGCTCTCATTGTGCGGGAAGAAAAAATCCTGATCTGCCAGCGTACTCCTGAGCAGACCATGCCCCTTAAGTGGGAGTTTCCCGGAGGCAAGGTGGAGCCCAGGGAAGAATTGCGAGACGCGCTGCGCCGCGAGCTGGATGAAGAGCTGGGCATCACGGCCACCATCGGCGCCAGAGTAGCGGTGATCCGGCATAGCTATGGCAGCGGCCACGCAGTGGAACTGCATTTCTATCGCGTCGACCATTTCGAACGCGAAATTGAGAACCGCATCTTCCATGACGTTCGCTGGGTCAGTCGCAAAGAGCTGCCCAGCTACGACTTCCTTGCCGCCGATGTGGCTTTTGTAAAAAAGATCAGCAATGGCGAGGTGCTCTAGCCCGCACTCAAGTCCGGCCCGTTACCTGCATCCAGAGCAGCGCGGCGGTCAGGACGATCATGATGACGCTGGTACCCCACGCCACGATGTTGGCAAACCTGGAGTTTTTGTAACTCCCCATCAGCTGCTGACGGTTCACCAGCTTGAGCATGAAGATCAGAACAAAGGGCAGCAGCACACCATTGGCTACCTGGGAAAAGAGAATCAGCTTGATCAGCGGCAGATGTGGGATCAGTACAAAACCGGCGCCGCCGACAATCAGTGCGGTGTAGATCCAGTAGAACGTCGGCGCTTCTGAAAATCTCTTGTTCACGCCCGACTCGACGCCCAGTCCTTCACAAATGTTATACGCCGTGGCCAGGGGCAGGATCGCGGCCGAGAGCAGCGAGGCATTCACCAATCCGATGGCAAAGAGCAGGAATGCCCACCGTCCGGCAAGAGGTTTCAGAGCAAGGGCAGCGTCCGCGGCATCGTTGATGTTGTGAATGCCGCCTTTATAGAGCGTTGCCGCGCAGGCCACCACGATAAAAAACGCAATGACATCAGTGACAATGCAGCCCAGGATTACGTCCCAACGCGAGAGCGCATACTGTCGTTTCCCAATTCCCTTTTCCACGATCGAGGCCTGCAGATAAAACTGCATCCAGGGCGTGATGGTGGTACCCACCAGTCCGACCACAAGCAGCAGGTAATCGGCATGGTTGCTGATCTGGGGAACAAAGGTGTCTCGAATCGCCTGGTGCCAATCCGGATGGGCCAGCAGCGCGGAAACCGGATAGGTGAAGTAGATGAGCGAAAACAGGATCAGAATGCGCTCCACCGGCTTGTACGTGCCGCGCACCACCACAAACCACACCAGCGCCGCGCCAACGGGCACCACCAGATATTTACTGACGCCGAAAATCCCCATCCCTGAAGCCAGGCCGGCGAACTCCGCCATGATGTTGCCGAAGTCGGCCAGACCCAGCACCACCATCACAAAAAAAGTAGCGCGCAGGCCGAATTCTTCACGAATCAAATCAGCCAGGCCTTTGCCGGTCACCGCGCCCATGCGCGCGGCCATCTCCTGCACCACGATCAGCGCGATGGTCGTGGGAATCAGCGTCCACAACAGCGCGTAACCGAACTTCGCTCCAGCCTGCGAGTAGGTGAGGATGCCTCCCGGATCGTTATCGACATTGGCCGTGATGAAGCCGGGACCAAAGACTGCGACAAACGCCAGCAGCCGGTACTTCAGTACGCCCAGGCCGGCGACCCGGCGGGGCATACTTAGGTCTCGTTTGAAAAATTTCAGCTTCATCGCAAATATTGTCCCGGAGGAGAAGAGCGGAGTTGACAGGAAAAAAGTCTACGTTTCGCAGAATAAACGAGAGCTCAAGGAAACGACAACAGCGGAAGACGATATTTTGTCAAAAAATTGGTTTGCGGTTGCTCAGTCTGTGGGACCGGTGTTGGTTGCGTGGTTCAGCTCTTCTCTCCCGATCTGAAACGCGGTATTTGCGGCGGGAACGCCGGCATAGACTGCAACTTGAAGCAGCGTCTCTTTCACATCGCACGCTTCAAGCCCATGGGCCAGCGCCGCGCGAAGATGCAGGCGAAACTCTTCCCATCGGCCCAGAGCCGCGGTCACAGTCAGGACCAGCAGGCGGCGCGTGCGATGGTCGAGGCCAGGGCGCGTCCATACGCTGCCCCAGGCGTAACGGGTAATCAGCTCCTGGAAGTCGCGGTTGAAGTCGGTGGCGCTGGCCAGTGAGAGCTCAACGTGCTCCACGCCGAGCACTTCACGCCGAACCTTCAAGCCAGCCTCATACTGGTCCTGGCTGCTCGCCTTCGGCAACAGGAAGTCGAGCAATGCCGTGGTAAATGATCGCGGCTGCTCCAGGTTGGAGAGATGCGCGGTGTCGAGTCGAACTGCCTTTGCGTCCGGAATCTCGCTGGCCAGCACCGAGCCATGACCTTCCCACGGCGTTGACGGATCTCTATCACTGCCGATGACCAGCGTGCGAACAGAGATGCGCGCGAGCCCGGAACGAAAGTCGGCGTCACGCAAAGCAGCACTGCAGGCGGCGTAACCTTTGGGATCGGTGCTCAGCAAAACAGCGCGTGTGGATTGGGCCGAAGCCGAAGCCTGGTTCTCAGCGGAAAAGAAGCGCTGCATGACCGCATCGGCTACGGCCGCCATGCCTCCTTCAAGCACCGATTGACGGCGCGCGTTCCACAACTCGGCTGTGCCGAACCTGGGCGCGGTGTTGGTCAAAACCAGCGCGGAGAGCCGTTGTGGAGCGTTCAGCGCCAGCCACTGTCCGATGGCGCCGCCCATCGAGAGCCCGCAGAATGCCGCCTTCGAGATTTTGAGCGCGTCAAGCAAGCTCAATACGTCCAGGCCAAGATGGTCCATGGTGTAGTCGTCGGGCGGAACGTCAGAAGCGCCATGGCCGCGCGTGTCATAGCGCAGGACTTGAAAATGGTCGAGTAGATCGGGCATCTGCGGAGCCCACATGCTGTGGTCACAGCCCAGCGAATGCGAGAGCACGAGCACTGGCAGGTCTCTCTGGCCCTCAAGCCGGTAAAACAAGCGCGTATTGTTGACGCTGAGGAACGGCACGGTTTATCTCTTTTTCCCTTTCTTTCTGCGACCAGATTGTCGGGTGGATCTTTGCGGCCTGGGCTTTGCCCGCGGTCTTTCTCGCTCCTCTGCGGAAGCCAGCAGTTGTCTGCGGAACTCTTCTGCCATGCCCAGATAGTGGCCGGGATTTTCCAGGTCACCGAGCTCAGCGGCACGTAGATGCGGCGCGATCTCCGGCATCTCTGCCAGCACCTCACTCAGATTGCGCTTCGCTGCAACTGCCTCGGCGCTCGCCTCATGCAGAAAATGGTGCGCCCGGTCGCGTCCGATCTTTTTTCCCAGCAGCATGGAAGCGCGTTCGGCAAAGATCAGTCCCCGCGTTGCAGTGATGCTGGCCCGCATGCGTTCTTCGTCGACGATCAGTCCTTCGGCAACACCTGTCATCGCAGCCAGGGCCAGGCCGGTGCTCTGAATGATGCCGGCAATGGTTGGCCATTCTGCCTGCCAGCCGCCCGCCGCGCGCTCGTGCTCCTGCACCATCATCGACAAAAAACCGGAAACCAGTCCCGGCACGCGGTGCGCCGCAGCCAGAGCCAATGTGGAACCGACCGGGTTGTGTTTGTGCGGCATCGTGGATGATCCGCCACGGTCGCTGTCTTCATGCTCACGGACCTCGGCAACCTCATTCTGCGCGAGCAAAAGAATATCGCGCGCCATCTTGCCGAGTGAGCCGGTAAGCACGCCACACGCACAGACCAGCGTAGCCAGCCGGTCGCGATGGGTATGCCATGGAGCCTCCGGGCATGCAAGTTGAAGTTCAGCGGCCAGCGCTTCCGCAACCTTCACGCCCTCCGTTCCCAGCGCAGCCACCGTTCCAACGGCGCCTCCAAATTGCAGGACCAGCGCATCGCCAAAAGCCATGGCGAGCCGCTGCCGGCTGCGATGAATGGCGCCCAGCCACCCGGCAGCCTTTAACCCGAATGTAACCGGAGGCGCGGCCTGAAGCCACGTGCGGCCCAGCATCACGGTGCGACGGTGCCGGCGGGAGAGACGCTGCAGCGTCTTTTCCAGCCGTCGCAGATCGGCATCAAGGATTGCCTGGGCTCTTTGCAGCAGAAGGACCAGAGCTGTGTCGCAAAGGTCCTGGCTGGTGGCGCCCCAGTGCACAAACCCGGCGGCTTCAGGGTCGCTGGCGCTGACGACTTCTTTGAATGCTCGCAAGAACGGAATCGCAATTGTGCCGCTCAGCGGAGCCGAGGTTGCTATTGTCGCAGCATCTAGGTTGGCGGAGCGAGCGGCCGCGGCAATCGCAGTGGCCGCAGAGCGCGGGATCACGCCAAGCTTGCCTTCTACGCGGGCCAGCGCCACTTCAAACTGCAGCATCGATTGAAGGATGGATTCGTCGGAGAAAAGTTCAGCCAGCGGGCCGGTGGTGGACAAGCATTCGATCAGCCGCACCTCCATGCCACCTCCAGGCAGGTAAGAATACGCGAGCCCGGCTTAGACATCAAAGAAGACTGTCTCTTGCTCGCCGCAGAGATGAATATCGAAGAGCCAGCAAGCGTTGTCTGCGGCATCAGCTTGGGCCAGCAAGGTAGTGCGACGATCGGCTGGAACCAGCGCCAGTACAGTGTCTTCTGCATTGGCGGGATCGCCGGCAAAGTAAGCCCGCGTGGCCAGGCGCAGCAAAACACCGCGCGCGAAGACAGAAATGTTGATGTGCGGGGCTTGCACCGCACCATTGTTGCCGGCGACGCGCCCTGGTTTGATCGTCTCGAACGTGCAGACGCCGTGCTCGTCGCTGGCGAGGCGTCCAAAGCCGTTGAAGCCGGGATCGAGCGGCTTGGGTTGCGTGTCTTCAGGATGGGCGTAGCGGCCTTCAGCGTTGGCTTGCCAGATTTCGATCATCGCGTCTGGAACCGGACGGCCTTCGCCATCTGAGACGTGGCAGACAAGGCGAATGCGCTCTCCTTTGGTCGCGGGCGTGGCCAGCGATCCCATTGACGCATGCTCCGTGCAGCCGAGATGAAAGAACGGACCAACGGTCTGCGAAGGCGTGGGCGTGAGATCACGGGCCATGCTATTGGCCCTCAAAGGGCGTAGCTTCGCGGCCACGCAGAATGATGTTGAACTGGTAGCCCAGCGCCCACTCGGGTTTGGTGGTGGCCAGGTCGAACTCAGCGACCAATCTTTGCCGTGCCTGCTCATCAGGAATGGATTGGAAGATGGGATCGTAGCGAAAGAGCGGGTCACCTGGAAAATACATCTGCGTGACCAGCCGCGTCGCAAATGCAGGACCGAACAACGAAAAATGAATATGCGCGGGACGCCACGCATTCTCATGATTGCGCCACGGATAGGCGCCGGGTTTGATGGTCACAAAGCGATAGTTTCCGTTTTCGTCGGTAAGCGCGCGGCCTGCGCCGGTAAAATTGGGATCGAGCGGCGCCGGATGGCCGTCATGGTGGTGGCGATACCGGCCGGCAGCGTTGGTCTGCCAGATTTCAATCAGCGTATGCGGCACGGGACGGCCGCTGTCATCAAGCACCCGGCCACTGACGATGATGCGCTCGCCCTGCGGCTCGCCTGCATGCTGGTGCGTGAGGTCGCTGTCGGCCGCTGTAACTTGACTGTGTCCGTACACGGGGCCAGTGACTTCGGAAAGTGTGTGCGGCAGCAGAATGAGCGGCCGCCGCGGCGCACGAACTACGGTTGCGCGGTAAGGCTCGTAGAGATACGGAGGCTGGCTCTGGGCCGGATGGCGGCGGTAAGGCGTGATCTTCATGGGAAAACGTCCACCATTTTATACAAGAGAAATGGAAGACGCTGAGAGCGTTTCTATCCCCACACCCGATGCGCGGTTTCGATCACCCGACGCAGCTTGGCCCACTGCTCTTCTTCAGTGAGAAGATTGCCCTCCATGGTGGAGGCAAAGCCGCACTGCGGGCTGAGGGCCAGGCACTCCAGCGGAAGATAGCGCGCGGCTTCGTCGATGCGGCGCATGAGCAGGTCACCGCTTTCCAGTTGCGGGCGCTTGGTGCTCACCAGCCCAAGCACCACGGACTTGTGACGAGGCACGAAGCGCAGTGGCGCGAAGGTCCCGGAGCGGTCGTCGTCATACTCCAGCAGGAAGCGATCGACATTCACACCGGCAAAGACTTTTTCCGCAATGGCATCATAACCGCCTTCGGCGTACCAGTGTCCGCGATTGTTGCCCCGGCAAATATGCATGGCCAGCGTAACGCCGGAGCGGCGTGCGGCGTCAAGGCAGGCGTTGTCGGCGCGGATGGATTCTTCCAGCAGACCGTTCGGCTCCAGCTTCATCTCGGTGCGTATCCACTCGCGCCATCTGGGGTCGATGTAATAGCTGTAGCGTGGCGCGTCAATCTGTATGTAGTCCACGCCCTCCTGTACCAGCTGGGCCAGTTCCGACTTCATGATGGCAACAATCTCCCACAGCAGCGCGGAATGGTCTTTATAAACTTTGTCGGTCACGCCGGGTTTGAATGCGATCGCGGGAAATTGCGTAGCGCTGGGCAGGGTGAGCTTGATGCGTCCGGGGCTGTGTTTCTTGAGGAAGCTAAGTTCATGCCCGGTGAGCGGTCCCACTTGCCGAAGCCTGGCCGTGACGATGCCCGGAACACGGCTGGCCCCCGGGTCCCTTATTTCGAGAGTTCGATGGAGAGCGGGTTGGGCGACGGCTGCGGCAGTTCCGCCCGCTTCCGTCACGGACCAGTCACGGGGCGCGGCCTCGCTCATGTCAAAGCCGGCGACGGCATCGGTGAAGTCGCTCATGAAGTTCGAGCGCCGCAGTTCCCCATCGGTAAAGACCTCAAAGCCAAGGTCTTTTTGGCGGGCGAGGGCACGCAAAATGCATTCGTCTTCCAGGGCGCGCAGGCGATGCCGGTCAAAAACCGGGTCACGCCGGGCTTCCAGAAGGGGTGTGGGGCGCAAAAAACTGCCTACGTGCTCAGCGCGAAATGCAAAAGCCATGAATGAACGGAAGGCGTGGTTCGATCACGCCGGTTGTCCCATACGTTTTTGCCTATCGTACAGGAAAGAGGGCGGGAGACCAAACGAGCCGAATCGGCACAATTCGCGGAGCATTCCTACCGACTTTCATAGCCAGTGTTTCTGAATTTCGTACGTGCCTGATGAAAAGTGCCCGGATTTGGTCTTGACAATTCTTATTGCAGGAGGAGAATGTTTGCCGCGACACCTGCAAGAGTGCGAGCCGCGCAAACGTGAATGCGCGACAGCAGCTCGCGAAAAGAAAGACTTCAATCGTCAGTATAGGGAACCACGGCCTGCGCCGAGAGAAACGCAGGCCGTTGTTATTTGGTAATTGGGTAAGTTGGTAATTGGGTAAATGAAAACCAAACACCAGCGCCGGAGGCGCGACACACAACTAAGGAATCAGATCCGATCCCTTAACAGGCTGATGATGTCGTCTGCCGTGATGATACCGGCCAGGCGCTGTTCTTCGTCGACTACCGGCAAGGTGGCGAGGTTGTATTTATCAAACATCTCGGCGACGTCCCGGTCTGAGGCGTTGGCTTCAGCGTAGATTACGTGCTCGGGCGAGAGCGTACCGAGACGAGTGCCGCCAGGGGCCAGCACCAGCGAGACCAGCGGAACCGAGCCGACGAGTCTTTCCTGCTGGTCGACCAGATAGATGGTACTGATGGTCTCAACCGCGCCTTCAAAGGATCGCAGGCGATCAATGGCGTCACCCACGGTGTGCTCGGGCGAGAGCGCAATGAACTCGGTGGTCATGCGGCCGGCGGCGGTATTTTCCTCAAACGCAAGCAGCTCGGATACTTCCTGCCGCTCTTCCGGCTCCATCTCTTCCAGGATTTCTTCTGACGTCTCCGCGGGCAGATCGCCCAGCAGGTCGGCGGCGGCATCGGGATCCATCTCTTCCACGATGTCGGCAGCACGGTCCGAATCGATGGAGCGCATGAGCTCGATCTGCATCTTCGGATCGATCTCCTCCAATGCCTCAGCCGCAACCTCTTCATCGAGCGATCCGAAGACGGCTTCGCGCTCGGCCGGCGCCAGCTCTTCCAGAATGTCGGCAATATCAGCCGGGTGCAGACGGGAGAGCCGCTCATATTCCAGCTTGAGGTGGACACGGCGCGAAGGATCGGTCTCAATGAGATCGACGGCCTCCCAGGGAATCGACTTCTCCGGCATGCGCGTGGCCAGGGCTTCAATGGCCCGGCTGGGTGCAAGACCTTTGAGCAGGCGGCGGATGGCGCCCCGCAGGCCGATATCGACCCGGCCGACTTTGAGCTTGATGGCGCCGTTGACCGGCTCACGCCAGAAATCAACGTCATTCACGCGCACAACCTTGCGGCCGGAGACGTCGATGATCTGCTGGTCGAGCAGGTCGCGTTCCAGCAGCAGCATGCCGGCAGAGCTGGCCAGCGGTGGCCAGTCATGCGGGCTGCCGATCACCTGGATGGAAGATCCAATGACGGTCTTGACCTGGCGCGCGGGCAGAAGACGGTCGCCTTCCGGAGTTCGAACCACGAAATCAGAGATGCGGTTGGGGTCTTCCTGCGGCGAGATGGCGACTTCGCGCACCTGTCCGGCAAACGCGCCGGAACTGTCATAAACGGACGCGCCAAGGATGCTCGAAAGTGCTACCTCTTCCTGCATGACTCTTCTTCCTGCTCAACTCTATGAATGCAGAATACCCAAATGTAGTTTGCCGTGACTAGGGCTTTTTGGAAATCGCAGAGAGCGGAGCAGGATCGGGAGATGGGGTCATCAGGAAATCGGGAGATTGAAAGACCGAAAAGGTGGATGATCAGGGAAATCTTTTGCAGAATGCCAGGTACTGGTGGCGATGGCTCCGGGTTCCAAAGCAAAAATCGGAGTGCTCTGCCGCCGGACGAAGCGTACTCTGCTATGCAGGCGAACAGGAAGGCAAATAAACTGAATCGGCGCGGTCCCAAAACGATTCTGTTACTGGAAGGAGTTCTCCCATGGGTATTCAGGTAACCGATCTGCACTTGCTGCGCGACCAACTGGTAGTCCGGCGGCAAAAGCTGGAGACCGCTGTCGCCAAGACCCAGACGGCCAACCTGCTTCAGCTGCTGGAACAGGTGGACCGTGCGCTGGAACGCGTTGACCATGGCAGCTACGGCGTCTGCGAAACCTGCGCCGGCGCGGTTGAGGCAGAACGCCTTTTTGCCGACCCGCTGACCCAACTGTGCCTGGACTGCCTGAAGCCGGCCGAGCAACGAGCTCTGGAGCAGGACCTGCTGTTGGCGGCCAAGATTCAGGCCGGATTGCTGCCCAAACGCGACTTCTGCGCCGCGGGCTGGAAGGTGGCTTACCACTATGAACCTGCCGGACAAGTAAGCGGCGACTATTGTGACCTGATTCAGCAGGGCCGCGATCTCTACTTCATGGTCGGCGATGTCTCCGGAAAAGGCGTAGCTGCGGCAATGCTGATGGCCAATTTGCATGCCATGTTTCGCGTGCTGATACCCACCGGCCTGCCGCTGGACCAACTCGTGGAGCGTGCGAACCGCCTCTTCTGCGAAAGCACACTGCCCACGCAGTACGCAACGCTGGTGGTAGGCAAGGCCGATGAGTTCGGCAATGTGGAGATTTGCAATGGTGGCCATCCGGCTCCGTTTCACCTTGGACCAGAAAGAATTGCGGCCATTCAGGCAGCAACGGTCCCAGTAGGCCTGTTTTGCGACCAGAAATTTTCAACTTCCACCCTCCGCGCCGCGCCGGGAGACAGCCTGGTGATCTACACCGACGGAATTTCTGAAGCCGAAAGTCCCGATGGTTCGCAGTACGGCGCAGCGTCATTGGAGAAGCTGCTCCGGGGCTGCCGTGCGCTGCCGTCGCAGGCTCTGGTGGAAGAGTGCCTGAAGCAGGTTCGTGGCTTCAGCGCTGGCTCTCCGCGGCTCGATGATCAGGCTCTGGTGGTGCTGCAGTTCGTCCCCGGGGCATCGGCCTAGCCAGGCTCAGGCGGGTCAGAATTACGGGCGACGCTGGCTGAACATCGCGCGTCACTTCCACCATTGCGACGGTGGCGGTTTGACAATATGCCGTCTGCATAGGCACACTACAATCGCCCCAGTAGTTGCGTCGCCCAGGCTGTCTAAAACAGACATTAGTGAACCGCCCCATGACAAACCGGGTCTCGTACACGTTGGAATCAACGTTAGAGAGCGTAAATCACGCCGAGCAAACAGCGTCAGAAGCTGCGGCGCGGGCGGGTCTGGCTGAAGAAGAACAGTACCAGGTGGCCATGGCGGTGCGGGAAGCCGCGGTCAACGCGGTTTTGCACGGCAACGCATACGATCCGGGCAAAAGATTTGTCGTGGCCTATGAAACCACGAGTGATTCCCTGGTGATCACCATTACCGACCAGGGCAAGGGACTTGATCTGGAATCCATTCCCGATCCGCTGGCCCCGGAGAACCTGATGAAAGGTTCGGGGCGCGGGATCTTTTTGATCAAGGCGTTTATGGACGAAGTCAAGATCCGCAACGCCAACCCTGGGACCGAGATCACCCTTATTAAACATACCGGCCGCAACGCGGCGAATGCCAAGGAGGAGGAAGCACAGTGACGATGAAAACGAGCAATCGACAGATGGATGGAGTGACTATTGTGGACATGAGCGGGCGCATCACTCTGGGTGAGGGCAGCGTGATTCTGCGCGACACCATCCGTGATCTGGTCGGCAAAGGCCAGAAAAAAATACTGCTCAACCTGGGCGACGTCACCTATATCGACAGCTCCGGGATCGGAGAGCTGGTCAGCGCCTTTACCGCGGTCCGGCGCGAAGGCGGCGAATTGAAACTGCTTAATCTGACCAAAAAAGTCCACGACCTGCTGCAGATCACCAAGCTTTATACCGTCTTCGATATCAAAGACGACGAAGCCGCAGCCATCAAATCATTCACAAAATAACCGCACCATGCGGCAGGCGGGCCCAGGCTCGCCTGCTTGTGATTCTTTCCTGTAAAAATCTCTTGCTCTGACTTTTACTTCACGACAATCTTCCGCTTGATCGCCTGAAACTCCTCCGGTGGAACCACACCTTTGGTTCCGACTTCGTCCACGGTGTGGTACGGACGGCCCGCGATAATGCGATCCGCCATTTCTTCATCGAGCCCGGGCAGGGTCTGAAGCTGCGCTTTTGAAGCCGTATTTACGTTCACTGCCGCATCCGGGCTTTGGATACCTTCCTGTACACCCTCAGCTGCGGCTTTGGTCTGTTTGGCCGCTTCCTTCGCGTCTTTCTTTAGTTCCACCGCCGCCGTCTTGCTTTCCTCTTTGACCTTTTCCGTGGCCTGCGCTGCCTGCTGTTTGGTTTTCTCGGCGTCTCGCTGGCCGCACCCGGAGACAAACAGGAACGGAGTACTAAGCGCAATAACGAGAATCAATCTCATAGATATCCCAGTAAGAACAAAATGAGCACGATCAGCAAAACCAACCCCAGGCCGCCGCTTGGCCGATAGCCCCAGTTGCGGCTGTGCGGCCACGCCGGTAACGCGCCAATTAACAACAAAACGAGAATGATCAGAAGAATGGTGATCACGGCTCCCCTCCAGTCGTGCTTTCTTATTTGGAGTGCGAGCAGCCGGAGAGAGTTGCTAGGAAGTAGCAATCAGCGATCAACAATCAGCAATCAGCAAAGCAACAGAATGAAGCGGAACAGCTAAAGAGTGAACACCAAGAACCAACGCGTTTTGCTGATTGCTGATCGCTGACAACAAAAAAGCCGGAGACATTTTCGTCCCCGGCTGTTCAGGTTGCTTGCAGGAGAGAGCTTCAGGCGCTGCGGCGCGGACGCAGGCTCAGATCGCGCACCTGGGCCAGCAGTGTGGAGCGCTGCATCGGGTCCAGCTTGTCCATGTATTGCACAACCTCGGCGATAAACTCGTCATGCATCAGGTCGGCGATTTCGTCTTGCATGGTGCGACAGGACCCCTTCAGCAGATCGCCCATCGAGACTTCCAGCGCCGCCGCCAGCCTCTGCAGCGACGACAGTGTCGGCATGGCCTTTTCATTTTCAATCTTCGACACGTAGGTGCGCGGCACCTGCATGCGCAGCGCAAGCTGGCGTTGACTCAGTCCGGACTTCTGCCGCAACATTCGAATAGCGGCAGCTACCTGGAGTTGGGAATGGTTGCCGTTGGTGTGCGTCTCCTCCGGCGGCGGTGGGGCCAGAATCGGTTCCGGCTCATCTTCGTCGAGCGAGGTACGGCATTTTCTGCAAAGATTGTTGGTGGTCCGGAATTGGACCAGATGACAGTGGTCACATCGAACCACTTCCCGGGAATCGACCGGTGCCAGTGCTGTTGCCATGGATGATTTCGGAGTGCCAGAGCAGGCAAAACTCCAAAAATCGTACTAAGTTAGTCCCTCTAACTGACGTAGTCTCAAGCATGAACTCACAGTTGTCAACAGAAAAGTTAGGCCAAAAACCTGAATTGATGGTATAAAACCAGAGAATAAACGGAGAAACAGGCGGTATATCAGTTAAAACACTGATCTGCCGACAGTATCAGCGTCTAGCATCCCGGCGAGCCGGGACGCGTGCCTGCGCGGGGTCCCCGACGCGCGCTTTTGGCGCGGTGGGCTGCAGATAGACGTCATCGCGCAAACGATAAACCTTGCTATAAACTGCCTACCCCGGAGAAACATGAGCCAACCTAACCTTGATCGAGCCCAGGCCTGGAGCCTGCTGTGCGAATACACCCAGTCCGAGAGCCTGCGCAAACACATGCTGGCCGTGGAAGCCTGTATGCGCGCCTATGCCCGCAAATTCGGCGAAGACGAAACCAAGTGGGGCATTACCGGCCTTCTGCATGACTTCGATTATGAAAAATACCCTACGCCCGCCGAGCATCCGTTTGTCGGCAACAAGATCCTGGAAGAGCGTGGTTATCCGGAAGAAGTCCGCCGCGCCATCCTCTCCCACGCCGACTACAGCGGCGTAAAACGTGAGAGCCGGATGGAAAAGACACTCTATGCCTGCGACGAAATCTCCGGCTTCATCACCGCCAGCGCGCTGGTCAAGCCCAACAAATCGCTGACCGAGGTCGAAGCCAAGTCTGTCCGCAAAAAAATGAAGGACAAAGCCTTCGCCCGCAGCGTGAATCGCGATGACATCATTAACGGCGCGGCTGATCTAGGCGTCAATCTCGAAGAACACATCGCGTTTTGTATCGAGGCAATGAAGACGATCGCCGGTGAGCTGGGCCTGGCGGGCAATTAGCGAACGGCGGATTCCCGCGAGCATGAACTGAGGCGGCTCGGGTAGGAGAGAATGGTCCTGGTCTTCTGGCCGGGTAACCGATCCACGGCCAACAGCCACTTGCGCTCCTTCCCACCCTCGGCGGGAACTTTCAAATGCAGCAGATATCCGGAAAGCACCTCGTTGTTCAAGAATCGGCGGAACTCCTGCTTTGCCCTTTCCCGTTCTTTGGCATCCGTCCAGAAACGTTTGGAAACGTCGACCACATGCACGCTTCCTCCGGTGCGCTCGGCGAAATCAAACATCTCCTGCGGCGATCCCTCTGTGGGGGAAGAGATTGCCCCTGCACCCAGGAATAGAACGGTAAAAAGGCGCACGCCCTTCTTTGCCGCTTCTTCCTGGAGCTTTTGCGGTTTTGCGCGGCTTATGTTGTCCCCTCCGTCAGTCAACATCAAAATCGAGTCGCCCGGCTGGGGAGAATCAAAACGCTCCAGTGCCTCTTTTACGGCATCGTAAAGGGCGGTATCCTTGGAGCGGTTACCTTTAGCCCGCTCAGTGGAATCCACCCAACTCCTCCGCAATTGCTGGCCGTCGGCGGTAAACTCCGGGCCGAACGCCGTATTGTTGTTGAACACGCCAAATTCAAGTCGAACGTGCGGTGGAAGTTTGTCCAGTAGTTCGTCCAGAGTCTTGTTCAGGATCTCGAGCGCCTCGCGTCGGTGAGTGAACGGCGAGTTTGTCGGATCCATGCTGCCGCTGGTGTCAATCAGAATCAGCACCCGGAAACTGCTGATGGGTTCGAGCGCCGTAATGGGGATCGCAACTTTTCCGATTTTTGCGTGCAGTCTGTCAGCGGAAATGGAGGGAACCGCTTCGCGAGTCTCTTCGTTGACGAAGATAGCCGGGATAGTCTGAGTGCAGTCCTGCGCTCGGACTGCTAATCCGCAAAACAGGACCACAAGAACCACGCATCGCATAGCAGCGCTACTGTACACCAGGTGATTGCAGGTTCGGCAGCATTTCATGCAGCGCATGGTGAATGCACGGTAAGAACGAAAAATTTGCGTCCTGCTCGTCGTCTCCGTCATCTGGAGTAAAACCAGCTACTCCCTTTTCAAGGTTCCCTGTCTTACGGCGGAGTAGTGCCCAGACTTAACTCAACCGAGGTCATGCACCGTGGCTCCCAGATTTGTTGCCCGTCAACTTTCCAATCCGAATGGGTTCTTTGGCCGCGTTATAGCGCATCTGATGAACCGCCACAATGCGGCGATGAATGCATTCGCCGTCCAGCAACTGGACCTGTCCTCATCGGATCGTGTTCTTGAAATCGGCTTCGGCGGCGGCGTTACTCTGCCCCGATTGCTCGAGCGGGCCTCTTTTGTCGCCGGCCTTGACCGCTCCCAAGACATCGTGGAGCGTGCCAACCGGATTTTCTCCCAGGCCATTGCCGGCGGCCGCGCT
Organism: Candidatus Angelobacter sp.; assembly: GCA_036557225.1. GTDB lineage: Bacteria > Acidobacteriota > Terriglobia > Terriglobales > Acidobacteriaceae > Angelobacter. The sequence continues at coordinate 69,867 of DATBHX010000132.1, forward strand.
CTCTTCCGCGACGGCGCTGTCGAATCGATTCCGTTCGACTCTGCCGCCTTTGACAAGGTGTGCACGGTCAATACGGTGTACTTCTGGAAGTCGCTCAAGGCGGGATTTGCGGAGATTCACCGTGTTCTCACTCCCGGCGGCCGCGTCGTGGTTGGCTTCTTGCCCAAGGAATGGATGGACAAGCTGAACATGCCTGTCGACATCTTCACCGCTCGCACGCCTCAGGACGTGGTTGACGCCCTCGCGTCGAGCGGCTTCACTGATGTCCGTATCGAGCGGCCCAAGCCCACCACCGCATGGAATGTGATTGTAGCCACGGCAGCGTGATCAATCCCGATTATTCGTACCGCAGCGCCACCATCGGATCCACTTTTGTGGCCGCACGCGCAGGAATATAGCTTGCGGCTAGCGTAACGATCGCCAACAGCGCGGTTACCAGTACAAAGATTGCCGGGTCCCAGCTCTGGACCCCAAACAGCATGCTGCGCATGAGATAAGCCACCAGCACCGCAGCCACTATTCCAATCGCGACACCCGGCACGATCAGCCTTACGCCCTGCGCCAGGACCATCTGCAGCACGTTGCTGCGCTGCGCGCCCAGCGCCATGCGTATGCCGATCTCCTGCGTGCGCTGGCTCACCGAATACGCCACCAGCCCGTAGAGCCCGATGGTCCCCAGCAGCAGCGCCAGAGACGCAAAAACGCCCACCAGCACCGCCGGATAACGATGCAGGAATGCCGCCGGCGATCGGCGGATGCGGTCTTCCATGGTCTGGACCTGGAACGTCATGGAGCCGGGATCGAATTGACGGATCGCATTTTGTACGTCGCCGATCAACGCTTCAGGGCGTTGTTCGCTGCGAATGATCAGATTGAAGAATGTCCTTCCTTGCGCCTCCATCGGCGTATAGATGGCCGGCCGGGCCGGCGTATCGAGTGGGCCTTCTTTGATGTCACGAACCACGCCCACCACCTGCCGCGGCTTTTCCTTGTCCGAGTAGGTAAACCATATCTGCTGCTTGAGTGGATCAAGCCCAGGCATGAACTGATCGGCCAACGTTTTATTGATAATGACCCGCTTCGGCCCGGTGGAGTTGTCAGCCTCCGTGAACCAGCTGCCCTGCAGCAATTCCGCTCCCAGAGTCGAGAAATAGGTTCGGCTGACCGACCGGCTGTTGGCTTCCTTTCCCTGCGGCGTGTCGGAGGGCACTCCCACCACTCGCAGATTACTGGTATTGCCTCCGTTCGAGACCGGCAAGATGCTGCTGCTGCCTACCGACTTCACGCCAGGGAGTGCTCGTATCCGCTCCAGCAGGTCCTGATGGGCTTGCATCTGCGGTTCCGGTTGCGGGAAGCGCGACTGTGATAATAGGACTCCCATGCCGAGCAGGTTCTGCTGATCGAACCCCGGGTTCACATTCAGCAGCCGGTAAAGACTCTTGACCATCAGCCCCGACCCTGCCAGAAGCACCATTGCCAGCGCTACTTCTCCGACCACAAGGGCAGAAGCAAAGTTGCGCCACGATCCCGGCTGTGAGCTGCGCGACCCCTCTTTCAGCGCGCTCTGCACGCTGGCGCCCGAAGCATGCAGCGCGGGAGCCAGCGCAAATACAACTCCCGTCACCAGTGCCAGAAGAAACGTAAACAGAATCACGCTGCTGTTGACGCCCATGTGTTTTAGGTAGGGCATGAAGTTCAGAAAGGTTGCGGGAATCATGGTCACAAACCCCTTGACCGTCCAATGGGCCACAACGAGTCCCACAATTGCCCCGGTAACGGAAAGCACCAGGCCTTCGGTCAGCATCAGGCCGATCAGCCGCGCGCGGCTTGCGCCCAGTGCGGTTCGCACAGCCATCTCATTGCGCCGCGCCATGGAGCGTGCCAGCAGAAGATTCGCTACATTGGCGCAGGCAATCACCAGCAACAGCGACACCGCGCCCAGCAGCACCAGCAAAATAGGCCGTATCTGGCCGACGATTACATCGTTGAGCGGCACCAGTGCGTTCCGCAGCTTGTCATTCGATTGTGGATATTGTTTTTCCAGGCGCTCGGCGATCAGGGTCATCGCGGCCGCGGCGCTCGCGCGCGAAACTCCCGGCTTCAGGCGCCCGATCACATCCAGCCAATGCAGGTTTCGCCGCTGTTGCATGCCGCCGGTGGCGTGCAGAGTCGCCCACACGTCAGGATCGCCGACCGGGGCGAAGTGAAAATCAGCGGGCAAAACGCCAACAATAGTATTTGGCTCGTCATCAATATTGAGCACCTGGCCGATGACGTCTTTACCGCCAAAATGTCTCTGCCACCAGCTGTAGCTCAGCATCACATTGCGTGGCGCTGTCGCCTGGTCCTCACCAGCACGGAAATCCCGCCCCGTGACCGGCTGCACACCGAGTACCTGAAAGAAATTGTCGGAAACCACTGCGGAAGCCAGCAGCTCTGGAGATCCTGTTCCCCGCAGAAGCACCTGGTTCGCCGAATAGCCCGCCAGCCCCTCAAAAACCTGCTGTTGCTCACGCCAGTCGAGAAAGTCAGGATACGAAGCTTCAAACTGCGTGAAAACCTCCGCCTGCCGCGTGTCATAAATCTCCACCAGGCGCGACGCATCGCGATACGGCAGCGGCTGGATCAGCGCCGCATCGATAAACGTGAAGATGGCCACGTTGGCCGCAATCCCCAGCACCAGGGTAAGCAACGCAATCGTGGTGAAACGGGGTGATTTGAGCAGCGTACGCAGTTCATAGCGAAGGTCCTGCAGGATGGTGGCTAGCATCTTGAGTGATCTCCTTCTTGACGGGACAGACGTGCCCTGCTGGTGTTTACCGCGCTGCCGAGAAATGGTTCCCGACTCAGTTTTTTAGACGCGGGAAGCCGGCTTCCGTTTGAAGATTTTGCGCGCCACCGCTGAGGAATTTTGTTCTCTTCGCATCGCTTTAGCGGCCATTGAATCCAACAGAATAGCTGGATTAAGAGGAGCTACAATGCCGCTGGTTCGAATCTCCATGTTTGCAGGCAAGTCTGACAAGCAAAAACGCCAAATCGCCGATGCTGCCCATCGCGCCCTGGTAGATACCATTTCCATTCCGGCGCAGGATCGCTTCCAAATCATCACCGAGCACAGCAAGGCCGACCTTATCTATGACCCTTCCTATCTCAACATCAAACGCACTGACGATATCGTGATCATACAGATCACCATGAGCGCTGGGCGTACGCTGGAAGTGCGCAAAGCTCTGTATCGGCGGCTGGCCGATCTGCTTCATCAGGAGGCCGGGATGCGCCGTGAGGACGTTTTCGTCAATCTGGTTGAAACAGCCAAGGAAAATTGGTCGTTCGGCAACGGCGAAGCACAGTACGCGACGTGAGAGCTGCAACCTGCGCGTCTCGGCGCCCTCGCGTCAGAGATTTATTCGGCCAACGTGCCGGCTTGAATCAGCCCTGCCAACCTGGCAAAATCCGTGGCAAACACGCGGTCCTTTTCGATTGTCGGACTGACCTTGCGGATTGCTGCATGGGCGCGCCGCAAGGCTTCACTGCTCTTCAGCGGCGCCAGAAAATCCAATGCCTGCGCCGCTGCACACGCCTCAATCGCCAGAACATGCGTGGTGTTGGTGACAACTTTTTTCAACTTAATGGCCGCCGCCATCCCCATGGAAACGTAGTCCTCTTTATTGCCTGATGTCGTAATCGAATCCACTGACGCCGGATGCGCCAGCACCTTGTTCTCGCTGGCCAGCGCCGCGGCGGTGACCTGCGGCATCATGAAACCGGAGTTGATGCCGGCATCGCCGGCCAGGAACGGCGGCAGGCCTTCGTTCAACGCGGGATTTACCAAACGCTCAATCCTGCGCTCGGAAATTCCCGCCAGAGCGCTGAGCGCGATCGCCATATAGTCCAGGGCAAAAGCCAGGGGCTCCCCGTGGAAGTTGCCGCCGGAAATAATGTCTCCTTCAGCGCCGCTGCTCACAAACACCAGCGGGTTGTCGACGGCGGAGTTCATCTCGATAGAAAACGTCTTGCGGCAGAACTCCAGCGTGTCGCGCACGGCGCCGTGGACCTGGGGAATGCAGCGCAGCGAATATGCATCCTGCACGCGGCCGCAGTCTTTGTGCGACGCGCGAATCTCGCTGCCGGCAATCAGCCGGCGGAGATTCGCAGCCACCTTCATTTGCCCGGCATGCGGGCGGGCAGCGTGTATGCGGTCATCGAACGCGACATCAGTCCCGTGCAACGCATCGAGTGACATGGCACCCAGCACATCGGCTGTCTCCGCCAGCGTCTCTGCCGCCAACAAGGCCAACGTACCCACCGCCAGCATGGCCTGCGTACCGTTGATCAGCGAGATCGCTTCCTTGGCTTCCGGAACCAGCGGCTTGATGCCGGCACGCTTCAACGCTTCGGCGGCAGAAATACGTCCTTGCTCCGCCCACACTTCCCCTTCGCCGATCATCGCCAGCGCAAGGTGCGCCAGCGGAGCCAGATCACCGCTTGCGCCGACGCTTCCCTGTGACGGCACCACTGGATGCACGCCGTGGTTCAGCATGGCGCAGGTCGAGTCAATCACCTCTGCGCGCACGCCGGAAAAGCCCTTGGCCAGCGAGTTGGCGCGCAGCAGCATCATGGCCCGCGTCTCTTCCTGGCTCAGCGGCTCGCCCACACCCGCCGAATGCGAGCGGATCAGGTTTACCTGCAGCTGGCGGTTCTGCGCTGGCTCTATGTGTACGTCGCTCAGCTTGCCCACGCCGGTGTTGATGGCATACGCCACGCGGTTCTCGCGCAGCAGCTTCTCCACCACTTCGCGCGCGGCAGCAACTTTCTTGCGCGCCTCGTCTCCCAACCTGACTTGGCGGCGCGCGTAAACCACCTGGCGCAGCTCGGGAAAAGAAAGATCGTTACCATTGATTTCCAGCGGGGTCATGAATTCTCTTTGCGTCCGGTGAAAGCCTTCAGATACTTTTCCGGCAGGGACCGGCGTTCAAATTTGTCGTCCACAATGATGTGCATGGTCTCGCCCGTCGCCAGCAGCGTGCGGTCCGTCTGGCGAAACACCTCGTAAGCAAAATGCAGCAGAAACGCCCGGACTTTCTTAAGCTCTGTGCGCACCACGATCTCATCATCATACTGGGCCGGCGCTTTGAAGCGCGCCCGCAGATCGACCACGGGAATATGGCAGTTGTCCTGCTGCTCCATCTCGCTATATTGGAATCCAAGCTGGCGCAGCAGCTCCACCCGGCCAACCTCAAACCAAATGACGAAGTTTGCGTGATAGACAATGCCCATGCGGTCGGTCTCGGCGTAGCGTACGCGCAGCGTGGTTTCGCCTGCGATTTTTGTTTTGGAATCTATTTCCCTGTCCACGTGGTTTTGCGCTTCTCCAGAAATGCTGTGATGCCCTCTTTGAAGTCCGCTGTTTGCCGGATCGCGGCGTTCGCCTGCACCGCCTGGCCCACCTGCCGGTCCAGTTGCTCGCGCGTATAGCCGGAGAGCAGCTTCTTGGTCGCGCGCAATGATGCCGGGCTGTTCTCCAACAGCTGTTTTGCCAATTCGTAAGCCCGCGGCAAAAGCTGGTCCTGCGGCACGATCTCATTCACCAGGCCAAGCCTGTGGGCTTCTTCGGCGCCAAAAACTCGTCCCGTGAGCAGAAGGTCTCGTGCGCGCTTCTCGCCGACGTTGGCAATCAGAAAGCTCGAAACAATGGCGGGCACAAAACCGATCCGCACCTCAGTGTAGCCAAACTTTGCTTCCGGGCTTGCCAGCGTGAAATCACACAACGTGGCCAGCCCCGTGCCTCCGGCGATCGCCGGTCCATTCACCGCTGCAATCGTCGGCTTGGGAAAGTCATACAACGCTCTGAACAGTGACGCCATAGTCTCAGAGTCTGCAACGTTCTGCTCATGCGTACGCCCGGTGAGCTGCTTCAGATTGTCCAGGTCCATGCCGGAGCAAAAAGCGTTGCCGGCGCCGGTCAGCACAACAATCTGCGCCGCGGAGCCAGCAGCCTGCTCCAATGCAGTGGTCAGATCGTCAATCAACTCGTAGCTGATGGCGTTACGCCGGTCCGCGCGGTTCAGCGTGATCGTAGCGATGTGGTTCGCTTCGTTATAGAGAACGGTGTTGTATGGCATTAGCGGTCCCCCTGGACCGGCGACGCGCCTCGAATGACAGAGTAGAATTCGTCTTTCAAATTGGCTGTTACCCGGAACGTAACCTCAACTTCGCCGCCAAACCAGCAATCGATCTCCAGCAAATCGCCTTCTCGCAACAGCTCTTGCACGCGCCCATCTCCGATCTGCGGAATTTCTTCAACGCATTTTCCCGGCTTGCCCGCAAGCGTCGTCATCCGCTCTCCCACAACCTGGGATTGCATCAATCCTCTTGACTGCATCAATTGAATGGCTTCCGGTGAAGGTTGTTTGTGAAAATCAACGTCGATCATGCCGCCTCCCCGCCATGCGTGTCCTGCAAACCGAACCATCCCCAGCCTGGGCAATCCGGGGTTCTCGGACACCTCGTAAGCGAGGGGAACGGGAAGGCGAATCCCGTTGACCTCCGCCTGCGACCCGTGGCGAACGTGCCACAACACAGCGGACAACTCCGCGTAGTAATGCGCTGCCATCCATGCCAGCAACAGCAACGTGGTAATCGAGGTGTAGACCACCAATCGCTTCATTGCATCGCCACGGTATGCTTCTTCGCTATGTCTGCTGACATCTCAATCACCGTATCCAGCGGCTTCTTCAGCGGCACTCGTGCTCCATGCGCCGCCAAAGCCTGAACGGCGATCTCCGTGGGAATGTTTCCGATCATCTCATCCTGCGCGAAAGGGCACCCGCCCAGCCCGCCAATGGCCGAATCAAAGCGGCGGCAGCCTGCATCATAGGCAGCAATGACCTTCGCCGCCGCACCAGCTTTCGTACTATGCAGGTGCGCCCCGATCTCCAGATAATCGTAAGCGCTGGTGACGGCCGAGATCAGCTCACCGACCTGCGCTGGTGTAGCCAGCCCCACGGTATCAGCCAGCGAAATCTGGTGGATATTCATGTCCGCCAGAATGCCCACAGCTTCCACTACCTCTTCGGCGTTCCACAGATCGCCGTATGGATTGCCGAATGCCATCGAAATATACGCCACCACGTCCAGTCCGCCCGCATCGGCTTTGAGCGTGATCTGCTCCAGTTCGTCGAGCGCCGC